>DASTCT010000075.1:0-18899 GCA_035710845.1 Candidatus Angelobacter sp.
GGTATATTCACGCCCTGGTAATAACCGGTTCCGGCGTTAACCACGTCAATCTGCATCTGGGCCACGGCGTTGCGCATGGAAATGTTCAAGCCGGTCTGGTTCTGCTGTGAGGTAAAGATCGGCACATGCTTTTTGACCAGCGCAACGGCCGCGCCGCCAATCACCAGAAAGATCAGCATGGCTACCATCAATTCAATCAAAGAAAATCCGGTTGCTGCTTTGCTGTTTTGTTTTTGTGGCATGGGTCTTGATCCTCTGTTTTTCACGTTGGCTTACCTCAACATGCTGGACTGGAAAGTGGATGGAAAAGCCGGGACCTGCAATGAGACGAGCACAGTAAAGCGGCGAACTCCTGCGGGCAGGTTTGCCATGTTCTGCTCGATAATCCAGCGCCGCGAGAACGTAAGCATGTCTGCGGTTGGCGCCGGGGCGTTATTTGAGGTCGTAGTCTGTATGCTGCCGTCAGGGGCGTGAGTGGTGGTGATGAAAACGGTGTTGCCGCCCGCATCTTTTCCGCTCACGGTTTCAACCATGTTGCCGTTACCAGAAGAGATGCGAACCTGATCAAAGTAATCCACATTCTCAGTGATAGCGCCTACGGTCACAGTGTCCGTGGTGTCAGCCGTGAGGCTGCCGGCCGTATTGCCGGTAGGAACGATGATGGCCGGATCGTTATAAGGGAAGCGGTTCAGGTCATCGAGCTTTTCTGAGGCCAGCAACGCCTCTGTGCTCATGTACCTGGATTTGGTAGAGTTGCCGCCCAATTGTGCCAGTAGCGCCGCAACACCTAGCATCCCAATGGCCAGGATCGCAATCGCGATGACGGTTTCGATAAGTGCAAAGCCGGTGTTCCGGCGCGCCTTACGGCGTAACTTTAACATTGCCATAGCTTGATACCGTGATGGTCTCTGTCTTGACACCATAAGTCAGGGTTAGAGTTGTATTCCCCACTGTTGCCGCCACCAATCCACTGGGACGAAATTGCAGCGTGGTATCGGCCCCCAAAACTACAGGAATGGAAGAACTTGCCAGCGGTATTGCATTGCCTACATTGCTGAAGGTCCCAACGTGATTGGGATCGCTTTGGACCTGGAAAGTCCCGGCTGCCTTGCTGAGTACGATTTGATAAGCATAGCCGGACGAAATTGCCTGATAGCGCGATGATTGAATGGCGCCTGTGACCGAAGAAACTGCCGCGCGAAGGCGGTAGGTGTTCATGACGTTGTTCAACATAGGCACCGCAATCGCTGTCGCAATGACGAGGATTGCGAGCACAATCAACATCTCAATCAGAGTAAAGCCCTTGCTGGACTTGACCTGAAGGCTTGCCACAGTGCTCCGGCTATGTCGAAACCTACCAAGCTTCATCACGCCTTCTCCATTTCTCACACGGCAGTAGCTGCCGGTGGATGCTAGTGTTTTAGTTCGCCGGTTGAAGGGGGAGCAACTTACCAAAGTCGCGCCAGCAGAGGTGCATGGGCCAGAGGCCATTGGTGCTCTTAAGCTCTGCTAAGCTGCTGGTTTTAAACCGTATATACGATTTCAGGCAGGTTGCAAATGCGGTGTGCCAGCGAACGCCACAAGCCGCAAGCGTCACATTTCAAAGAGGTACAATAAGAATTTTCTAATAATGACTTCGTTTAAAATCGTATAGGCGAGACTTCCTGCAGCTTGCTTAAAACCGCCGTCAGCAATCCGATTTTTGGCGGGAAAGGACACCAAAGTAATAGCACTTTGGAGCCCATGCCGGGTGGTCTGGGTGACTGCGAGATTCGGGGGCAGAACAGAGCGTTGCCTTAACCTGCCACCGATCCCCAGCCAAAACGGAGTGAAAAGACTGGGATTCCGCGGTCGCGAAGAAAGCTGTAGAATAAGGGCAGCCATGAAAATTCCTCGCCTGATCCTCGCGAGCCTTGCCATATTTTGCTTTACGGTGGCGGCCTATGCCGGAAAGAAAACGGAGCCGACTTCCTCAGTCAATTTGACCATTGTTCGAGACGCCAATGGCAAACCGGTGAAAAATGCCGAAGTTGTGCTGCACATGGTGCAAAAAGGCAAGGAGAAGCAGGAAGGTCTGGAACTGAAGACCCACGAAGACGGCAAGGCTGAGGCCAGCGGCCTCCCTTATGGCACTTGGCGGATCCAGGTGATAGCGCCGGGATACAGGACCTATGGCCAGGATTTTGAATTAAACCAGCCTACGCACGAGTTCACGATCAAACTGCAGAAGCCGGCCGGCCAAGTTTCTATCTATAAATAGTTACGACAATCGTATCGCTTAGATACGCGGTTTATCGCTGGCGCGATAAACGTGGTTTTACGAGGGTTCATCGCTGCGCGATGAGGTCTGCCTTGACAGAACCGCCTGGGAATGTCATTTCTAGTAGCTTTACTATTTGCATGATCCGGAGAGGGCAGGCAAGCACCTTTTGAGAGTCAGGGTCTTTTTTCACGGCAAATGTTTTGATGGGACGGCGTCAGCGGCGCTGTTTTCCCGCTTTTACCGCGAGCGCATCCGTTCTGACGTGGATTTTGAGTTCACAGGACTGGTGCATCGCGCCGGCGCACTTTTTAATGAAGCCGATTTTGACGGCGATGAAAATGCCATTGTCGACTTTAAATACTCGGCCTCGCCCAAAATCACCTGGTGGTTTGACCATCATGAGAGCGCCTTCCTAAGCCCGCAAGATGCGGAGCACTATCGCAATGGCGATAAATCAAAGAAATTCTTCGATCCTGAGTTCAAGTCCTGCACCAAGTTTCTGGCGGAAGTAGCAGAAAATAAATTTGGATTCAATCCCCACCCTGTAGCTGAGCTGATTCAATGGGCAGACATTATTGATGGGGCGCAATTCAAAAGCCCGCAGGAAGCGGTGGAGATGGCTGAACCGGCCATGAAGCTGACCATGGCCATTGAGTCAACCAATGATTCCAGTTTTCTTCCGCGACTGATCCCGTATCTGGTGAGCGAACCGCTGGCGCAGGTGCTTGAAGAGCCGTTTGTGGCGGCGGTGATTCCGCCACTGATGGAGCGGCATCGCAAGTCAATTGAGATTCTGCGCAAGCGTTCTGAATGCCGCCAAGGCACCATTTATTTCGACATCAGCGACCACGATCTTGAGGGCTATAACAAGTTCATTCCTTATTACCTGCATCCGGAGTCGGTTTACAGCGTGGGCCTTAGCAGCAGCAGCTTCCGCGTGAAGGTTTCAGTGGGATCAAATCCCTGGACTAACCGTGAAAACATGGTGAACCTGGCGAAGGTCTGCGAGCGCTACGGCGGCGGCGGACACGCTCGCGTGGGTGCCATCTCTTTCCCGCCCGATAAAGGCGACCTGGCGCGCGAGGCCGCGGCTGAGATTGTGGCCGAGCTGAGGGCTGCGGAGAGCCGGGCCATCTGAATCAATCCCACCACTCAAGCGAATTTTATCTAAGGGACGCTGAGCTAAAGCAGTTTTAGAGTGAGTGGAGACCACAAATTTCGCAGGCGAGGGCCTGCGGTCCACGATCATTCATGATCATTGGGGTTAAGTTTCACACAGCCAAGGGCGGCTGTGCCACACGATCTATAGCAATTCTAAAGCTGATCTAAAGCCATTCAAAACGGATACTAAAGCAATTTCAGAGTTGGTGTATCCCCGTCTGAATTTTTTTCACCGGGGCTGAAGAGACTGCGTGAGAACCAATGCACGTCAGTGTCTTGTGAGCCCGCTTTTAGTTGACTTCTCGACCCGGACTACCTGACTGCAAACAGCCGGGTCAGGTTGTAAGCGGTTGTGGCCAAAGTAAACTCAATGCTGACTTTGGCCAATCCCCGCAAGCGAAATCGTTTCATGCCGCGTTGCTCTTTCAGTGTTCCCAGAACTGGTTCAACTAAGCCTTTGCGTTTCCCGTAAATCGCTCTTCCTGCCGGGGATCGCAACTTCTGCCGCATCCGCCGCTGGGTGGGCGTGAGCCGCAAGCGCTTACATCGTTGTCCCGTGTTCAGTTCTCGCGCTAGATTGGAATCCGGCAGATAAACATCCACTCCCCGCTGCTCCAGCCGATCGATGTTGTCCAGAGAGAAAAAACCCGAATCCGCCAGAGCCTGTTCTGTGACTTTGCCGGTTTGTCGTTCCGCTTCCTTAATCATGGGATTGAGGCTGTCATTGTCAGTTGTGTTCTGGGTTACGCGCTGCGCCACAATGAGGTGCTTTTGATTCACGGCTATCTCACCGGTGTAACCCATCACGAAACCGCCGCGTTCCCGCAAAAAACGCGCATCCAGATCGGTTTGCGACATTCTCTTCAATCCGCTCTTGCGCAGCTTCTCCAGACGTCTGGGCATCTCCGCCAACTGTTCTTTCAGTTTCTCCACTACTGCCTGGCTCCCAGCTCCTTCGTTAGGGTCTTCCTCATCGCACTGCTTCTGCCATTTTCGAATCGCCCGTCGCAGCTTGCTTCGCTCCTGCTGTAATCGTTCTTCCGTCTCCAGCCGGTTGCGCGAGGCCGCCGCCTGAATCCGCGACGAATCTACCGCCACCTGCCCCAGACGCGTTAACTTCATCCCTCCCGCCATCTCCAGCACTTGCGTGAACACGTCATTGAGTCCACGAGCATGTCGGCGACGAAACGCACTCAAGGCCCAGTTGTCCGGCTTGGACCCTCCGGCTAGATATCTCAGCCCAAGATCCTCCCGGATCCGCTGTTCCAATCGCCGCGCCGACGTGATCCCCAGCGCATAGGCATACAGCCAGACTTTTAGCATCAGCGAGGGGTGATACAGGGCCCCGCCTTCTTCTCCATAGACCTGCTCGAAACGGCTCAGGTCCAGGTGCTCTACCGCCTCATGAATGAAGAAGCACAAATGGTCCTTCCCCAATTCTTCTTTCACGTTCGGCGGTACCAGATACGCTTGCTCCGGCGCATACGGCAGAAATCGTCCCATGACTCTCTTTCTGCCCTATCTTGCTCACAATTACAAGTTAGTTCTCACCAGTCTCTGAAGCCCGGATTTTTTATCACCTTAACGTGGCCCTAAAGGGCCACTCTTCTACGGAGCGGGACACAGCAACTCTAGATTGGCTTGTAGACTTGTCTTAAAGCGCTTGCGCTGTGGGCTTCTCTGGAATCCAGAAAGAAAATACGGCCCCGTGTGGATGGTGGTGATTGCGCATGCGTATAAAACCGTGATGCCGGTCAATAATATCCTTGGTCAGCCACAGACCCAATCCAGTTCCGATACTTCCTTTCGTCGTAAAAAAAGGTTCAAACAGCCTGGGAAGCGCTTTGGGGGGAATCCCTTCTCCGTGATCGGCGACGGTAATGTGTAATCCGGGCATGGAAGTTCCGGGGTGAGGGCGGGTTAAGCCGCGCACCAGCAAACCTCCTCCACGGGGCATGGCGTCAATGGCATTGGCAATCAGGTTTACCAGAACCTGGCGAATCTCTCCCAGCACAAAGGTGGCCCTGCAACGTTCACTGCACTCTATTTTTACCTTGATGTCCTGGTTCCTGAGCTTGGCCTTAAACAAAGACACGGCGGAATCCAACAGGGGCGCAACTTCCACAAGCTCCGGCCCGTGTGAAGAGCGATGGAAGCGAAGAGTATGGTTGGCAATTTCTGTCACACGGCGCAATTCATCTTCAGCTTGCGCGCCGTATTTTTTTGCTTCCGCCAGATCACGGGCGCCTCTTATGAGAAAAAGCAGGTTGGTAACAGCGGTAAGCGGGTTATTGATTTCATGGGCAAGACTGGCAGCCAGCCGGCCGGCGACTGCCAGTTTTTCTGTTTTGCGCAGGGCTTCCTCGGAATCGGCCTGACGGCGCAAAAAATCACGCACTTCATACTGGCGCATCCGCGCGCGCATGGCGCTTTCTACGGCGCTGAGCAGGCTGTCAGAGCGGATGGGCCGCTCCACCAGGGTCACGTTTCCCACGCTGCGAAGTTCGGCCAGATAAGGTGATGGCACCCAACTTTCGCCTGCGCCAGTCAGCACGATCAAGGGAAAATCGGACCAGGACGGCTGTATCGCCAGCCTACGCGTCCACGATTCCAGCGGCATATTGAAAGATTCTTCCGTGACAATGCCTATTCCCGCTCCACGTTCCAATTCCTTGAGCAGCTCTTCCGCGCTGCTGACAACATGGGAATAAAAGTTATGCCGCTTTAAGAATGCTTGCAGCAGTTCGCTGTCCCGGCCGAACTGGGCAAGCACCAACACCCGCAAATTCAGGTCATGGGCCATCACAAGAGCGGATTGCTGCTCCCCACAAATCTGGGTATGCCAGTCAAAATCCCCTCGAACTCATGCAGCGAAGCGCCAACCTCAATCTTGTTGGTTGAGAAGCGAAGCTCCCGGATGGAGCGTTCATGCGGACCGCTGCGCCGCTTTACCACGGAGATGGCCTGCCGCACCGCGCCTTGGGATTCAAAATAACGAAACAGCAAAACATTGTCTGCCAGATAGGAGACATCCACAGGAGAGCCCATATGCGTCCCTAATATTCCAAACTGGGCCATAATCAGAAAGGTACTCACCCCCATATGGCTGAGATAAGAGAACAGCTCATGGAGTTGCACCAGGATGGACTGCTCCGGCATGGCCTGGAGCAGCCCATTCAAGCTGTCGATCACCACCACCCTGCAATCGCGCTCCACCACGTCAGCACGAATACGGGCAATAAACTCTCCCGGTGAAAGCTCTGCCGGATCCACTTTTTGCAATTCAACCATTTTGTTTTTGCGGTGGTCGTCAAGCGGAATACCCAGACCGCGGCAGCGGATCAGCACGGACTCTACCGTTTCATCGGAGGTAAACATCATGCCGCGCTCCTTGCGGTCCGCGGCAGAGGCAAGAAATTTGGTGGCGATGGAGGATTTGCCGCTGCCCGCCGGGCCTATAAAAAGCGTGCTTGTTCCGCGCGCAACGCCTCCGCCAAAAATTTTATCGAGCTCCGCAATACCGCTGGGCAGCATGTCCCGGTCCACATCTTCGACGTGATGTTCCGCCGAGATCAGGCGGGGATAGACATGCAGGCCGCCTTTGGAGATCTTGTAATCGTGCTGCCCTTCGCGAAAGCGTGTAGCGCGAAATTTGAGCACCTGGAGCTGGCGGCGCAAGGGACCATAGGCACGCGGCAATGATTCCATGCGAAGGGCCCCATGACAAATGCTCTGCAGTTGCGAATCCAGATGTTCACTGGTGCGGTCATCCAGCAGCAACACCGTGCTTCCGCGGCCAACAAAGAACTGCTTGAGCGAAAGAATCTGGCGGCGGTAGCGCAGGGGATCGCGCGCAAGCATGCGGATTTCCGACATGGAATCAAAAACAATGCGGCCCGCCTTCACCTTCTCCACTTTGCTCAGAATGTTCTGCATCACGTCTATCAGTTCCACCTCAGATGGATGGAAAACCGTGTACTGATTGGAACCCTGCGCGTCCAATTCAGGAGGTTGCACTTCAAAAATTTCAATCTTGGAAATATCAAAGCCATGGGAATCAGCCACGGCTTGCAGTTCCTGGCGCGACTCAGCCAGCGTGATGTAAAGAGTGGCCTCCCCCTTGGCAATGCCTGCCAGCAAGAATTGAATGCCCAACGTGGTTTTGCCGGTTCCAGGGTCACCTTCCACCAGATAGACGTGCCCGCTTTGCAACCCGCCGTGCAAAATGTCGTCGAGGCCGGCAATCCCCGTCTTGAGACGGGTGTTACCTTCATTCTTCATGAAGATTCTTCCTCCGAAAGAGGTTAGATGATACCAAAGGGCATGCTCACGGAGATTTATTTGCAACTTTCTGATTCTATGCGAGTTCACCCCTGGACACGCCGGCGTTGGCTTGCGCAGACTCTATGATCCTTTAGAACTAAGATATGACCTAATCCCCCTTAGCTCATCCTTCTAAAAAATTCCTCCAGGCCATTGATGCAGAGTAGATGCTTAGGTAGCCTTTCAAGAGTCCTCATTCCCGGGCAGGAATGAGATCCAAAAATAAGTTGGAGTAAAGATATCGTGCAGAAGATTTCCTGGCGCGCAGTGGGTATTGCTGTCTTAGGGTTCAATTTGGTTTTTAGCTTGAGCGGAATGGCGCAAAGCACACCTGCCAAGGTTTGGTCCAAGACTACAACCCCTGCCGCGAGGCGCGGAGCTGTTAAGCAGCTCTCGCCAGAGCAGAAATTTGTGGTGGATACGGTAAGAATGGCCGTGGCGCTGCCGCAATCTGATCAGCAGGACAGGCTGCGGGTTTTGTCCGCTGCGGCTGACGTGATTTCACCCATCGATAAGAAGATGGCCAAGTCTTTCTGGAGTGAAGGCGTAGGCATTGAATCTGAGCTGGTTCGGCTGGGCCAAACCCCGGCGGTCTCCATGATGGCCAATGGGCAGGGCGATTGCACAGCAGTGCAGAGCTTTGTGGAGAACCTGCCGGAAAATGCTGCAATGCGAGCAGAACAATCTTTGATCGGAGCCCTCACGACGTGTCCCAAGCAGACGCTAGACCCGGTTTCACGCAAGCTGGATGCTGCGCTTAACAAAGGCATTGTGCCTTCACGCGCAATCATGGCGACAATCCAGGCACAGGGAGAAAAGTCAGCGTGGTCACAGGCGCACTTTGCCAAGATGTTTGCCTCTTTGCCTGATCCGCAGGAGAACGCCGCTGAATCGCAAAACCTGGCAGCGATGTATTCACAAATGGCCGGCGAAGTATCAAAAGACATCGCTACAACCACAGGACTGCAACTTCTTGACTGGCTGGGAAAGCTGGAAGATTCGCCATTGCGCGGGCTTTCCATACGAATTACCAGTGGGGCCATGCAGCAGGCGCTTGGCGATGAGGCTTACCAGAAAGCCTTGCAATCTGATGTGGCGGCCAACACCACAGTGCAGAATGTGGGGCCGGAACGCGAGATACAGCAGCCGCAGGAAGAAAATGTCTCTGTGCTGGAAGCCATGAGCAACAAGGGCGCTGACCAGACAGAACAACTGCGTGGCTTGCCCCCGACACTGCGCGCCCGGGAAGCTGCTGCGGACGGATTTGCTGCAGGAACATCCGGCAACAAGCAGCAAGCGCGCAAGTATTTTGATATGGCTTTTAGCGCAGCAGATGAAGTTTGGGACGCACGCACCCCGGAAACGAACGCTGCTGCCGTGGTACAGGAGATTAGCGAAGCAGCGGCCCAGGTGGATTCATTGAACGCGCTTGCTCGAGCGCAGAAGCTGCACGATAGTTCAGCCCAGGCCATCTCCATGCTGGCAGTGGCCCGTGTGGTGGCCAGCAACGGCATCACAAAATAAATATTTTCCAACTTAACAAAATTTTAGGGTTTTAACTGTTGTCATACAAAGGCATACATTGTTAGGCTATCCAAAATCACAGTTTGCAAAACAGGGTCCTCCGTTGGTTCGAATTATTGATGTGGAATGCCCCAAGTGTTTACGCAGGTTCCGAACAGTGCCTTCCGTGGTGGAGCACGCCGGAGCAGTTCATTGCTCTGTTTGTGGCGCCAAGATGAAGGTTTCAGAACCGAAGCCAATTACTGTTCTTTCAGAGAATGAGAACAGTGAGACGGCGTCTCGATTGCCTGGGAACGGCCGCCGTTCCTGAGAAGCGGGTTTGCAAAGAGGGCGTGTGCGTGAAATGTACGTTGCGTATGTCTATTTAGATATGGTGTCGTACGCGACCCAGCAAAAGAACCCCGCTTCTTTCCGGCAGAACAATGACCTAGTGCAAGGCGGTTTAGGCCCAAAGTCACCTGTAAATTCGGCTTTTCCATTGCCAGTTTGCGCGCGAAATAGCTAAGCTGGCGCAATCCGGTATTGCAGGAGAAAGCTGATGTTCGTCCGCAGGTTCAGGCTGTTGGTTGCTTTGCTGGCAGCTTTTGTTTGTGTTTGCCAAGGACAGTCTGGGCCATCGCAAACGGCGCGCCAAGCCGTTCTGGAAATGTTTTCCGGCGGTGAAGCTCCTTTCAAAAAACATCTGACCACAGAAATGCAAAACAAGCTGGCGGAGATGGCAAAGGATTCGCCTTCCGACGCAAGCCCGTTGCAGATGCTGGCGACTTTGAAGACCACTGATCCAGACAGCTTCCAGGCTTTTGATCTTGGGCCGATCTTGTTTTCTTTTAATAATCCAGCGCAACATGAGCGCTATGAAGTACAGATTGATAATGAAGATCCTCGCGGCGACGAAGACTTGATGGGGCTTTCAGTGCATCTGCTGCGCAATGGCGTGGAGCAGGAAATGCCTGCCCAGATCCACTTTGTGCTTAACATGAAAAAACAGCAAAGCGTGTGGCGGCTGAACACGCTCACGATGAACGCTACGCTGCCGCTGAGTGATCCCAGAATACTCGGCAAATCCTGGTGGGGGCCGGCGTTTTTCTCCGCTTTCGGCGGCGCTGCTCCTGATACGAAATCCCTGGTGGTAACGGATGAGCGTCCTAAGCTCTCTCCGCTGCGCGCCGTGCGCATGATTGATATAGCAGAAAATATTTACGCGCAGAACCATCCGGGAATCGGCTTCACTTGCAGCATGGCAGACTTGGTAAACGTGGGCAAAGGACTGGACGAAGATGGGGTTTACAAATTCATGGACGCTGAATTTGCCGGCGGAATTTATAACGGCTATCGCTTTACGCTCAGCGGATGCGAGCGCAAACCGGCGCGAACTTTCCGCATAACCGCAGAGCCGCTGGCAGGCAAAGGCAAAGCTTATTGCTCTGATTACACCAGCAACCTGCGCGCCTCTGAGGATGGTCGCGGCGTGACTTGCCTGATCGCGGGTAAAACCACGCGAAAGTAGAACGGCTTTCGCACGATTACAAGCTCACAAGAAAACGGAGGAAATTAATTTTCCCTCCGTTTGCCTTTATTTGTTCGCCGCATTGAGATGCGAAATCAGGACTTTTGCACCATCAGATTGTTCGTTACTGAAAACACGCCAGGTACGCCATTGGCTTTTGTATAGGCAAGATTTTTATCTGACTCACTGTCCACAACGCCTTCCAGCGTTACATGGCCATTTTTCACAATGATGTGAATCGGCGGCAGCGCGCCCATGGCGTAGCGGAAAAGCGGTGAATCATTTCCAAACAGAGCGTGCGCCACGGCCAGGCGAATGCGGTCATCCATGGGTGAAGGCGGCAGAATATTAATCTCGTTGTTGACTTTTTCCACGCCTTCAATTTTCTTCACGGAGTCCTGCGCTTCATCTTTCAGGACAGCATGGACCACGTCGCCCTTCAATGTAACTTCGTTGCCGTTTACCTGGTACTTGAGATTGTCAAAGATCGTGAGCTGGGGCAGCATCACCAATTCATGATGCACCTCGCGCGTGATCCTATTTTGCGAGCGCTCAAGACCATTCGACTGCTGCGCGTTGTTGCCCGATTGCGCGCTGCTGCTCGGCTGCGCGTTATTGCCGGTTTGCGCCTTTGCGGCGGTAAAGCCCATGCACAATACAAGGCTTAGAAGCCAATAAGACACTTTTTTCATTTTTGCCCTTCCTTCCTCCTCTAGCACCTGAACTTCTTCTGAACTTACTAGTTTAGATGCGTTTTGCGCTCTGCATGGAAGGGGGCGGAAATTGACGCTACGGCAGCGGAACTTTCTCCAGCCATTCGGCCACGTTTACTTTCCAGCCCAGGTTCGCAGCAATGGCCTGCTGCAACAGCGAGGCTGCGTGCGGCTCTCCGTGAACCAGATAGGTGTTTTGCGGGCGCTTTTTAAACGTCTTGAGCCACGCCAGCAGCTCGGCAGTATCGGCGTGATCGCTGAACTGCTCCAGCGCGGCGATCTGCGCCCGGATAGGCACCTCCTGAGAAAAAATCCGCACGCTCTTTGCACCGCTCTTGATGATTTCGCCGCGCGTGCCCGGCGCTTGAAAACCAATGAACAGCACCTGATTGCGCGGATCGGGCAGGCGCAGCATCAGGTGGTGGAGAATGCGCCCGCCGGTCACCATGCCGCTTGACGACACAATGATGCAGGGATAGCGCACATCGTTAATCTTCTTTGAATCTTCCTGCTTGGGCGCAAAGTGAAAGCCTTCCCAGTTAAGCGGCGAGCCGAATTTCGCCACCAGGGCGCGCGCTGCGTCATTGAATTCTTCTCCGTATTTCATGAAGATCTCAACGGCCTTAATGGCCATGGGGCTGTCAGTAAATACGGGTACGCGCGGAATCTGGCCAGATTCCATCAGCTCTTTCACCAGGAAGAGAAATTTCTGCGTGCGCTCCACGGCAAAGGCTGGGACCACCACTGTGCCGCCGCGCTTCACGGTGTCTCTAATGATCTTTGCCAGGTGCGGCCGCACGTCGTCATGCGGATGCTCGCGGTTCCCGTAAGTTGACTCCATCACCAGCAGTTCAGAATCTTCATCCGCAGTTGGCCCCAGTCGCACCACGCGGCCCGGTGCGCCGTTCTCAGAACCGGCAGCAGGCGCAGCGACGGCAGAGGTTGAAGCTATGGGAAGATGAACGCGGCCAATATCGCCGGTGAACAGGAATTTGCGCGCGCTGTTGCCCGCGCCAACAAAGACCTCAACCATGCACGAACCTAAAATGTGCCCGGCATGAACAAATCGAAAAGCAAACTCCGGCGTGAGCTGCTTCTTTTCCGCAAAGGCTACCGGCTCAAACAACGCCAGGCAGTCTTCCGCTTCCTGCAAGGTATAAAGCGGCAGCGCCGGATCATGCTTTGATGAGCGCTTCTTGTTGTGGAATCGCGCCTCTTCTTCCTGCAGGTGGCCGGAATCCGGCAGCACCACTGAGCACAGGTCAATCGTCGGCTGCGTGGCATAGATCGGCCCCTTAAAACCTTCTTTCACCAGGCGGGGAATCCAGCCGCAGTGGTCAAGGTGCGCGTGCGTAAGGATCACGGCATCAATTTGGCGCGCGGGCACAGGCGTATCCTGCCAGTTGCGCTCGCGCCATTGCTTGGGCCCTTGAAACAGACCGCAATCAATCAGCACTTGCATGCCTTGCTTTCCGCCGGGATCGCCTGAGGTGTTGATCAGATGTTTAGAGCCGGTTACGGTGCCGGCCGCACCTAGAAATTGGAGATAGGCCACGATGGTCCTTGCAAGTTTGGAATTTTTGCGACTGATTATTTCACAGGAACAAGCAGGGAAGGGCAACCTAAAATCTCACCACGGAGGCACGAAGGGAATTGCCAGAAATGCCAAAATTGCCAAAAATCGCCGAAATTGAAAATCAAAGCAGAACCTTACCACTGATGAACGCTAATCACACTAATTAAAACAGGGATTAAAAATTCACCGCTGAAGTGCGGAGGAGGCAAAGACCTTCTACCGCGGATTGACGCGGATGCGCGCGGATATCAGGAACCGCTTTATGAGGCTGGGCGAGCCGGTTGGTTCAGAGAGGTGAGCGCCGCAGGTGGGCACAGAAATTCTTGCGCGCGCTTCGCTGAACCTCAGCCCGGCAGCCAAGAGCAGGCTGCTATATGGGCTTCCGGCAGCTGCGCGCGAGCCACGGCGTGCGGAAAAGTTTTCAGCGGCAGTAACTCACGTTACTTGATTAAAAAGCACGGTCACTACCGCTGAGAATAAATTTTTTGTTTAAGATGCGTGTTGACTCTCGCTAAGTTCGCCGATGCTCTGGACTGGCTTAGGGGTAAGCAGCTTTTCGGCTGATTCAATCAGGCTGAACAGCAGATCCTCTGTGCCCTCCGCATCAGCGCCAATTGTTTGTCCCAGTTTTTCTACCTGTGTGGCTTTTGTCTTGATCTTGCGAAGGGAAGATGCAGCATCCTTAATCTTGGCCAACACATCCCTAAGGCTGCCTAGGTCCAGAGGCCCCTCGGGGTTTTCAATGGCAGCAAGAACCCTTGCGAGCCGATATGCAATATGTAAGGTTTCAATCGTCGTGACAATCTTATTGCCATAGATCTGAAAGCCTCCCACGTGCAGGGGTAGCTGTTCCGGTCCGTTTGTGACATAGATGGCAAGGTCGGCAGCGCGGGCTTTGATCTCACGATCAAGGTCGGCTTTGATAGCCGGTAGGCTTCCTTGTTTCCGGTTGCGTGCTTCTACCACTATGCTTCTGCCGAGTCCGGCTAAAGTGACGAGAAAGTCGCCGGCCCTCGAGCCATTTGCGCCCAAGCCAACAAATTGGACATCGTCGCTGTATGGGCGGGCAAGAGAAGACAACTCATCCTGTACGATGTCTTCAAACGGTTTGCCCTTCAACGTGCTGGCCTCGATGATCTCTTCAGCGGCTTTCTTTGATTCCACCTTCGCTTTTAAATCATGAAGCTCGCTGAAAACCGGTTTGAGGCTTTCTTGAAGGGCAGCCTGGAGCACTCCTGAGTGGCCGTTGGTTCCGAAGACCTGGGACAGCTGTTGATTGAGCCTGTAAGCATAAGAAGTCGTGATGTTTGGATCGAACATCTGTTCAAAACTGGATTTTGCCTGCCGAACAAGTTCGTCCAGCTTCCCGGTAGCACTGGTTTTCTTGTCGGGATCAAACAAGGACTCAGCCTTTGATTCGAGGGCACGGTGCCACGACTGCACATCTTTTTGTGCGCCTGCGATTAAGTCAGTTAGCTGCTTCGTGTAAGAGCCGCTTTCGGAGGGAGAAAACCTCTGTGAAAGAGCATCCGTTGCCCGGCGTTCGAGTTCGCTCAAGGCGGCTTGGAAGACTCCGGTCAAAGTAGTGAAGCGCTTTTCTACGAAGTCAACGTCAATTGTCGTGCGGACGCGCTGCATTGCCGCCGTGCCAACGGCAATTACGTCTTGGACAATTTGTGTTTGTGATTCAGGGGACTCGAGAAGAAGACCCATAAAGTCAGCATTCTTGATCGTTAAGTTGCTAATTAGCACCGATCCTTCTTTTTGGCTAATAGCTATGGTTTGCGACATATGAAACCTCCTTGGAATTTGGCGTTATGGCCTTTCAGGAGGCACATTCGCTGACCAACCCTTAAAAAGTCCTTGGGCTAAGGCTTAAATTGGACTTAAAATCTCCTGTATCTAATCTCACAGATCGGCTAAGGTGCTGAAAGAAAAGCAAGTTTATCGATTTGGACGCTATAGGCTGGAGCCTGAGGAACGCGCCCTTTTTCGCGACGGCGAACCGGTCCAATTGACTGGCAAGGCTTTCGATATTCTTGTCTTACTGGTCGCACGGCATGGCAGCTTGGTACGGAAGGATCAGATTATTACTCGCATCTGGCCTGATACCCACGTGAGCGATAACAACCTGGATGTTGCGTTAAGTGCCGTCAGGAAAGTATTCGAAAAAGAGAGGTATATCGCAAACGTCCCTGGACATGGTTACCGTTTCACAGCGGAAGTCATGGAGGGACCTGAGGGTGAACCGGTTCAGGTCCACCCAAAGGCAAGAAAAAAGTACCTGCATTGGATAGCAGGAGCACTTTTGGCTGCGCTTGCAGCTACGCTCTTGCTTGCATTTCACGCTAGAAGCCACACGGCAAGCGCAGAGCAGCGCCTTGGAACGCCGCTGTATATGAGAGCCCTTGAGTATGAACGCTCGGGTGATGACGAAGAGGCGTTAGCGACACTTGACCAGGCACTCTCTGTTGATCCCACATACGACGAAGCATGTGTTCGAGCAGCGTATTTGGCTTATGAGTTAGAAGATATGCCAAAAAGCGCTGGTTATCTTAAGAAGTGCATGCGTATTGCACGTGAAGGATCGGCAGTGGCCTTGAAGGCTCAAGGGCTCAACGAACTGCTATCAGACAATGCCAGCCATTCAATTGAACTATATCAATTGCTAGTAGACCGTTATCCACTCGATGTCGATGCATTGTATCGATTTGCCGAAATTGCAACCGACATAGATCGCATAGAAGAAGCCGACAAAGCAGTAAGTGCTTGCTTAAGAATTGAGCCCAACAATCCATTCTGTAGGTTCCAACTCATGTATGTGCGGCTGAAAGAGAATAGATTTGATGACGTTATTTCAGATTACAAATCGTTGCCATCAGCACTTCGCGAATACCCTTGGTTTGATGAGCCTTTAGGCGTTGCTTATCTCGGCAGGGGGAAAGTTACTGAGGCCACCGAGGCATTTGAGCGGCTTATTCGCTCCCAGGCAAGATTTCATGGCACAACTCACTTCACAACCGGCAAAGAATGGCTGGCTGATGTCATGCTTTATGAGGGCCACGTAAAAGATGCGACGCGTCGAATCCAGCAATTGATGGAGACAAGCGATAATGCGTCCTCAGGAGCAAGTTACTTGGTTTACTTGGGACGAATTTATGCGCTCCTAGGCGACAAAAAGGAAGCTACAAAATTTGCATATGCCGCTGCTGATGCTCCTGGAGATGCGGGCGATCTAACCGCTGCTGCCGCAGTGCTGGCAAGCGTAGGTGAAACAGAAGGCGCGGAACGCGTGCTTAAAATTCGCAATTCCAAAACACCAGCCCCGCTTTCGCCAGCTACTGAGCACTTGATCCGGGGTATGGAGGATGTGGCAAAAGGGGACATGCCTGATGGAATTGCAGAGATTCGATTAGCGCATGATCTTCATGCTTGGGATGAAGAAACAACCTACTGGCTTGGCTTGGCATATTTGAAAAGTGGTGACAATCAAGCTGCTCTTGATACGTTCGAACAGTTGCGAGGCTTGAAAGGAACAATACTGCTAGATGATGTGCCTTTTATGGTAACGCTCACTTCATATCGTATCGCCGAGTGTTACGAGAAATTAGGAGATGTGAATTCCGCCAAAACTCTCTATGACGAGGTTGCAATGACCTGGGCGACGGCAGATGAGGACATGTTCCATGAACTTGGAAGAGGGCACCACACAAATTGAGCGCGCTCCGTTGCTCTGCGCGCGGGCCTACGGCGTAAGGAATTTCTTTTTTTATTCTTAACGCGGCCCTGAAGGGCCGCTCTTCTTCCGTGCTCCGCTGGCGCGGAGCAAACCAGACTTAGAAGATCGAAAAATGACCTCTCGCTACGGCAGGGCTTTGTATCTAGGCTTCGCTCCAGGATTTTGCCTGGTGGCTCGAACGCCGCCAAATCGGCCCAAGATATGCTATTTTGTGCTTGACTTTTGGATGATTTTCGTCTATTGTTCGAAGGGAAGAAAATAAAGACCGAGAGCGGCATCGGGCAGTCCAACTTAGCTATTTGCTCTTAGCTTTCAGTTAAGTTGGAAGAGGCGAAAGGCCTGCAACTTGAAGAGCATCCGCCAGGGCGACTTTAACTCCAACAACCAAAAATAGGGTATGTTGGGGACCCCGAAGTCAGCCGGTTGGCCTGTGCCTTAGAGACCAGCGGTAAGCCTGTGTACCCGGCTTGTTGTCACTGACTGCCATCTCACAATGCCTGAAGTGTGCCCGGAAGAGCAGTTCTTAGTATTTAGTAATTAGTTTTTAGCAAGATCCAACCAAAGCTCTTAGCCATTAGCTCTTGGCCCTTAGTAAAAGCAAAAACAAAGTCAAAACCTAAAATCCAAAACAAACAAAGACCGAGCCGCCCAATGGGTGGCTTTTTTGTTTTTGAGCCATTGGCCATTAGCCATCAAGGCAAACCACTAATCATCAGCCATCGGCTTTTATCCCCGGGCAAACCACAAGAAGAAGCAAATCGAAAAGCTCCACACGAACGAGTGATCTTTTAAACACAGAAACGATCATGCGAATTAAGGCAAATAGAAAAGGAGAAAGCGGTGACTAAAGAAGAAGTGATGACTAAAGAAGAAGTAATTGCAGCGATGTTGAAAGTGGCAGAGCAGTTAGGACGAGTACCCACGCGCGAAGAACTCATGACCTGCGGTGGAGTGAGACGCCGGGATGTTCGGAGGAATTTTGGTTCGTACAACCAACTGCTGCGGGCGTGCAAGCTGGTGCGGACAGAGGGCCACAGGAAGGTAGATATGGAACGGCTTTTTCACGACTGGGCGCGCGTGGTGAGGTCATTGAAGAAGCTGCCGACGATGAAGGAGTACAGAGAACTGAGCCAATACAGCGTAAGGCCGCTGAAGACACGATTTGTAAGCTGGAACTATGTTCCAGCCGGTCTCAAAAAATTTGCTGAGGAGCAAGGGCTGGTGGAGGAGTGGAAAGACGTGCTGGAGATGGTGCAAGGTGCGCGTGAACCACATCCGGCCGGGCCGGAGACGTTCTCGGGACCGTTCGCGCAAACCATCCCGGGCCAGCCCACGTACGGGACGCCGATCCACTGTGGGCCACTGGTATTTGCGCCGACCAATGAGTTTGGAGTGCTGTTTCTTTTTGGAGCGATCGCGGAGAAACTCGGGTTTCGCGTTTTACACGTGCAAGCGGGATTTCCTGATATTGAAGCCTTGCGAATGGTAGGGAAGGACAAGCTGCAGCGAGTGAGGATTGAACTGGAACAGGAGAGCAAGAATTTTCTGAAGCATGGGCATGATCCGAATGGATGCGATCTGATTGTGTGCTGGGAGCACAACTGGGCGGAGTGTCCACTGGAGGTGATTGAGCTGAGGAAAGTCATCAGCAATCTGTCATGAGACAAAACCTTTCGCCGCAGATTAACGCAGAAAAACGCAGATCGGAAAAAAGCTTGCCGCGAATCAACGCGAATGAACGCGGATAAGAAATTGAAAATCAAAAATCACACCGTTGAGTCATATCGCCAAGATCGGAAAGACAAAAGCAAATGCAAACCCTAGCAGCACTGATGAAGAAGCAATCAGCACTCAGCTATCAGCAATCAGCCAAACCAAAGGCAACACATTTATTTTCTCCGCGTGTCGCGCCTCCGGCGCTCGGCATTTTAAAACAAATTAACCCAGCGCTCACGAGGCTGTTACGAAACTCTTGACGTTGTACGAAAGGATGAGAAGATTCGAGCAGGAGCGAGTCGAAAGGCATGGCTTATATCCAAGGAGAAGGAAGGACGCAGGGCACGCTGTTTCCAGTGATGCTGGAGGAACTGATT
>DASTCT010000076.1:0-44094 GCA_035710845.1 Candidatus Angelobacter sp.
CACTGATCTTCATCCGCAAGGTCACTGCGACGACTACTATTTCGCGCGTTACGCCCGAGTACCTGCACGAGGGCCAGCTGCACGTACTTCAAGACAAGGATATCCCGCCGTATGCCACTGTGTTCCGTATTCATGGGCCATTCCTGTTCGGCGCGGCCGACAAGATCGACGATCTGGTGCAGCAGATCCCCGAACTGCCGCCGGTCGTGATTCTGCGGTTGCGCAACATGACCGCCATTGACGCCACCGGCCTGCACGCGCTGGAGCGCCTGGCCGATCAGGTCCACGCGACTGGGCGCGGGCTCCTTTTGTGCGGCGCTCGCGAACAGCCCAGGCGCTTCATGCATCAGGGCGAATTCGAGCAGCACGTGGGAGCCGAGAACATCTGCGCCAATATCGCTGAGGCGCTGGCGCGGGCCAAGACGCTCTATGCGGAGATCGGCGACAAAGCGCCTGCAATCGAACATTGGGGCCGGCGCAAGAGTGATCACGAGGCGCACAAGGCGGAAGCGACGGCTAGTTCCCTCTGACAACCTATAAATTGATGTGTCATGAATGCTAGTTTTAAAGCACAATCATTTGTGGGGGGAAATCAATGGCGGAATCCGATGGAAACAGGCTGCTCAAAAAAGTGAACGAGGCGCGAGATGCTAGTCTTCGCTGGCAAGAGGTGCGCCGCACCCAGATCTTTGCGCAGTTGCTGGTTCTTTTTATCGGAATTTTCCCGTTTGCTTCTGCCATAGGCCAAGACAACACTTCGGACAACCCAAGCAGCCGCACGGACCAAACAATCCAAACCGTCCAAACGTCACCCGCAGAGTGCACGCTACCCAACGGGAATAACAGGGCCCGTCGATTCGATGTAATCGTCGTGGGAGCTGGGATTGCGGGGCTCACTGCGACCAGGGAGTTGCAGCACCTGGGGCACTCGGTCCTCATCCTGGAGGCGAACAATCGGATTGGAGGGCGTGGCTACGTCGGATACATCGGCGATGAAAAAGTCCCAATTGATTATGGAGGAGCGTGGATTCATGGCATTGCCACCAACCCGCTCACTGGTTTGGTCGATGCGATGGGCTTCCAGCGGGAACGTACCGAGCTCGACCTGCCTTATTTTGTCAACGGCCACGAAGCAAATAAGGAAGAGAAGGAAGTCTTTGACGAGGCCGTGGCAGAGTATGAAAAAGGGGTAGAGCTGGCTGCCACTTCCGTTGAGGACCAGCATGCGCTCTCTGAGTTTGCCTGCAGCGAGTATAAAGACTTGTCGCAAAAGCATGTGCCGCTGAAAGAGATTTGTCGCGATCTAGGGAGCAGAATTCCGTTCAGCGAGACTTCTTTTCAACGTGATTGCCAGCGGCGCGTTCGCACACCCGAGGAATTCTGCGCCATGGCAGACAAAGATTTGCGCGTTACCAGCGACGTGGCAGAAGACTACAAGCCTGACGCCGAGAAATTCAAGGACATCCTGCCTTTGCTGGTTGCTAATGCGGGGCCGCTGGAGAGCGCCGCTGAACTACGAAAGACCTCGGCGGTTGATGGCGCACACTTTGAAGCCGGAGAAGATGACCTGATTGATAAAGGAATGGGCGCGTTTGTGGAGAAACTTGGAGACGGCTTGCCGGTGTGTTTGAATTCGCCGGTGACAGAGGTGGATTATTCCGGGGATGGTGTGAAGGTGCGCACTGGAGACAGGGTCTTTGAAGGCTCGCATGCATTGGTTACTGTCTCAGTTGGAGTGCTGAAGAAAAAGAAGATTTCGTTCAACCCTCCGCTGCCGGAAGCAAAACGCAAGGCCGTCGATCTGATACAGATGGGAAATATGCAGAAAGTGATCATCCCTCTCAAGAGGGATCTTTTTCCCAAAGAGCCAAAGAATTCATGGATTCTTTATGAAGGAGAGCTTCCCAAAGAAGCACTGGTCTTTGCCAAAAACCAGGAGCCGCCTCTCCCGCTTGTGAATGAAACGCGAATTGTGATGGCGTTCGTAGTGAAACCGCTGAATAAGAACATCGCGATCGGCTTCTTTGGCGGAAACTGGGCAAAGGCACTGGAGAAACGATGCCTGGGCGTAGAGCACGATTCTGGCAAAAGCAACCCGAAATGCGATGATCTCTCGATTGCCATTACCAAGTCTGCCCTTTCCAACATAACCGGTGAGAAGAATATCGACCAGGACATTCAAGAAGGCGGAATCCAGATAACGCGCTGGAGCCTGGATCCAACCTCCTTTGGCGCCTATTCGGTGGCGGAACCTGGGCAATGGTACCAGCGGCAGGTGCTTGCTGAGCCGATTGCGAACCCCGCAGATCCAACGGGAACAAAGTGTCTGTTCTTCGCTGGAGAAGGAACGGCCCGCGCAATCTATAACGGTTCCTATCCCGGCGCTTACGAGTCGGGCCTGAAGGCAGCCAGAGATATTCATGCCGCCATGCTGGAAGAGAAGGCCAAGAACAGCGAAAAATTTAAAGTCCGTTTTTGATTACCTCTATTACTGAACAGCCTCAATACATTCGGGATTTTCGGGCTTTTGTTTTAAGCTTTTGTTTGCGCTACCGATCCACACCGCTAATGAAGTTTGCGCTCAGCTTGGCTGCCGGTGTGTAGAGCGCCTTTGCGCCAGCGCATAATTCCTGTAATCTACTCTCTTCTTGAAATGCCCGTCTCGTTGGCAAATTCCGGAGTTGTGTACCAGGCGCTGAAGAAGTGCGGCATCGGCCTTGTCTCGGCGCTACCGGAAACCTGGCTGGTACACCTGATCCGCATGGCGGAAGAAGATCCGCAGATGATTCTGGTGCGCCTGGCCAAAGAAGAAGAAGCTGTGGGCATCTCCGCCGGCGCGCATTTTGCGGGCGTTAAGTCTGCCATGCTCATGCAAAACCACGGTTTCCTGGCCAGCATCAATGGCATTGTTTCTTTTGCGCAGCTCTACCGCATTCCTCTGCTCATGCTCATTAGCTATCGTGGGCACTTTGGTGAGCGCGACCCCTGGCAAACGCAGGGTGGCGGCGCAACTGAGCCGCTCTTGCGCGCTTTGGGGATCCCGTACTCGTTCCTTGACGATCCTGCAAAAGTCGAAAAGCGCATTGCGGAGGCGCAGACATGGGCATACAGCAGTCTGCATCCGGCGGCGTTGCTGCTTACCCGCGAACTCATGTGGGAGGAGCCTGCGCCATGAAACGTCTGGAATGTTTGCGCGCAGTCTATGACAAGCTTGAAGGCTCGCTGGTGGTCACCATCATGGGAGCGGTAGCAACAGAGCTGCAATCGCTGGGACATAAACCGAACTTTTTTTATCTGCAGCATGCCATGGGCCTCGGCTCTTCAACCGGGCTTGGACTGGCGCTCTGCCTGCCGCAACAAAAAGTTGTGGTCTTTGATGGCGATGGTTCCATTCTGATGAACCTGGGCGGATACTCCACCATGGCGCGCTATCGCCCCAAAAATTTGGTTCACGTTGTGTTTGATAATGAGAGCCTGCTTTCTGTCGGCGGATTTCCCACAGCCACTTCAACCGGTACCGATCTGGAAGGTATTGCCCGTGCTGCCGGTATTCCGCATAACAAAACCGTGAAAAGCCTTGAAGAGTTTACTCGCGCCTTTGATGAGGCAATGCGCACAAATGAGCTTACGTCGATTGTGGCCAAGGTTGAAGCGGTAGGGCCGTCAGGGTACGTGACCGGGCTTGCGTTGCTGGAGAATAGATTTCAGTTCAAAAGGTATATAGAGAAGCTAAACAAGAACTGAAGAGATGCTTTTCTGAAATCCCGAGCGTAGCGAGGGAGCCATATTAATATCCGCAATCTTAGGGATTAGACACGGGAGACATCGAGAGGGTATAGATCCCTCGCTCCGCATCGGGACTTTGGAAGAAAGCTGCGCTCGGATTTCAGAAAAAAGGACTGCACCCATGGCCAATATCCTCACTGAACTCATCATCCAACTGAACAGCGGAGCGTTGCGTGTTGTCGATCTAACCCAGCCATTAAGTCCTCAGACGCCGCTGCTGCCGCTGCCTTCGCAATGGCCCAATACTCCGGCATTTAAGATTTGGGAACTCTCTCGTTATGACGATCGCGGCCCTGCCTGGTATTGGAACGGCTTTGAGACCGGTGAGCATACAGGAACGCACTTTGATGCTCCCATTCACTGGGTCAGCGGCAAAGACCTGCCGGATAACAGCGTGGACAAGATTCCGCCAAAGAAGTTTGTTGGTCCAGCTTGCGTGATTGACGTGACTGCCGACGTGGTCAAAGACCCGGACTTCCTGCTCACGGTGGATCGTGTGAAGCAGTGGGAGAGCCAGCATGGAAAAATTCCCAGCGGTGCATGGATGCTGCTCCGTACCGGTTGGTCGAGACGCACCGATCCCAAAGAGTACATCAACGCTCGCGACGACGGCCCGCACACGCCAGGCTTTGTGAAGGCATGTTCAGATTTTCTGGCCAAAGAGCGCGACGTGCTCGGTGTGGGTGTGGAGACCGTTGGCACTGACGCTGGCCGCGCCGCAACTTTTGATCCGCCATTTCCCAATCATTACGTAATGCACGGCAGCGGCAAATTCGGGCTGGCTGGGCTTTGCAATTTGGATCAACTGCCGCCAACTGGCGCTGTGGTGATCGCCGCGCCTCTTAAGATTGTGAACGGTTCGGGGAGTCCTCTAAGGGTAATCGCGATAACAAGCAGTTAGCAATTGGCAACTAGCAATTAGCCTGTGCTTTTTTAAGATCGCGGCATTCGCGTTATGCCTGACGATATCCACTCTTAGTTTCAAAATGAATTGTTGGGCCCGACCGTAAACTCCCCCTCACGAGACAAAGGCTAATTGCTAAGGGCTAACTGCTAATTGCTGGTTTTACAACGTCGCCCTCTTCACCACCGCCGCCAGCGCGCGATTGCGTTCGTACTCGCTGCTGATGGAGTTGGCTGCCTTAATGTACGTCTCACGCAGCGTTCCGCTCAGATCATAATGAGCGGCCACCGTTTGCAGTACGCGAGACTTCTCATAGTCTGAATTTATGTTGCCAACTGCAGCCAGCACTTTGGCCAGGGAAGCATCGCTCAACTTGCTATGTTCCATCAGCGCCAGCAGGCTTCGTGAGCGCTCATAGTCGCTGCCCTTCATGGAGTCCACAACTTTGAGATAGCTGTTCATCTGGCCTTCGTCAAACTTGCCTTTGTCTGCCAGGGTGGTCAACAGCCGCGATTTTTCATAGTCAGAGTTAATCGTCGTCGTTGCGCTCATGATGCGGTTGATCTGGTCAGTGGCCAGATTGTATTTCTGCATCGGCGCCAGCAGGTCGCGTGATTTTTCATAGTCAGAATGGATTGAATCCACCATCTGCAGATAAAAATCGAGTTCCGATTGGTCAAACCCTTTCTGGTCCAGCAGAGAGAGCAGGATGCGTGATTTCTCATAATCGCTCTTGATGGTGCCGGAAGATTTAAGCGCCAGAGCAACGTTTTCTTTTGAGATGTTGGGCCGCTTGAGCAGTTCAATCAGCACACGCGAGTGCTCATAATCACTCTTGAGCTTGCCCGCAGCGTCCAAAAACGCGGTGCGCGATGCCTCATCCGGCAAATCATATTGCTTGCTCACGGTCATCAACACGCGCGCCAGTTCATAGTCTGACTTTATCTGCTCGCCGGCTTGCTTGATCACGCGCTGCACCACTGGCGAAGGAAGATTAGGTTGCTCCAGCAACTTGCGGAAGTAGATACCGCGAACGTAGTCGCCTTGCAGATTGTTGATCTCGTCCAGTACAGCGTTTGGCCCGCCTTTGGCCAGCAGCGCGGGGACTCGCGCATCGGCAGCCAAGCCCGTGCTCCGCTCCAGCGAGAGCAAAAACTGTGAGAACCAGGTTTTGGCATCGCTTGTAAACGCCTGTTGCGCGCCATTGATCTTGTAAACGTATTGCAAGCCGCTGCCGGATGGAGTGACCTTGACCTGCTTAAGCGTATCGCCCTGGCGCAGGTTCACCTCAAAAAATCCGCCGGAGGAAATGCTGGCGATATCAGTGGCTTCAGCGTTGAACTTAATATCGCCTTCTGCGCGCAGATCAACGCTGCAATCGCCGCCAGACCATGTCGCGGTCCAACGCTTGTAGCCGTTGTCCGACTCTATGCTCATGTTGTGCATGTGCGCTTGCGTACCGCACACGCTCAGAGTGCCGCCAGGAACTGCAGGCACAGCCGGCACAGCAGGCACTGCTGGAACTCCAGGAACTCCAGGAACTGTTGGGACCGCTGGCACCGCCTGTACGCTTGTCATCTCAGACGAATCGGGAGCTTCAGGTGCTACGGCCGGTTCAGGTGGCTCTGGTGGCTCCGGAGGTTCTGGGGCTTCCACATCTTCTCTGTCGCCTGATGTGGTTTGCTGTGCGCCGCTGCTCTCTGCAGAACTTTCATCTCGGCGTGCTTCCGGTGCAACGGCTGGACTTGGTTTTTGCTTGCTGCTTGCTTTTGATGCAGATGAGCTGGCCTGCGGCGCTGCGCGCAAAGCTGCCAGCGGCAACAAGATGCTCAACGTCAATGCAGCTACACCCAGCGCAGCTTTCCATGAAACTGGTCCGCGGCGCAAGGAAGGATTCAACACGGCAAGCACGCGGCCTTCAAGCTGTGATCGCCGTGCCATGGCCAAAGCGGCTGCCAATTCCGGCCCGCGCAATTCAGAAACTATATCGAGAAGCTCATGGGCGTACTCTGAAGCCTTGGTCCCCAAAGCCAGTACCTGATCATCACAGGCACGCTCGCGCTCCGCACGCATCGCCCGCACCATGAACCAAACCAGTGGATGAAACCAGTAGAGCGCCGTAGTTATCTGGGCCAATGTCAACGTGAAGGCGTCCAGCCGGCGAATGTGCGCCAGTTCATGGTTCAGGATGGCGGAACGCCGCTGCGGTGACCACTCTGCATAGTCGGGCGAGAGCACAACCTTGGGAAACATGATGCCTGCAGTGATGGGAACTTCAAGCTCGTCGCTCACCAGCAGGGCTACATGCCTCTCAATTCCCAGATCTCCCGAAAGCGATCGCAACTGCGCATTCCAGCCTGAATCCGTCAGCACCGTTGCACGGCGAACCAGCCCTGAGAGGTGCAGAGCATTCCATTTCCAGCGGACCAGTAAATAAATTGCCCCGATAATCCAGATCAATAAAAGAGACTGCGGCAGATACGTTTTCCACTGAGGTTGTGTTGGTGCAACAGCGACGCTGGGTTTGGGGTTAGCGGAATTTGTAATCGGCGAAGATGAAGCTTGCACAGGTGACGCGCTTGTATAGCGATCAGCTGTTGCCGTCGGCGCTGACATGGTCTCTCTCGATTGGGTTCGCGGTCGCTGCACACGGGGCTTTACCACAGATGAAGCTGACGGCGCCAGAGCAGGCGTGGCAGGGAGAGAAGCGGCTGCCGTTCGCTCCGGCGCCGTAGACGCTGTCCGCGTGCGGAGAACTTTGCTCGCGACAAATCCTGGTAATCCTTTTACTGGCAACTCCGGCAGCATCACTACGGAGAAGGGAAGCAGCAGCAATGCGGCCAAGGCAAAGGCCCGCACCATGTGCCGCGTGGCGGCAGAACGTTTCTTAAGAGCAAGCGCCGCGCCTGAAGCCAGGGCCAGCAGTACGGTGGCCTTCAACAATGTATCCAGAATAATTGCGGAGATCGGAATGGCTGTTTGCATGGCTTATCTCCCTTCCTGTTGCGCTTTCTTGATGAGCTGAGCAAGATATTGTTTGTCCCTGGCGGAGAGCTTGCTATCGGACATTTCCAGCAGCGCGGCCACGGCCTGCTCCGGCGATCCACCGAAGAATGTCTTCACCATGTGCTTCAAGGCGTTGGCGCGGACCTGGCGCGTGTCGTCAGCGGGCACGTATAAATACTTCAGGCCTTCCTGCTCGTGGCGAACGAATCCTTTTTCCTCCAGCAGGCGCAACATGCCGCGCACGGCGGAATACGTCGGCGGATCCGGCAGCTCAGACAACACGTCCGTTACAGACGCACGGCCGCGCCGGTAGACCACGTCCATAATCTGGCGCTCGCGTCGGCCTAATTGAAGATGTTTTTCGTTGCTCATGGCTCTCCCTGGGAGGCATCCGAAACCGCCTCTTGGGCTTTCCGGATGCTAATGCACTAGCACATGCTAATATATTAGCAGTAAATGTCAAGGGCCTCCGCAGATATTTTTTAGACGATCTGTAATGCATCTGGTCACTAAGGCGCGGTTCGTCACAAAGCGTCAGCAGTCTTTGAGGGCCATTACAATGACCAGTCTTGCCAAAAACATCAGAATTCGATCAGCTCTGTGTCGTTCTGGTTTCTACGCGCAACCCGCTCAACATTGGCGCTGCCGCGCGGGCCATGAGCAACCTGGGGTTTTCGCGGCTGCGCGTGGTCAATCCGTATGAAGCTTCTTTTCGCGAAGCTCGCTCAGCCGTGGGCGCGGCGCCGCTGCTTAAGAATGCGGAAGAATATAAGACGGTGGCAGAGGCCGTTGCCGACTGTTCGCTGGTGATCGGGACCACGGCGGCGCATAATCGCGAACTGCACCAGCCGCTCAAGCTCTTGCCACAAGCTGCTCCCATGATTCGCAAGCGTCTCAAATCCGGACGCGTGGCCTTGCTCTTTGGATCGGAAAAGCGCGGCCTCTCCAACGCCGATCTCAGCCACTGCCACTGGCTGCTGCATATTCCCACGCGCACGGAACATCTTTCCATGAATCTAGGCCAAGCCGTGGCGATTTGTCTTTATGAGTTGATACGCGCTGGTGCGAAAGGGAAAAGCGCGGAGCTCCATCAGGCTTCCGATCGCGACAAGCGCAAGCCTGCAAGCGCAGGAGAACTGGAGCGCTTGACCTCATTGTTGCTTGATGCGCTGCGGGGCAGCGGATATCTGGACCAGCAGACGATAGCAGCAAAGGAAGAAAAAATCAGGCGCATGGTTCGCCGCTTGAATCTCTCTGCCGACGATGCGGAGGTCTGGTTGGGCATGCTGCGCCAAATCGCGTGGAAGCTGAACCAGCGCTGACGGTCAGTAAGTGATCCCTGCCAGCTTTTCACTCTCCTGCCACAGCTTGCGCGCTGATTCATCATCTTGCGCTTCTTTCGTCGGCGTAGCGGGCTTGCACTTATAAAAATAAAGACCGCTAGAGCTGGCAGCCTCATCCGACGAGGCCAGATAAACGATGGTTTCTGCGCCTTTCTCCGGCGATATGGCAAAGATCTTGGCAGCGCGGACCCCAAGCGAAAGCATGCCACCACTTTGATCGCCAAATCGCGTGGACACGAACCCGGGATGAAGGCTGTTGGCATTCACGCCGCTGCCGGCCCATCGCCGGGCGAGCTCCCGCGTAAAAAGAATGTTGCACAGCTTGGATCGGCCATAAACGTAGAACCCACGATAGTTCTTCTCCGATTGGAGATCGCTGAAGTCGAGCTTCTTGCCTTTGTGCGCATCGGAAGCCACATTCACCACCCGCGACGGCGTGGAGGCGCGAAGGCGTTCACGCAATCCATGCGTCAGCACGAAATAAGAAAGATGATTGAGGGCAAAGGTAAGCTCCAGTCCGTCCGGCGTAAGCTGCCGTGAGCCAAAAAGCGCGCCAGCGTTGTTGATGAGCACGTCAATCCGCGGCTCCTCTGCGGCAATCTCGGCGGCAACGCGCTTCATCTCCGCTAGGCGTGAAAGATCGGCATAATAAATGGTGTGGTTTACACCAGGGGCCAGCCCGCGCAGGCGAGCCAGTTCGGCCTCGCCGCGTGCTTTGTCGCGCGCCACCAGCACCATTCGCACGCCCATGGCAGCCAGCTTTCCCGCCGCAACCTGCCCAATACCAGAGGTCGCGCCGGTGATCACAACGGTCTTTCCGCGCATGTTTTCTCCTGATTTCATAGAAAATCAGTGTAACAAGCTGGGCTCGATCTCACTCTAAAGTAGAGAATCTCGGGATTCTGTGAGTATCCTGAGTTATCATGTTCCCCGAAACTAAGTAAATTGTTAATGAAGCTCCTCACCACAACTTCCAAGCTGCTCGCCCTGCAGGAAGCCACGAACGCTGAATTGCGTTCGCGTTTGGGGGAGATATTCAGACGCTATCGCGGTCTGGCATTTGCTGCGCGCAATGACAGCCTTTTCATCGAGCATTGGACTCCGGAGATTGCCGCTTCTGGATATGAACTGGATGGCTTTGAGATCAAAGGCGATGAGATGGTGCTGCACGGCGTAGAAAATTCCTGTGGCTTCATCTATCGCATTAGCATTTCTTTCCCACTGGAACTGATCGATACTCCCTCTGCCATTGAAGATTACTTCCAGCGCCAATTCGCCGAGGCTCGCAAAGGCGCGGCGGGTCTCGCAAATGTGGAAGCAGATTCCTCCAATCCTCCCGCAAACTAAGGGTGCCTTAACCACTGTCGCGTACGACGCATATCTTGGAATTAACACCATGCACATCCACGTACGCTTCAATCGTGCATTAAGACGAATTACGATCTGAAAATTGGATAGTGGCTGGCCACCGCCATCATCAATAGCATGGGGAATGAAAGAACAAAGTTGGTCTTTGCCGCCAACTGAGAAAGACGCGCCAGTTTAGCGGCTTGCGGAGGCAAAGGCGTTCCAGTGGCTGCGCTGTCGGTGGTCCAGCGAATGATCTTCTTCTGCATGCGCCAAACAATGCCCCAGACGTTCAGGAGCATGAACCAGCCGATGCCCCCGCCAATGCCAATTGCCAGCAGCCGACTGCTCTCCCACCCGTGAGCGTTCAGCGCCAGATAGAGCCACGCGGATGCGGCAACCACGATGCCTATGACCGTCCCAAACACCGAACCTTTTTTCAGAGCTTCCGCCGGTGACATCAATATGCCCATTTCAATGGCAAAAGCCACGGTCCATATACCAAAGAAGGTCCCAATCGCGCCACCACCGCTCGCGCCGCCGTTGTGCGCGTCCGCGCTGACAATCATCATCCAGTAACAGATGCCGGCCAGCACGGTAACCACAGCACTCCAACGGAACCACCACAGCGCGCGAGACATTAGAACAGGAATTACCTTGACCCGCACCGGTGGCTCAAGCTGAGGTAGAAATTTGGCATTTACCAAGACAAAGAAATACAGCAGACCTATCCACGTAATGCCGGCAGCAAAATGGATCCAGCGCAGGATCAACTGAACTGCCGGGGTGGAGCCTTCAGGAAAAGCAATTTGCGGCGAATGGAACAACAGGAGCGCCAACCAGTGCATGCAGCCTCCGTGATCTGTGGTGAAAACAGACATGGTAGCGCATCCGGTGCGATCGCTAACTACCGATAAAGCGGCAGGGCTGTGACATCGCAGGTGTGACATGTCACAGCCAGGCTGTGCCACATTGTCACAGGGAAGCCGTGCATCAATGCTATTGCTTTGTGTTTTCAATAGCTTAAGCCGCTTCGCAATTTGGTGCACAGCTTGCTAAATAGAGAGGCAGACGGGGCTAATAAGAGCGTGAGCTACCAAGAAGGTCGGATGGTGACAAGGTAGCAACAGCGCTAGTAGCAAATGAGCTTTGCCATTATGACTGAGATAAAAGGATATCGATCAACACGCATTCCGGGAAAGGTGCCTCCAAGCCCAATCTTGCGTTCAGATATCCTTTTATCTCTTTTTTCTGCGCTTCTTTATGGTCCTATTCCCAGAGCATTAGCCTGGGCTTGCCGGCTGTAATTTCTTCCTGCCAACCTGAACATTAGAAGGCCGCGAAAGTTGAGCCTTTGTTAAGAAGTCTCCGGAAAAGCTAAATAAGATTAAATGCGGTTAACCGCAGAAGATGAGCTCCTCGCAATGTGTTAGTTTGAGCGAGCAGTCAAGGCGCTGAAATATGTTTTGCCGCGCTGGGACTTCATGGAGGCTTAGCATGGTCAAGAAGTCAGTTGCAGCTTTCCTGTTCTTGTTGTTTTGCAGTTATTGCATAGCTCAGCAGAGCAATGCCAGCAAAAACAAAGCTCTAGCAGATGCAGCGTGGGTCCGCGCCGGATGTGGCGTCGATAATGCTCATTTTAATGTCAAACTGGACAAGCCTCAGCGCCCGACCCCGCAGCCGGAAGCCGGCCAGGCTATGGTTTACGTCTTCGAGGATGACTTTACGCGCACCGGCTTTCCTACCATGAGGGTAGGCCTTGATGGCAAGTGGATCGGTGGTAACGTGCCAGGTTCTTATCTTTTCTTTTCCATTCAGCCGGGCACGCACCGCCTGTGTTCAAACTGGCAGGGCACTTCCAATATCGGGGGTGCTGTTGATTTCGCCGCCGAGTCCGGAAAAATCTATTACTTTCACGCGACTTTTAAGTCTAGCGGTGACGTATTTGACCTCAAGCCGGTGGAAGACGCGGAAGCTCAATTTCTGATTGCAACTCATTACCTGAGTGCTTCGACGCTAAAACCTCAGGATGAAGACTAAGGCTTACCAGGTCCGCTGGAGCGGATGAGCTTCTGTGTTGAAGACTACCTTGGTCAAGTCGAGCGTTTCTCGCGGCGCAAACAGCAGATAGAGATACTTGAGCGTCTCCGCCAGAAAATAGCTTTGCATAATGTCGCTTTTTTCCTTAGTCGTAACGTCGCTCACGGCGGCGTAGCCCGTATCGGTTTTGCAAAAGCGCACCAGGCTCAGGAGGAATGTTGATGCCATATCTTCATAGCGTTCATCTTTGGTGAAAAACTTCAGGTAGTAAGCGGACTCAATGATCTCCGGACGCAGTTGGTATCCAGGCGAAATGATCTTCATCGTGGTGTAATCAATCGCCTCCGGCTCAACACCAAACATCGTCCACATTTTGTATGACGATTCTTCTAGCCGTCGCGCTCTATCGAGGTCGCCATCGCGCGCCAACACGCCGGCGAAGAAGGCGTCCAGCGCGCCATACTGGGTTGAAGTCCGTTTGCCGGTATTCATGTCAGCCTGGCCGTACCAGAGGCCGGAACGAGTGTTATCCGCCAGATATTTGTTCACAGCTTTTACGCTGGCTTCCCACATCTTCTTGCAGTCTTTGTCACCAAAGAGTAGCCAGGACTTCAGCAGATATTCATAGTAAGAATCAATTCCGCCGCCAATGTGGCTGGTGGTGTCAATCCATTTTCCGGTTTCCACGTTGATGGTGGACCCAACCAGCCCAAGAGAGGACCGCCGGGTGTAAAGCTCAACCACAGCGCGTTTGGCTTTGTCATAGTAGATCGGCTTGTTTGTAAGTTTGCTCAGGGTGCCGAACTCCAGCAGCAGTGTACCGATCTCAGCCGGATTGCTCACCGCTCCGCGCGTTTTTCCTGTCTTAAGATTTACGTACATGTAGGGCATGCCGGTGGGCGAATTGAAGACAGGGAGCAGGCGGTTACCCAGATTGTCGGCCAGATCAAGCAGACGCTTGTCACCGGTGAGCTGATAACTGCTGAGCAGGCCACCGAGAAGACGAATCGTGATTTCAAAATTCTTGACTTCAATGTCCTGATCGAAAGAAAGATTTTTGTCGATGTATTCGCGCGTCTCCTTGGCTTCATCAGTCAGCCCCATAAGGATCATGGTGTCCAGCGAGTCAACGGGCGTCATCAAGAGGGAATCTTTATGCCAGTCGTGATAGCCCTTGCTTAGCGGCTTGAGTTCATCATGCCCCCAGGCGTACTGCTTATAGGCGTTCCACGCATAAAGAAATTCACCGCGAACCTGCAAGGCCATGGGACCGGGTGAAGGCGCTGGAGCCGCTTGGGCCTGAGAGCCATTGGGAATAATAAAAATGCCGAACAGGACGGCGAAGCAGAGCCATCTACGCATGAGGCGAAAATCTCCCATTTAAGAGTTAGGGAAGGATCGCATCCATGATAGCGCAGAAGAGCGCCGCCATGGTTATAACGTGCCGGCTTCATGTGCGCAGGGAGAATCGCCGATTAGCGCAAGGTTAGGGCTGAAAGCTCGATGAGCCGGAATTTGTTAATCCGGCCCATCGATGATGGGAGGGTGTTACTTGTTGATGTCTTCTTTGGCTTCCAGGCGTTTGGTGAATCCATCCAGCGTGCTCTTGAACTGATCTGGAGCAGCGGCGGAAGAGAGTTTCATTTCCTTTACTGCGGTATCAAAGTCGCCCTTGGCACAAGCGATGCGGGCGGCTTCATTGTGGGCGGCCCAGTGGGTCGGGTTCTTCTTCATGTTGACGCGGAAGATCTCAAATGCCTCATCCTGCTTGCCCTGGGTCTGCAACAGGCGGCCATAACCATGCAATTGAACCACGCTGGCCATGCCCAGGGCCTTATTGCGCACCACGGCTGCTTCATCTTTCCGGTTCAGCGCGTCAAGAATGCGGGCCTTGGTTATCAGGTTGTCAAAACGCTCTTCTACCCCAATGGAGCGATCTTCATCTTTAAGCGCTTCATCCAGGTCATACTTCTCTGCCAGGAGATAGTTGGCCGCGTCGTCCCAGCCTTCCCAGGTATATTGTGGAAGCCCGCGAAGCTGATTGTGCAGGCTGTTGATGACGGCCTCGTGCGTGTTTACCTCAACTTTGAAAGGCACCGCTAGCTTTTCCCAGCGGAGCGTTACCACTCCGGAGTTAGGCGTCACGTTATCGACGTCATACGCCAGCGCCTCTTCCATTTCTGCAGGTTGAGGTTTTACGGTCACGCGCAGCGCATCCTCAGCCTTGTTATAGCTGAAGCTGCCCCAAGCGGTTGACATCTTGGAGAAGATCACCGTCCACTCATTCTCCGTTGGAATCATGTGCAGGCCGTAAATGCCTTTGGGCAGCGCCTGGCCTTCAATGCTAACCGGATCAGTGAATTCAATGGTGGTGTTTTCATTCGCGCCGGCGCGCCACACTTGTCCGTAAGGAACAAGAGCGCCCCAGATTTTTCTGCCTTTTACCAGAGGCCGGTGATAGTTGATGGTGATGTCAGTCACGCCGATCCGTTGAATGATCTTGGCATGCTGGCTGTCTCTGGGCAGGTCCAGCACGCTGGATTGAGCCTGTAACGTGGATGCGGCAAAGAAGCAAGCAGCGATCAGGAACGCACTTGCGAGAGATTTGCGCATGGGAAGCCTCCATGGGATGAAATGTTGCGACAGAGGAGTAGCCGGATGGTTAGACGAGAAGCCTGGGCCGTTGTTAGCGGCTTGCTTCTCGTCTTCTGCCACTGATTTTAGCCTTCCAGTTGCGCGTCCATTGTGATCTTGGCATTGAGCAGCTTGGAAATTGGGCAGCCCTCTTTGGCATTCTTGGCGGCTTCCTCAAATTTGGCCTTATCTGCGCCGAGGATCTTCACCTTAACTTGCAGGTGTGATGAGGTCACGGCAAAGCCGGACTCAAGTTTTTCCAGCGTAACGGTGGCAGTGGTTTCAATCGATTGGGCGGTCATCCCAGCGTTGCCGAGTTGGGCGGAGAGGGCCATGCTGAAGCAACCGGCGTGGGCCGCGGCGATCAGCTCTTCAGGATTTGTGCCCGGCTGCGATTCAAAACGGGTGGCGAAAGAATAGGGCGTATCCTTGAGTACTCCGCTGGGCGAACTCAGCGTGCCTTTGCCGTCTTTTAGTCCGCCACTCCAGTGTGCGCTTGCGTTCCTTTGCATGAATGCTTATTCCTCCATTTAATCGAGATGCAGGAAATTGTATATGGGACGGAGCGTTAGCGCTGGGCTCGCCAGCTCTGCCGACGCACATTGGCGTTTGTATAATAGTCGGCGATTATCCTAAGTCCGATCCTATATGTTTGAGCGATACACAGAGAAAGCGCGCCGGGTCATTTTTTTCGCCCGCTATGAGGCCAGCCAATTCGGCAGCCCATATATTGAGACTGAGCACATGCTGCTTGGGGTGTTGCGTGAAGATAAAGCTCTGACGAACCGTTTCTTGCGCAGCTCGAATACAGTAGAAGAGATTCGCCGGCAGATCGAATCCGCCACCATTAAACGCGAAAAAACCGCTACTTCAGTGGACTTGCCGCTGAGCAATGAGGGCAAGCGTGTGCTGGCCTATGCTGCAGAGGAGGCTGAGCGACTTGCCCATAAGCACATTGGCACGGAGCACCTTCTCCTTGGCCTGTTGCGCGAAGAGAAATGTTTTGCGGCGCAGCTTCTGCATAACTGCAACGTGCGGATCTCCTTTGTCCGCGAGGCGCTGGATCAAGCGCCACATGAAGAAGATGCTACCCGGGTGAAGAAATCGGGGCTGTCGTCAGACTGCAGCGTGTTCCTCAGCAAGCTGGCAAAAGAAGAGCGTTTGCTTCCCTGCATCGGAAGAGAGAAAGAGATTGAGCAGGTCATACAGATTTTGGGGCGTTCAACCAAGAATAATGTTGTCCTAGTAGGCGAATCGGGGGTAGGGAAGCGAACGATTGCGGAAGGAGTAGTGCAGCGCGTAGCTGATAACGCTGGGCCGGTTTTTCTGCATAACAAGCTCTTTGCTGCCGTCGACCTAGCAACATTCATCGCTGCAGCCCAGCAAAGTACTCGCCACAAGGAATTTTTAGACGTGGCCGCCGCTGAACTGATTACCTGGGGAAATAACACAATCTTCGTGTTTGATGAGCTCCATGCCCTGTTGGCAGGCACAGAAGAAAGCGCGCAGAAAATCACGCTAATGCTCAAATCCGCGCTCATGGATGGCAAAGTGCAATGCATTGCCCTGGCTACACCGGAAGATCACCACGCTGCAATTCAAAAGGCGCGCTGGTTAGATGAATGCTTCTGCGCCTTAGCCATTGAGCCTACGAAGCAGGACGAAACAGTCAAAATTCTGCAAGGCATTAAAGGACGATTCGAAAAATTTCATTCTGTTGAATACACCGATAATGCTCTAACGGCCGCTGTCATTTATTCCAGCCAATTTGTGAAGAACCGGCCATTGCCAGATAAGGCAATCGATCTGATAGACGACGCCGGTTCTTATCTGAAGATGAAGCATGGCAGCGCTATACCACAGGAAATCGTGGAAGCCACTGAAAGGGTCCGATTGACTGTGCACAGAATGGAAGATGCCGTCGCCCATCAAGAATTTGAGAAGGCGCGCTTCTTTTCGGACGAGGAACGCAAACAACGCGAGGCGCTTCAGGAGTTGCAAAAGAAATTTCAGATTGAGCTCGCGCCTGCTGGAACAGTGACAGCAGAGCATGTTGAAGAAGCGCTGGCGCGCTGGCTGGGAGTGTCAGTGGCCCTGATTCGGCGGCAGCAGGCAGCCAAGCCCGCTCGTAATCAGAGCTCGCAGAGGCCCAAAACTGGAAAGAAGTCGAAGAAGAAAAAGTCTTAGCTGTCCATGCCGTTTTTTGCTGCATTCATATCAGACAGCTCAACCACAATGGTTTCCTGGCGAATCTCTGCGTGCACGTCCAAGAGCGAGTTCACTCGCGCATCGGCTGCCTGCAATTCATGGGGAGGGTAAGTGTTTCCCAGCGCGACTGCTCGCATACCTGCAGCGCGGGCCGCTGCAACACCCGCTGGCGTATCTTCAAACACTAGGCAATCAGCAGGAGCAACTCTCAGCAACGCAGCGCCCTTAATATAAGGTTCGGGCGAAGGCTTGCCGTTCACGACATCATCCGCAGTGATCATATTTTGGGGAACGATCAGACCGGCATAGCCCAGGCGAGCCACAGCCAGCGGACGTGTTGCAGAGGTGACAATCGCGAACCGGTCAGGAGGCAGCGCGCGGAGCATTTCGGCAGCTCCGGCCAACGCTGTCACGCCCTCTTTATCTTCAATCTCCATCTGCTCGACTTTCATATTCTCTTGTTCAGCGTTCATGTATGGCGCTATGGCACGAATGGTTTCAATACTTCGCCGGCCATGGGCCTGTTGAATCGCGTAGGCAGGATCAACTCCGTGCTGGAGAGCCCATTTGTGCCACACGCGCTCCACGGCTGGCGCGGAATCAATGAGCACTCCGTCCATATCAAAAAGTATGGCTTTTGTTTGCAAAATCATTTTCCAGAATAACAGCTTTGCCGGGGAGATCTGCTGTGCGAAGTCGAGGCGGTGGCGTGGTTTAACGCGGCCGTCTTAAATCCACAAATGAAACATGCTTGATACCATCGGCTTCTGGACTTCCAGCAGCCTGGGTAGGATAATCGCGTTGAGTTGCCTATAAAATGGAGTGGGCCTGATAGGGTTTATTTCGTGTTTAATTGTCATGTATGGAGACTAAATTGAAAAAACTATCGTTGTATATTGCGTCTTTTTGTTTGTTTTTTCTGTTGGGGAGCGTGGCGCAAGCGCAGCAGTTTGATTTGAGCTTTGGCGTTTCCGGTTTAACCGCGCCACCCACCAATGCAATTACGCCGACGATTGGCGGCGGAGCCTATCCCAGCTTTGGCATGGACTTCCTTTTTTACAAAAACTTTGGCGTGGGGTTTAACGCCGCTTTCCGCGCCAGCCAAAATCTGTACCAGGGATTCCAGCCGTTCCGGCCGTTCTTCTACGATGTGGATGCGGTTTACGGTCCACAGCTTGGAAAACGGGCGCAAGCAGTGCTTTCAGCAGGGATTGGGGTGGAAAGCATTCGTTTTTACACATCCACTCTTCAAGGTAACCAGTTCACCGGCTTTACAAATTTCGTCAGTAGCAATCACTTCCTGGGCCAGTTTGGGGGCGAACTGCATTTCTATGCCACGAACAAGATCTTTATTGGCCCAATGGCCCACGTCTATTTGGTCCGCAACAACGTTGAGTTCAGCGGCGCCAGAGCTTCACGTTTCGGGATTTGCATCGGCTATTCGTTTAAGAATCAGGAATGACTTCTCGCAAACCGTAGGATTTCCTAAGGCCCATCGAACCAGCGATGGGCCTTTTGTACAGTCGTGCTCTCCGATGAACGGACAGTCTTCGGACAATCCTCATTCCTAAAATTGTTTTTTATCTTTTCCTGCTAGTCCAACAGTCAGCAGCTTGCGAACATCTAACTTCCGTTGGAGTACACCATGGCGACCCGGGTTTTGTTCGTCGACGACGAGGCGGGAATACGCGAGACTCTGAAGCTGATTCTGGAGCAACATGGGTTTGAGGTAACCACCTCTGCCACTGTTTTTGACGCTCTTGAGCACATCAACCACGAAACCTTTGACGTGCTGCTGTCTGATTTAAATATCGGCCAGCCCGGCGACGGCTTTACCGTGGTCAGCGCCATGCGGCGCGTGCAGCCGAAAGCAGCGACTTTCATTCTTACCGGTTATCCGGATTTCGATACCGCGCTGCAAGCCATCCGCAGCCAGGTAGATGATTATCTGCTCAAACCTACCGATGTGCCGACATTGATCCATGCTATCCAGCGCCGGTTGGAAAATCGGCGTCCTGCACCGCTGGAAAAGCCCTTAAAACGCGTTTCCGCGTTGATGCGTGAAAACCTGACTGGTATTTCCAAGGAGTGGTTGGTGTTGGTGAAAGCTCATCCTGAGCTTTCGACCATCCACATGGCTGACAAAGACCGGATTGACCATTTGCCCGAGCTGATTCAGGAAATGGCCAGGCGCGTTGACTCGGCAGCCGACGAGACCACACACACAGCCAAAATGGCGGCGGCCCAGCACGGCAGGGAAAGAGCGCGCCAGGGTTATAGCATCCCTCTGGTGGTGATTGAGATGCGATTGCTGCAGCGCGTCCTCTCTACTGTGCTGCAACGTAACCTGATTCGCATGGATTTGAGCACGGTCATTGGAGATATGATCCAGGTGGGCGAGAGCCTGCAGGAACAATTGGAATTTTCCATCCGCGGTTTTCAGCAGACTTCACGTGAAGCGGCCTGAACGTTTTCCGGCTTATGGTTTGCCGGAAGCAGGCTTAGGTTTTGGCTGCGGAATGTTCGGAACGTGTCCGCGTTTATAGATCATCATGGTGCGGGTGAATTCGATCACCACGCTGCCATCTTGTTTGTACCCTGTCGTCTTGACCTTCACAATGCCCACGTTGGGCCGCGATTTTGATTCGCGTTTCTCCAGTACTTCACTGTGCGAATAGACAGTATCGCCTTCAAAGAGCGGATTGGGCAGGCGGACTTCGTCCCAGCCCAGGTTGGCCATCGCGTTCTGGGAGACATCCATCACCGATTGTCCGGTGACCAGCGCCAGAGTGAACGTTGAATCGACCAGCGGCTTGCCGTATTCGGTCTGCGCGCTGTAAGCCGCGTCAAAATGAATGGGGTTAGTGTTCTGCGTGAGCAGCGTGAACCAAATATTATCGGCAGCGATCACGGTGCGTCCCAACGGATGCTGGTAAACGTCACCGATTTCAAAGTCCTCAAAGACGCGTCCTGTCCAGCCTGGTTTCAGTGACATGATTTTTCCTAATCTTAGTAAGAGCGCGGCAGTCCAAGCACGTGCTCGGCGATGTAAGCCAGAATCAGGTTCGTCGATACCGGCGCAACCTGATACAGCCGCGTCTCGCGGAATTTGCGCTCAATATCGTATTCTTCCGCAAAACCAAAACCGCCGTGGGTCTGCATTGCCGCATTGGCGGATTCCCACGATGCATCCGCCGCCAGCAGCTTGGCCATGTTGGCCTGCGGGCCGCACGGTAGATGCGAATCAAACAACGCAGCCGCCTGCGCCACCATGAGTGAAGCCGCTTCCACGTTGGCATAAGCGCGGGCCAGCGGAAATTGAACACCCTGGTTCTGGCCGATTGGCCGGCCAAAAACGATGCGCCCTTTGGCGTAGCGGCAGGCGCGCTCAAGAAACCAGCGCCCGTCGCCAATGCACTCGGCGGCAATCAGGATGCGCTCGGCGTTCAGCCCATCCAGCAGATAACGGAAGCCCTGGCCTTCTTCACCGATGAGGTTCTCCGCCGGAACTTCCACATCATCAAAAAAAATCTCAGTGGTTGCGTGGTTCATCATGGTGCGGATGGGACGAATCGTAAGGCCCTGCGCGTGGCGCAGATCGACCAGCAAGACAGAAAGCCCTTCACTGCGCTTCTTTACCTGTTCCAGCGGCGTAGTGCGGGCGACAAGCAGCATCAGATCAGAGTGCTCTGCGCGGGAGATCCAGATTTTCTGGCCTTTGACCACGTATTTGCCGCCAGCTTTCCGCGCGAAGGTTTTCATCTGGGTGGTATCAGAGCCGGTGGTAGGCTCGCTGACGCCAAAAGCCTGCAGGCGCAGCTCTCCGTGGGCAAGCGCAGGCAGATATTTTTTCTTTTGCTCTTCTGATCCGTGGCGCAGCAGCGTTCCCATCACATACATCTGGGCGTGGCAGGCTGCGGCGTTGCCGCCGGAGCGATGGATCTCTTCCAGAATGACCGCTGCTTCCGTGATCCCCAGCCCCGCGCCGCCATAAGCTTCAGGGATGAGCGTGGCAAGGTATCCGGCCTTGGTCAGCGCCTGCACAAACACTTCTGGATACCCGCGTCGCGCATCAAGCTCGCGCCAGTAGCTATCAGGAAATGTGCGGCAAAGCTCAACAACAGCGCGCTTGAGTTCGTGATGCAGATCGGACTGAGGGACCGAGGCCATAAAGTTGATAAAAAACAGAGACGAACCGCGAATGAACACGAATCAACGGGCTATTAACAATTTAGCTGGCTTTCACGTTGATTTGCGACAGCGATATCTTACCTATCTTTGTAGTTCTGCGAACGGCGTATTTTAATTTGCCTTCACCACAGCGGCAACAGATGGTCACACAAGAGCTAGAGGGCGAATGGGCGATCCTGTGCCGCCGCGAATCTTGAGCGGCGACGCGATGAAAGCAAATTCGTAAACTCGATCAGCGGCCAGTTGCTCCAGATTCAGGCACTCAATGATGTGAATGCCGCTCTCTACCAGCAGATGCACGTGCACCGGCATGGTACGCGACGGAACCATTTCAAAGTTGATGGTGTCAGCTCCAGCAGCAAAGATTTTGTGGCTGCTCAGCCAGCGCGCTCCGGCTTCGCCGGGTCCGGGGCCGTGCATCTGCGATTCAAACCGCGCTACATCTTCAAAAAATGCGCCCCAGCCGGTGCGCAGGAGAACAACGTCGCCGGAATTGATGGCTACGTGCTGTGCGTTGGCGGCAGTCTCCATGTGCTCAGGAGTGATCTCAAAAGCAGCGGGAAGGCTTGCGACATTTTGCTGCCCGGCAATATCCAGCAGGGTTCCTCGCCGCACGACTGGCGAGAGCGTGTCAATGGAATGCTGCGCCACACCACCGCTGTAGGACTGCACATTTTTCACTCCATGACCGCCGTGCAACTTACCGTCGCAAGAAAAATGGCAAAGCGCATCCATATGAGTGCCCATGTGCCCACCCAGGGCCAGAGCTTCAGAAGCAGAGCTGCCGCCATTGGGCATCACATAGTCGCCATGCATTTTGGTAAGACTAAAAAGAAACGGCGGGTGCATGGGATGATGTGGCATGCCAATAAAATATGGCTGGCCAAGATCGTAAATCTTGGCGGAGGTGAGATGGTGGAGAAGTGATTGAGTTGTCGATGCCATAACAAGGCTCTCTATAGCAGTCCGATCTTGCGAGCGATAGCCAGCTTGCGGCGTTCCATGGGCAGGCTTGCGGCATCGACCATTTCGTCTTTATAAACAACCACGCCCAAGCCAGAATCAGCATCTGCTTTTTCATACAACGCAACGATCTCCTGCGCGCGGGTGATCTCTTCCTGCGTGGGTGTAAATGCGCGGTTGATGACCGGCGCCTGATCAGGATGAATGGCCCATTTGCCGTCAAAGCCCATCTGCGCGGCTGAACGCGCGTCATGCTCGCATTGATCGAGATCGCGAAACTGCAAGGTGACGCCATCCAGCACGCCAATACCTGCGGCGCGCGCAGCAGCCACGGTCTTGGCCTTGGGATAGTGATAGAGTGCAAACTGTTCGCGCACAGGGCCGCGAGCACCGATGTTGCCGGCATAATCGACCACGCCAAAAATCAAACCAGCCAGGCGCGGAGTGGAGACAGCGATTTCTTCTGCATGAAGAACGGCTTTAGCGCTTTCAATCAGAGCTTCCAGACGAATGCGTCCTACAGGAAGTCCCACGTTCTGCTCAATCTGCGTAAGCAGACGATCAGCAAAGAGCACATCTGCTGCGTCCTGGACTTTGGGCAGCACCACAACGTCAATCCGATTGCCAGTGGCTTCCACCACGTCAATCACATCACGATAAAAGAATTTAGTGTGCAGACCGTTGGCCCGGAAGGCACGGACCTTGCCACGGAAGTCGAGTGTGTTGAAGGCTTCCACCAACGTTTTGCGCGAGGCGATTTTTTGCGAGGGAGCACAGCCATCTTCAAGATCAAAGATCACCTCGTCGGCTTCACTGGCGGCAGCTTTGGCCATCATCTTGAGCGAGTGCGCCGGACAGGCAAGCTCACTGCGCCGGACGGTGATGTTTGCGCTGGGTTGTATGGGCATCAGAGATTCCTCAGCTTTGTGCTCCATGCCAATCTCAATTTATTGCCCACCCGCTAAAGATTGAATGAACGCATAATAAAAATCCACGCCATCATAAAAGTCTTTTACGCCGATGCGCTCATCTTTGCCGTGGGCACGGTCATCATCCACGTCAGTAAACACGCCGGGAACGCCGTACGTGGGAATGCCGGCGATTCGCAGATATTTACCGTCGCTCGCGCCAGCATCCATGACCGGCACGATGGGCAGTCCGCCGTAAAGCTTGCGGCTGAGAGCTTCCAACTTCTGGACGATCTCAGGATTGATGGCGGAAGCCGGCGCGGGCACGGCATCACCCACCAGGCTGATTGAGATTCGATCATCGGCCAGCACGTGCTTCAACGTGGCCTGTACGTTCTCCAGCGAATCCTGCGGAAGCATGCGGCAGTTTACGATCGCGGCGGCGGTCTGGGGCAGGGCGTTGTTGGCGTGGCCGCCCTCAAGGCGAGTGGCGACGCAAGTGGTGCGGAGAAGCGCGTTGAAATAAGAGGATGCGGACAAGCGGGTGGCTGCTGCGCTTGCTTTTGCCTGGTCTGTGCCGATCACTACACGGAAGTCGGCTCCAGTGGCCGGTGATTCCAGAGCGGCAGTTTGGGCAAAATATCCGCGCGTTGTTTCATTGAGGCTTACGGGAAAATCAAAAGCTGCCAAGCGCGTGAGCCCTTGTGACAGATGATAGATAGCATTGTCTTTCACAGGACGCGAACTGTGACCGCCGTTGCTCTTTACTTCCAGGCGGAAGTCAACATAATTCTTCTCGCTGGTCTGCAAACCCAGCAGCAGGCGCTTGCCCTGCTTGGTTTCAAAATCGCCGGCGTCAGTATTGATGCAGTATTCAGCGTCAATCAGATCGTGATGGTTCTTGATGAGCCACTGAATGCCGTTAGAGTCGCCACCCTCTTCGTCCGCAGTAAGCGCAAGGATCAGGTCGCGGCCAGGATTGAAGCCCTCTTTCTTGAGGCGAAGAAAATTTGCCACCAGGAACGTGTCGCCTTCCTTGATATCAGAGGTGCCGCGCCCATAGAAGAAGCCATCCACCTCATTGAGCTTAAAAGGATCCATGGACCAGTCCTGGCGCAGGGCCTGGACCACGTCAAGATGGGCGATGAACAAAATGGGCTTGGCGGAACTTTGAGCGCGCCCGTGCAGCCGCACCACAAGATTCTTTTTGTTGGGCAGCGGCCCAAGCACATGGATATCTGCCGGAGCAAAACCAGCAGCGCGGAAACGCGCCGCCATGGCTTCCGCGGCAGTGGTTACATTGCCTGCGGGAGTATCCGTGGTGTTGATCTCAATCAGCTCTTTAAATATGTCACGCGCGATCTGGTGCTCAGGAGTAAGAGCACTCTGCTGCGGGACTGCCATTGCCGTGGCGAAGAGAAGCAGAGCAAGAGTGCAAGCACAGAAAAAAATCGGATTTTTCATTGTGCCCGGATTATAAATTCTTGCGAGCTAAAAACAGCTCATGTTTGACGTAATGTCCTTATAATTAAGGTATGGCCAAAGGTTGGGAAAGCAAGTCAGTAGAATCACAAATGGAGGATGCCGGGGCCGAGAAAGCGTCAGGATCAAAACGCCCACTCACCGACGACGAGAGGAAAGCGCAGCGCGAGCAAGATAACCTGAAGCTTTCGCGCGCTTACGTGCTGCACCAGATCGAATCATCTACCAATGAGCGATACACCGAATCGCTGCGCAAGGCGTTAAGCGAGATCGAGCAAAAGCTGGCACAACAGGGAACGAGCCACTAACCACGGCACACTCTTCCCAGCGCAGTAATCACACATAAAGGGCCGCGAAAGCAAGACCAGCAGCTCAGACAGCCGCCCTGCGCCCTGTGATGAGCTCAATCACCAGAACTATCAACGCGATCACCAGAATCAGATGGATGAGGCTGCCGGCAATGTGAAACCCCCAGCCCAACAGCCAAAGTAGCAGAAGAATGGCAAATATAGTCCAGAGCATAAGTTTTCTCCCGGCTCCATGAATCCCTCAGCCGTTAGAACTTTGATGCCGATGCCCGGCAGAGGAGTTGACCTGTAGTGGCGCACTTTGGCGGACAATGGCAATCCAAGGCATTCACTTCTGCAGCTCTGCTGAGCAACTCTGCTTGAACAAACCATGCGCTCTTCTGAAGATCAGCAGCTTGCGTCTCTGAGCAACAAGAGGAACTTTCCGTAACTCTAACCAAAGTAGTGCATGAAGACGCGGAGCGCCATTGGCTCCAGAAAAACTGGCGAAAGATTCTTCTGGAACAAATGAAAATATTTTTAGGGGTTTGCATCGCGGTTGCGGTGTTACTGGCAGCGCCTACGCTGAAAACGGTCCTGCACGCCCAGGAGATACAAACAGTTCAGCAGCAAATATCGTATGAGGGGCAGAGAGTCTCGTCAGTGCAACTGGCCGGCCAGCCGGATGGGAATCTTAAAGAATTGAGATCGTTGATCGCGCAACAGGAGAACGCGCCCTATTCGCAAGCCGATGTTGACAAGACAGTGGCAGCGCTCAAGCAGGCAGGACACTTTCAGAAAGTAGAAGTCGATGTGGAGCCGCGAGCAGCAGGCCTGCAGGTAATCTTTGTGCTGCAGCCTGCATATTATTTTGGGGTATTTACTTTTCCTAAAGCGGAAAAGAGGTTCAGCTACACGCGCTTGCTGCAGACGACGAACTATACCAAACAACAGCCGTTTACGCATGCGAGAGTGGAAGAAGCAGAGTCAAGCCTGCTGGATTTTTTTCATCGCACCGGCTTCTTCATGGCTACAGTTGAGCCAAAGCTCGACGTGGATAAGACGCATGGCGTAGTGAACGTGGAATATGACATCAACCTGAAGCGACGCGCGAACTTTGGCAACGTGGCCATAACCGGAGTTTCTGAGACGCAGAGTAAAGCCCTGGTGAGCAGGCTGCGCTCCATCAAGGCGCGAATCAAGGGTGCATACATAAAGCCGGGAAAAGGGTATTCACTCAAGAGAGTGACCGCGGCAACCAACTATCTACAACAGCAGTTAGGGAAGCAGCACTACCTGGCAGCGCGCGTGAAGCTGGTTTCATCCATCTACGACCCAGAGACCAATCGCGCTGACGTTACGTTTGACATTAAGCAGGGGCCAAGGATCGACATCAAGCTGGCAGGAGCGCATGTTTGGGGACGAACGCAAAAGAAGCTGATCCCCATGTATCAGGAGTACACGGTTGATCCAGACCTGGTGAACGAGGGAAGACAGGACCTGACTTCCTACTTCCAGTCAAAAGGATTTTTCGATGCGAAGGTGCAGAGCAAGATTGAAAGGCAGCCATCGGGCGTGACTGTCCTGTACCAGATCACAAAGGGCAAGCGCGGGAAGGTAAAGTCAGTAGACTTCCATGGCAATGACCACTTCAGCGACAAAGATCTTAAGGCGCACGTACCAGTTTCAAAAGGCCTGCCCATGGTTCCTTTTTCACACGGCAAGTATAGCGAGCAACTGGTGCGCAAGGGCGTGAAGAACATTGAAGGGCTTTATCACGGCGCAGGATACAGCGAGGTAAAGGTTACGCCGAAAGTGGTGCGGCACGGCGGCGATCTGCAACTCACGTTTGAAGTGGAGGAAGGCACGCGCGACGTTGTGCAGTCACTGAGGCTCGATGGTGTTTCTGCGCTCTCAAAAGAGCAGCTTGCGCCCAAGGGCATGAACCTTGAGCCGGGCAAACCTTTTTCCACTCAACTGTTGAACCAGGACCGCGACCGGATTATGGCTGCCTATCTTGACCACGGCTTTTTGAACGCAACGTTTAAGGCGACGGTCCGTCATGCCAAGGACAATCCGCATCTGGTGGACGTGCTCTATCAGATTGAAGAAGGCCCTGAGGTACGCACGGCCAGCGTGGCGACGGTGGGTGGGCCGCACACGCATCCGGAGATCGTGGAGCGCAACGCAAATATCAAAACAGGCAAACCGCTGAGCGAATCCGCACTGCTTCGCGGTGAAAGCCAGTTATACACACTGGGGGTATTTGACTGGGCCAGCGTTGATACGCGTGCGCCGGTTACCGACAATCCTAACGCTGAAGTTCTGCTCAAGCTGCATGAGTCCAAGAGAAACTCCATTACTTATGGGTTCGGATTTCAGGTGATCAATCGCGGCGGAAGCATTCCCAGCGGAACCATCGCGCTGCCCGGGTTGCCGCCCGTGGGATTGCCGACACAGTTCAAGACCAGCCAGCAGACATTCTGGGGGCCGGAAGGATCGATTGAATACACGCGCAGGAATTTCCGAGGACGAGCAGAGACGCTGACGCTTTCTGGATTTGGCGGGCGGCTGGACCAGCGCGGGGCGGCGAGTTGGGGCAATCCCACTTTCTGGAACACAGGCTGGAGTTCCACAGTTACGCTTTCCGGTGAGCGCACAAGTGAAAATCCGATTTTCACCGCGCGCCTGGGCGAAGCAGGAATCCAGTTTCAACGTTACATGGATAAAGACAGGCAAAAATCCATAGTCTTGCGCTATGATTTCCGCCGCACCAGCCTTTCCAACATAACGATTCCTGACCTGGTATTCCCGGAAGACCAGAACGTGCGCTTGTCTTCAGTATCCGCTTCGTATAATCGCGATTCGCGCGACAACCCGCTGGATGCGCATCGCGGCTTTTACCAGAGCTTCCAGGTGGACTTGAACCCGAGCGCGCTGGGTTCAAATACCAATTTTGCCCGGTTCCTGGGACAGGTAGCTTACTACCGGTCGCTCACCAGCGATTCTTCCCTGGTCTGGGCCAACAGCCTGCGTTTGGGCATGGAAAAGGCGTTTAGCGGTGCGCACATTCCCATCAGCGAGAGCTTTTTTTCCGGCGGCGGAAGCACGCTGCGTGGCTTCAGCCTGAACGGCGCGGGCCCGCAGAGAAATGTTTCTGTCTGCCCGAGCGATAACCCGGGCTGCGGAGAAATTATCAGCGTGCCGGTGGGCGGCAAGCAGCTTGTGGTTTTGAATTCAGAGCTGCGGTTTCCTTTGGGTATCTCTATGCCGATTGTCGGTGGCCCTCTGGGCGGAGCGGTTTTTTATGATGGTGGCAACGTTTATTCGAATGTTCGCTTGAGCGAGGTGTTTTCTGATTTCACTCATACGGTCGGCTTTGGGTTCCGCTACAAAACGCCTGTGGGCCCTGTCCGTTTTGATATTGGACATTTGCTGAACGCGCCGCCGGGAGTGAAATCAACGCAGTTTTTTATAACTTTGGGGCAAGCGTTTTGAGTGGGTGATTACAGTGAAGAAGTGGAAAAAAATAGTTTTGTGGACCGTGGCCGTGATCGTGGTAGTGATCGCAGGCACGGTGATAACGCTGGTGCTGCTGCTCGACCACAGCCGGGGCTTTCGCCAGGACATACTTGCCAAGGTGGAGCGGAGTTTGGAGGAGTCAACCGGGGCCAAACTTGATGTGCGCGATTTCAGCCTAAGCCTTTCTCATCTGCGCCTGGACCTCTACAACGTAGTGGTGCACGGCAGAGAAGCTGATCCAAACAAGCCCTTGCTGCAGGCTGACCATCTGCAGGTGGGGTTGACCATTGATTCTTTGCTGCACAAAAAATGGCACGTCAGGAACATTGCTATCGATCATCCGGTGGTGCGGCTGGCGGTGAACAAAGCGGGCGAAAACAATCTGCCAAAGTCGGAGAAGAAGAGCAGCGGTAGCTCGACAAACATTTTTGATCTGGCGATTCGCGATCTGAAGCTGGATCGCGGAGAAATTTATTACAACGACCAGAAGACACCGCTCAATGCCGAGCTGCATGATTTCAACGTCACCGCGAATTATCAGCAGGCGGAGAACAAGTACTCCGGTGAACTGGGCTATAACTCAGGAAGAATTGTGTATGGCGCTTATGCGCCTGTAGAGCACAACCTGCAAGCAACTTTCGGGCTGACACCGCAAACATTTACGCTGGACAAGCTGACGCTGGCAGCAGGCAAATCCACAGTTGTATTGAGCGCAACGGTAAACAATTACAGCTCAACTAACATGCAGGCGGAAGGCAATTATGAAGCCACGCTGGCTACCGGCGATTTCCAACGCATTCTGAAGAACCCATCCGTACCGGCGGGCACAGTCCGGCTTGCAGGGCAGTTGCAATACCAAGCAGAGCCAAACCGGCCAATGCTCGAGACGGTTTCAGTGGCGGGGACTGTCAGCAGCCCGGGACTGGCAGTAAAGACACCGAGCTTGCAAACTGAGGTGCGCGATCTCTATGCAAACTACAAGCTGGCGCACGGTAATGCTGAGGTGAAGGACATTCGCGCCCACATTCTGGGCGGAACTCTGAGCGGCAAGCTGACGATCCGCGACGTGACCGGCGCCGGAGTTGCGCAATTACAAGCCAGCGTAAAAGACCTCTCACTTGAACAGGCCCAGACGGCGACGCGTCAGCAATCGATGAAGCCGGCGCACCTGAGCGGAAAGGTCAACGCGGATGCAACAGCTCACTGGGCGAAGACGCTGAATAATCTGGCGGCCCATGCGGATGCAACACTAAACGCGCAGCTGGGGCAATCACAGGTGATACCGCTGGATGGCGTGATCCATGCCGATTACGCGGCGGCTCGTAAAGAGTTGGCGCTGACGAAGAGCTATGTGCGCACGCCGAAAACAACCATTAACCTTGATGGCAAAGTGAGTGACCACTCACAACTGCTGGTGGCGATGAATTCCAGCGACCTGCATGAGCTGGAACGGCTGGCAAACGCGTTACGGAAATCAACCCCCGGGCCTCCGCCACAGCCGCTGGGGCTCTACGGCACAGGCACCCTGACTGCCACCGTCAGCGGTTCAACCAGCGCGCCGCAAATCAGAGGACAGTTGAACGCACGCAATCTTCACGTGAAGGGAAGCTCGTGGAAGGTGCTGCGCACCAACTTTACGGCCAATCCTTCGCAGGCAAGCCTGAGCAATGGCGACCTGGAAGCACTGCCACAAGGGCAGATCAAATTCAGTGCGCAGGCAAAGCTCAAGAAGTGGGCTTATGTTCCATCAGACCCGATCGCAGTGAATCTCACCGCGGCGCATATTTCTGTTGCCGATCTGACAAAGCTGGCGAACCAGAATCTTCCGGTGACGGGAACATTGTCTGTGAATGTGGCGCTGCACGGATCGCAATTGAACCCACAGGGACACGGAACAATCACAATCGCAAATGCCAAGGTTTCAACAGAGACAATCCAGAGACTTGAGTTGAAGTTCCATGGCGACGGCAACACTGTCAATACGAACCTGGTTGTGCAGATGCCTGCCGGAACCACGCGCGCCAATGTGGATTACTTCCCCAGGAACGAGGGATACAAATTAAACGTGCAGGCGCAGAACTTCCGCCTGGAAAAATTACAGACAGTACAGTCACGCAATATGCAGATTGCGGGCGCCGTGAACCTGAACGTGAATGGAGAAGGGACCATTAAGGACCCACAGCTTCAGGCAACGCTGGATGCGCCGCAAATCCGGGTGAAAGACAAGACGATCCCGGACATAAAGCTGCAAACGACGGTGAAAGACCAGGTAGCCACAATCGCGCTGGATTCGGCAATCGCCCAGGCGTATGTGAAGGCGCACGGCACAGTAGGAATTAAAGCGCCATACGAGGCGAACCTGCAGCTTGATACAGGACGCATTGACTTCCAGCCTGTGCTGGCTATCTATGCGCCTACGCAGGCGCAAGATCTTTCCGGACAGACAGAGTTGCACGCAACCCTGCGCGGCCCACTGGCAAAGAAAGCGCAGTTGCAGGCGCACGTTGAACTTCCAACGCTGGGCCTGAATTACAAACAGTTCCAGCTTGCCGCGACGAAGCCAATCCATGTGGACTATGAAAACGGCACTGTAACAGTGCACCCGACCTCCATTCGCGGGACGGGCACCACAATTGATGCGCAGGCGGTTGTGCCGCTGACAACTCCTAAAACAGCGACGTTCCTGGTGAAGGGCAACGTAGATTTGCAGGTCGCCGAATTATTTATGCCCGGCCTTACCAGCAATGGGCAGCTACAGTTTGATGTTGATTCCCGGCGCTATGGGCCGGGCTCAAATTTGAACGGCCAGATCAGGATTGTGAATGCCAATTTTCACACGCTGGATTCTCCTGTTGGTCTTGACCATGCGAACGGCACGATCAACGTGACGCAAACAAGAATGGAGATTGCGAGCTTTCAAGGCCAGATGGGCGGAGGCACGATCACAGCCAGAGGGGGCGTGGCCTTTAGGCCGGCGGTGCAATTCCAGTTGAATATGGAGGCAAACAATATCCGCGTCCGCTATCCGGAAGGAGTGCGGGTTATTTTGGCCTCGAATCTTACACTGGCAGGCACTCCGCAAGCATCTGCCGTCAGGGGAGAAGTAAAACTTGAACACGTTTCCTTTACTCCTGATTTCGATATCACCACATTCGCTTCACAGTTCAGCGGCGATACAGCTGATAGCGGCACGCCTGGCTCATTCACGCAAAGCATGAAGCTGGATATTACCGTGCAATCCACCAGCCAGATGAACCTCTCAAGCAGCCAGGTGAGTTTGCGGGGCAACGCAAACCTGCACGTTGTAGGAACAGCAGCGGAGCCGGTGATTTTGGGCCGCGCCGATCTTACAGGCGGCGAATTCTTTTTGGCCGGGAATCGTTACGAGCTGAGAAATGGGACGATTGACTTTATCAATCCAGTGCGCACGGAGCCGGTACTGAACTTGCAGGTGAAGACCACCATAAACCAATACAACATTACGCTCGGGTTGCACGGCCCCATGGAGCGTTTGGAAACGACTTACACATCCGACCCGTCACTGCCGCCAGTTGACGTAATTCGATTGGTTGCCACCGGCAAAACTGAAACTGCTTCCAATGCAGCAGCGCCGACCCCGCCAGCGCTGGGCGCTGAATCACTGCTGGCATCCGGCATCAGCAGCCAGGTGAGCAGCAGGATTGGCAAGCTGGCCGGCATATCACAATTGCAGATTGATCCCGGGCTGGGCGCAGACAATGGACAGAACCCTGGAGCGCGCATCGCAATCCAGCAGCGCGTTACCAGCAACCTGCTTGTTACCTACGCCACTGACATCACTTCAACACAGCGGCAGGCAATACAGGTTGAATACAAATTCAATCCAAAATGGTCAGTCAGCGGCACGCGCGACCAGAACGGCGGCTTTGGAATGGATGGGAAGTATCACAAGGACTGGTGAAGCTACTAGCTGCTGGCTCAATCGGGTGATCGGAAAACCCTTAACCACAGAGGACACAAAGGAACACAGAGATAAACCAAAATCTCACCACGGATTACACGGACCAGGGAAAGCAAAACCTTTAGCCGCAGATAGACGCAGATGAACGCTGATCAGGAAAATTTGGTAATTGGGTAATTTGGTAATTGAGTAATTTAAAACCAGTGAGGTTTTCAACGCGGAGGCGCGGAGAAAAGATTGGAGATCGGAAAACCTTTCACCACAGAGAGCACAGAGGAACGCAGAGGAAATCGGGAGATCGGAAAAAACGGATCGGGCATCGGGAAAGCGGGACATCGGGAAAGTTAAAGACTACTGCAGATTAACACCGATGATCGCGGACCGTGAAAATCGATGATTCGGATGATTTGCTGGTGACGAAGATCGGGAAGGCAAGCGATCTGTGGTGAAAGAGACATTCAAAGGCGCATCTATCGAATTTTCTTTTACACTCTCATAGTGCTAAACACTGAGACGCGCAACCTGGTTTTACAAACCGATAGCTACAAGTTCACACACTGGAAGCAGTATCCGCCGGGGACGCAGCATGTCTATAGCTACCTGGAATCGCGTGGCGGCATGTTTCCGCAGACGGTGTTCTTTGGCTTGCAGTATTACCTGCTGAAGTATCTGCAGGGCTACGTAGTGAATGAGGATGACGTCAGGGAAGCGCAGCAGTTTGTGGACAGCCACATTGGGCCGGGCATGTTTAACGCGGATGGGTGGATGCATATTGTCCGCAATCGAGGCGGCAAGCTTCCGGTGGAGATCAAGGCAGTGCCTGAGGGAAGTTCGGTGGACATGCAGAACGTCCTGATGACGATTGAGAATACTGATCCGATTTGCTACTGGCTGCCAAATTATCTGGAGACGCTGCTGCTGAAGGTCTGGTATCCGATTACCGTGGCCACTCTTTCACAGGGAATTCGGAAAGTGATGCTGGGAGCGCTGCAGCGTTCAGGCGATCCGGCGCTGATCGATTTCAAACTGCATGACTTTGGCTATCGCGGCGTCTCCAGTGAAGAGACTGCAGGCATTGGCGCGGCTGCGCACCTGATCAACTTTAAAGGAACTGATACCGTAGCAGGCATTCGGCTGCTGCAGCAGTTTTATCAATCTACGGAGATGGAGGGCTTCAGCATTCCGGCGGCTGAGCATTCCACGATCACAGCGTGGGGCCGCGAGAACGAAGTGCGGGCCTATGACAACATGCTCACGCAATTTCCTGAAGGCCTGGTGGCAGTGGTGAGCGATTCTTACAACGTATATGAGGCCTGCGAGAAACTCTGGGGCGAAGCGCTGAAGGACAAGGTGCTCGCACGGCAGGGGACACTGGTGGTGCGTCCTGATTCAGGCAAGCCGCGTGAGGTGGTGCTGAAGGTGTTGGAGATTCTGGGCAGCAAGTTTGGTTATGAGACGAATGCCAAGGGCTATCGCGTGCTGAATCCAAAGGTGAGGGTGATTCAGGGCGATGGCGTGAACTACTGGACCATCCAGGACACGTTGACGGCGATGAATCGCGCTGGCTGGTCAGCAGACAATATCACCTTCGGCATGGGCGGTGCGCTGTTGCAGCAGTTGAATCGCGATACGCAGCAATTTGCTTTTAAGTGTTCAAGCGTCACGGTGAATGGAAAAGATCGTGACGTATTCAAAGATCCGGTGGAAGGGCACGACAAGGCATCAAAGCGGGGACGGTTGGCGCTGTACTTTACAAGCGGAGGCTGGAGCACGGTGCGTGTGAAGCGTGGAGTGGAAGATCCTGAAGATCAGTTGCGGCCGGTGTTTCGCGATGGAGATGTGCTGGTGGAACACAAGGTGGATGAGGTGAGGAAAAGGGCAAGGTTGGAGTGATCGCCATGATTGCAAAAGGCCTACCGCGGATTACGCGGATGAACGCGGATCCAAAGCACAAATTCACTGCAAAGCCAGTTTAAGGAGTAATGTAAGGAATAAACGCAACCAGGCAGGGAACAGTTTGCGCCATTTGGATTAGTCTTCGCCGGGAAAAGTTTAAGTGCCAGTGGAGAGATTCGAGTCAGCTTTGGGTTCGGTCTTCACTTCCGCTTCCAGGGCTTTGAAAAAACGTCCCGCAAGCAGTTTGGCTGTGGACTGGATCATACGTTGTCCAACGCTGGCGATAAGGCCGCCGACATTGACCTCACCGGTGTATTGAATTTCAGTGGAGTTGCCGGCGTCTTTCAAGTTCAAGTCGCCGGTGCCGTTGACGAATCCGGGCTGGCCTTTACCCTCGACCACCATCTTGTAGTGCTCAGGCGGTACGAGTTCTGACAACGAAATAGTTGCCGTGAAAACACCTTTCACCGGACCGACGCCAGCGGTGAGCTTTGCGTTGTAGCGGTTGTCACCAGATTTTTCCATCTGCTCACAGCCAGGGATGCATCGCTGCAGGACAGCGGGATCAGTCAGCGCAGCAAAGACGCGCTCACGCGGTGCTTCAATCTGGTGGGTGCCTTCGATCTTCATGGAAACCAGTAGTTAGTATTTAGTCCTTAGCCGTAAGCCCGACAATGCATGGCTGTCCAGCCAAGTTTCGGATCAACACACAATTAAACCTATCCAATGCCTGCTGATCCAGATCATTTGATTCGTGATGCTGCTGTTTCCAACGCTCGGCGCGTGTAGACGGCGGCCAGTTGCTTGCGATAGTCAGCCGAAGCGTAGAGATCGGAATTGACGTCAACGCCATCAGCAGCGTGCGCTGCGGCAGCGCCGAGGGTGTTGGCATCGAGAGCATTGCCTTTGAGCGCGCTTTCAACTTTCGCAGCGCGATAAGCCTTGGGCGAGACGCCGGTGATCCCAATTCCAGCGGATTGACACTTGCCGCTGTCGATTGAAAGATTGACAGCAACGCCAACCACCGCGAATCCTGAAGCGGGATGCCGGACCTTCACATAAGCTTGTCCTACTTTGCCTTTGCCAGCAGGGATGCGGATTTCGCGCAGAACTTCTCCGGGTTCGAGCGCGGTGGTGAGCATCTCAACAAAAAAATCAGACGCTTTGATCACGCGATCGCCCTTGGCGCTCTTGGCGACGAGTTCGGCATCGAGTGCGAGAATGGCCGCGGGCCAGTCGGCGGCGGGATCGGAGTGGACGAGACTTCCGCCGATCGTACCCTTGTTGCGCACCTGCATATCGCCAAGATGGCTGGCGGTTTCTGGCAGCAGCGGGCAGGCGCGGCGAAGAATATCGGAGATCTCAACCTCGAAATGCGTGGTCATGGCGCCGATGCGGATTTGGCCGCCCTCTTCCTTTATATAGGAGAGATCTTTGATGCGGCTGAGATCGATGAGCACTTTGGGCTGCATCAGGCGCAGCTTCATGGCGGGCAGCAGGCTGTGGCCGCCGGCCAGGATTTTTGCATCATCTTTGTGTTTGCTCAGGAGCGAGATTGCGTCATCGAGAGTCTTGGCGGCGATGTAGTCAAAACTTGCTGGGATCATAAATTCTCCTCTTACGCGGCTCCTGCGGAATTTTTACGGATGATTTGCCAGACGGTCTCAGGCTTGATTGGCATATCGATGTGGCGAATGCCAAACGGCGAGAGAGCGTCTACGACTGCTGAAACCAGGGCCGGTGTCGCTCCGATTGTCCCTGCTTCGCCTACACCTTTTGCCCCTAGCGGATTTACCGGCGAAGGCGTCTCCGTGCTATCGAGTTCAAGGTGAGGAATCATCGCGGCTTTGGGCAGAGCATAGTCCATCAGCGTTCCGGTGATGAGCTGGCCCTGATCATCGTAAACAACCTCTTCGTATAGCGCCTGCCCCATACTCTGAACGATGCCTCCATGCACCTGCCCATGAACCAGCATGGGGTTGATCTGCTTGCCGCAATCGTCCACCGCTATGTAGCGATCAAAATGAATTTCTCCCGTTTCGCGATCAATCTCCACCACCGCAATATGCGTTCCGAACGGGAAGGTAAAATTCTTTGGCTCGTAGAACGAAGTGGCGGAGAGTCCCGGCTCCATGTCTTCTGGAAGGCTCTTGGCCAAATGCGCCGACAATGCCACTTCCTGGATGGTCACTGTCTTGCCGCCTGGTTTTGGTTCCGGCAACGCTGCGGCTGCGGGAGCCTGTCCCATCGGCACTACGGGTTCCGGAACGCTGGCGCCTTTGGCTTTGCCATCTGCTTCGCAGAATTTGCCATCACTGAATGACGTCGCTTCGCACTGCAGCAGATGCGCTGCCAGCTTGCCGGCCTTCGTCTTCAGTTTCTGGATCGCCATATACACCGCGACGCCGCCCACTGCCAGTCCGCGGCTTCCAAATGTTCCAATCCCGTATTGCACGATCGCCGTATCGCCGTGGATCACCGTTACGTCATTCACGCTCACGCCCAGTTCATCGGCGGCAATCTGCGCGAAAGAAGTTTCCTCGCCCTGCCCATGCGGAGAAGCGCCCGTCAGAATCGTGACTTTGCCAGTCGGCTCAACGCGGACCGTTGCGCTCTCCCAGCCGCCCGCCGGCATTGCCGACGACGGCCCCAACGCGCAAATCTCCACATAGGTCGATACGCCAATCCCCACCAGCCGGCCTTCCTTGCGCGCTTTTTTCTGGTCTTCGCGAAGCTTGGTGTAGTCAGCCATCTTCAGCGCTTTGTCCAGCGCACCCTGATAGTTGCCGCTGTCGTAAAAAAGTCCAGTCGCGGTCTTGAAAGGGAACTCATTCGGCTGCGGAAAATTCTTCCGCCGCACTTCCACCGGATCCATTCCCAACTCCGCCGCAACAAGATCAGCCGCGCGCTCAATCACGTATGTCGCTTCCGGCCTGCCCGCGCCGCGATACGCATCGGTTGACATCTTATTCGTAAACGTCGCCGTCACGTTCATCTGGATCGCTGGAATTTTGTAACAGCCAGAAAGCATCAGTCCGGTTAGTGTCGGAATCGCCGGCGTCAGCAGTTGAAAGTACGAACCCATATCGGCGAACACGTTATATCTCAGAGCCGTCATCGTGCCATCTTTTTTGCAGCCAATTTCAACATACCCAACCTGGCCGCGCCCATGAATCGTGGCCTGCATGTTCTCGCGCCGGCCTTCAATCCACTTCACCGGATGCCCCGTCTGCATCGCCGCCCAGCCCAGAATCGCTTCTTCCGCATACACGTTCAGCTTTGACCCAAATCCGCCGCCCACCTCCGGCGTAATCAGCCGCAGCTTGTTTTCCGGCACGCCCAGCATTACCGCCACAGAAGTCCTGCACAGGTGCGGAATCTGCGTCGACGTCCACAGCGTCAGCTCCTGCTCGCCGGGAAAATACCGTGCTACCACGCCGCGTGGCTCCATCGCAATCGGCGCCAGCCGTTTGTTCAGGATCTTCTGCTTAATAATCTTGTCCGCCGCTTTCATCCCGGCATCAACATCGCCTTCGCCCGCCGTCAGCTTGTACGCGATGTTGGTCCCAAATTGCTCATGGATCACCGGGCTCTTCGCATCCGCGGCTTTCTCTTCATCCACCACCGCTGGCAGCACTTCATAATCCACATCAATCAGATCCAGCGCATCGCGTGCGGCAAACTTGTTCTCCGCCACCACCACGGCCACCGGATGCCCCACAAAATACACTTTGTTCGTCGCCAGCACCTTGTGTTCCGGCACCTTCATATCGGAGATCGCCGCACCGCACGGCACCGCGCCAATCTTCTGCGTGTCTTTGCCGGTATAAACCGCCACCACGCCCGGCAGTTTCAGCGCCGCAGTCACGTCAACCTTCTTAATCCGTGCATGCGCGTGGATCGACCGCAGAAACGCCGCATGCAGCATGTCCGGCAGGCGGATATCGTCAACATAGTGGGCCAGCCCCTGTATCAGCCGGGGATCTTCCGTCCGCTTAATCGGTTTGCCAACTGTCTTCTCCGCCATATCGCCTCCCGATTCAATTTCAATTTACAAATTCAAATTTGAAATTCTTCGATCTGTAATTCAACGATGCTGCAACTATCAAGCGATGCTGTTGTCAACGATGCTTGTAATTCCAAGCGATGCTGCAATTATCTTGTCATCCTGAGCGACTCCGAAGGAGCGTAGCGACCGAGGAGGAGTCGAAGGACCCCGACAATCCGTCCTCTACCATGCAGCTTCAGGGAGTTCTCTCGATAATTTTTCTTGCCCGCGATCACCCGCATTAAACCTAGTTTTGCGATCTCAAATTTTCCCGATCTCCCGCTTTTCCTCTGCTTTCCTCTGTGGTAATGGTTTTATTTTCCAGTCGCCACGCTCTTCGACTTCATCTTCTTCGCCGCGCACTGCACTGCCTGGACAATGTTCTGGTATCCCGTACACCTGCAAAGATTGCCTTCCAGCCCGTGCCTGATCTCTTCATCCGTCGGGTCAGGGTTCCTTTGCAGAATCTGCGCCGCCGCCATAATCATGCCCGGCGTGCAGTATCCGCACTGGAGTCCGTGGTGTTCCCAGAACCCTTTCTGCACCGGATGCAGCTCTCCACCCTGCGCCAGCCCTTCAATCGTCGTCACCGTTGATCCATCTGCCTGCGCCGCCAACATGGTGCAGCTCTTCACCGCCTGGCCATCCACCATCACCGTGCACGCTCCGCACAAGCTGGTCTCACAGCCCACGTGCGTTCCTGTCAGGTTCAGCACGTCGCGTATGTACTGCACCAGCAGCATGCGTGGCTCAATCTCATTCTGGTGCGTCACTCCGTTTACCGTGACGTTGATTGTCTTCTTCATGGCGATGACTCCTTGGGAGCGGCTTAAGACAGTTTGGGTGCGAGCAACCGGGCCTCAAATTCAGCAGCTACGGAACTAACGCCCGCCGGACATATTAAATGTTTCGCGGAGGAGATGCCATACTGCCTGTCCGATCCTCAGATTTATATCCCCTGCGATCCGTATTATCTGTTTATCCGTGTAATCCGTGGTGAGGTTTTGCTTTCCCTCGGTGTTCCTCTGTGTCCTCGGTGGTGAAAAGGTTTTCCGATCCTAATCTTCTCCGTGTCTCCGCGCCTCCGCGTTGAGAACCGCAGTGGTTTTTAAAATTACTCAATTACCAAATTACCCAATTACCAAATTTTCCGATCAGCGTTCATCGTCATCTTGCGGCGAAAGGTTTTTGCTTCCTCGATGTCCCGCTTTCCCGATGTCCCGATCTCCCGATTCTGAATTTCTCCGTCCCTCCCGTTGCAGCCTCTCAAACTCCGTCTTCAACTCAATCACCTCCAGCGGACACTCCGGCCAATTGTGCTCCCAGCACACAATCAAATCGCATTTGTTCGGATCGTGCATATGCGTCACAAAATTTCGGCTGTACTGTTCCACTTCAATATCCACCCGCTGCCACACGCCGGGCGCAACTTCGCGCATCGCCTCAACATCAGGGAACCCGGTCTGCACATGTGTCACCAGAAATCCCAGGTCTTCGCCAATCGCGCCAAAAAGAAACAGCACGCCCTGCTCGTTCGTTGGCCCATGCGCCAGCGGCACGCGCATCAGCGGAGGCCCATAGATCGGCCGGTCTTTCAGGATTTTGGGCGCGCTAGGTGTCCTGTTGGGTGTCCTCGACCTCCTTACCACCTTCCCCGCGGCCCGCAAATGGGTGCGCGCTACCTCCAGTACGTCCTCCCAGCCCTCTTCCCAGCCCTGCTCTTCTGCCACAAACAGCAGGCCGGCCGGGACCTCTCCCCAGGTTTTAAAACGCGTCAGCAGCGGCTTGGCGCTGTATTTTGCGTACATGTCGTACTCGCCTATCTTCGGTACCCGGCCCAGCTTCCGGGTGAGTTCAGCCCAGTCTTTAAACAGCGCATTCATCGGCGTCGTGTATCCGGCTCCGCCTCTTTCCAGTCCACATGCTTTGAGCAGGGCTGAATAGGTCAGAAAATTTCTCCTGATCTGGCGTGGGCTTATCCCGGTCTTGTCTCTCACTTCCGGCAGGCTCGGCGCGCGGCCCAGCTCTTCTGCCACTCTTTTGATCGCTTGCAGGATTTCTTCTTTGGTCACGGTCTTGGCTCCTTATCTTGATGAAAAATGGCTTGTTAAAATTGACGGAAATAGAAAAAGCCACCGCTCTGGGTGGCTCATGGTTCTTTAGATTTTAGGTTGTATTCTTTCCCCAAGAGCAGCTGTAGGCTCTCAGGGGTAGGGATTTCTGCTTGCAGCTAAAAACACCGGAGCCAATTGCCAATGGCTAATTGTCAACTGCTGCTTTCTGCTTTGTGGGGATACACTTCTGCGTGGGTAAAGCAGCCAAAGGCTAATTGCCAGTTTGCAAGCTGCTCACTTTGCCAGGCAGGCGACCCTGGGAACATAACCCCACTCGCGGACCTTGACAAAAGTTGCTGGCCGTTTTGGAAGCTTCCCCACCGGCGCCGCTCCCGGTATTAACATTTTTACTATAGGCGAAAACAGAACGAATGTCAACCGTGAAATTCAAATCAAAATGAACTGGATATGATCTCTCCTTAAAATAACGGTGCTACCTTCTTCAGCGTAATGGTTTGCCATCGTCCTCTATGAACGCCTTGGAAGATTGTGTTTTCTGGACACTGTTTCAGGAACATTTCATAAGTGGCTTTTTCCAAATGTGCATGCCGGGCCGCAATTTCTAGAAGTGCATAATTTGTGATGATATTGTCGAGTGGTATTTCGGCTTCAATGACAGCTGCAAGCAAAGAATCAAGGAATTTGTTATCGGCATAACCCAGATAACCAATATCTGAATTTGTGATCTGTTTTCTGTCTTCTCCAGCATTCAACAAAGCGTACAGGAAAGCAACTGCTACCTGCTTATGATTGAACGGTGGAGAATTCATTAACATTTCCGCAAAACACGCGGTTTGGAAATGTCTTAGCGCATGCAGCATCGAGTTCGTCGCGTCCGGTTGCAAACATCCGGCATACGCCGCACGTGTATCCCACTTTTCGACAGTTTGGGGGTTGAAAGTGCCACTATTTACCCAGTACCGCGCTGCAAGAAAGTCTTGTAAGACCTTGTGAACAAATGTCCAGCCAGTATCGTATGGAACAAAAATCCCGTAAAATTTAGCTGTTTCTATCAATGCCTGCGTTGAATTAATGTTGGACCAACGCAACTTTGTAAGATACTGATCTGCGAGCCGTCTCGTTTGCGTCCTAGAGACCGGAAGCTTATTGATTTTGAAAGCTAGCCACGCCAACATATCCACCCTATTTTTTCCACTTAACTGTGTAGTTGCCTGCCGAGCAACTCCTTTGGCGAGATCCCACCGAAATGAAAGTGTCTCAATTGCTATTTCTGCCAATTCAAGAACACTATTAGCTAGTGGATTTGATGGATTGCTCTTAACAATACACACCAGAGCTAAAAGTAAAGGATGTGCCAGAAAATCTGACATTCTGCGCGAATTGAGTTCATGGAGGATTGCTTCTGCACTCAACTCCGCACCGTATAGTTTGAGAAAAGCGGTCGAGAATCCGAGTTGATCATCTGCATTAAAAGGAGCAATATGCACAGTTCGAGTTTGCAACTCATAAACGTCATAAAATCGACGGCATGTCAGCAAATAATTTCCAAGCAGGGTCGATTCAAACTTCAGCAACAGCTCTGAAACTCTTTTCTGGTTAGCGCCGCTGATCTCGTCATAGCCATCAACTAGCAATAGCAACTTACGCTGCTTCTGCCATTTTTTTGCATCCACACTCGAAGCAAGTTCTAGAAGCCTTTCGAGATCCCGTAGGGCTGACATTCTGCGCAGTGTAATAAGGATAGGAAGTACACCTGGTTTTTTCATTTCCGTCATGTACACATAGTGCAGAAAGGTTGTTTTCCCATAGCCAGGTCCCGCTTTGATTATTGCGTTGCCCCCAGCTTTCATGAACTCTGATGCTTCAATTTCGTTCTGCGAGCCAGCGGGAAAACCTGTCGGAGTAACATCCCCTATTATTAATCGGGTTGTCTGGTAAACGTCACCAATGGGGACCGGCATGTGCATTCCAATGCATTGGACACTTGCGGATTCAAGGTGTCCAATTCGCTGCAACTCGTTGAACCATTCAAGCGCTTGTTTAGTCGCTAGATCATGGCCAAACCATGCAAGAAATTTTTCTGACAAGTAGGGCAGTACAGACCCAAGGTCAACTGTTATATCGCCGGACATAAATGAGATTAAACGGCATCCTTTCAATATCGCGCTTCAACTGCAATACATATCATGGCCATGTAAAAAGAACCACGAGTTTTGAACGGAAATGTTTCCCTTGGTTTTCATATGCTAAAACGCTTGCACCACCGTAGAAGAGCACGGCTTTAGCCGTGCGTTTCCCATGGATCCCGCCCCTTTTTTTTCAATCTTTCCACCCTTACCACCGAGCGAGATCATGATAAATTCAGCCCATAACCGCATTAGCGGTTTTGGAGGCTCCCATGAGATTAGTTCGGTTCACGGTGATAGTGTTCACCCTCCTAGTTGCCGGCGCGGCAATGAGTGCCGCGGGTTCAAAGCCGGTTAGCCAATCTCTTCCGATGCCGGCCGTCCTCGCAGTCGGTCAAACCTCGCAGTTGGCGCACGCTGCCAACGTCGAGTCGGTTCTACGTTTCCGGCAAGCTAGAGAGAAACTACACGCGACAACCTATTACTCTGTGACAGAGCGCGACCGGGATTGCTGTGTCCCTCCATGTCCGCCTCTCTGTCCCTAGCCTGTTTCGATTCTAAGAAGAGATCAATCCCCCGAGTCTTATCATCGTGGCTTGGGCGCGGGTACCCCACTCTTTGCGCAGCAAAGGGTGGGATGCCACCAGAGGCCTTGAGCAAAGTGGACCAGAATTTTACAACCAGCCCATCATTCCGAGATGATCAGGTTCTTGTACTTGCCATTGTTCCAGTAATAAATGATCGTTCCGGCCTCAATCGTCTCATAAGCGATCACATCAGAGGTGGCATCGATTTGCATTTCACCTTCGGCGCTGGAGTAGGTGCCGCCAGGAAGTCTCCTCACAATGCTTGGGCGGGTGATTTTTTGTGACCGCGAAAGCGTTGTTACCTGATAGCGCTGGTTTTTTTCGGCCACAAGCACAAGCGTCTGATATAAGGCGCCATTCATGGAACGGACGAGGGTTACCGCGTAGGCCCGCGAGTTGTTAGGACCGAACTGTCCTGTGGTGATGCCGGGGCATTTTTCGTCATAGTCGTCTTCCCATATCTCCCGATCATCAACCGGAAGGTCGGCGACGGTGAGCACCTTCCAGTGTTTCAGCTTTTTGGCGACCACCTTTTGCGCCTGCCCTGGAAGCTCATTTTCACATGCAGAATGAAGATCAGCAGTCTGCGCGCGCAGGAGCGTGCCGCTTAGCAACATCAGGCACCACAGCCAGTAATGGATTGTAGAGTTCCGCTTCCGCATCCGCGTGGTGAATGTACCATAAGAGTTTCCATCCAGACTTGCCACACTGCCTTTCCCGATCCCTAGATTTATATTCTCCTGCGATCCGTATCATCTGTGTCATCCGTGTAATCCGTGGTGAGGGTTTTGCTTTTCCCGA
>DASTCT010000077.1:0-8522 GCA_035710845.1 Candidatus Angelobacter sp.
ATATCGCGTGGACATGTTCAACGCCACCAACACCATTAACTTCATTACCGTGCCGGCGCGAGCCATCAATAGCGGCTCCAATGTCCTGCCAGGACAGGTGTCGCCATTCCTGAATTTCCAGAATGACAACTCCATTGGACGTTCCATGCAGATGCGGTTGAGACTCACTTGGTGATTTGTAACTGCGCTCCGAAGCCCCGGCTTTAAGCCGGGGCTTTTTTCTGGAGTGAAGAAGGCTTTTCGGCATTCACTGTACCTTCTATACTTCCGGCATGGACCTGCACATTGGCACTTCCGGGTGGTCATACGCGAGTTGGAAGCCGGCATTCTTTCCGGAAAAGCTGCCTTCAAAACGCTTTCTTGAGTTTTACGGCACGCGGCTGAATGCGGTGGAATTGAATGCCACGTTCCGGCGCATGCCTACGGGCAGCGCCATTGCTGGATGGGTCGGCGCTACGTCCCCGGATTTCCGCTTTGCCGCCAAAGTCCATCAGTCCATCACACACTTTAAGCGATTGAAGGATGCTGACCAGCCGCTGCGCTTTTTTCTGCAGAGCCTGGAGCCGATGCGCGAATCTGGGAAGCTGGGGCCGATCCTAGTGCAGACGCCGCCGAATCTGAAATCTGATCTGGAGTTGTTGCGCGCCTTTGCTCAGGTATTGCCGCAGGCGTACAGGTTTGCCTTTGAGTTTCGCCATGAGAGCTGGTTCAACGATGCGGTGTATGAAATCCTGAAGTCCAGAAATGCCGCGCTGTGCTGGGCGGAGAGCGAGAAAATTGTTGTTCCCAAGGTTGCGACAGCCGACTTTCTCTACTACCGTTTTCGCGAGCCGGAGTACAGCACGCCGGACCTGGAAAAGGTGGCAGAAGAGTTAAAAACCAATCAGGCAGAGCGCGAAGTTTATGCGTTCTTCAAACATGAGGAGCGCCCAGATAGCGCGTTGAACGCACAAAAAGTAGCGCGGGCTTGCGGCATTGAAGAGAAGCCGTTCGTAATGCCAGAGAAAAAACCGTCCGGCAAGAAGCTCCCCAATCCTTCCTAGCCCATCAGTGACTCAATTGCACCAACAACGTCCGTCGTCAAAACAAGATTGCTGCTGGCAAGATCTTGCTGCATGTGCTCAGCGTTTGAAGTGCCGGTAAGCGGCAGCATTCCAACCGAGCGCGCAAAAACAAACACAATCTGCGCTGGAGTAGCGTCCAGTCGCCTGGCAAGAGCAACAACAGCAGAATGCTGCAAGACCTCTCTGTTTGCGGTAAGAAGAGAAAATCCCTGATAGATGATGTTGTGCTTGCGGCAGAAGAGTCGCGCTTCCCTGTCCCATCCCAGGCGCGCGTAACAGCGGTTCTGCACAAACGCCGGTAGCTCCAAGCGACTTTCGAGCATCTGCTCAAGATGTGTCAGCGCAACGTTGCTCACGCCAAGCAGGCGAGTGCGGCCTGTATCGCGTTCCTGGATCATGGCCTGCCATGTCTCGCCATCGTCCGTGGTCCAGTTGTAACGGTGAGAAGGACCATGCAAGACAAAACTGTCAACATGGTCCGTGCCCAGATGATCGAGCGAACTGGCCATTGATTGCGCAACTTGTTGAGCAAGCCTTGCCGCAGGATCGTAAGGCAGGCGATGGTCCTGGCCGCCGCTATAGGTAAACTTTGTCTGTAGGAAAAGATCTTCGCGCTTAACGATTCCAGCGCGATAAGCAGCAGCCAACCCTTGTCCAACGCCAGCTTCAAAGTAATGTCGGCGCTGATTGGCAGTATCGATCCCGCGAAAACCCGTACGAATGGCAAGTTCAGTAAGCTCCGCAGTGCGGTCTTCCTTCCATGCAGTGCCGTAGAGAAAGCTGGGAAACGACGAAGGTTGGGCTGATGGCATCTCAGCTATTTTGCCATGCACCGCCATCGGCCGGCAGAACCACGGCTGCTATTTGCTGGAAAGATGCGGAGCGCGATACTGGAATGATGAGGTCGGATAACCAGCGAATAGCAAAAGACGTTTACGATCCGCTGGTACGTAGTTTTCTCGACTACCTGAGAGTTGAGAAGGGGTTGGCCCGGCTTACCGTGGAATCGTATGAGTCTGATGTAGTGCAATTTGCAGAGTTTCTAAGCACAAAACGGCGAACGCTGGCCCAGGCCCGCAGAGAAGATGTTCGCGGTTTCTTGAGCCAGCTGTTTGCCAACGGCGCAAAAGACCGTTCCGTAGCGCGCAAGCTTTCCACACTGCGGCATTTCTACAAATATCTTTTGCTCGACAGGATCATCAAGCACGATCCCACTCTGGAGATCGACTCGCCAAAACAGTGGAAGGTGCTGCCCAAATCACTGGCCCAGAGCGAAATTGATGCCATGCTGGAATCAACCAGGAAGAGACCTCTTGTTCAAAGCGATTCTGCTGGATGGAGCCGAAGCAATACAAAGTTCGCGGCGGCACTGGCGCAACGCGATGAAGCGGTTCTAGAGGTGTTATACGCCGGGGGCCTGCGCGTCTCAGAGGTCATCGGTGTAAAGCTGGAAGACCTGAAACTGGAACTAGGCCATGTTTTGGTGCGGGGCAAGGGGGATAAAGAGAGAATCGTTCCTCTGGGACAGGCCGCGCAAAAGCAGATCAAAGAGTATCTGGCAGAGGGACGGGAGACGCTTCTGAATGGCAGAGTCTCATCCATGCTGTTTGTCCGGCGTGGTGGGGCGCGGCTTACACGCCAACGCGTGTGGCAGATGGTAAACAGAGCTTCAGCTTCCAGTCGCCATGCCAGCCCGCACATGCTGCGGCATAGCTGCGCTACGCACATGGTGGAAAACGGCGCAGACCTGCGCACGGTGCAGACGATCCTTGGCCACGCCGATATTTCCACCAGCCAGGTTTACACCCACGTAGCACTTGACCGTCTGAAAAGCGTTTATCGCAAATTTCATCCGCGCGGAAAAAGCGTGCCGGAGAACAGCCGATGAAGCAGGCCACAAGCCCGGTCAGTCCAGAGATCCAGAAAGGCATCGGCAAATTTCTGCAATCGCTGGGCGGAGAACGAAATGCCTCCGCGCATACGCTCCGCGCCTATAGAAATGAATTGTTTCGCTTTGCTGAGTACCTGGGACCAGAGATGCGCTGGAAAGATATTGACCACGTAACCATCCGCGGCTTTCTCTCGCACCTGCATTCCTGTGGGTTGAGCAAGGTATCAATGGCGCGCGCGCTGGCTGCATTGCGGTCCCTGTATAAATGGCTGGCGCGTGAAGGGATGGTCCAGCAGAACCCCGCAGCGCTTGTATCCACTCCGCGTTTGCCCAAGAAGCTGCCACGCGTGCCAACCATGGAAGAGATCAATGGGCTTCTCAACAGCCAGATGCCGGAGACAGCGGCGTTTCCTGAGCGTGATCGCGCGATCTTTGAGTTGCTTTACGGCTGCGGGCTGCGCAACTCAGAGCTGGTTGGGATAGAGCTGGGCGATATTGAGGAGGCAAACGGAGTCATCCTGGTGCGCGGAAAAGGCAAAAAACAACGGTACGTGCCGCTGGAAGGCGCTGTAGCGGAAGCTCTGCAAGCTTATCGCGGTGCGCGACAGAAAATTTTAGATCAGACCCGCAAAACAACGCGCCGTTTATTCATCAATCAGCGCGGCGGTCCACTCACCACGCGCAGCGTTGGCCGGATTGTGAAACAGATCGCGGTAGCCAGAGGCTTGCCGCCGGACATACATCCGCACACCCTGCGCCATGCCTTTGGCACACACATGCTGAGTGAAGGCGCGGATCTGCGTGCGATCCAGGAGCTGCTGGGGCACGAGCGCCTGTCAACCACGCAGAAATATACTCAACTTTCCATTGGCCAGGTGATGGAGGTATATGATCGGACTCACCCGCGAGCCAAATAAGCCCCTTCTCTAAACGCTCCCAGCAAAGGTTAATCCAAAACATTCGGCAGCTCTAACACGCAATTATGCAGCCCGCTTTGGCGGTTTCTTTCTTGTTGTACGGGCCTTAGAATTTATCTCCACAACGGATTCGCGCTGCGCCGCCTCAACCCGCTGCGGACCTTTCTTTTTGCCTTCCATCTCTGCCAGGCTCTGCTTGAGCGCTTCCATCAGGTTTGCGGGAGCGGCTGCCGGCCGGGCTTTCTCCACGGCCACAATCTGCTTCCCTTCCATGTGCGCCTTGATCAGCTTTTTCAGGTTCTCTTCAAATGTGTCGTAGTATTTGGCTGGGTCCCATTTAGCGGCCAGGGCCTGAATTAGCTGGTGCGCCACCTTCACTTCGCCGTCTTTCAAACTGGCGTGTTCGGTGCCAAAATCCGGAGCTTCACGGACTTCGTTCTTGTAATACATGGTGTGCAGCATCAGACCTTTTTCATACGGACGCAGGAACGCGGTGTATTCACGATTGTGCATAGCCAGCTTGGCAACACCGACATAGCCGGTGTCTTTCATAGCCTTGACCAACAGAGCATAGGGCTTTCGGGCCGCTTCTTCCGGCGCAAGATAATAGGACGATTCAAAATAAACCGGGTCGATCTCCTCCTGCTTCACAAACTCCAGGATCTCCATGGTCTTGGCTGTTTTGGGCTCGATCTTCTTAATTTCAGCCGGTTCCACCACCACGTATTCGCCTTTACGAAACTCGTAGCCCTTCACAACCTCGCTGCGGTCAATGACCTTTTCGTCATTCGGGCAATAAAGTTGTTGCTTCACCCGGGCATTGTCATCGCGATGCAGCATGTGAAACGAGATGCGTGTGCCGCGCGCTCCGGAAAAGAGCCGCACGGGCATTGATATAAGTCCAAAAGTCAGGTATCCAGTCCACACGGAAGCAGCCATACTCACCCCTCAATTCCAGGCCCCAGTTCCTACGACGGCCTTTTCTTGTGTAGGATGCGTTACAGGAGCTTCCATGCCGCCACCAGTCCCAACGGAGCTTCAGGAGAAAGAAAGACTGCATAACTCGCGCACACTCAGGATGGGCGACACGCTGGCGCTCGCCTTTGCCGTGATTATTGTTGCCATCTTTGAGCTGCTCCATCATGCAGAGTTCCCGCCTGCAGAAAAACGCTTTCTATCCGCCCTGGCGATCACTGCTGTTTTCGCGCTGCTGGCCTGGTTTGCCGGCGGCGTAAATATTAGCGGCGCGTTGGCCGGCTCTGCCGTGGCATTCATCATGGCAATTCGCGATCTCCGCATGTTTTTGGCGCTACTGGTGGTCTTTGCCGTCACTTTGGTTGCCACCCGCATTGGTTATCGCCGCAAGCAGCAGTTGCGCACAGCGGAACCTTCCGGTGGACGCACAGCCGCACAAGCCATGGCCAATTTGGGAATTGCTGCTCTCGTGGTCGCCGTGGCCCCGGCAGGATGGCCGGTGCTGGCGCTGGCTGCTCTTGCGGAAGCCGCTGCAGACACTGGTTCCAGCGAAATCGGAATGGCCTTTCCTGGCAAGACCATTTTGATAACAACTCTCAAACCAGTTCAGCCTGGGACAGACGGCGGTATCAGCCTATTCGGCACCGTCGCTGCTGTGCTTGGCGCGGCATCCGTAGCCTTGGTGGCCATTCTTTCGCATATGGTTCCGGCAGCAGCAGCCGTACCGATCATCGCCGCAGGTTTTCTCGGGACGCTGGTGGATAGCTTTCTGGGATCTATCTTTGAACGCCGCGGGAAACTCGATAATGACTTGGTCAACCTATTCAGCACCGCTGCGACGGTTGGCATAGCGTGGCTTCTCTTCTAAGAAGCAGGGGTTTCCGCCAGAGCAACTTTGCCGGAAGATTCGCGACAAAAATCCACTAAGGTTGGAATTATCATCAAAAACTGCTGATGACCACAGTAACCACAGTGGACCATTTTCCTTTCGTTTCTTTCTTTATCGGCTCAAAAATAGATTGGAGTTCCCAAATTCCAACTTGCGAGCTAACCATGAAATCTAACCGGCTCAAAATCTGTCTGCCATTGCTGCTTGTCTCGATTTCCACACTAGCCTTGGCCCAGTCGCCTCGTGTCGTACACGTTTCCGGCCTGTCGCCCGCGGCCCAACAGGAGATTGTGAAGCACGCGCGGCAGTCGTATTACAGCCTGCGATCGGCGGGGCTGGACGGGTTTCAATCCACCATCAAGCCCAACTGGGAAAAGGTATTGAAAGACCAGGGCGTGTCAGACTCAACGCAGTTGGAAGCCGCGTTGCGACTCCTGAATGGAATCCACTTCACCATGCTGCTTGATGAAAATGGCCAGATCACGGTCAACCATCGCGCGGATACTGAGCCGCCGAATGAGCAGGTACGGCAGGGCTTTGAACAGATTTACGGCGGTATTGAGCAGGCCGTCTCCGGATTTTTCTCCACGTGGTCGCTCTTCATGCTGAACTCGCCTTTCCCGGAAGCGGGCAGCGCCTTCCAGTTGGAAGACATGGGCAGCCAGTATCGTCTTTCCTATAAAGAGGGCGTATCAGACGTTGTAACGCTGATGAGCAAAGACCTGGTGATCAGCGAGATCAAGGTGACCTCGCCGCAATTTTTGAGCATCATCAAGCCGCAGGTCCAGAAAACCGCCAACGGCTTTATCCTTACCGGATATGTTGGCGATTACACTCCAACCTCCGGCCCCGGAGTAGTCCATCTGCAAGTAAAAATCGAACACAACCCGGTGAACGGCCTGCAACTGCCAACCAGCCTGATTGCAGACAGCACCATGGATGGAACACCTACTCACATGGAGCTGGCATTTTCTGAATATCAGGTTAAGTCACACTAATGATCGCTGGAAACAAGTTCTCTTGCCGCGGCCCGAAAGGGCCGCATTTTCTTACACTAACTCAGAAAATCGCGGCAGGCTGCAAGGCACAAGCTATAGCGATTGCGCAAGAGATGTGACTACTTCGTTTTCTTTTGTGCTGGGCAGTTCTCCCAACCAGACACGTTTGACCACGCCTCCCCGATTCACCAACACCTGGGTTGGCGTGCCGTTGATGTCGAGGTCTGACAAGGTGGCCTGCCGGATCTCGTCAACACTTACACCCTCTCCCGGCGATGGAATTGCAGGAGAAAAAGTCTAAGCCAGTAAACGAATGTATTCCACATGAGGGATTAAATCCGGTTATTGAAACAGAGCTGAAGCATGTGAAATAGAAGAAAAGAGAAAATGAGATCGGCTGACCGGCGCACAAACGCGCTCCCAGAATGAACCCGTAGCGCAACTAATTTTTATTTGCGAGACAAAGCTTCAAATCGATAACAACAAGAAGTTCAAGACAAATGCAGCAGCCACACGGTATAGCTGCCAATCTCATGCCACACTGATTCCTGTCGTTTCCAGAACGTTTGCGGACGGGAGTTAGGCCGCGGTGCGCCATAAACTATTACGCCTTCACGTCCAAGCATCTGCTTGATGCGGAAAATATGGTAGCCATCACTCACGGCCAGGCATGAATGCAGGTTGTTGGCAGACATAATGGTGGCAACGCGGCGCGCCGATTCAGCAGTATCAGGGCTTTGCGTCTCCGCAATGAGTTGGCTGTCAGGAATGCCCAGGGTCTTCAGGTATTCACGCCCGACTACGCCTTCACTAAAAAGCGGATCGTGGCCGGAACCACCGGTAATGATAACGATGGAAGCCAGGCCGCGATGATAAAGCTGGGCTGCATGATCGAGCCTAGCTTTGTAAACCGGTGAAGGCCGTCCGTCATACTCAGCGGCGCCAAAAACTACAATGGCATCTGCAGGACGCGCTTCATTCTTTTCAGACTGGTCTAAAATCCGCCAGTAAACCACAGCGGCAAAGATTACGGGAACCAACACCAGCAGCCATAACCATCTCCTCCAGCGTCTGCTCATTCAATTCAGGAACTCAGACAGTTCGCCTTCCGGGATGGCGCCGTGGCGGAGCACGGAGATGCGTCCAGGCTCGCTCATGTTAATGATGGTAGAAGCTACGTCGCGCGGGCTGGTGCCGCCATCGACGATCAGGCTGATGCGGTTGCCCAGTTGCTGGCGCACGCCTTCAGCAGTCGTGCATTCGCTGGCGCCGCTGATGTTGGCTGAAGTAGCGGTAATCGGCACTCCCGCCGCGCGGATTACCTCCACAGCCACGCGCGATGCCGGCACGCGCAATGCTACGTTGCCGGTATTGGCTGTGACCTTAAGCGGCAAGCGCGACGATGCTTTTACGATGATGGTAAGCGGCCCCGGCCAGTACTTGCGTGTGATGTCATAAAAAGCATCGGGCAGAGGACGCGCCAGGTATTCTGCCTGCTCCACGCTTTCAATCAGCAGAGAAAGCGGCTTGTGGCGGCTGCGCGTCTTCACTTCATAGATCAAATCAACGGCGCGCAGGTTCAGCGGATCAGCCGCAAGACCGTAAAAAGTGTCGGTCGGCATGCCAACCACTTGCCCCGCTTTGATCCGGGCAGCAACATAGGAAACCAGACGAAGATCAGGCGTCTCAGGATTGATTTTTACGATTTCAGCGGCCAAAAGGGACTCCCCCGGAAGACATTAATCCGAACCAGGCCCTGCGTTTCTACAAAAATCGACCCGCTCAGCC
>DASTCT010000078.1:0-9497 GCA_035710845.1 Candidatus Angelobacter sp.
TACCGACTATTCCCTGCTCGACGGCGCTTGCGGCGTCCCGAAGCTGACCGAACGCGTAAAGGAAGTCGGGCAGACAGCCGTAGCCATGACCGACCACGGCAACATTTACGGCACGGTGGAGTTTGTGGATGAGGCGACCAAGGCAGGCATCAAGCCCATCGTCGGCTGCGAACTTTATATCTGCAAGAAAGATGACCATCGCGCTCCCCCGGAAGGCGATACCTACAACCATCTGCTGGTGCTGGCGGAGAATGAAGAAGGCTACCGCAACCTCATCAAGATCACCTCAGAGGCCAGCTTGCATGGCTTCTATTACAAGCCGCGCATCAGCAAAAAGTTTCTTGCCGAGCATAGTAAGGGGCTGATCGGCCTGAGCGGCTGCCTTGCCGGCGAGGTCTGCGAAAACCTGCTGGCCAACAAATATGAAGCCGCGCGCGATGCCGCCGGCTATTTCCGCGAAATTTTTGGTCCGGAAAACTTCTTTATGGAGATCCAGGACCAGGGTCTGCCGGAAGAACATCGCATTCACGCTGATCTGTTCCGCATCGAAAAAGAGCTGGGCATTCCCATGGTGGCCACCAATGATAGCCACTATCTTTGCGAGGATGACGCCCACGCGCAGGATGTTCTGGTCTGCGTGCAGACCGGGAAGTCAGTCAATGATGCTAACCGGCTCAAGTTTCATGGCAGCCAGTTCTTCGTGAAAAGCGCCGATGATATGGCCAAGCTCTTCAATGGCCGTGAGGATGTAGTCAAGCGCACGCTGGCTATCGCAGAGCGCTGCAACTTTAAGCTGAATAAGGTCAAGAATCCGTTCCCGGAATTTACAGTCCCTGATGGCTACACTCTCGACAGCTATTTTGAGCATGTCGCGCGGCAAGGCTTTGCCCGGCGATGGGAGAGCCTAAGCCAGATTGAAGCAGCCGGCCGGTTAAAGCAGTCGCGCAACGAATACGAGCAGCGGCTAGCGCGCGAGATAGCAATCATCCAGCAGATGAAGTTCTCCGGATACTTCCTGATCGTCTGGGACTTCATCCGCTACGCCAAGGAAAATTCCATTCCTGTAGGCCCGGGCCGTGGCTCCGCCGCAGGCGCGCTTGTGGCCTACGCCATGGGCATCACCGATATTGACCCGCTCCAGCATGAGCTGTTGTTTGAGCGCTTCCTGAATCCAGAGCGCGTCTCGATGCCCGATATCGACATTGATTTCTGCATGAATCGTCGCGGCGAGGTGATTCAATATGTCACGCAGAAATATGGCCGTGAAAATGTAGCCCAGATCATCACCTTTGGCACAATGGCTGCCAAAGCTGCCATCAAAGACGTGGGGCGTGCCATGGACATCCCTTATGCCGATGTCGATCGCATCGCCAAAATGATTCCCACTACGCCAATCGGCATCACGCTCAAACAGGCGCTGGAAGATTCGCCGCCGCTTCAGGAAGCTTACGAAAAAGAAATTCAGGTGCAGCAACTGATCGATACGGCGCTCAAGCTTGAAGGTTTGGTGCGCAACTCCGGGGTACATGCGGCTGGCGTGGTGATCTCGCCCAAGCCGCTCACTGAGCTGGTGCCGCTGCACAAGACCAAGAACGATGAAATCGTGACCGCCTATGACATGAAGGCAGTAGAGAAGATGGGACTGCTCAAGATGGACTTTCTTGGGCTCACCACACTCACGATTTTGGACGATGCACTCAAGCTAATCGCCCAGCGCGGCAAGCCGATTGATCTGGAAAAGATTCCGCTCGACGATCCCAAGACTTATGAAAACGTCTTTCATACCGGCCTAACCTCTGGCATCTTCCAGTTTGAATCCGGCGGCATGACCGACGTTCTGCGGCGCTATAAGCCGAATTCGATTGACGATCTCACCGCGCTCAACGCGCTCTATCGCCCCGGCCCAATCCAAGGCGGCATGATTGATGACTTTATCGATCGCAAGTGGGGACGCAAAAAAGTTGAGTATGAGCTGCCGCAACTCGAAGCCCTGCTTAAAGAGACGCTGGGCGTAATCGTCTACCAGGAACAGGTCATGCAGATCGCCAACGTGCTGGCGGGCTATTCACTTGGCGAAGCCGACTTGCTGCGCCGCGCCATGGGCAAGAAGAACCCAGAAGAAATGGCCAAGCAGCGCGACCGCTTTGTGAAAGGAGCGACGGAGCGCGGCTTTCCGGAAAAGAAGATCGTCAAGATCTTTGACCTGATGGAGCAGTTCGCAGGCTACGGCTTCAACAAATCGCATTCAGCCGCCTACGCGCTGCTGGCCTATCAAACTGCCTATCTCAAGACGCATTATCCCGTGGAATTCATGGCTGCGCTGCTCACCTCGCAGATGGGCAACACCGATAACGTGGTGAAGTACATCAACGAATGCCGCGAGATGGAGATTCCAGTTGAACCGCCCAACATCAATGTGAGCGACTCCGACTTCACGCCGCACGGCAATGCCATTCGTTTTGGGCTGGCAGCGGTAAAGAACGTGGGTCGCAATGCCATTGAAGCTATCGCCGTTGCGCGCAGAGAGATTGGCCACTTCAGCTCAATCTTTGAATTTTGTGAGAAGGTCGATCTGCGGCTGATGAATAAGCGCGTGCTTGAGTCATTCATCAAAGCCGGTGCTATGGATGAGTTCGGCAATCGCGCCCAACTCATGGCGGTGCTCGACAAAGCCATTGAGCGCGCGCAAAAATCGCAGCGCGACACAGAACTCGGCCAGCATGGGCTCTTCGGAGTATTCCAGGATGAGCAGGTCAACGGCAATTCAGAAAAACTACCCGCTGTTCCTGAATGGGACGAGCACCTGCGCCTGGCCAGCGAAAAAGAAGTTCTTGGGTTCTTCATTACCGGACATCCATTGGAAAAGTATCGGGACAAGATGGAGGCTTTCCGCACACATTCAGTTGAAACCATCAGCGCCATGACCACGGGTACTGGCCGCGATGAGTTCATCAATACAGCGGGAATCATTTCAGGTGTACGGGCGTTAAAATCGCGCAAAGGCGACTTATACGCTCAGGCAAAGATGGAAGACATGACCGGCACGATTGAAGCTGTAATTTTTCCAGACGCATACAAGAAGCTGCAGGAAATCCTGAAACTTGAGATTCCCATGCTGGTAAAGGCCAGCGTGCGCGTGGAAGAGGGCGCGAATCCAAAGATCATCATTAATCATTTGACGCCGCTGGAGGAAGCTCAGCCCAAGCTCCCGCGCTCGGTCCGTATTCGCGTGCCCCTCGACACCGCTACTGAAAGCACCGTGGATGCTCTTCACGCTATTTGCCATGAGCGCAAAGGGGAAGCAAAGGTCATGTTTGCTGTCGAGCGTCCGGGGGACTTCCTGGCAGTGATGGAAATGGAAGCAGGCAGATATAATGTTTGTGCGGACCGCAGCTTTATTACACGTGTAGAAGAGCTATGCGGACGGAATGCGGTTCAGATTATCGACTGAGGGATTGATTCCGCTGGTTGAGAGACTCACCTCATCCCGCGAGCAGGGGCTCAAGTTTCCCCAAGAGTGACAGCATCAAGATGATTTTGCTAAAGCTAAAGGCTAAGAGCTAATAGCTATTTTAAGAGCTAACAGCTATTTATGGACCCAGCAGTCAAAGCGCAAAAGCAACTGGCAGTGATTGAAGAGCAGGTGGCACAGCTTGAAACCCGTGCCCGTGCTGACCAAGACGCACGTCTGCAGCTGAAGCATCTGCAGCACCAGATCAACTTTTTGCGCGAGCAGATCCGCCTGCACATCAATGCATGGCAAAAGACTGAGCTGGCGCGCCACGCCCAGCGGCCTTTCACCATGGATTACGTGGAGCGTATCTTCACCGACTGGAGTGAGATCCACGGCGACCGCGGCTTTGGCGACGATCCGGCCATCCTCTGCGGCATGGCGCGCTATCGCGGCGAGAATGTGCTGGTCATCGGCCACCAAAAAGGACGCGACATCAAGCAACGCGTCTATCGCAACTTTGGGCAGGCTAATCCAGAAGGCTATCGTAAGGCGCTGCGCTGCATGAAGATGGCGGAAAAATTCGGCCGGCCAATCTTCACTTTCGTCGATACGCCAGGCGCATATCCCGGTCTGGGCGCGGAAGAGCGCGGCCAGGCGGAGGCCATTGCCCGCAACCTGCGCGAAATGGCCCAAATTGAGGTCCCAATTATCTGCACCATTATTGGCGAAGGTGGCAGCGGCGGTGCGCTGGCGATTGCTGTGGCAGATCGCGTCTTCATGATGGAAAACTCGGTTTATTCGGTTATCTCGCCGGAAGGCTGCGCCTCAATCCTGTGGCGTGATGCCGCAAAAAAAGAGATTGCAGCGCAGGCCCTGCGCATTACCGCTCCCGATCTTAAAGAACTGGAGATCATTGACGAAATCATTCCTGAGCCGGATGGCGGCGCTCACGCGGACCACGATGCCGCAGCCGCCATGGTGGACCAGGTCCTGCTCAAACACTTGAATGAGCTAAAACATCAGCCCACACAAAAGCTCCTTGACGGCCGTTACGACAAGTTCCGCCAGATGGCGCGGTTCTTTACGGAATAACACTTGCCGCCACCCGGAACGATTGTTGCCCACGCGCCCTGCCGGGTTGACCTGGCTGGCGGCACCTTGGATCTCTGGCCCTTGTATTTGTTTCATCCCGGCGCAGTCACCGTAAATTTTGCCGTCAACATTCTTACCCAATGCCGCATCAGCCGGCTGCCCGATAAAAAGATCAAGCTCAAATCAACGGACACCAAGGTGGAAGAAGAATTTTCCAGCTTTGAGCAACTTTGCGCTGCACACAAGTTCAAGCACCCGCTGGCTGCTCACCTGGCGCGATTCTTTGCTCCAGAAGGCGGATTTGAAATTGAGACCAATTCAGAGTCTCCTGCTGGTGCGGGAATTTCAGGCTCATCAGCGCTGATGATCGCCACCACCGCCGCGCTGGCCAAGTACACGGGCCGCAAGCTTGATCGCGAGCAGATCCGCGTGATCGCGCAGAACGTGGAAGCGCAGCTCATCAAAGTTCCCACCGGCTGCCAGGATTACTATCCCGCGCTTTACGGTGGCGTAAGCGCCATTCATCTTGATCCAGACGGCATTCACCACACTGCGGTGCGGGTTGCAGCAGAAGAGCTGGATCGCCGCTTTGTCCTGGTCTATACCGGAGCGCCGCGCAAGTCGGGCATTAACAACTGGGAAGTGTTCAAGGCGCACATCAACGGCGATAAAAAAATCTTCCACAACTTTGAGCGCATTGGAGAGATTGCCCGCGCCATGCACCATGCGCTTTCTCTGGCTGACTGGAAGCAGGTAGCCAAGCTGCTGCGCGAGGAATGGAAGCTGCGCAAGACCAATTCTCCGCGGATCAGCACGCCGATGATCGAAAAATTGGTAGGCGTGGCCTTGCGCCAGGGAGCGCTGGCAGCCAAGGTCTGCGGCGCCGGCGGAGGCGGATGTGTGGTCTTCCTCACGGAACCGGAGAACCGTGACCATGTGTCTGCGGCCATCCGCAGCTACGGCGGGCATGTGCTTCCGGCAATTGTGGCTCGCGATGGCCTTTCCGTAAGCGGCCGGTCTTTGGGAGCAGAATAGACGGGGCGCAGAATAGGCGCAGAAAGAGTGCAGTTAAGTATCTGGGCAGTGTATCTCGTCCCACTGCGGGCTGGCATCTAACCACAAATGCTGCTAAATGTATTGAAAATTCGCCTATTTTGGAGAATCATTGAATAGACGAGCAGCTACAGGTGCCCCCATGTTACGCCGAGCCGCATTACTCTTTTCCCTGGTTTTAAGCGCTAGCGTTTTGGCTGTGGGCCAATCCACGCCCATTACTGTCAACCCAGGCAGCGCCGAAAATGCCGGGGACAAGGTTCCCACCGCTGAGCTTACGGCTCCGCATCTTAAACCATCAGACCTTGATAGCCGGGAAGCACTGAACAACGGCACCAAGATGGAATTGATTCGCCTGGTGGAGGCTGAGTTTGGCCACACGCGCAAATACTTCCCCGTGGGCGAAAAGAACCTGGTCATCGAACCAGACGGTACCATCAAACCGGACGACGCAGCGCTTTACAAAACATCGCAAACGATTGGCGCGGCAGCCAAAATCGGAGACAAAGTACAGATTACCAACATTGCTTTCCACGAGAAATCCATCTACCTGGAGATCAATGGCGGCCCTAAGAAGAAGACAAAGTGGTACCAGCATATTCAGATCAGCGGCATGGGCGGCAGCACCGGCGGAGTAGATCCCAACGCGGCGACTGGGCCAACCGGAGCAGCGCTTACAGTGGAGTTCAAAAAGTATGTACCGGAGATGACTGGCGCTGAACTCCATAGCCTGCTGAGCCCGGTGCTGGATTTCTCAGTCAAGTCAGCGGCTGAGGTGTTTGCAGATACGCTTCCTCCCAAAATCCGCGCGGCCGTGAAAAATCATGAAGTGCTGGTGGGCATGAACCATGACATGGTGGTCATGGCCAAGGACCGCCCGCAGCAGAAAATTCGTGAAAAAGATGAGCAGGGCCGTCAATACGAAGAATGGATTTATGGAACTGCGCCGCAGGACGTGGTGTTTGTCCGCTTTATTGGCGATGAAGTAACGCAGGTGAAGATCGCCAAAGTTGGCGGCGAGATGATTGTAAAGACGCAAAAAGAAGTTGATATAAAAGACGGCGTGCCCACGCTGGCATCACTGAAAGCAAGAAATTCACCTGAGGACGTGAAGGCCGCCGGACCGAAGCCGGAGCAGCCAGCCCATGCGCCAACATTGAAACGTCCCGACGAGCAACCTGATCCCGCCGTGCACCGGGCAGGCACGTCACAATCACCAACACAAACGCCAGCGCCTCCGCAGGAAGAGCCGCAGTGGGGCACTCACAGCAAGCAACAGCCGGGAGACTCGTCACAGCAGCCGCAGGACACTTCACAGCAACAGCCGGATACTTCACAGCAACCTCCGAATACGTCGCAGCAGCCGCCAGACGCTTCACAACAACCGCCAGATGCACAGCAGCCTTCTGAGCCGGAGCTTCCTAAGCGTCCGCCGCTTTAGGAGCAGACCTGGTACTCGAGAGTGAGTCAGTTTCAAACTGACTCACTACCCGCAAAGCAGAGCTGCGGTTTAAACTAAAGATGTGAAGATTGCGCTCGGGCAGATCAACCCCACGATTGGTGATTTCAGCGGAAATTCCAGAAAGATCATAGAATGCGCCCGCCAGGCTCATTCTCTGGGCGCGGAGATGGCGCTCTTTCCAGAGCTGGCGGTCTGCGGCTATCCTCCGCGCGACCTGCTGGAGAAACCCGCCTTTGTGGCACGCAACCAGCAGGTGGTAAATGAAATCGCCCAAGCGGTTCCGCAGATCACCATCATCTGCGGCTTTGTTTCACCGGCCAAGGTGGAAACAGGCAAATCAGTTATGAATTCTGCGGCGGTGCTGCGTGAAGGCGCGGTACAGTTTGTGCAATCCAAAATGCTGCTGCCCACCTATGACGTTTTTGATGAGATGCGCTATTTTGATCCTGCTGAATCGCAGAAGCTCTTCCCTGTCGGCGACAAGAAGCTTGCCCTCACCATCTGTGAAGACGCCTGGAATGACAAACATTTTTGGCATCGCCGGCTTTATCGCGTTGACCCTGTGGACGAGCTGCTTCATGCCGGTGGCAACGTGGTGCTCAACATTTCTGCCTCGCCATTTCACCTGGGTAAGCGCGAACTGCGTCGGCAGATGCTGGAGACCGTTGCCAGGGATAACAAGGTGCCCGTGATCTTTGTGAACCAGGTGGGCGGGAATGACAGCCTGATTTTCGATGGATCGAGCATGGTGATTTCGCCCGATGGCCGCATTGTGGCCCAGGCTAAATCGTTTGATGAAGACCTTATCCTCTATGACATAGAGACCGCGCAAGGCGACATGCGTGAGCAGACCGCAATGGGAGACGCCAGCGCCTACGCTGCGCTGGTGCTGGGCACGCGCGACTACGTGCGCAAATGCGGTTTCCACAAAGCCATTCTGGGACTGAGCGGCGGCATTGATTCCGCGCTTACCGCCGCCATCGCCGTGGACGCGCTGGGCAAAGAAAACGTGATCGGCATCGCCATGCCCAGCCAGTATTCTTCAGAACACAGCGTGCATGACGCGCGACAACTGGCGTGCAAGCTGGGCATTCGTTTTGAAGTAGTTCCCATCGCCGGGATCTTTGATCAATATCGCCAATCGCTGGAGCCGCTTTTTGCCGGTCTGCCGGAAAATGTGGCGGAAGAAAATATTCAGTCGCGTATTCGCGGAAATATTCTTATGGCTATGTCCAACAAGTTTGGTGAACTGGTACTCACCACCGGCAACAAATCTGAGCTGGGCGTGGGTTATTGCACGCTGTATGGCGATATGGTCGGAGGCCTGGCCGTGATTTCTGATGTGCCCAAGACCATGGTTTACAGCCTGAGCCGCTACGTAAATTCGCTGAAGCCGGTGATTCCCCAATCGACCATTGATAAGCCGCCCTCCGCCGAGTTGCGGCCCGGACAAAAAGATTCTGATACACTGCCGCCATACCAGATTCTGGACAATATCCTGGAAGATTACGTGGAAGATTACCGCACAGCGGAGCAGATTGCGCAGGAACGCGGCTATGAGGTGAAGTTGGTGCGCGACGTGATCCGCATGATTGAGCGCAGCGAATACAAGCGCCAGCAGGCCGCGCCCGGATTAAAAATCACTCCCAAGGCCTTTGGCTTTGGACGGCGTTTTCCTATCGCCCAGAAATCGGAAATTTGACCCATGAATAAAACAAAAACCCTTGTCCTTATAAGTTCACTTGCGCTCGCTTTTTCCCTGAGCTTCGCCCAGACGTCCACGACAGGCAAACCCGGAACGCATCGCCCGCTCTCTCCGCAGGCCAAGGCCCAGATCAATAAAGACGCCGGCACCACGAAGACGGCCTTGCCGACCACCGAAGAAGTGGATGCCTACATGAAGCGCAGCTTCGGTTACGATCCGGGAGTTTCGTGGCAGATTTATTCCATTAAGGAGGCGGAGATACCCGGCCTGGTGGAGATTATTGTCTCAGTTAACAAGGGTGAGCCTTATCATCTTTTCTATTCCGCTGGCGCGCAGACCGCGCTTGTTGGCCAGAAGCTTCCTTTTGGACCAAACCCTTACGCTGCTGCCCGCGCTAAGCTGCAAGGCGCGTTTGGGCCAAGCCGCGGCCCCGCGAATGCCCCTATCGAAATCATAGAATTCAGTGACCTGGAGTGCCCTTACTGCAAGCAGGCGCAGCCTGTCGTGGAAAAACTGCAGGGTGATTTCCCCCAAGTGCGCTTTATCTTTCAGCAGTTTCCTTTGCCGGCGACCATGCATCCTTGGGCGCACAAGGCAGCGCAATATGCAGACTGCGCCGCGCAAACGAATAAAGACAACTTCTGGAAGTTTGTTGACTCCGTTTTTGACGCTCAGGGCGGCATAGCGCTGGCCACTGCAGACGACAAGCTCAAAGAGCTGGCCACCGCAGC
>DASTCT010000079.1:0-23419 GCA_035710845.1 Candidatus Angelobacter sp.
ACTGCGCAGTAGCAATTTTTTTAGCGGTGACAATTGCGCGAATAGAGACTTAAAGAGAAACTTTAACAGCGCGCAAAGCATAAAGACGACGTCTCAACCAGGGCGTCGTCTTTTGCGTCCTGCAATGGCATTGCACAAAAAACAAATCTCACCACGGATGACACGGATGACAAACTTTAAAATGGTCCTGATTTGAGTTTTTTGATCCGTGTAAATCAGTGTTATCAGTGTTATCCGTGGTAAGGGTTGAGTTCTTGTGCAAAACCCATTGCATTATGAGAACAGCAATCGTTAATAGTTCAAGTTAAAGTTCAGCAGGTTCCAGTGTATTGAGAACCATACAAAAGCTACGCACGCCAGCAGCAGCAGAAAGTTCCACATCTTCGCCCAGAACCACTCATGCGGATCGCGCCAGGAGCTGAGGCAGGCAAGGACTACCACCACAATTCCTACCGCTCCCACGGCGCCAAGCGTCTGGATGAAGTGGAACTTGAGGTCACTGCGCGAACTGAACGTCGCGAGCGAGTCGCTGGTCACCACCTTAAAGAAGATAAGCAGGAACGCGATATCAATCGCGCAAACCAGCCGCACCCACGGACGCAGGCGCAAAGATTTGGCGTTAAGCTCCAGCCGATGGTGATAATGCAAGCGCATGAGCGCACCCACCGGCCAAAAGATAAACGTCAAGCACAGAACAATGATGGCCCCGAGTATCAACAATTGGTTGAAATCGCTGTTGGCAGCCAGATTTACGCGCTGATACACCACGGCAGGGAAGTTGGGGACAAGCTGCATCCGGTTATTGTCGAGCCGGCGGAATGCGATCAGGTCCTGGCCGTTGACTGAGCGATAGACGAGCGGCGCAATCTCCTGCCATTTTTTTAGCTGGCCATTGAAATCCCTAAGCGGTTCAACCCTGATGGTGCCGTTTTCATCAGGCACGACCTTCAGGTCATCATCCACCGCCCCCACTTTCAAAAAATTGCTCTCAGAGCGGCGGCTGGTGAGGTAATGCCCGGATACGGCTTTGGCGTCAGCATCGGCTGTGGAGAGCTTTTCAACTTTGGGCGGAGTATACGGGAAATAGCGATCAAGAAAATGTTCCCAGAGCGCGGTGCGCGGGCTTATATCGCCCTTGCCGGCGCTGTTGTAAGAAACATAAAAACCTACTCCGTCATCCAGCATCAGATGCATGTCGCTGTGGAAGTAAACCGTGTCTCCACCATGGCCGATAATGCGATGCCCGTTGCGCGTCTCCTCATAAAATCCCAGGCACATCCCGTTAAGCGCCGGACTCAGCCCGAACTGGCGCGAATGCATCTGGGTCGCGGTTTCCGGGCGCAGGATCTGCGTGTTGTCAAACTTTCCATTCTGCAGATGCGCGATCATGAAGCGCGAAAGATCAGCAGCAGTTGCGGCCAGCGCGCCTGCGGGCGCTTCTTCAATGATCTCGAACGGCTTGGCCTTGCCAGAACCTACGTTATAGCCGTTTGACATGAGTGGCTTCAGCTCAGCCGGCAGCGGCTGAACGAAAGTTGAACGCGTCATCCCCAGCGGCTTAAAGATATGTTCGGCTACGTAATCATTAAAAGGCTGTCCGGATACGCGCTCAACAATGTAGCCGGCCAGCGCCGCGCCATAGTTGGAATAAGCAGGCGTAGTTCCCGGCGGATAGATGCGCTCAGGAATGTGCTGCGAAACATGCTGCTTGAGCGTCTCCGTGGGCGCGGCATCGTCAGTGATCAGGTCTTTAATCTGCTCTTCAAACCCGGGCGTGTGCGTCATCAGGTCGCGCAGCGTAATTGGCTTGCCGAATTTTGGCGGGATTGTGAAATCAATATAAGCACTGACATCTTTTTCCAGATCGAGCTTTCCTTCTTCCACCAGTTGCATCACAGCTGTCCATGTAAAAAGTTTGGAAATGGAACCTGGCCGAAAGAGCGTCTCATCCACAGTGACTGGAATTTTCTTCTCGACATCGCTATAGCCATAGCCCTTGGCAAATAGAATCGAGCCGTCCTTTACCACCAGCACCACTGCGCCGGCAATGTTCTCCCGTTCAAGCTGCATGGGAACAAAGCCATCAAGAAACGCATGGACGTCGTCCGCGGTCATTGCATGGGGCGGCTCGGTTACGTGGGATTCACTTGCCGCAGGCGCTTGGGGCGCGGGCGGCACTGGCGTGGCTTTCGGCTCTTGCGCTATTGCAGGCATATCCGCAAGCAAGCTCAACAGCAGAATGAAAGATAAAAGAATCCGCAGTTTCATAGCGATGAATGTCTCGCTTCCGTCTTTAAAAAAGAGTGTTTTGAAAATCGGTGGAAGAATATCACGCGACAGAAGAAGTCTGAAACGCCGTGCCCTGCAAATACCGCGCCACGCTCAGCAAAAACTCGATCGCTAGTGCGCAGCAGGAACTTGCGCAATCTGCCCGCGCGCCAACAGTTCGCTCATCGCCCAGATGCCCAGCAGCGGCCCCAAAGCCATGCTGGCCAGCGCCCAATTCCATCCGTAACGAGCGGCAATCGCGGCTATCAGCCGAATCACCCCTGCGGTCAGCAAAAATCCCAGCGCCACCTGGCACGTCAACGCCGTGCCAACATAATTTTTGTCTGAAACTTCGCTGATGATGGTAGAGAACTGCGCGGAATCAGCAATCACAGCAATGCCCCAAATCATCGCCAGCGGAATCAGCAAAGCTGGCCGGTGCAACACCAGCGCCGCCAGCACGCAGCACGCAGAGCTAATCGCCATGGCGATCATTGTGACCCGTGCGCGTTGGGCTACCCGCATTGAAGCCTGCTGGTCCTGCAACCGATCGCTCGCCGAACCGGCCCAGATGCAGCCTACTGCGCCAATGGCAATGGCCAGGGCCGCCACCCATTCATATTGAACACGCGGCCATCCGGTAGAAGCAGCGAAGATCACAGCGATCCAGCCCCACATGCTGTAAAGCTCCCACATATGTCCCAGGTAACCGAGGTTGGCCAGACGCAGCGGCTTGTTGCGCACGATCTCGAAAACCTGCGCTGGATCAAAGCGAGACTGCGGCATGGCAAAAGGTCCTTCACGTACTCCAACGGCCACAATCACCGCACCCAGCAAAGCCTGCAAGCTGCCCAGCAGAATCACGCCTTTCCATGGAATCCCGCCAATCGCGTTGGCTGCATGCGGCACCGCGGAGCCAACGGTCAGAGCGCCAATCATGATTCCCAAAGCCAGCCCGCGTCCGCGTTGGAACCATCCGGCAATGATTTTCATTCCCACCGGGTACACACCGGCAAGAAAAAATCCTGTTGCGCCGCGCAGCAGGATCGCCGTTAAAGGCTCAGCCGCAAAGAGCGCAAAAGCAGCGTTGGCGGCGGCTGCCAGCAATGCTGAAACTACCAAAACTTTAATCGGGCTGAAGACATCAGGAATATTGAAAAGCGCAAATGTGATTGCGCCAATAGAAAAGCCGATTTGCACCGCGATGGTCAGCCAGGAGCCCAGCGCCAAATCTGCATGCCATAAATGGGTGATCTGGGGAATGACCGCTGTGCCGGTAAACCACAATGACATGCCCAGCAGTTCAGCCAGCGACAGCAAAAAGAGAACCCGCCGCGAAGATACTCCACGGCGGGCCGGTTCTGCTGAAACCTGCATTAGCTCTTGAGTTTCCTGCGCTCACAGGAAGCAACCACGGAACTCGGATCAATGGCTTCGCGGTCCTTCTGCATCTCCACGACCTTGCCTTCCTTATCGATCAGAAAGGTGACGCGCCGTGCGGCTTTGTATTGCGGGTTGAAGATGCCAATCTGTTTAGTCAGATCGCCGCCCCAATCGCTCAGGATAGGGAGCTTGATGCCTTCTTTTTCCGCCCACGCGGCGTTGCTGAACGGGCTGTCCATGCTTACACCCAGAACCTGGGTATCTGCAGCTTCCAGTTTGCCAAAGTCCTTCTGGAAGTTCTGCATCTCCATGGTTCAACCACCGGTGAAAGCAAAGACCACAAAGGCGACTACAACGTTTTTCTTGCCTTTGAAGTCGTGCAGGGAAACCTTGTTACGGTTCTGGTCGAGCAATGTGAAATCCGGGAAAGTATCGCCCACTTTAATGTTGGGTTCCGGAGGCGATGGTGGAGCTTCTTTCTTTTCCTGTGCTAAGAGGCTGGTACCGGCTCTAGGCCCAAGAAGCGCTAACGTTCCTAACATCTTGACAGCGGTTCTACGAAGCATGGTTCTTTCCTCCGCTTAATATTGCAGGGTTAAGCCTAAACATTGAGAACCGCTGCGTCAATAGCGTAGATGCGTCTGCTCTTCGTGCGATGGTTTGTATTTGCAAGCCGCAATCTGCTTCGCCGGTGGTAGTATTTTTCGTAAAAGAGAGATTTACAAAATGAAAGCATCTTTCTATTGCTTGGTAATCCTTGCTCTTGTGGGCATTGGCATAGCTCAAAGTTCAACTCCCGCCGCCATTCAACTCAATACCATCTATGCCGGCGCGGATGGCAAATTTGAAGCCGCTCCAGATACCGCGGTGGTGCGCATGGACGTCGGCTCACAGCAGGACACCTCACGCGCTGCTTATGACCACGCCGCAGCAGCCATTGACCATGTGCGCCAGGTGCTGAAGGCCAATGGCATCGACGTAAAGAGTGCGCAGTTTGGCAGCTATCAGTTGCAGCCTATGTATGACTGGAGGAACCCCAAACACAAGGTCGTTGGATATCGCGTTACCTCTGACGTTACGTTGAAGCTGCATGACTTCACCAAGGTAGGCGCTCTTACCGAACAACTTGCCGATATTGAGGACACGCAAAACCAGTCCGTTTCATATACGCTGGAAGACATTGAGCAGGCCAAAGCCAAAGCATCAGAAGATGCGCTACGGAAGGCGCGCAATCAGGCCTCTGCTGTGGCCACTGCCGGCGCGCGCACGCTGGGCGATCTTCTTTATGCTTCAGTAGACGTGAACCAGGCAAACATTATCCCTGTGTTCGCGCCGCAAGCCATGGCAAAATCAGCCATGGCCGGAGGGGCCACGCCGCCGCCCACAGCGGAATTTACTCCGCAGACCATCACCATTAATGCTCACGTCAACGCGCTTTTTGCGCTTAAATAGCCCAATCTTACTGTGACATCACCAGCGGCAAGCCATTCTTGCTGTTGCCAATCACAATGATCTTTGAATTCGGGCTTTTGGCCAGTGTCTCTGTGGCTTCAATGCCTTTCCACTCCAGCAACTGCGCGCTGATTCCCTGGGCCACAATCTGCTGAAAGTCGTGGATGCCCTGAGCTTCAATGCGCTTGCGGTCTGCTTCCTGCCGTTCTTTTTGCAAGCGGAAGCTCATCGCCAGCGAGTCCTGTTCCGCCTGCTGCTTGGATTCAATGGACGCGCGCAAAGAGTGTGGCAGCTGAATATCGCGCAGCAGCACGTTTTCAATCACAATGCCGCGCGGCTCCAGCGCCGCTTTCAGCCCCTGCATAATTTCATCTTCCACTTGCTTGCGCGAGTTTGAATAAAGCGTGTTAGCTGAGTGGCCCGCAGTGGTATCGCGAATCACGGAGCGCAAATTCGGATCGACAATCGTGGGGCCGTAATTTGTTCCAATGCTCTGGAAAACGTTCGCCGCCTTGTCCCTGTTCAGGTGATAAATAAGTGATGTATCAATCTCCAGGTTCAATCCTTCGCTCGATGGCGTTGAGGTGTGCTCTTCCTGCGTCTGCGTTCGGATCGTCATTACATGGTTGATCTTGAACGGCGAAACAAAGTGTGTGCCTTCCGGCAGCGTTTCTCCTGTAACGGCTCCGAATGAGGTAAGCACGCCAACGCTGCCCGGCGGCACGTAAGCGATGGAAGCCCATACAAGAATGAGCACAAAATAAGCCCGATCCCAATCAGAACAGGACGCCCTAAAGACCGGGGGTTTGCGTTGATGACTCGTGGATCAAAGTGTGCCATTAAGTTCTCCTTGTCTAAGGTTGGTAAAAATAAATGTGGTAGCGGCGATCCGGGCGGTTCCGTGCCCATTAAAGCGCTAAGTCTTTTTTCATGATTGCTTTAGTCGATGGTTAGAATAAACGCCAACGTCCATTGCTGCTGCGTAATATGTTCGTTGCTAGCACGGCGGGAAAAATCAACAGGGAAATTTTTTCAAGAGCAGGGAATTACTACCCGATTCTTAATCCAGCAGCTCTCCTAAACTCTTTATTTTCAGTAATTCTTAAATGGCACAGAGGATGCTATTACAAAAGCCAGACGAAGTGGCGCGCATCGGGGCGCTTTCGAATGGATCTAACGGCCAGAGATCCTCCGAAAGTGCCTCGTTGCATTTTGAGCCGCTTTGAAGGCGTGAGCGAGACGTAAGTCGAGCGGGAGCCTTCAGGCGAAATCCGAGCGCCGGTTTTGCGCGAGAGATCTGTTTTGAGGCGATTTGCAGGCGTGAACGAGGCGCAAGCTGAGTGGTCCCAGTTGGCGCGGGTTTTTGCGAACTGGGGCGAGAGTCTGCAACCGGAATCCTGACCCAAGCAGAGCGAGTCGAACAATTCTTGCTTACACACCTCTCCCCGCTACCTTGCCCGTAATCATTGCCAGAATAGCGTCGTAACGAGCCAGATGCTCGGCAATTGCTTGTCCCCTCTGAAACGGATTCAACAAAGCTGTACTCCAGCCTATTTCTCCAGCGTGATCTACCGGCCAGTCATCAAGATGCTCGTTGTTTGCGCGCAAAGCTGAACTCCTGGTTACCATGCCATCATTGATCTCGCCGGTCATTTTGCTGATACTTGCAGCCAGTTGAAAGAGAAGCAGTTCATTGCCCGCCTTCGATGCGTCTCCTGCAACGTTGATATAACGAACATTTGGGTTATCAGGAGTGTTGTCATCAAATTGAGCACAAGAAGCGGTGGTGAGATCTTGAATCGCACCGGCACTGTTTTCCAGCTTGGCTTTGAGCGCTGCGGGTATCTGATCAAAGATCGGCCCCGAGTGGCTTATCACCGCATCCGCAACAGGAGAGCCACGATGCGGTGTTCCAAGGGTGACCAGCGTTGCTATGCGCTCAGCTAAATCTTCACGATTGCTAATTGCAAACCGTGAATCAAGTCCTCCCATGCTGTGAGCGAGGATATGGACTTTGTCCGTGGGATTAGTTTGCCTCAGGATTTTTTCCGCGAGTTGAGTACCGCGATTTTCAATCGACCCAATCGGGTCCACTTGAGGTTCAAGGACATTGTGACCGAGATCGCGAAAATGATCGGCCATTAGGTTGAAATAATGCACTGACGGCAAAGATGACAGTATGCCGGGGAGCAGATCACCAAAGCCGAAAAGGCCATGCGCTAAAACAATCGTGCTCATGTTAGTCTCGCTTTTAGGCCGACAAGAATACACCAATGGCGATCCTAGCCAGCTCTATATTCACTAACGCAATCTGCTCACAATTCCCTGCGCGAAGCGAGCTATACAATCGCTGTACAATCGCAGGACGCTTGCACAAAAATCAAAACCTCACCAATGGATGAATACGGATAACACGGGTTTACAAAATTCAAAATGGTCCTAATTTGAGCTTTTTGATCCGTGTAAATCAGTGTGATCAGTGTTATCCGTGGTAGGGTTTAGGGTTGTTGTGCAAAGCTTGCGCAGGAATGAAGTAATTACGAGCTATAAAGATGAGCGCCACTCCAACCGGTTCTCCCTTGCTTACCATTGTCAATACTCCACCAACCACCATTGACGGTGTTATCCAAATAATGCAGAACCTGGATAGCGCGCTGACCTCGGATGACGGTCTCAAATGGTTTAACTTGCTGTATTTGAAAGTGACGCAGCAGGTGCTGAATAGCCCTCCGCAAAATGGCTGGCAGGCTCCGGTTTGGCTTACCCGTCTCGACGTGATTTTTGCCAACCTCTATTTTGCTGCTTTAGCAGATTCGCTCAATGGAAAGCCCATTCCCAGTTCCTGGCAGGCTTTGTTTGAAGCCCGGCAGCGCACCGGGATCGACCGCATACAGTTCGCTCTGGCGGGAATGAACGCGCACATCAACCATGATCTCGCGCTGGCCCTGCTGCAAATTGATAACGAAATGCACCAGGGTTTCAGTTCCGGGATCCCGGAGCACCAGGATTACCAGCATGTGAACGATTTGCTGGAAGCCGTGCTTCCCGTGGCCCTTACATTTCTGGCAACCGGAATTTTAGGAGAGCTTGCGCAGGACACCGGCAAAATTGGTAGGATGCTAGCTATATGGAACGTTCGCGTTGCGCGCGACCTGGCTTGGGATTTCGCCGGGACACTGCAAGCGCTTCCCGCATCGTTCCGGCCCTTTTTGATTCGGAAAGGGGACCTCTCAACCGGCGCTCTGGGGCGGCTCTTGCTGGCTCCTCTGCAATAATCAAGTTTTTGAGGAGATGAATGATGAGAATTCAGAAACGCTTATGGATCGCAATGGTGCTTGTTCTCGCCGCCGCGCGGCTGCTGCCTCATCCATGGAATTTCACTCCTTTGCTGGCGATTGGACTATTCGCCGGAAACAAGGCGCAAAAGGCTACTACGGGAATCTTCATCACGCTGGGCGCGCTTATCCTGAGCGATGCCGCAATGGGCCTCTATTCCGGCTTCTGGTACGTCTATGCCGCCGCGCTGGTTCCAGTGCTGCTGGGACGGCTGGTACGTAATCGCGGCGTGGGCGCGCTGGCCGGAGTGGCTGCGGCCTCCAGCTTGTCCTTCTTCATCATCACCAATTTCATGGTGTGGGCCACCAGCTACTGGTATCCGCACACAACGGCCGGACTCACGGCTTGCTTTGCAGCGGCGCTGCCGTTTTACCAGAACCAGGCGCTGGGTGATCTTTTCTATACCGTGGCAATTTTCAGCGGCTATGCAATCCTAAGCCGACTGTTCCAGCCGCAGAGCCAGGCTGCCTGAGATGCGAATCGTTTCATTGCTGGCGAGCGCTACGGAAATCGTCTGCGCCCTGGGCGCGGGCGAAATGCTGGTGGGCCGCTCCCATGAGTGCGACAACCCCGAGTGGGTGCGGCAGCTTCCGGCCTGCAGCGAACCCGCATTTGACGTTACGGTTTCAGCAAGCGAGATCGACGCCGAGGTGCGCCGCCGTCTTCAGGTCCGAGAGCCGCTCTACCACCTGCATTCCGAATTGATCGCCAGTCTGCGCCCCGATCTGCTGATCACGCAGGAACATTGCGAGGTCTGCGCGGTCACGCCCGGCGACGTGGAGCGCAGCGGCGCCTGTGGTGTTGCCATGCGGCAAATCTCTCTCTCCGCCTCGTCGCTGGAAGATATCTTTGAGAGCATTCTGCTCATCGCCCGCGCTCTGGACCGGGAAGAAGAAGGCCGGAAGCTGGTCCCGCGCGAAAAGGAGCGGCTGGAGCGGATCCGGCATGAAGCCGCGCGCCTGCCCCGGAAGAGTGTAGTGGTGCTGGAATGGACTGACCCGGTCTTTGCCATGGGCAACTGGGGGCCGGAACTGGTGAAGATCGCCAACGGAGAGCTTTTGCTAGGCCACCAGGGCGTACATTCCGCCGCTATCCCTGCTGAGCAGCTTCGCCAAGCCGATCCCGAGTATCTCATCGTCGCGCCCTGCGGATTCAATCTTGAGCGCAGTCTGCGCGAGCGTCCCGCGCTGGAGCGGCATTCATGGTGGCCGGAACTTCAAGCCGTCCGCCGGGGAAACGTCGCCTTTGCCGACGGCAATCTGTTTTTCAACCGTTCCGGAATGTCAGTGTTTCAGACAGCAGAAATCATCGCTGAAATCCTGCATGGCCGCCCCTTCGGCGAAAAAACTGAAGGCACACACTGGCAGCGGATGGAACAATATACCGCGCGGATCTAGACCTGTTTAATTTTCAATGTGCCTGTTTGAATCGTCATGTAGCGGTAAGTTTTGCCTTACACCAACTGCACTTTTTCTCTCAGATCAACTCCGGCGCGCCGCAGGATTGCTGCGATCTCGCCGTCATTGAGACGCGTAGCGTCATATTCCACGCGAATGGTGCGCTCTTTTTCGTCGAATTTGATTTTGCGAACGCCATAAACCTCCCAGGCGTTGTTAAGCGCCGCCATTTCTTTTTCGCCGGGGGGCGTGCCGTACTTGAAAACCACGTCCAAAAGGGTCATGTATCTCCTCAAGCCGATTGCGGTCATAAAGATAATAGCATTCGTAGGAAGAGTAGTCCGTTCAGCAAAGGTAGCGAGTTAAGGCACAAATCTTTCCGCTTCATGCGGGTCGGGTTTTATCAATGGTCCTGTTGATTGAATCGTCAATTGTTTTTTGAAGTTTCTCGTGCGGATAGGGTCTTCGCCGGTATCGTTTGCGATAGGCGATGACAGCCACCACAGCCAGCAAAACGTAAACTAAATCCCCGACAGCGATCTAAAAGTTATCGTCAAGTAACCTCATCCCGCTGGCGCTTATCGTCTCAGCTCGCTCATAGAAATCAATACAGGTCAGCCAGCATTTGATCCATATACCCCATGGGGGTATAATAGCCTGGTTGCGTTTGAGGAACACGTTATGCGTAAAAAGAGCACAGCCGGTGGGCAGAGTCAGCGAACTGTTCAGCGTGACAGGGAAACACAAGACAATATGCTGCTTCGGCTGCGGCGCGTTGAAGGCCAGGTGCGCGGCGTTCAGAAAATGGTAGAGGCCCAGAGGTACTGCCCGGAGATTCTTATACAGATGTCTGCCGTGCACGAATCTTTGCGCGCAGTGGAACGCATTCTAATGAAAAACCATCTGCAACATTGCGCCACTGAAGCCCTGCGCTCAGGAGATGAGAAGCAGGCGCAACGCACTTACAACGAATTGACTGAGCTGTTCTACAAGCACGTTCGTTAGGCATGGATTCATGACCTCTCAAACCAATATCGTGAAAGACCCTGTTTGCCACATGGATGTTGATCCTGCCAAGGCGCGAGGATCAGCGGAGTACAAAGGCAAGACCTATTATTTCTGCAGCCCGCGCTGTGTTGAGAAATTCAAGGCTGAGCCTGAGCGCTATCTGTCGCCGCAGCCGCCCGCGAATCAATTAGTACAGCTCGGTGGGATTGCCCCGGCAAAAACGCCAGCGAACTCTGGGCACTCGCACTCGGCAGAAACAGGCAAGGGAACAACCACCTATGTCTGCCCCATGGATCCTGAAGTGCGTGAGAGCAAACCCGGCGCTTGTCCCAAATGTGGAATGGCCTTGGAACCCGAAGCAGTGGAATACACCTGCCCCATGCACCCGGAAATTGTTCGCTCCGGGCCAGGCAATTGCCCTATCTGCGGCATGGCTTTGGAACCACGCATAAGCGCGGGCGTGCACGCAGAAGACAACTCTGAACTTCGCAGCATGACGCGCCGCTTTTGGGTTGGTGTTGCTCTCAGCATTCCGTTGCTCGTTCTCTCAATGGGCGGGATGGCCGCTGGCAGCCCGCTTCATCGCATTCCCGTTGGCTGGATGGAATGGCTGCAACTGGCGCTCGCTACGCCGGTAGTTCTGTGGGGCGGATGGCCGTTCTTTGAACGCGGCTGGGCGTCGCTGGTTAACCGGCACCTGAATATGTTCACGCTCATCGCCATGGGCACAGGCACGGCTTATGCCTATAGCGTGATCGCCACGCTTGCGCCCGGAATTTTTCCTCAGTCCTTCCTTGGCCATGGCGGACGCCCCGGGGTTTATTTTGAAGTCAGCGCCATGATCGTTACGCTGGTGCTGCTGGGCCAGGTTTTGGAACTGCGTGCGCGAAGGCAAACCGGCTCAGCTATTAAAGCTCTGCTTGATCTAAGCCCCAAGACCGCGTTGCGCGTGCGCCCCGGCAGCGCCGATGAAGAAATCCCTCTAGAGCAGGTTCACCGCAATGACCGTCTCCGCGTTCGGCCCGGCGATCGCGTTCCTGTGGATGGCGTAATAGAAGAAGGCAGTAGCGCGGTTGATGAATCCATGATCACCGGCGAGTCCTTGCCTGTAGAAAAGTCTATTGGGGCAAAAGTAATCGGTGGGACGGTGAATCGGGCCGGTTCATTCATCATGCGGGCAGAAAAGCTCGGCTCAGAAACCCTGCTGGCGCAAATTGTCCGAATGGTCGCGCAGGCGCAGCGAAGCCGCGCGCCGATTCAATCATTGGCAGATAAAGTCTCGGGCTATTTTGTTCCGGCCGTCTTATTGATAGCCGTTCTTACATTTCTCGTGTGGGCCATCTGGGGGCCTGAGCCGCGTCTGGCCCACGCTTTGGTAAATGCTGTGGCGGTGCTGATCATCGCCTGTCCGTGCGCTCTGGGTCTGGCCACTCCTATGACGGTGATGGTGGGAACTGGACGCGGCGCTCACGCCGGTGTGCTGCTGCGAAATGCTGAAGCGCTGGAAACCATGGAAAAAGTCGACACGCTGGTCCTGGACAAGACAGGTACTTTAACGGAAGGGAAGCCACGGGTTACTCAAGTTGTCTCCACCAGTGAGATCTCAGAGGACGAGTTGCTGCGTCTGGCCGCATCCATAGAGCAATCCAGCGAGCATCCGCTTGCCGCAGCCATTGTGCGCTCCGCAACAGACCGCGGGCTAAAGATGGACAACGTTTCCGGCTTTCAATCTCATACCGGCAAGGGAGTGACCGGAGAGATCGCGGGCCGCCAAATCGCCATTGGGAATGTTGCGCTCTTTAACGAAACGCATATCAATCTCACCACCCTTGCCAGCCAATCCGATGACCTGCGTCGTCATGGACAGACAGTCATGTTTGTTGCCATCGACGGCAAGCCCGCAGGGCTGATTGCGGTCGCCGATCCTGTCAAGGCCTCAGCGCCGGAAACCATCAAAGCACTTAAACAAACAGGTCTGAATCTAGTGATGTTGACTGGCGATAATCAGCTTACGGCGCAGGCAATTGCCGCAGAGTTGGGAATAGAGAAGTTTGAAGCTGAGGTGCTGCCGCAGGATAAATCTCAGACCATTAAAAATTTGCAATCACAAGGACATGTGGTTGCCATGGCGGGTGACGGCGTGAATGATGCACCGGCATTGGCCCAAGCCGACGTCGGCATCGCTATGGGAACGGGCACAGACGTTGCTATGGAAAGCGCGGACATCACGCTGGTGAAGGGCGATTTAAGCGCCATCCTGCGTGCGCGCAAACTGAGCCGTGCTGCCATGGGCAATATTCGCCAGAATCTTTTTTTCGCCTTCATTTATAACCTGTTGGGAGTGCCCATCGCCGCCGGTATTCTTTATCCCTTTATAGGATTGCTGCTTCAACCCGTCTTTGCGGCAGTTGCCATGAGCTTTAGCTCGGTATCTGTGATCGCGAATGCGCTGCGCCTGCGTAGTGCCAAACTCTGATTCCTCATTCTTAACTTTTGCTAATTTCCGCAATTTAAACATTTACCAGTTGACGGTATTGGCCTGCGAATGCCAATATGTTCAGCAACTCTGAATTCTCCGTTCTTCCTATAAAGCCCCCTGTAGTGAGTGCCCACATCTTCTTTCAGGAGTTCGTATGCCCAAATTGCGCGGCTTGATTAGTGTCGCACAAAGCATTCTGCTGCTCATGGCCCTCCCGGCCACCACTCTTGCTCAGAATTCATCCCAGCAAAACACAGACACGTCTACTGGGCAGAAACCCGCTGCAACAACGGCTGTTCCCGCAGCAGACGCTGATGCTGATAGTGCTGACATTCCGCCTTTCGCACGCGGACGTATCTCGGAAAAAGAATATCTCGAGCTCAGAGACCAGGAGATCCGCATACGCCGCGGCGTTAATGATCTAGTGCGCTCTCCGCAAGCGCGCTCTCAGGCCGTGCGCAAGATGCAATTCCAAGAGCAGGTCCTGCGTTTTGCTGTTCAGGGCATCAATCCTCTCGGCTCTTTGCTCCCCGCGCTTTCTCCGCCAAGTTGGACGCCACTCGGCCCAGATCCGATTCCCAACGGACAAACCACCGGCGCCGAAGTCCCTGTGAGCGGACGCGTAACTGCCATTGTGGTTAGCCCTGTAACTGATCAGACAGTGTATGTTGGTACGGCGCAGGGAGGCATATACCGCACCCTGGATGCTGGCGCTACCTGGACGCCTCTATTCGATTCAGCGCAGACACTCGCGATTGGCGCCTTGGCGCTCGATCCACAGAATCCTGACACGCTCTTTGTCGGCACCGGAGAAGGCAATCTCTCCGGCGACAGCTTTTTCGGCGTTGGCCTTTACATCATCCGCAGCGCTTCAACCGCTACTCCAGTAATTACTGGGCCGTTCAACACTGACGGAACCAATGATGTGTTCACCGGACGCTCCATTACCAAAATTATTGTCAATCCCACCGACGACACCAAGATTCTGGTTTCCACCGCGTCCGGCTTAAGCGGCCGGAACGGTGGCGCTTTCGGAACCTTGCCCGCGCGGGGTGTTTATCTCTCTACAAACGCACAAACCGCTACGCCTACTTTTACCCGGATCACCGTCCCGACCGGCGTAGGCATTTTTGACCGCACTGTCACCGATATGGTGATGGACCCGGGGAATTCAAGCAAGATACTGGTCTGGGTTCGTGGCGCGGGCGACCCCGGCAACGGCGGCTTGTGGGTGAGTACCGCAGGCGATCCCTGGGCGAATACCGCAACATGGACGCAGACCATCCCACGGTTGGGCTTTGCCAAATTCTCCGTCAACCGTTCCGGAACTCCTGCGGTGACGACCTTTTTGCTTGCTCAAGACGAAGACGCAACCTGCGCCGGCATACTTAACCAGGGATCGTTGAAGACCTCTCTTGATGGAGTCACCTGGAGCGCTGGCCTTGCGGGCGCCAGCGGTTTCTGCGGCGGCCAGTGTTTCTATGACATGGCGCCGGCCTTCCATCCTACTGACGCCAACACAATCCTTCTCGGCGGATCGGCAGATAGCGGCGGCGCCTGCGCCAGCAATGTATTGATCAAATCAATCAACGCGGGAACTACATTCACACCGGTCGATACCAATCTCCACGCCGATTTCCATGCGCTGGTTTTCGCGCCAAGCAATCCCAGCGTGGTTTATGCCGGAAATGATGGCGGCGTATTCCGCTCGGCCGATGGCGGTTCAACGTGGACCAGCATCAATTCGACAGGCTTTAACGCTACTCAGTTTGTCAGCCTGTCACTGCACCCGACTGACCCCAATTTCTCCATCGGCGGCACACAGGATAACGGTACGGAATTCATGGATCCCGCAGGCACATGGACACGCGCCGATTTCGGTGACGGCGGCTACTCCGCCATTGACCAGAACGCCACCGACACTACCAATGTCACCATGTATCACACGTACTTCAATCAGACGAATAATTTGATTGCCTATGCGCGCGCCACCAATGCCACCAACCTCAATGAAACTACAAGCTGGACGGTCTTTGGATGTCCGGCACAGCCTGGGCTTACCTTGAATGGTTTCACCTGCACTGATTCCGTTTTATTTTACGCTCCGCTCACTCTTGGCCCAGGAACCCCAAACAACACGCTTTACTTCGGTACCGATCATTTGTACCGTTCCGTCGATAGCGGCACAACAATGACCCCTGCAAGCCAAACCTTTGGGTGCTGCGAGCCTAACAACACCAATAACTTCCGGGTGAGCGCGATCGGAATCTCCCCGCAGGATGACAACGTACGTCTTCTTGGTCTTACCAGCGGAAAAGTGTTTGCCACCACAGCAGGCGCCAATCCCATGACGGATGTAACCGGCCCCTGGTCTCCAGAATTTGTGGCGCGCACCGTTGTTGATCCCAACAGCAAGACAACCGCATATGTCACTCTCGATGGTTACGGCACAACGGCTGCCCCCGTCTCACATATCTGGAAAACCACGAACCTGATCAATGAACCGCCTACAGCCACCTGGACCAATGCCTCAAACGGGCTGCCCGATGTGCCTGTAAACGCCTTCGCGATTGATCCTTTCAATCCAAGTTATCTCTATGCCGGAACTGATATCGGCGTTTTCAGCTCCATCGACGGTGGAGTAAACTGGTCAGCCTATGGCGCCGGTTTGCCACGTGTTGCCGTTTTTGATCTCAACATTCAGAAGACTGCCCACAAAATCCGCATTGGGACACATGGCCGCGGGGCATGGGAGATTCCTGCATCGCAATTTGACAACACTACCTCCTTGGGTGCCAACCTGCTTTCTCCCACGCTCGGCCAGAACGTGATCTTCACCGCAACCGTTAACAAGGGCACTGGTATCAACGTTCCCACCGGAACCGTGACTTTTCTTGAAGGAGCAACCGTTCTGGGCACGGGAGCAGTGGATAGCTCCGGAACCGCCACCTTCCAGACCACAACACTGACTGCGGGCACGCACAACATCAGCGCCAGCTATGGCGGAGATACGCTTTATCTCAGCAGCGCCTCAACCGTTGTAGTCATCGACGTAACTACTCCGGGATCAACGCCAACCACTACCGCGCTGGGCTCTGACACCAGCAATGGGGTGTTGGGCAACGCCGTGACTTTCACCGCAACCGTGGCCCATGCGACTGGAGCAACCGCTCCAACTGGCACCGTGACATTCGATGACGGGGTCGTTTCCATTGGTTCGACCGCAGTCGATGCGCAGGGCACAGCAACTCTCCAGACCTCAGGCCTTGGAGTTGGTTCGCACAACGTCACTGCCATTTACAGCGGAGATTCCACTTATGCTGCCAGCACCTCAACCGCTGTAGCAGTAGCTGTGCGCGGCCCCACTACGCTCGCCCTGGCTACCAGCGCAGCGAATCCAACGGTCGGAGCAAATGTGACCTTCACTGCCACTTTGACGACCACCGGAAGCCAAGCCGCCCCCACCGGCACGGTGACGTACAAGGATGGCGCTACAACCCTGGGCCAATCATCCTTCGCTAACTCTGATGTCACAACCTTCCAGACGGCGGCTCTCGCTCTCGGGCCACATACCATCACTGCTCAGTATGCGGGCGATGGCACTTTTGTCGGCAGCACGTCATCTGTTATTACCGTGACTGTGGTGCCGGCACCGCCTGACTACCAGGTAAGCATTCCTAACGGCAGTGCTACAATCACAGCAGGGCAGTCTGCTACATACAACATCTCTATAACACCGCAAGGCGGGTTTAATGGAACAATCAGCTTTGCCTGCTCAGGGCTCCCGGCTAAATCAAACTGTTCCTTCAACCCACCGACATTGACGCCAAGTGGCAGCGCCACCAGCACCACTCTCACTATCGCAACCACTGGACAAACAACAGCTTCTGCGCGCACAGTAAATGTCCAGACCATGGCGGCTCTCACTGGAATTGGGTTTCTGGGAATCGTCTTCCTTGGAGTTCCCACCCGCAGACGCCGCAGCATGCGTTTGGCGGGAATGATGCTTCTGGGCCTGACGCTCGCGTTTGCGATTGTTTCCTGCGGAGGTCATAAAACCACGCCAACCATACCTGGGACCCCGCCGGGAACGTTCAGCATTACCGTCACCGCAACGTCAGGAACAACCACGCACTCATCGGTGATTACGTTGACCGTGCACTAGTTTTAACAAAATGGAATCAGGGCTGCCGCAGGGCAGCCCTCGCCTCGAGTATGTAGCCAGCAGCTTTCTGCTTCTCTATAATCCTGCGCGAGGGGTTCCCGTCGATGAAAACTTTTGCTGTTGTGTTATTGCTCTCATTCACTGCTTTCGCGCAGAGCTCTGAAGAGGGAAAAGTTGTCCGCTATCAGCTCAAGCCAGCCGAGCTGAAATATACCTACGCAGCTTCTTATGTGCCGGTGGCGCATCTTAAGTCCGGCAATATTCTTGAAACCAACACAGTGGACTGCTTTGGCAACGCCATTAAAAAGCCAGGAGACACGCTCAGCATGGCCCCCGGTGACAATCCTTTAACCGGACCGTTTTACATTGACGGTGCAGAGCCGGGCGACACGCTGGCGGTCAAGATTTTGCAAATCGACGTGGATAGTAATCAGGGCATTGGGGCGCTGGCTCCCGGTTTTGGAGCGATTAACTCCACCAACTACACCCCCATGATCAATCCGCCAATCCCGGAAAAAATCTGGTTCTATCCCATTGACCATGCCACCAACACCGCAACCTTCCAGGCGCTGGATTCCAAATATACGGTGAAATTTCCTCTGCATCCATTCTTTGGCTGCATTGGTGTGGCGCCTGCCGGCGGCGAAGCGCGCAGCTCCGTGGTGCCGGAGGCCTTTGGCGGAAATATGGATTCGCCTGAAGCCAGCGTCGGCAATACAGTTTATTTTCCTGTAAACACGCCGGGAGCAATGCTCTTTCTGGGAGACGGTCATGCCGCCATGGGCGATGGCGAGATCGCCGGAACCGCTTTAGAAGTGCCGCTCCGCGGACGCGTTCAGGTGCATGTGATCAAGGGACAGAAGATCAACTGGCCGCGTTTTGAAAATGACGAATACATCATGACGGTTGGAGCTTATCGTCCGCTGGATGATGCCTTACGTATTGCTTTCACCGAGCTTGTTGGCTGGATTCACAACGACTACGGACTCTCAGAGCTTGACGCTTATGAACTGCTATCCAAGGTAGGCGAGATTCACCTGAACGAGATGGTTGATCCTAATTATGTGATTGTGGCCAAGGTGAAGAAGAAATTTTTGCCGCCTCCGAAAGCTGCGGTTGAGAAATAGTTTTTTCTGAAATCCCGAATCCGGCGCAGCGGGTGAGGGATCCATATTGCCGCGAAAATCCAAATTGTCACAATGGCGCAGCACAACTTTCAGTACTCGCTTTTTCACGCTCTGATATGGATCTCTCGCTCCGCGAGATTTCAGAAAAAGGCCGTGTGAAAGAAGAGCCTTTACAAACTCTGTAAATACTCCACAATCTCTGGGCTGGTCCAGTTCATCGGTAGGGCGAATTTGCGGCGTGCCATGCCATTGCGATCGATGATCGTCGTCTCCGGATAGCCTGTGGCACCATACAGGTTGTAGCTTTTCTTATCTGAGTCGAGCACCGTCAGGAAGTCGATGCCGTATTTGCGGAGGAAGGCGTGATACTCGTCATTCTCGGTATCCACCGCCACGCCGACCACGGTAATTTTGTCGCCCATGCGCTTCTGCAATTGAACCAGCGAAGGCATTTCAGCGATACAGGGAGCGCAGTGCGCCGACCAGAAATTCAACACCACAATCTTTCCACGGTAATCATGCAGGGATACTGTGTGGTCAGAATCTGTGACGGTAAAATCTGGGGCTTGTGAGCCGATCATGCGCAGCTTGGGCTGCTCCGTGCAGCCGCTAAAGACAAGCATTGCCACCAAAAGGGTCGCAGATAATAGGCGCAGGGGGTTCACGCTTTTATAATAACCCGATTCCAATCCTTATGGCCCACTCCGAAGTAACCCGATCTGAGGTCACTGTAGACATCATTGTTCCGGCTAGGAATGAAGAGGATTGCCTTGGCCGGTGCCTGTCTTCGCTGGCCAGCCAGCAGGGAATTAGCTTCAGGATCACCGTGGTCGATGACGGCTCCGCGGACCGAACCCGGCAAATCGCAGAGTCCTTTGCCGGAATCCGGGTAATAAGCGCGGGAGAACCAGCGACAGGAGTATTGGGAAAAACCAACGCGATTATTACCGGGGTTAAGGGAAGTACGGCGAAGTGGCTGCTATTTACTGACGCTGACACCGAGCATCTCCCTGGATCGTTGGCCGCCGCGGTGCGCGAAGCGGAAGATCGAGGAGTCGATCTGCTGTCTTATTCCCCTGAGCAGGAAGTAGCGTCCTTGGCGGAAAAGGCGCTCATGCCGGTAGTGTTTGCCGATCTTGTACGCACTTATCCTCCTGAGCGAGTCAATGATCCGGCTGATCCAACCGTGGCTGCGAACGGACAATATATTCTGGTCCGCCGGACGGTTTATGAAGACCTGGGTGGCCATCAAGCGGTAGCCAATAAGCTTTTAGAAGACCTAGAGTTAGCAAGAATATTTAAAGTTTCAGGACATAAAATCTGGTTCCGGCATGGCGCTGGCATAGTGCGCACCAGAATGTATCGCAGCTTTCGCGCAATGTGCGAGGGCTGGACAAAAAACCTGACGTTGCTCTTTCGCAACCCGCTGATTTTGGCGACGCGACGCAGCCTGGAATTCCTGCTGGTCGTTGGATCTCTAGTCAGCGGAATCATTTTGCTGGCTCTCCAGCAAGTCTTTTTGGGACTTGTGCTGCTGGTAATCGGGCTTTTTTTCTACGTAATTTTCCTTTTTCGGATTCGCCAAGCCCATTTTCCCTGGACATCTAACTTGCTGTCATTATTTGGGTTACCACTTTTTGTGTTACTTTTGCTGCGCTCCTTCATCCATTCCAATATGCGGGGCGAGGTAACATGGAAGGGACGTAAGTATGGGCAATCTGCACCTAGAGGGGCAGGGGATTCATCTACTTCAAAGGGGACAGGCTGATTTAAAGAGCTGATCTGATGGTCTATCTAACACGGAAGGCGGAGTTTTCAGCATCGCATTACTATCACAATCCGGAATTCACCCCGGAAGAGAACCAGCGCATTTTTGGCAAGTGCAACAATCCCAACGGACACGGGCACAATTACACGCTTGAGGTCACGGTTAAGGGTCAGGTGGACCAGCGATCGGGCTTTGTGGTGGACCTGAAACAGTTAAAGGACATCATGAATCGTGAGGTGATTGATGCCATGGATCATCGGTTCCTCAACAAGGAAGTAGCGGACTTTAAGGACGCGATTCCCACCACAGAAAATCTGGCCATCAGCATCTGGCGGCGGCTGGCGCCAAAGTTAAAGCTGGCGGAATTGCATCGTGTGCGGGTGTATGAGACGCCTGATCTCTTTGTGGACTACTACGGAGAAGCATGAAAGCATACTTGACCCGGCGCTATTGGTTTTCTGCTTCGCACCGCCTGCATAGTGAAGATTTCTCTGCGGCTGAGAACCAGGCAGTCTATGGCAAATGCAACAATCCGCACGGCCACGGCCATAATTATGCGTTGGAGGTAACGGTTGGCGGCCAGGTTGACCAGCAAACCGGCATGGTCTGCAATCTTGTTGATCTGGATAGGTTTGTGCAGGAAAAGATTTTGGAACGTTTTGACCACCAGAATCTCAATACATTAACGGAATTTAAAAGAGTTGTACCTACCACAGAGAACCTGTGCGTTGAGGTTTATGGAATCCTGCAACAGGGTTTCCACCATGCCAAGGTTGAAAAAGTGCGCGTGGAAGAAACCATGCTCAACTCTTTTGAATATGCCGGAGGCAAAGAAATCCGTTTTTAGGAGATTCAGGTGAAATCAGGAGCCGTTGTGAAGAAAATTTACGAATCCTCTCCACTGGCAGAGGCCAGCACCCAGGAGTTGTTACGAGAACTGCTTGTGCGATTGGGAGAGGACCCAGACCGTGACGGCCTGGTGCGCACGCCGGAACGCATGCAGAAATCACTTGAATTTCTGACCAAAGGCTATCAACAAGACCCCGATAAAGTTCTGCAAGGCGCGCTCTTTGACGTGAGTTATGACGAGATGGTCATCGTCAAAGATATTGAGATGTTCAGTCTGTGCGAGCATCACCTGCTGCCTTTCTTTGGCAAGGTCCACGTCGCTTATATCCCCAATGGCAAAGTGCTGGGGTTGAGCAAGATTCCTCGCCTGGTGGATATTTTTGCCCGCCGCCTTCAAGTGCAGGAACGCCTCACGGTGCAAATTGCTGAGACCATACAGCGCGCCATCCAGCCGCAAGGCGTGGGCGTGGTAATTGAGGCGCGCCACCTCTGCGTGATGATGCGCGGCGTGGAAAAACAGCATTCGGCGGCCGTTACCTCGCACATGCTGGGGAGCTTCCGCGCGGAAGATAAAACGCGCGAAGAGTTCCTCTCTCTCATCCGCAACGGCAAGAACGGACACTCATTCTAATGCCAGAAACGAAGCCGCAACCCAAGACCGTCGTGATCACCGGCGGCGGTAGTGGCATTGGATTGGCCTTAGCTCGCGTGTTCAGCCACAGCGGCTACTCGGTGGTGATCTCCGGCCGCGATTCGAACCGTCTGCAAGCGGCCGCCGACCAGCTAGGCAAGGCCAACGCTAATGTTCAGGCCATCTCCTGCGATGTTCGTGATCCCGTTTCAGTCCAAAAGATGTTTCAGCAAATCGCGCAGCGCCACAGCACGCTCGACGTGCTGATCAACAATGCCGGCGTTGCCCATGCTTTAACGCCGGTCGAGCAGTTGCTGGTAGAAACGTGGAAGCAAGTTATCGACACCAATATCACAGGGACATTTCTGGTGACTCGCGCGGCTTTGCCGCTGATGCGCGCCGGCAGCACGATTGTGAATAACCTTTCCATCGCAGCCATGCGCCCATTTGCCGGCATGTCCGCATACAATGCCTCAAAATTCGGCGCGATGGGATTTACCCAGGCTTTGCGCGAAGAATTACGCGAGAAGGGAATTCGTGTGCTGGCGCTGCTGCCCGGGGCTACCAACACTGATATCTGGAACCAGTTCTGGCCTGACGCTCCTAAAGAGAAGATGATCCCCGCTGAAGCAGTTGCTGAAGCCGTGCTGCATGTGGTCTCCGCGCCCGCCAATACCACGATTGAAGAAATCCGTATTGGACCAACAGCGGGCGCGCTCTAACAGAAACGATCTGCAGCAAAATCCAGCCGATAGTGATCAATATTCCTCAAACGCATACACATTCTTCTTTGTCGGAAGAAGTTTGATCAGCACAACTCCGGTCACAAATCCGCCGACGTGCGCCCAGAAAGCCACTCCGCCGGCTCCGCCAGAAGAGGTAAACAGGGAAGCTGCGCCACCCAGAAATTCGCCCAGAAACCAATATCCCAGAACCAGCCATGCGGGAAGCCAGAAGACAAAAAAGATCCACCACGTCAGCACCCGTGCCCGAGGATAAAGGACAAAATATGCACCCATCACGCCGGCAATTGCGCCGCTAGCCCCCACCGCAGGCAGCCGGGAGTTGAAATTAAACACAAGATGCGCCAGGTCCGCGCCAATGCCGCACAGCAGGTAAAAGATCAGATAGCCAAAGTGCCCCAGTCGGTCTTCAACATTGTCGCCAAAGATGCGCAGAAACCACATGTTGCCAATTACGTGCCACCAATTAGCATGGAGGAACATGGAGCTGATGAACGGAACAAGGGCGACGCCTGCCGGTACAGATCCACTCACCCACCCAGTGAGATTGCGGGGAACGAAGGCAAACTGGTATTCAAAGCCCTGCATAAAGCGAGGCCCCTGGATCCATTCATAGAGAAAAATAAGCAGGTTCAGCACGATCAAAAAATAATTGATGTAGGGCGTGGTTGATCGGGGAGTGTCGTCGCGAATCGGTAGCATTCAAGTGCCGCTTCTTGATTATCATGCTTGATAACGCGGAGTTACTCAAGTGGACGGAGTTCTCATCATTCACAAGCCGGCGGGCATGACCTCACATGATGTGGTAGCGCA
>DASTCT010000080.1:0-2844 GCA_035710845.1 Candidatus Angelobacter sp.
CCATCACCACGCTCAAATCTTCCACCGATCACCCTGAGGCTGCTACCATCCATGAGATGATCCGGCGGCTGTTCAATCTGAATACCGGAAAACCAAAAGAGTAATGGCAACACTTCGTATCGGCTCGCGTGGCTCGCAGCTTGCATTGTGGCAGGCCAATCACGTCGCAGATTTGCTGCGCGCGCAGGGACACACCATTGAAATTGAGGTCATCAAGACCACAGGCGATAAGATCACTGACGTTGCGCTGGCCAAGGTCGGCACCAAAGGCATGTTCACCAAGGAGATTGAAGAAGCCCTGGCAGACAAGCGTGTTGATCTCGCAGTGCACAGCCTGAAAGATGTGCCCACCGAACTTGCGCCTGAGTTTGAGTTAGCTGCGATCATGAAACGCGAAGATCCGCGCGATGCATTTATCTCTGTGAAATATTCCGCGATTGATGATCTTCCGCATGGAGCGAAGGTCGGCACCAGCAGTTTGCGCCGCCAATGCCAACTTAAGGCGTTGCGTTCTGATCTGGAGATCTTTCCTTTACGCGGCAATGTTGATACGCGCTTGCGCAAGCTTGAGTCCGGCGAATATGACGCCATTATCCTGGCCGCTGCGGGTGTGCATCGGCTGGGATTGGATAAGCATGTGCGCTCGCGAATTTCGGCGGAGGTAATGTGTCCGGCGGTGGGGCAAGGTGCTCTGGCGATTGAGACGCGCCACAATGACCAGCAGACTCATAATCTGCTGCTCTTTCTTGATCATGCTGATACACGGCAGGCAATCGAGTGCGAGCGCGCGCTTTTAGGATCGCTTGGAGGCGGGTGCCAGGTTCCCATCGGTGCTTATGCAGAAAAGCGCGACGGCAAATTTCATCTGCGCGCCATGGTTGGCCATCCAGACGGAAGCACGATTCTGCGCGAACAAGCCGAAGGCAACCACGCAGAGAAACTAGGGCGCGACGTGGCGCAAACGTTGCTCAAGCGCGGCGCAGACAAGATCCTGACCGAGGTTTACGCGCAGGAAGTTGTGGTACCAAAGCAGCCATGAGTCACAAGCCTGTTTCCATTAAAAGCGGCAAAGAGCTTCCGCTGGCCGGCTGGCGCATTCTGGTTACACGCGCCAGCAGGCAGTCCATAGGACTGTCGTTTCCTCTGCGCGAATTGGGCGCTGAAGTGATTGAGGTGCCGACCATTGAAATCAGGCCACCGCAGAGTTTTGCCGCCCTGGACTATGCACTGCTCAAGATCGATCACTATGACACGATGATTCTGACCAGCGTGAACGGCGTGGAAACGCTGTTTGAACGCTATCATCGCCAGGGACTGCCTATTGCGGACATGCAGCACCTAATGGTTGTTGCGATTGGGCCAGCCACTGCAGCGGCGATCCAGTCGGAAGGCGTCTCAGTATCAATCGTGCCGGAAAAATATGTGGCTGAATCAGTGGTAGAAGCGTTGCGGGGGAAAATTACCCAACACAGCCGCGTCCTGCTGGTGCGGGCCAAAGTCGCGCGTGATGTTCTGCCGGATGAGCTGCGCAAGACCGGAGCACAGGTAGAGGTAATCGAAGCCTACGAGACCGTTGTCCCAGAAAATGCTGCGGCGCGACTGAAGGAAGTGTTTGCTGATCCGGCAACGCAGCCGCATATCGTCACCTTTACCAGTTCATCCACAGCAACAAATTTCCTCGCGCTGCTTGGGCCTAACCGCAGCAACATGCTGGAAGGTGTAAAGCTGGCATCCATTGGCCCTGTTACCAGCGCAACGCTGAAGCAAGCAGGCTTGACGCCAGACATCGAAGCCAGTGAGTACACCATGCAAGGGCTGGTAGCTGCCATTGCCGATTTAGCTTCTGCGCGACACTCACCACAAAGTGATTGATCTCAGCTTGTAAAATGCTGGGTGCTCCTCTTCAAAATTGTTCTTGCTCCGGTCCTGATTGGCCTGGTTAGCCTTGCGGGCCGAAAATGGGGCCCAGGCATAGCCGGCTGGCTGCTAGGGCTGCCGCTGAATGCCGGGCCTGTCCTGATCTTTCTCGTATTAGAGCAAGGACACGGGTTTGCCTCTACGGCAGCCATAGGAAGCCTGCTTGGCATCATCCCCTGGTCAGCCTTTACTTTGATCTATGCGCTAAGCTGCTCAAAACTGCGCTGGTGGCAGAGCATGATTGTGGGCTGGACAGGTTACTGTCTTGTGGCATTGTTGGTGCTGCAGATACATCCGGTTGTTGGCTGGGCCTATGCTCTGGTGGCTGCAACGCTCGCAACAATTTTGCTGCTTTTCCCAAGACCTGCACAAAGTGGCGCAATGGCGCCAAGGCGCAAATATGAACTCTGGCTGCGCATGATTATCGCCGCAGGTATGGTGGTTACTCTTACCGGTGTGGCAAGGGCGCTGGGGCCAACGCGCAGCGGATTTTTTTCTGCATTTCCTGCCTTTACCACGATTCTTGCGGTCTTCAATCACCAGCAGAGCGACGCTGCGGCAGTGAAAGTATTGCGCGGCGTGACTATGGGCCTGTACACCGCAGCTACATTCTTTCTGGTTCTTTCAACTGCTTTGCTGAGAACCAGCGCGGTCTTGTCATTCACTCTGGCGATTGTGGCTGCAGGCGCAGTGCAGACGGGAAGTCTGGTGTTTGTGCGTAGAGGATCGTAGACATATCGGCGCGTATTCGAGCGAAGCCGGCTTGCGCGCTGAGCCCGTCGCATCAGAGGCTGTTACGAAACTCTTGACGTTGTACGAAAGGATGAGAAGATTCGAGCAGGAGCGAGTCGAAAGGCATGGCTTATATCCAAGGAGAAGGAAGGACGCAGGGCACGCTGTTTCCAGTGATGCTGGAGGAACTGATTC
>DASTCT010000081.1:0-30353 GCA_035710845.1 Candidatus Angelobacter sp.
CTGGGGAACGGAGTGGCTGACCCGGCACGGGAACGAGAGGCGGGGTTGAGGCAAGAGGTAGCGCGGCTGAAGCAGGCGCTGGCAGACAAGGTGCTGGAGGTGGATTTTTTGCGCGGTGCCTTGCACAAAGTCGAGGTTCGACGCCAGGGCAAGGCAAGCGATGGCGCGAAGGCATCTACGACCAGATCCGGGAAGTGATGCCGGTGCAAGGTGGATTGAGTGTGGAACGGATGTGTCAGATCAGCGGAGCCAGTCGAGCCGGGTATACCGCAGCCTGGCCGAAGCGCAGCCGGAGGAAGAAGAAATGCTGGTGCGTGCGGCGATCCAGCAGGTGGTGGTGGAACACCGGCGACGCTATGGTTATCGGCGGGTGACGCGGGAGCTGCGGGCCCGAGGGCTGGCGGTGAACCATAAGCGGGTGCTGCGGATGATGAGAGACGACAATCTGCTGGCGGTGCAGCCACGGCAGTTTGTAGTGACCACGGAATCGGACCATAGCCTGGAAGTAGCCGTCAATCTGGCGTCGCGGCTGAATCTGAGCGGGATCAATCAGCTGTGGGTAGCCGATATCACCTACATCCAGCTATGGCGGGAGTTTGTCTATCTGGGGGTGGTGCTGGATGGGTTCTCACGCAAGGTGGTGGGGTGGGCGCTAAGCCGGAGTTTGAGCAGCTGGTTCACGGTGGCGGCGCTGGAGATGGCGATCGCGGAGCGGCAGCCGGCGCCAGGGTTGGTCCATCACTCGGATCGCGGGGTGCAGTATGCTTGCCGCGAGTATGCGGAGCTGCTGGAGAAACACCACATGCTGGCCAGCATGAGCCGGCCCGGAAACCCTTACGACAACGCCCGCTGCGAGAGCTTCATGCGGACGCTTAAGCGCGAAGAGATCAATGCCAATCGGTATCGCGATCTGGAAGATCTCAGAGCCAACATCGCCGTGTTCATCGAGGAGTACTACAACCAGAAACGCCTGCACTCGGCGCTGGGGTATTGCTCCCCGCAGGATTTTGAACAGGCACTGAAAAACCAAGAAACCCCGAAGGCGGCGACGATGATCTGCTCCTTCGGGAAAACTAGTCCATTGCTGCTGGGGACGGGGACTCAATCGCCGTCCCCTTCCCCAGACCCCAACCCCCCGCTCAAGCGCGTTCGAGGTTTCTAGATGACCTGGACTGTCTCAAGACGGGGTTCACCCTTAAACCGTGTCTCGTGTGCATTAAAAATTTGTCTCAACCAAGGGGGTGCACCTCATTCAGTTTGGATTTTTTGGCACTTTTGGCATTTTCTGGCAATTTTTCTGCGCGTCCGTTGCGGTGAATGCATTTGGTTCTGGTTGTGTTTCGTGAGGCTCCTGTGGACAATGGACGCGTGAGTCCACACAAGCACCGGATCACCGAATACCTGCGGCCCAAAACGCTGGCGATGTTGTTGCTCGGGTTTTCTTCTGGTCTTCCCTTTCTTCTGGTGGGCAATACATTCGGCTACTGGCTGCGCGATGAACACACCTCCCTGACGGCCATCGGCTTTCTTTCCTGGGTGGGCATTGCCTATTCGCTGAAGTTCCTGTGGGCGCCGGTAATGGATCGTGTAGATTTGCCGTTATTTAAGCGGCTTGGGCATCGGCGCGGATGGATGATGTTCTCGCAAATTCTCGTCGGCCTGGCACTGTGCGCCATGGGCGGAATCGGCACCAAAGCCGGTCTTGGCCGGCTCGGAGCTCTGGCGCTTGTCGTCGCCTTTGCCTCATCCACACAAGACATCGTGGTCGACGCCTGGCGAATTGAATCGGCAGACGATGGAGAAGAACAAGGCCTTCTCGCGTCTGCTTATCAGTTCAGCTATCGCCTGGCCATCCTGGCTACAGATTCGCTGATCCTCATCCTGGCAGCGACCGTGGGCTGGCGCATGTCCTATAGTATTTACGGCGCGGCGATGGGAATTGGAATCATCGCGACCTTGTTTGCCAGGGAACCGGAGCGCGCGGATGCGGTGATGCATGAAAAAGAGCGTGATGCTCCGATTTGGTCGCCGCGGGGCTTCTTTGACGCTGTGGTGGGACCGTTTATCGCTTTTTTTCGCGCACATGGCTGGCTCGCGCTCGTGATGCTGGCGGCAATCAGCCTGTACCGGGTGCCGGACTACATCATGGGTCCCATGGCGAATCCCTATTATCATGACGTCGGTCTTTCCAAGGCCACCGTCGGAGCGGTGCGCGGGTCAATTGGACTCATCGCGACGTTTGCAGGCATTGCAGCCGGCGGATTCTGCTCGCTGAAGCTTGGCTACATGCGCGCGCTCATCATCGGGGGCGTATTGCAGTCTGCCGCGATTGCCGCGTATGCGATCCTCGCGTTTGCGGGCATGACGATTCCGCTCTTTGCGGTGGTCATGGCAGGTGATAACTTCGGCATCGGCTTTGCAGGCGTTGCGCTTGTAGCATATATGTCCAGTCTCACCAACATTGGATATACCGCCACGCAGTATGCGCTGTTGAGTTCAACCTATGCCTGGCTGGGAAAGATCTTGAAGGGATTTTCGGGCGCTGAGGTTGAACGCCTGAGCGCCACGCACGGTCTTATTCATGCGTACGGCATTTTCTTTATCGCTTGCGGACTGAGCGGCGTGCCTGCCGTCCTTCTTTTTGCGGCCTTGGATTACTGGCACAGGCGGAAACAGCCAGCGGCAGCGATGGTGCAATCGAATTTATAGCAACTATTAGTTACTTCTCCGATCGACATTGAAAACAGAAAATGTCGTCCCATAGCTTTTCGATTTTGTCTCGAAATACGCCCCCTTCGAGCTTTGCTATAATCACCTTTTCCGTCAGCAACTTACGGCTTGAAAATAAGCCCCAACCGCTGAACATCCAGGCAAAGGCAAAATACTTGTACCTGCAATTACAGCAGCAGCTTATCCAGCGCGTTAGCGACCTTTTGAAGCGGCAATATGACATTGAATTGCCTCGTATCGTCGTCGATCAGCCGCCCAACGTCGGCCTGGGCGAGTATGCGCTGCCCTTAAGTTTTGAGCTGGCAAAAAAGCTGCGCAAAGCTCCGCGCAAGATCGCGGAGGAGATTGTTGCCGGGCTTGGACAAGTGCCGGGCTTTGAGAAGTTTGAGGTCGCGGGCGCTGGTTATATCAATGCGCGAGTCAACCGGGAAGAAGCAGCGCGATTGCTGCTTAACAGCAAGACAACGCAGCCCGGGTCTGGTAGCGGTAAAAAGATTCTTGTCGAGCACACCAGTATCAATCCCAACAAGGCTGCCCACATAGGTCACCTGCGCAATGCGATTCTCGGCGATACCTTTGTTCATTTGCTGCAAGCTGCGGGCGCGCATGTGGATGTGCAGAACTATATCGACAACACCGGAGTCCAGGTGGCGGACGTAGTGGTTGGCTTTTTGTATCTGGAGAAAAAAGGGAAGAGCGAAATTGAAGCGCTCATCGCCGCACCGCCTAACGGCAAGCCGTTCGATTATTACTGTTGGGACCTCTATGCGCGCGTTTCACAGTGGTATGAAGAGAGCAAGGAGAACGTGAAGCTTCGGCTGCAAACGCTGCATGATATTGAGCATGGCGGAAACGAAGCGGCAGAAATCGGCAAATTGATTTCAAACGCCATTATTCGCCGCCATATGGAAACCATGGAGCGGCTCGGTATTGAATATGACTTTTTGCCGCAAGAGAGTGAAATTCTCCATCTCCATTTCTGGGAATCGGCCTTTGAGCAGTTAAAGCAGAAAGGCGTGCTCTACTTTGAGACCAAAGGCAAGAACAAAGGCTGCTGGGTGATGAAGCGGGCTTCTTCGACAACCGCCAAACGGCAATCATCAGCCGAAGCCAATACTGCTCCTGAAGCCACAGGTGGTCAAACTAAAGAAGGGCCGGACGAAGACGCCAAGGTGATTGTGCGCTCCAACGGCACGGTGACTTACGTCGGCAAGGACATTGCCTACCATCTATGGAAATTCGGCTTGTTGGGACGCGACTTCGGCTATCAGCGTTTCTATCGCTATCCTAATGGCCGCCAGGTCTGGATTTCAGCGGAGTCGGGCGAAAAAGACCATCCGCATTTTGGCGGCGTGAATGCGATTTACAACGTGATTGATTCGCGCCAGGCCGATCCGCAGAACAATGTGATTGAAGCGATTCGCGGACTTGGCTACACCGAGCAGGCGGAAGACTACCACCATTTTTCTTATGAAATGGTGGCGCTCACGCCGCGCTGCGCTATGGAACTGGGCTATGAAGTGTCGGAAGAAGACCAGAAACGCTCATACATAGAAGTCTCTGGACGCAAGGGCTTTGGCGTGAAGGCCGATGATCTGCTCGATTCGCTGATCGCCGCGGCGCAAAAAGAAGTGGATTCCCGCCATCCAGAGATGAGCGAGCAAGAGCGGCATGAAATCGCGTCGCAGATCGCCATTGGCGCGCTGCGATACTTCATGTTGAAGTTCACTAAGACTTCAGTCATCGCGTTCGACTTCAAAGAAGCGTTGAGCTTTGAAGGCGAAACCGGACCATACGCGCAATATGCGATCGTGCGCGCAACCAATATCTTCCGCAAAGCTGGTATGAGCGCAGAAGAGATTCTGGCAGGCGAGACCGATCTGCGTTTCCTGAAGGAAGACGATGAATTCTGGGAACTATGGCTGCGCGCAGGACAACTTTCCAGCATGGTGGAGCAGTGCATCGCTACGACAGAACCAGCCTACGCGGCCAAGTATGCGTTCCAACTGGCACAGCAGTTCAACAACTTTTACCACAAGCACCATATCCTGACGGAGTCAGACGAAGCAAAGAAAAACTTTTTACTAGCAACGGCTGCGGTGGTACGGCGCGCGCTGATTCAGAGCCTGGCGCTGATGGGGATCGACGCGCCACCTGTGATGTAAAAGAGGCAGTGCGCCCAACAGTGCAGTCGTCAGTCTCCGGATCAACGGTCCTTCTATCACCAAAGAAAAAAGGCGGGAACGCAATGCCCCGCCTCAAATTTATAAGTTGTGCCATTACTCAAGCTCTACAGCTTACTGTCTGGTGACCTCTATGCTCGAATTGTGGTTTACCCCCACCAGGGCCAACTGACTGGATACCGGCGCTCCAAATATGGAACCCTGCACGTTGGCAGAGGCGTTATCTGACTTGGAATGGATGATCGTGGTAATCGGGCCAAAAATGTCCTTTTCCACATGGTTCAGAATTTGGGACACTTCCCGGCCGTTCCCGCGGAATTCCAGGTGAATCACGCCCTGGGTAACCGGGCCGCAGTCCACTGACAGCACATTCAGATCGATGGTGCAGGTTTCACTGGATGTAACTGACGGGTCCAAAGTACTGGTATCAAGATCAAGCACCATGTTCTGAGTCTGATCGCCGGTGAATGCGCTGTTGGGAATTTCACCGAAGATGATGGTGACCGTTTCGGTGACGTTGTCATCGGCAACCGTGATGAAATCAAAATTGAGGAAGGTGCTTGCCGGCGAAATTGTGCTCGAGCCGCGGGACACGTTAACGTTGAAATCGGCTTGAGGGTTGGTGTTAGCAGAGACGCTGGCGAATGCGCCATTCTGAGTAAACTTGACGCTTTTGACGCCAAACCCATCCTGGCCGTTGGCTACTGCTGCCAGGCTAAAGAAAAGGACTACCGCGCTTATAAAGAACCGTTTCATTGACTTCTCCTTACTTTGTTTCCGGAAATTGGGGAAGTAAGGCCGAAGGCTGGCCAGATGCGAGGGTTAGGAGGGCAAGACGGATTCTCTTCCAGACCAGCGAGTATTGCAATTACAAACCGGCAACATGCTGCGGGAAATAGTTACCACGGTAATTGTTTTTCTCATCTTTGGGCTGTTCTGGATGGCCATTTAGGCCAGTTTTTCTTACAGATAGGCAGGCCAAACGTGTATAGGCCTGCGGTTTTATAATCATCAGCGTGGCCAGCTTCTCCCTAGCAGCCGGTTCTGCGGACCAGGGCGCAGAACGGCAAAGCCCGCACCTGCGTGTGCACACGGTAAATATCTTTGTCCGCGACCAGGAGCGCAGCCTGCGTTTTTTCCTCGATCAGCTTGGCTTCACCCTGGCGTTTGACGTTCGCCTGCAAACGGGTAATCGATGGCTGGCGGTTGCTCCGCCGGACGGCACAGCGGTATTGACGCTGATTGCTCCCGAACCGGAATCTGAGTTGGCCAAGCTCATTGGCCGTCCCACGGGGATAGTTTTTGTAACTGAAGATGTTGCCGCCAAATACGTTGAGTGGAGAAAAAACGGAGTTCGCTTTCACCACACGCCGCGGCTCCGTCGCGTAAAGTATCAGCCGGTTGAAGAGAGCGCGTCGCAAACCCTGCTGCTGGGCAAGCAGGAGCCAGTCTGGGGTGGCGTGTTCACACGCTTTGAAGATATCGATGGCAACACATTTTCCCTGGTCAGCTTTGATGAGATGAACCAGGCGGTGGCGGAGCAACGTCGCGCCGCTGCGGAAAAACTGGAGTCGGAACGCCGCGCCGCGCATGAGATGGAAATTGCCCGGCAGGTGCAAGCCCGGCTCTTTCCCCAGAGTTTGCCGCCGATGAAGACGCTTGATTACACGGGAACCTGCATACAAGCGCACCAAGTCGGCGGCGACTACTATGACTTTCTTCATCTGGGCGATGGCAGGCTAGGTCTGGTGCTGGGCGACATCGCGGGCAAGGGAATTGCCGGCGCGCTGCTGATGGCCAATCTACAGGCCAACCTGCGCAGCCAATGCGCGATGGCGCTGGATGAGCCACAGCGTCTCCTGCGCTCAGTCAATCAGTTGTTCTATGACAACACTGCAGACAACGCTTATGCCACACTCTTCTTTGCCGAGTATGACGATGGCACGCAGCGCCTCCGCTACATCAATTGCGGACATCTGCCTGCTCTCCTGCTTCGCCAGGATGGCCCTCTGGTAAAACTGGACTCCACCTGCACTGTGCTCGGCCTCTTCAACGAGTGGGACTGCGCCATTCGCGAATGCACGCTCGGCCCCGGAGATACGCTGGCCATTTACACAGACGGCGTCACTGAAACTTTCAGCGCCACCGAGGAAGAGTTCGGCGAAGAGCGCTTAGTGGCAGCTTTGCGGCGCTGGCGTGAGCTAAACGCGCGAGAACTTCTGGCTGCTGTGGTGGATGAAGTCAAGCACTTCTGCCCAGGCGAGCAGTATGACGACATTACGTTGATCGTGGCGCGCGGGCGGTAAGCATTCAGCCGCAGATCGACGGGCAGATGATCGCAGGCAAGAATTTAATAAGTGAATTAACCCGAACAAAAAAGAACCTTGTTTGTCCGAAAACGTTTTCTAACATAAATGGAAAAGAGGCTGCAGCCGGCAGCCTCTTCTAAAAATCGCAAAGACCGTCAGATCATTTTCACCGGCCTCCGCCTGGTGAGTTGCTGTTTGCGCTTCCCGGATTTACCTTGGCATCAATTTGCTTGGCTTTGCTGAGGTGTTTCTCCAGCGTGGCAGAGTGCTTGTGACCCATTGCTTGATCTCTGGATCTTTCACGCTCTGGGCTGCGTCCTTAAATTCATGCACGTCTTGTTGATGGTCCTGAACCATCCCGGCCATATAGTCCTGGTTCAGTTGTTTACCTTCTTCTCCGGAGAGCTTGCTCTGCAGTTGTTTGGCGTCGTCAGGCACGTCATCGGGCAGAGTCATGCTCTTGGACTGCGCGACCTGCTGCAGTTTGTTTAATGCGGCAGTGTGGTCTTTAACCATCATCTGAGCAAATTGCTTTACGCTGGGATCTTTCGTTTTGCCCGCGACAAGCTGACCCAGTTGAATTTCTGCACGATTCCCTTGCGCGGCCTTGTTGACAAAATCCTGGTCAGGGTTGGCATTAGCCGAGGTTGTCGAAGAATTCGGACTGCTGGCCGGCTGGGCGGAACTGTTATCGCGCGTGGCCGCTTTGTTATCGCTGGTGCAGCCAATACTAATCATCCCCAGCGCCAGAAGGAAAATTAAGGTGTACTTCATCGGTTCGCTCCTTAAGGCGTAATTACTGGAGTGAGATGTAACCCGCTAAAAGGAGGATGGGTAATCTGGAGCTCAAAAACCATCGACTAAACGCGTGTGAAAGGGCAACTCAAGCACGTCTGATGCGAGTACCCGGCCCAGGAAAGGGCCGGGCTTTTTGATTGCTAGTTGCTGTTGTTTTCGTAACTTTTCACAAACTCCACCAGGCTTCTAACGGCAATACCTGACGGGCCTTTGGCGATCCAGCTCTTATTCTCATCAATCCAGGCAGTGCCTGCGATATCGAGATGGACCCAGGGCGTTTCTTCTGCAAATTCTTTCAGGAAAACGGCAGCCGTGCTGGCGCCGCCCCAGCGTCCGCCGGTATTCATAATGTCGGCAATGTTGGAGCGAATCATGTCGAGATATTCCTGGTCGAGCGGCAGACGCCAGAACTTTTCTCCCGACCGCTGCAAGGCGTTGGTAAAGTGCTGGTACACGCCTTCGTCGTTGGCAAAGACGCCGGCATTAACGCCGCCCAGAGCCACCACGCAAGCGCCGGTGAGAGTGGCAGCGTCAATCAGGTGAGTGCAGCCAAGAGTCTTGGCATAGTGCAAGCCATCAGCGAGAACGAGGCGGCCTTCAGCATCGGTATTGATAATCTCAATTGATTTGCCAGACATGGCGATCTGAACGTCGCCAGGCTTCTGCGCTTTACCGCTGGGCATGTTTTCCGTGGCGCAGACAATGCCGATGACCCTGACATTCGGCTTGAGCAAAGCAATGGCGCGCATCGCGCCGATCATGGCCGCGCCTCCGGCCATGTCATATTTCATCTTTTCCATGCCATCTGCGGGTTTAATGGAGATGCCACCGGTATCAAAGGTGATCCCTTTGCCCACCAGGCCAAGCATGGGCTTCTGCGGAGCGCCTTGCGGCTCATACTTCATCACGATCAGCCGGGGTTCCTCATCCGAGCCCTGGGCCACGCTCCAGAAAGCGCCCATCTTCATCTCTTTGATCTTGTCCGGCCCCATCAGCTCGCATTTCAGGCCAACGCTCTCGCACATCTTCTTTGCGCGATCGGCAAGGATAGTCGGTGTAAGGCGATTGCTGGGCTCGTTGACGAGTTCGCGAGTAAAGTTCTGCGAGTCGCCGATAATCCGCGCCTGTTCCAGCGCACGCTGCAACTTGGCTTGATCTGATCCAGCGGGCGCAACGACAGTGATTTCTTTCATGCTGTAGTCTTTGCGATCGCTGCGGTAAGTGTCTGGATCGTAGTCGGCCACGACTGCGCCTTCAACAATGGAGCGCACAGCATCTTCAGGGCCGGCGGAGAGTTCAGGCAGCACAAAGGCGCAGCTCTTAATCATTTTGGGCTTTAGCGTACGCAGCGCTGTTCCAGCAGCTTTACGCACTTCAAGATGGCTGAAATTCTTGGCTTTGCCTGCGCCAACAATGAGCAGCCGCTTGGCTTTAAGTCCTTGTGGGCGATGCAACAAAATGGCTTCATAGGCCTTGCCGGTAAGCTCGCCGCTGGAGATCAGATCGGCGGCCGCCTTTTCCAGCGTGGGATCTTTTACTGTGAGGTGCGGCTCGCTCTTCTGCTTGTTTCCATGGTCTAAAGCAACGGTGACCAGGCACTCGGTTTCAACTTCGGCAAAATTTGCGGCGATCAGGCGTATATCCATGGCTTTCTTGCAGGCTCCTGTTCTTGATTCAACTCCAACTATGCTTTCCTTGAGCGGGCAATGGCCTCGCGAGCTTCTTTATCGGCGGTGCGCCGCCGTTCGGTTTCTCGTTTGTCCCAGCTTTGTTTACCTTTGGCCAGGGCAATCTCACACTTGATCTTACCTTTCCTGAAGTACATGCGCGTGGGAATCAGGGTATAGCCCTTCTGCAGCGCCTTGCCTTGCAGCTTACGCAGCTCTTCCGCATGGACCAGCAGCTTGCGCGTGCGTTCAGGAGTATGGGCGGCATAGCCTGCATTTTCATAGGCCCCAATGTGGGCATTCAAGAGCCACAATTCGCCGTCTTTTAACAAGGCATAACCGTCTTTCAGGTTGGCGCGTCCCGCGCGAACGGACTTCACCTCAGAGCCGGTAAGAACAATGCCTGCTTCCAGCCTGTCTTCAAGAAAATAATTGTGGCTGGCCGCGCGATTCACCGTGGCATCGCGTTCGCCGGAAGCAATGGGATCACGCTTGACGTTCTTTGGCTTATTCGGCTCTGTCTGATGCGTGGTTTGGCGGGCCATGGCAACATTTGCACGGGACGGCAAACTTTTTATGCTAACACAGCGCAAATCTGGTTACTAAAGGCGTTCTAGGAATGCAGCTGATTTGGTAGGAATGCACCTGATTTGGGTGTATAATCTGGCTTCCAAAAGGTCTGAATTTCGGGTAAGAAAAGACGGGTCGTGCCCCCACCATTTCCCTGAAAAAGAAGGACTTAAATCAAAGCCAAAAAGTGAGCATAGGAGCGTATGAGGAAGGTAACAGCAAGCCTCACAGTATTGATAGTGTTTGCGGCTATTTTGTCTGCCGCTGCGGCTGAGTCAGCCAAATCTCTTTATAACAAAGGGGTGAAGGCAGAGGCACGAGAGGATTACGAGGCCGCTTTCGAGTATTACAAAGCCGCTTATCAGGCAAAGCCTCAGGAGCTGAAATACCGTGTTCCTTTTGAGCGCATGCGGTTCCTGGCAGCGGCTTCCAAAGTGAAACGCGGGCAGAAGCTCCGCGATCAAGGCAATCTTCAGGATGCGCTCACTCTCTTCCAGCAAGCAATAGAGGTTGATCCCAGCAACGATCTGGCGGCACAGGAAATTCGCCGCACACAGGAGATGATGAGAAAGCCACCTGCAGGCAGCGGGCAGACCGGGACCACTCCTCCTCCGAGAGCTGAGGAAGATCCGCTGATGCAGCGCCTGGAAAACTCCAGCGGTCCGGTAGCGCTGGCGCAGATTCCTGATGTTCCCTTGAGCGCGCTGGAAATGACAGACGATTCCAAGGTCCTTTACGAGACGATTGGCAAGCTGGCAAATATAAACGTCCTCTTTGATCCTGACTATACTTCCCGCCCGCTTACCATTAAGCTCCAGAAAGTGAACCTGCAGGAAGCGCTGGACATTGTTGCGCTGGAATCACGCACCTTTTGGCGGCCGGTTACGCCCAACACAATTTTTGTCGCCCAGGATACGCAGGCCAAGCGCCGCGAACTGGAGCAGAACGTAGTTAAAACTTTTTATTTGGGCAACGTCTCCACCCCGACCGATCTTCAGGACATAGTCAACGCCATCCGCACAGTGCTTGAAGTGCAGCGCATTCAGCAGATTCCTTCGCAAAACGCCATTGTGATCAAAGGCACGCCAGACCAACTGGCGCTGGCCTCAAAGATGATCGATGACATTGATAAGTCAAAGCCGGAAGTGATTGTGGATGTAGTAGTGGCGCAGGTGCGGCGAGACAAGCTGCATAACCTGGGAATTACGCCGCCGCAGAACGCCACCGTGGCCCTGCAGAGCGCGAATACCACTACCACTACTCCGGGCGGCACCACTACAACGACAACATCTTCAGGCCCCAGCCTGAACTTCAATGATCTGCAGCACCTGAATTCAACGAACTATGCAGTGACCATTGATCCTGTAAAAGCGGTCGCGCTGTTCTCTGATGCCGATACCAAGATCATGCAGAGCCCGCGCATCCGCGCCACCGACAATGAGAAAGCAACGCTCACCATCGCAGACAAGATTCCGATTGCTACCGGTTCGTTCGGAACCCCTCTGGGCGTCGGCACGGCCGTGGGCGCAGTGGGTGTGAACACGCAGTTCACCTACACTGATGTCGGCGTAAAGATGGAAATCACGCCGCGCGTGCATCCTGATGGTCAGGTAACGCTGAAGCTCTCAATGGAAATTTCAAACCTGAACGGATCAGAAACCATTGGCGGCATTACCCAGCCTATTATCAGCACACGCAAGGCGGAGCAGACCATTCGCCTGGCCGATGGCGAGATGAACCTTTTGGGCGGCATTTTGGAAGTGCAGGACACCAAGACCACTGGCGGCACTCCAATATTGGGCGAGATACCGATTTTGAAGTACATCTTTTCCTCAACGCAAAAAGAGCACATCACCAATGAACTTGTTTTCCTGCTGGTGCCGCACATTGTCCGCGGCCAGGAGCTTAACGAGTTGAACCGGCGCGCTTATGATGTAGGCACAGGCAGCGGTATTGATCTTCGCATTGCCGCCAAGCCGGCGGAGCCTAACCCAACTGCTCCGGCAGTAGCTTCTGCGGGGACAGCGCAACCCCAGCCTCAACAGCAACAGGCAGTTGCTCCGGTAACGCCAAACCGTCAGCCAGCGCCGCAAGCGCAACCGCCAGCTCAGTCTGCTCAGCCGCAATTAGGACCACAAGCTCCGCCACAACCGGCCCAGCAACAGCAGACGGCGACTCCTGCGAACCAGCCTTCAACTCCGCAAACGGCTAAGCCTGGCCAGGTGAGTTTGACGCTCGATCCGGGAAGCCTGACGCCACAGCAGGGAAGCAACTTTAACGTGACTGTGAAGCTGGCGCACGGGCAGGATATTTCCGCTGTGCCAATCCAGATCACCTATGATCCCAAGACGATACAGTTCAACAGCGTAACCAACGGAGACTTTCTGGCCAAAGATGGCCAGCAGGTGATTCTGGTGCATCGCGACGATCCTTCAGCGGGCAAGCTGCAAATTACGGCGCAGCGGCCTCCGGGAACGCCAGGAATCTCCGGTGACGGCGCGGTCTTTAACCTGGTATTTACGGCCAAGGCGAAAGGCAACAGCAACATTACCATCTCATTCCCAGGGGCGCGCAATAGCCAGAACCAGCAGCTTGAGGTTCTGGGATCGCAAGCCTCGGTTACGGTAAACTAGGCTTAGATGAAGTTGAGAGCTGATCTTCGGAGCGCATTGGCCCGGCGGCGGATCGCTGGACAGCGTGGCGTCACTCTGCTGGAGATGATCATGGTGATCACCATCCTGCTGATCCTGATGGGAGCGGCAGTTCCGGTGATGAAAGTCACGGTCAGGCGCCAGCGGGAAGTGGATTTGCGGCGCGATCTCTGGGAGATGCGCACTGCGATTGATCGCTACAAGGACGCGGCGGACAGGAATGCGTTCCAGGTGAAATTGGGCACGGAGGGCTATCCGCCAGACCTGGATACGCTGGTGAATGGAGTAGAAATCGCAGGCGGGAAGAAGCTGCGTTTTTTGCGTCACATCCCCGTTGATCCCATGACGGGAAACAAGGATTGGGGGATGCGCTCCATGCAGGATGATCCTGATTCTGAGTCCTGGGGCGGCCAAAACGTCTTTGATGTTTACACCAAGTCAACAGGTACCGGGCTGGACGGCACGAAATATAAGGACTGGTAAAAGCGTATGAAAGGTCCATTGAAAATCCGGCGGCAAAGCGGCTTTACGTTGATTGAGCTGATCATTGTGTGCGCGATGATCTCAATTTTGCTGGGCGTAATGGTGCCGGTTTACAAGATTCACGTGCTGCACGCCAATGAAGCGGTCTTGAAAGAAGACCTGTACAACATGCGCACGGCCATTGATCAATACACTCAGGACAAAAGCAAAGCTCCGCAAGCCCTGAGCGATCTTGTGAGCGCGGGCTATCTCCACGCCATTCCCAAAGACCCGTTTACCCACTCAGCCGATACATGGCAGACCGTTCAGGAAGATGTAATGGACAGCGTGGACCAGACGGAGCCAGGAATCACCGATGTGAAAAGCGGATCAAGCCTCACCAGCACTGAAGGAAACGCTTATAGTGAGTGGTGACGTTCTCTTCATTTCTATCCAGTCAGAATTATCATCCACACTATTGCATCTAACTGTCTAGGTTAGAGCGGGATCACGCGCTTTATCGGAGATCAGAATGAGCAATCAACCATCAAACTCTGAACTGGCTTGGAAGTGTGAAGCTTGTGGCACTCTGCTTAGCAGTCCACGCGAACAATGTTCCTGTACCCCGATCGAAACATCAGAAGGCGGTGTGGTTTTTCCGCCACGCGAGAATATAGGTAAGGAAGCTGAAGTTCAAAGGTCTGGGAATTTGAAGTAGCATCCAGCAACTTTTCTGCGCAAAAAGCAGGGATCATCTCAGCCAGCCGCTCGATTCCATCGGAAGCGGCTCAACAGTGTCAGCCACCATATCAAAACTATGCTGCGGCCTTGCCTTCTCCCGGCTCCATGTCCGCCTTGGGATCTGTTTCTGCGTCCTCAAAGGATTCACGTACGGCTTCCTGATCGACCTGGCGCTCGTGCAAGTTCTGTTCTTTGCGGCTGATGCCGGCGCGTTCAGGGAAATCCTCACCTTTCGCAGGGATAGGTTTTTCTTTCTGATTGGAAGCATTGGCCTCCAACTTTCCTGAATCTTCGTGGCCAACATGTCCGGCAAGCGGATCAGTAATAGTGCGGTCGTCCTTTCTGGATTGCTGATTCATGCGCTCCATGGTTCCTTTGCCTTTCCTGATGCCACCATCAACAATTGCTTCTCTGTCGTTCGGATCCAAGCCGTACCTCCTTCATTCCTTGGGAATTAGATGCCAAAGCCAGAGTTGGAGAAAAACGCCTGTGCATTTTGCTAACATCTTCTTATGCCGGTAGAGACGGAAATCCAAACAACCCATCTTCCTCCGCTCAAAGCGCCTCGCGGAACCGACCTGACCTGCAAAGCATGGCCGCAGGAAGCAGCCATGCGCATGCTCATGAACAACCTTGATGACGAGGTAGGCGAGCGCCCGCGCGATTTGGTGGTCTATGGCGGCACAGGCAAAGCTGCGCGCAGCCAGCAGTGTCTTGAAGCGATTTTGGCTTCCTTGAAATCGCTGGACAACGACGAGACGCTGCTGGTGCAGTCAGGCAAGCCGGTTGGGATCTTCAAAACGCACGATTACGCGCCGCGCGTGCTGATCGCCAATTCCAACTTGGTTGGCCATTGGTCAAACTGGGAAAAGTTTAACGAGCTTGAGCGAGCTGGGCTCATGATGTATGGGCAGATGACCGCCGGTTCGTGGATCTATATCGGATCGCAGGGAATCATTGAAGGAACTTTTGAGACGTTTTCCGCGGCGGCAGAAAAGCATTTTGGCGGCGATCTGGCGGGCAAGCTGGTGGTGAGCGGCGGCATGGGCGGCATGGGTGGCGCTCAGCCTCTGGCCGCAACCATGGCTGGCGCGTCATTCTTAGGGATCGACGTAGACGCGGAGCGCATCAAGAAGCGCCTGAAAACCGGCTATTGCGATTTCATGGTCAATAACCTGGACGAGGCGCTGCGCATTCTGAAAAACGCTGTGCGCAAAAAAGAGGCGATCTCGGTCGGGCTAGTAGGCAACTGCGCCGATGTGATTCCTGAACTGGCCGAACGCGGTGTGCTGCCCGACATTCTTACCGACCAGACCTCGGCGCACGATCCGCTGAATGGCTACGTGCCCAATGGCATGACGCTGGAGCAGGCGCTGGAACTGCGCAAGAGAGATCCCAAGGCATATCTTGAAAAATCGTTGGACGCGATGGCGCGACATGTTGAAGGCATGTTGCGGCTGCAGAAGATGGGCAGCGTGACCTTTGATTATGGCAACAACATTCGCACCTTCGCTCATCAGCGCGGTGTACAGAATGCCTATGATTTCCCCGGCTTTGTGCCCGCATATATTCGTCCGCTGTTCTGTGAAGGGCGTGGGCCGTTCCGCTGGGTAGCGCTCTCGGGTGATCCCGCCGATATCGCCGTAACTGACAACTTGGTCCTGGAGCTGTTCCCGCAAAACCGAATCCTGAGCCGCTGGGTCAACCTGGCTCGCAAGCGCATCAAGTTCCAGGGACTGCCAGCGCGTATCTGCTGGCTTGGCTATGGCGAGCGCGCGCAGTTCGGGCTTGCCATGAACGACCTGGTGAAGAAAGGCAAGATCAAAGCGCCAATCGTAATCGGGCGCGATCATCTCGATTGTGGCTCGGTGGCATCGCCGTATCGCGAAACCGAAGCAATGAAAGATGGCAGTGATGCTGTGGCTGATTGGCCGCTGCTGAACGCTCTGCTCAACACCGCCAGTGGCGCAAGCTGGGTATCGATCCATAACGGCGGTGGCGTAGGTATCGGCTATTCGCTGCATGCTGGGCAAGTCACAGTCGCTGATGGAACAGAGATGATGGCGAAGCGCATTGAGCGCGTGCTGACCAATGATCCAGGAATCGGTGTGGCGCGGCACGTGGACGCGGGATATGAAGAGGCTGAACGCTTCGCGGAGAAAAAGGGCGTGAAGATTCCAATGAATCGCGAAAGCAAGTAGCCTGGAAATTGGAAAATCACGAAATTACCAAGATCGCTGATGAAGATAAAACTTCAGGTACTTGGGTTCACGATGCTGCTGGTTATCAGCGCAACGGCGATAGTGCCATCTTCCGCACCTCGTTCACGGCATTTACGTCCGGATGAATATGGGGTTGCTGCGCTGATCTACAATTCCGAACTTGAGGCTTTGGGCGAGAGAGCGCTTTACCCAATTTGCATTGCTCTGCCCTTGGGTGCTCCAACGAAACCCCTCATTAAATACTTGCAGGGAGGAGGGTACGCAATCAACGATCCGGCATTATGTGAGCCCGCTATGTCCTCACGCCATCCGCGGGACTACTCGCATGGACTTCGAATTTTTATAGACGATCCTCAAGATGGGCAGAGTGGCCAGTTCAGTGTGAAGGTTGAATCTAGCGATCTCACTGTTCGCCCAGGCCAGGATCTTGCAACCCTGCTCAGGCGGGGAATTTACAACTTTAAACGAAATGAGAGTGGAGAGTGGAAGATTGTTGCATATAAGAAGGAATATGATTCTGATGATGCGAAATGAGACTGCGATGCAGGTAAACGTGCCCTGTCAGGCCGCTAAGATAGTCAAAAGACAACTTGTTGCATAAAACGAAATCTCCTTATCTCCTGCTGGCCAACATCGGCCAGTTGCTAACCTTGCGTGGCGACTCTGCGCCACGGCGCGGGCGCGCACTCAACGAAATTGGAATCGTGAAAGACGCTGCCGTGCTTTGTGGTGGCGGAAAGGTCCTGGCCGCAGGGCCGCAGCGCGAGCTTTTGCGCGATCCGTGGCTCAGAACCAATCGGTGCAAGGTTCAGGAACTAGATTGCAAGGGCAAGGTGGTCCTTCCCGGATTGATTGACTGTCATACACATCCTGCGTTTGCTGAGCCGCGGCTGGTGGACTTCGAGAAGCGGATTTCCGGCGCAACGTACGAAGAGATCGCTGCTGCTGGCGGCGGCATTCGGTCAAGTGTGGCTGCGGTGCGGGGATCGTCGCGTGGCGAACTCAGCGAGAAGATTCTTGCGTCGCTCAATGCCATGTTGGAGCAGGGAACAAGCGTGGTGGAAACTAAGTCCGGCTACGGGCTGACGACCGAAGATGAGATCAAGTCACTGGAGGCGATTCGTGAAGCGGCTCGGCGTTGGCCGGGTACGGTTGTAACGACGCTGCTGGCGGCGCACGTGGTTCCAGCGGAGTTTAAAGGCAGGGAAGAAGAGTACGTCGCGAAGGTGTGTGAGGAGATCATTCCGCTGGCAGCAAAAAAGAAGCTGGCGCAATACGTGGACGTGTTTTGTGAACGGGGAGCGTTCACGCTGGAGCAATCGGAAAAGATCTTTGCCGCTGCGCGAGCCAATGGCTTAGGAGTGCGTGCCCACGTCGGGCAGTTTACGGCAACACGGATCGCCAGCCTGCTGGCCCACAAGCCGGCATCGCTCGACCACATGGATTGCATTCATCCTGAAGATGTCGCACAACTGGCGCAGGGAGAGACGGTTGCTGTACTGCTGCCGGGCGCAAATTATTTTTTGGGGCATAGGGATTTTCCTGACGCCCGAAAATTGATCGATGCAGGAGTTCCGGTGGCTTTAGCTACCGACTACAACCCCGGCAGTTCACCGACTCCAAGCCTGCCTTTTGTGATGTCCTTGGCCTGCATGCATATGAAGCTGACTCCGGGTGAGGCGGTTGCTGCAACGACCATCAACGCCGCATGTGCTTTGGGTCTGCAAGAGCGCAAGGGGAGCATTGAAGCAGGGAAAGACGCAGATTTAGCGGTCTTTGATGTGGATGATTACAGGGAAATTGCTTATTGGTTTGCATGGAACCGCTGTGCTGAAATGGTAGTAGCAGGACAGGTGGTGAGCGTTTAAAGCATGATTTTTCAGGGGCCAAAGCCAAAATCTATTAACGCGTTTTCCGGTACTTTTTCGTTTCGCTCACCCATGCATAAAAGTATGGGCTGCGCCTGTGCCCTGATGCGAACCTGCTTATCGTTTGGCTCAATCAGATTAGGCTGTGCTGCACTTTTTCTCTCCTTGCTACTTGTTGCATCGAGTGTTTACGCGGCGAATTGTCCCCAGGAAGCTACCCAACAAACGACGCAAACCCCACAATCAGCTACGCCGGTTGCGCCGCAAGCAACTCCGGCAACGATGCCAAGTCCCGAAGCTGAGATTAAAAAAGCCCTGTCCGATACCGGAACAACCGGACCATCGCCGAACGCTTACGACGATATCGTAGTGACCGCCGTTGGCGATGTAATGCTGGGCACAACCTTCCCTGACGAATCGACTCTCCCGCCAAATGATGGCGCAGGTTTGCTGGCCGAAGTTACGCCGCTCTTAAAGCGTGGCGATGTTGTGTACGGAAATCTTGAAGGCCCGCTGATGGATGGCGGCGACTCGGCCAAGTGTCATGGTAAGAAAGAGGGAACGTGCTTCGCGTTCCGCGTGCCCACGCGCTACAACAAATATTTGAAAGATGCTGGCTTCACCGTGATGGGGCTGGCCAACAATCATGCCATGGACTTTGGCCAAGATGGGCGCACAAGCTCACGGCAGGCGCTGGACGCGGTGCAGATCGCGCATACAGGTGAAGTTGGCGATATCGCCCGGCTCACGGTGAAGGGCAAAAAGATCGATGCGATTGCGTTCGCCACATATCCCGGCGCGTATAACTTTCTTGATCTGGATGCTTCACTGCAAACAATTAGTGCGGCGCGTGCTGAAGCCGACTTGGTGATTGTGGGATTTCACGGCGGGGCAGAGGGTGCTACACACCAGCACGTTCTTGCAGGCGATGAGCTGTTTTTGGGTGAAGATCGTGGCGACCTGCGCAAATTTACTCACGCGGCAATCGACGCCGGCGCTGATCTGGTGCTGGGATCAGGGCCGCACGTGGTGCGCGCGATGGAGGTTTACAAGGGAAAGTTGATTGCTTATTCGCTGGGCAATTTTGCCACGTACGGGCCTTTCAACCTGAGCGCGGAAAATGGATTGTCACTGGTGCTGGAAGCGCATCTGTCGCCGGACGGAACGTTTCTTGGCGGCAGAGTGTATCCGGTGAAGCAGGAAAAGCCGGGCGGGCCGAAGCTGGATCCTTCAGGGCAAATCCTTCCGGTGCTGCGCGGGCTTTCAAGCGCTGACTTTGGGGCAACCGCGGTGATTGTGGGACCGCAGGGCAAGTTGTGGCTGCCGGGCACGGTGATTCCGCCCTGCAACAATGCCCCGGACCTTTTAGAACAACGTTTGGATCAAAGCCCGTGTGGTATCTTCCCTTAATAGTTTATTGATAACCAGGAAACCCATGCAGATCAGGAAAATCATAATCTTTCTTATCGTTATTCTTGCAACAGGGGCCTTAAGCGCAATGCAGCAACAGGACGAAGTTTCAGCGGATTTAAAAGACAAAGCGCTGCATGATGCCGCATGCAATAAACCAGATGATGCGCAAAACGCCGATGCGCCGACGCTCTCAGCATTGGCGATCCGAGTTGGCGGCCGGCAGCCGGGAACGATCGTTCAGGTGCAGGGATCATGTCATTGCCAGGGCAGCAATTGTGACACGTTGGTGTACCTGCGCAGCGGCGATCAATACCGGCTGTCGCTGAAGGAAAAATATGCCTCACTTCATCCCATGAAGATCGTCAAACAAGGTATGCCTTCCCTTACGGGAGAGTTTAAGGTGGATGAGGCCAGGATGGAAACCACGGTATATGACTGGAATGGCAAGGAGTACAAGCCGAGCCTCTGCGCCACCATTATCAAGGGAGCAAAGCTTCCAAAGATCACTAGGCACGCGTGCAAAGAGCCGGCGCAATAAAGGCGCGGTTAGGGCAAGGTCATAATACCGAATGAGCTAAGGAGAGAAATGGCATTACTAAAAAGAATTTTGTGCATGGCCATGGCGCTCATGCCAATGCTGGCAGCGGCACAACGCCTGCCTGAGGGCATGACTCCTGAGCACTATGCGCTGATCTTTACCCCAGACATGCAGAAGGCCACATTCGGAGGCGAGGAGACAATTGATGTGCAGGTGCAGAAGACCACTACCGCCATCACGCTCAACGCGGCTGAACTGCAGTTCCAAGAAGCAACGGTAACGCAGGGCGAGAAGACGCAGACAGCGCAGACCAGCCTGTCGCCGGAAAAAGAGCAAGCAACGCTGACGGTGGGAGAAGCATTGCAGCCTGGGCCAGCGAGCATCCATATTAAGTTCACCGGAATTTTGAATGACAAACTGCGCGGCTTTTATCTGTCGCACAGCAAAGAGAGGAACTACGCGACCACGCAGTTTGAATCTACTGACGCCCGCAGGGCTTTTCCTTCTTTTGATGAGCCCGCTTTCAAAGCCAAGTTCGACATCAGTTTAGTTGTTGATAAAGGTGACACTGCCATTTCCAATGGCAGCATCGCTTCTGACACACCGGGCCCCGGCGAAGGCAAGCATACAATCAAGTTCACCACCACGCCCAAAATGTCCACCTACCTGGTAGCGATGGCGGTGGGAGATTTTGTGTGCAATGAGGGATCGGCAGATAACATTCCCATTCGCGTTTGTGGAACGCCCGACAAAAAGCCGCTGGGCACTGCGGCGCTACGTTACGCAAGCGAGATCCTGAAATTTTATAACCAGTATTACGGCATACCGTATCCATTTGGAAAGCTCGATATCGTAGGCGTGCCGGACTTTGAAGCTGGAGCGATGGAGAACACGGCGGCTATTTTTTATCGCGAATCGCTGCTGTTTATTGACGACAAGAATTCTTCCGTGGATTCGCACCAGGCAGTTTTTGAGGTTCTGGCGCATGAAATGGCGCATCAATGGTTCGGCGATCTGGTGACCATGAAATGGTGGGACAACATTTGGTTGAATGAAGGCTTTGCCACCTGGATGGCGTTAAAGCCTTCACAGGCGCTGCATCCGGAATGGAATGCCGTTCTGGATGCAGTGAAGGAGACAGACAGGGCACTCACGCTGGACGCATTGGTGAACACGCATTCCATCCGGGCCAAAGCCGAGACACCGGAAGAAATTAACGAGCTGTTCGATCCGATCTCCTATGAGAAAGCGGCCGCGGTGTTGCGCATGATTGAGTCTTACGTCAGCCCGGAGGTGTTTCGGCGCGGCGTGAACGTTTATCTGCGTAAGTTTTCTTACAGTAACGCCACGGCAGAAGATTTTTGGACTGCACTGACGACAGCATCCGGCAGGCCCGTGGACAAGATCATGCCCACGTTTGTGGAGCAGGCAGGTGAACCACTGGTCACGGTGAAAGCATCATGCGTGAATCCCGCTCCCGTCAAAGTGCCGGTAAAAAAATCCAGGCGGCGCAGGCGCGTCATAAAGCCTGAGCCCAAGACCGAGGTTACCGTTACGCAGGGCCGCTTCTGGGCTGATCCAAGCGCCGCACCCAAAAAGGACCAGCAATGGATGGCGCCTCTGTGCGTAAAAACACAGGATGCCAAGCCTTTCTGCCAAATCCTGAGCCAAAAGGAGCAAACGCTGCCTGTAGCTGGATGCTCACAGTGGGTATTTGTGAATGGCAATGCCACAGGTTATTACCGCACGCAATATGACAAGGCTGATCTGGAAAAATTGACTGCAATTGTCACCACCGGATTAACCACGGCAGAGCGTATGTCACTGGTGAACGACGAGATCGCATTGGTGCAATCTGGCCAAGAGAAGATGGCCACCTTGTTGGATCTAGTCGCCGCACTGAATCAGGATGCGGAACGTGCGGTGGTGGAGAGCTATTTGCCTGTCCTGGATTACACCAATGATTACCTTCTCTCCGGCGGCGAAGCGGAGCCATTCCGCGCTTGGGTGCGTTCTAGCTTTCAGCCCCTCATGGCCAAGGTAGGCTGGACTCCGAGTGCAAACGAGACGGAAGACACGCACACTCTGCGCAGCGACCTGATTCATATTCTTGGCATAATCGGCGAAGATCCGGAGACGATCCAGCAATCCACAAAGTTGGCCGAGCAATATGTGAAAGATCCTGACTCGGTGGATGCAAGCATAGCCAAAAACGTTCTGATTGTGGCGGCCCGCTATGGCAACGAAGCGCTGTTTGAGCAATATATGGCGGCGCTCGGGAAGATGAGTTCACCTGAGCAGTATTACAACGTTGGACGCGCACTGGCCGCGTTCCGCGATCCTAAAATTGTGCAGCAGGTGCTGGAATTCAGCGTCTCAGAGAAAGTCAGGAACCAGGATGCGGCCGCATTGGTATCGACTGTGCTCTCCAACGCCGACGACCAGAAAGTTGCCTGGGATTGGGTAAAGACACATTGGCCGGAGGTGGAAAAGAAAACCACCATGTCGAGCGGTCCTGAGATTGTGCATGCAACCAGCAACTTCTGCAGTGATGAACTGCGCAGCGACGTGCAGAATTTCTTTGGCGATCATCAGGTACCGGCAGCGGAGCGCATGCTGAAACAATCTATTGAGAACATCAGCGCCTGCTCTAAGACACGTACCCGTTTGCAGACAGAACTGGGGGCATGGTTGCAGCAGCGTTCGAATGAAAGCAAGGCGGGCAACCAATAATCTGTAGCAGGAGAGATCTAAAGGTAAGCGCCCATTTTGCGCCGCTCTGTCTAAGGCAGACTCGCAGCAGGGCATAGGTGGGACGCTGAAACCTCTATATCGATTCCTGACAAACGGATTGCTTAAGGCGTTGCGTAATTGATAGTCACATTTCCCCAGCGTTGATCTTTTTCCCTTTGCAGATCAGGACTGCAATGCGGGCAATGAATGGTGAGCGCACCAGGCGCGCTCCATTGCACAGTGATGCCGGTGCTGGCGGCATCCTGTTCCACCAGAAAAATCTCGCCTTCAGCTGCTGAGCCGGAGAAGAAGCCGCGCTGGAGATCCGTCCCCGCAGAGCGGAGATTCACGTGGGTCAGGAATGGAGCATCCTCACCGCAGCGCCGCTCCATAACGGTTGCAGTCCATTGATTGCCGGGACTTGTTGCGTCCGCCATAACGCGATCAGAGCATCGCGGCCGCGTATGTAGATAGACCCCCGTGAGCACAGCAAACATCACAAGCATTACGCTGCCATAGACAAGGGTGCCCTGGACCATTTTGCGCGCAAAAGGATCCATTGGTTTCCTGGCCATTACTTGCCCGCTCGCGATCTGATCTGACGCCAAAGCTCGGCGCGTCCGTCGCCGGTTTTGGCAGAGTAGGGAAGAAGTGTGTCAAGCGCGTGCTCACGCGCCAGGGTAGCCAGAGCATTACGCAGCTTGTTGCCGGAGAGTTTATCTGCCTTGGTGGCAACGGCAAGAAAGTCGCGCTGCATGGAACGCAGAAAATGGATGAGTTGGCGGTCAGGTTCCTGCGCGGGAATATTGGAGTCAATCAGCACGACAGAAAGCTGAAGGGTTTCACGATCTTTGAGATAAGGCTCAATGAATTTCGGCCACTCGGTAGAAATCTCGCGTGAGATTTTGGCGTAGCCATAACCCGGCAGATCAACCAGCATCAACTCAGGGTTTGGCTGGCCGGGCTTGCTATAAATGCCGATGAAGTTGATGGTTTGCGTGCGTCCTGGCGTGGAACTGACGTGCGCCAGCTTTTGTCCAAGCAGAGAGTTGATCAAGCTCGACTTCCCGACATTGGAGCGTCCTAGAAAGGCGAATTCCGGCGGGCCCTCAGCGGGAAAGAATTTGGGATCGGCAGCTGAGGTAAGAAATTTGGCGAGAATGGGTTTCATGCAGGGGTAACAAACAGTTTAACAATTGCGGGAGTTCACCGCAGATTTCCGCAGACGAGCGCAGATCAAAGCAAATCGCTCAAGAGCCGAGAACATGTAGATGTCAGGCCGAGGCGATGCCTAAGCTGGCATTACTCGGCCACAGCCTTAGTGGACCACTTGCGGATCGCTTGGCGTGATGTTGATTCGAACCAGTTTGCCCAAACCGTGCTGTTTGGCGATGGTTTTCTGGGCTTGCTGCAACCCTTCACTGAATTCTCCAAAGGTGAGTGTCCCCAGTTCGCCGTGCTTGCCGCATCTGAAGCGGACGGTCGCCAGGTCCTTAGCCATCTCCAGTTCCTCACGGCAATCGGGGCACAACAACAACACCCGGACCTTCGTCCCATTTTTTGATATCTTCGCTGAAAAGAGGATCTCCATACTCCGCCGCCTTTCTTGGTCGATAGAGTTTACCATGTATTCGCCCGTAAATAAACAGCGAAATATAGACAAAGACTTTTCTTGCACGTTTTGTATTGGCTGGTTGGATGTTTTTTCTCTGGCGGGCAGTGCAAACAAAAAGCCCGCTCTTTCAAGCGGGCCTCTGCATCGCAAAAGATTTACAAATATCTTTCTCTCGAAATCTCTGGTTGTACTGCGGGAGCAGGGATAGGCTGGGCGGTTTCTTCTGAAGACTCGGGCAACGGCTTTTCCAGCGCGATCTTCAGCACCTGGTCCATGTTTTCGACAAGGTGAATCTTCATTTGGCTGCGAATGTTTTCCGGCACCTCAGGCAGGTCTTTTTCATTCTCTTTGGGAATAATCGCTTCTTTAATTCCTGCACGCAGAGCAGCCAGAAGTTTTTCCTTAAGGCCGCCGATGGGCAGCACCTTGCCGCGCAACGTGATCTCGCCGGTCATGGCGATATCGCGGCGCACAGGAATTTTGGTAAGCGCGCTGGAGATGGCCGTGGCCATGGTAATGCCTGCAGAAGGGCCGTCTTTAGGGATGGCGCCCTCAGGCACGTGAATGTGGATATCGACGTTGCGGTAGAAATCCTTGGCCAGCCCCAGGCGAGCGGCGCGCGAACGAACATAGGTGATCGCTGCATGCGCGGATTCCTGCATCACGTCCCCGAGTTGGCCGGTAATCGTGGGCTTGCTTCCTTTGCCGTCGACAATGGACACTTCAGTGCTCAGAATTGAGCCACCGACCTCAGTCCAGGCAAGGCCGGTAACCAGGCCAACTTCGCTCTTTTCATTCGCCAGCGTATCGCGGAACTTGGTAACGCCGAGAAACTCGTTGACGTTTTCCCCGCCAAGCGTAACAGTGTAATTCGGTTCTTTCACGACTTTGCGCGCAACCTTGCGGCAAATGTTGCCGATCTCGCGCTCGAGGTTGCGAACGCCGGCTTCACGGGTGTAAGAGCGGATGATCTCGCGCAGAGCATCATCAGTGAACTGAAGCTGCTTTTCTGTGAGTCCGGTAGCCTCACGCTGCTTGCGCACCAGGAACTGCCGCGCGATCTCGATTTTTTCCAGCTCTGTATAGCCGTGCAGCCGCAGGACTTCCATGCGGTCCTGCAGCGCCGGCGGAATGGTATGCAGCACATTGGCTGTGGCAACGAAGAAAACCTGTGACAGGTCGTATTCCACGTCAAGATAGTGGTCCTGGAACATCCAGTTCTGCTCAGGGTCTAGGACTTCAAGCAGCGCGGCTGATGGATCGCCGCGGAAGTCCGAAGCCATCTTGTCGACTTCATCGAGCATGAAGACCGGGTTCTTGGTGCCGGCCTTTTTCATCATCTGGATGATCTGTCCCGGCAGCGCGCCGATGTATGTCCTGCGATGGCCGCGAATTTCAGCTTCATCGCGTACGCCGCCCAGCGACAGCCGAACAAATTTTCTGCCTGTAGCCTTCGCAATCGACATGCCAAGCGAAGTCTTGCCAACGCCCGGAGGTCCAACAAAGCAAAGAATCGAGCCCTTGGGATTCTTTACTAGCTGGCGCACAGCTAGAAATTCCAGAATGCGGTCTTTGATCTTCTCCAGGCCGTAGTGGTCCTGGTTCAGGATTTTTTCCGCGTGCTCAATATTGCGGATCTCTTTTGATTTCTTCTTCCACGGTACAGCCAGCAGCCAGTCAAGATAATTGCGCGACACCGTGGATTCAGCCGACATAGGCGGCATGGCTTCCAGCTTCTTCAGTTCCTGGATCGCCTTCTCATGCACGTCCTTGGGCATGCCGGCGGTATCAATCTTCTTTTTCAGCTCGTCAAACTCACTCTTCTCACCGCGGCCCAGCTCTTTCTGAATGGCCTTGATCTTCTCGTTAAGGTAGTACTCTTTCTGCGCGCGCTCCATCTGGCGCTTCACGCGCGTCTGGATGGTGCGGTCCATATTCAGCTTTTCAATCTCAATATCAAGCACGTCTGCAATGCGATTGAGTCGCTCAGCCGGATCAAAAATTTCCAGTAGCTCTTGCTTTTCTTCGATCGAAAGCTGCAGGTTCTGCGCAATGGTGTCACTCAGCTTGGCCGGATCGTTCATCCCGGTAATGATTACAGGCTCCAGGTTCAGCGACTGGCAGAGCTTCACGTACTGATCAAAGAGCGTGTGCACCCGCTGCATGGCCGATTCCAGCGCCTTATTGGGCTCAGCCGGATACTTTACCGTACGGACTTCCGCCTCAAAATAGCCGTCATTGTTCGTCAGCTTCAGAATCCGTCCGCGCTCCACGCCTTCCACCAGCACCTTGATATTGCCGTCCGGCAGCTTGAGGTTCTGGACAATATTGGCAATCGTGCCGACTTGGTAAATCTCGTGCGGCTTAGGCTCGTCAATAGAGGCGTCATGCTGGGTGGCGAGAAAGATCTTGCGGTCGGCGGCCAGCGCTTCTTCCAGGGCGCGCACGCTGGATTCTCGACCCACAATAAACGGGGTCATCATATAGGGAAAGATGACCACGTCACGGATGGGCATCATGGGGAGCTTGCGGGTCTCGAATTTTTCCTTCGTCTGGGTCACTGATTCGCCTTTTCTCTCGTCTGGCCGTGCTTAAAAATCCAAAGCACTTGCTGTATTTAAGATTATCATGCGGCGCAAGTCCGCGGGGCGAAGGTATGGTGGGTGGAAAACCTGAGCAGAATAGTGGAATCAATGGTTTAAAGAAAAACGCGTGAGGGGCGATGGAGGGATGAGAGTTTTTCGCTCTTATCTTCTGATGCGCGACTCTGAGCTGAGAAATTCATTGCGAATAAAGTCAATCCGCCGTTGGAGTAAATTGGCGTACTCGCGCGTGGCCGGAGCGTTAACCGGAATGCAATTATTCACGGGTCGCTTGCTTTTAACCGCATCTACCCAACCCTGCATAAAATCCACATAGTTAGCCAATGCTGCCAGAGGAGTCGGGCTCGCATCGAGGACAAGGTAGGCAGGTGGTAAATCCCCAACGATCACCCACAGCCATCTGTCAATCTTCTTGGAACTAGGATCTATTTCGAAAAAAAAGACAGCACAGACACCACCAACGCCCCACCCAAACCAGGAACATCGGATATTTTTGCACCATTTAAAAGACATCAGGAACTCACGTGCTTCGCCAGCCATCTCTTTGAGGAGCAGTGTATCTTTTTTGCTGTCCCCGGACATCTGTTCAATAGGAGTTAGCTGCGTTACTTCCACAGCTTTAACTAGACTGCTTTTTTTCGGCGCTTTGCCCATTATTGAAGTCCCCATTTTTCTTGTGACGATCTATATGTTCCTTGCGGGTTCGAGGCTGAATGTTACGCCCAGCATATTGCTGCCACCATCACCCAGCGCCTACTTTGTTGAGATCTGATAGAGAGAGCTGACCGCACAGCTCAGAATGCAGTTCATCTCGGTTGGTGAGTATCAGATCGATATTGATATTTTCGAGAATTAGTTGCATATCCGCGAACGCTGAACCAAAACTTCTTTAGGCAAAAATAAAACATCCGCAGCTCTGCAGGAGCTATTTACTTAAAGCCGTCTTTTCAACAATACCGCTGCTGAAAAATCGATGTTGGGACCTTACATTGACAATGCAAAGGAGTCATCACAAAGAATCATATTAAGCGGCATACACGCAAATGGCGGCCGCGTCAAATGCTGGAGTTATAGTTCAGTGGGATTACTTGCAAAAAAGATTTCTTTCACCTTTGCAAAATCATTCATGAGGGCATCACCATTCACTGGCGATCTGTCTTTCAGCAATCGACGAATGCAGCAAAGCAAACCTGTTTCTACAGCCTCCACGAGAAATTCCCGTATGCTTGAATCTGTGGCTCCCTTCCACTTGCTGGAGGGAAACCCTAGATCAACAGTTATGTACTTCTCTTTGCGGTTTCTTCGTATTCGCTCGCATCCTTCAAAATTAAATTCTTGCATTTCACCACCGATACGAAATACCAATGCAAATTCCCGAACATCTGGACTGTAGGGCCCTTTACAGTAATCTGCCAAAAGCCTCCGTAGTTCAATAATAGGTCTTTCAGTTCGATCATCATCACCGCTTGATTGAACTCCAATAGTTACCGTATCTGGAAGAGATGTCATCTTTGATTTCTTCTTTTTTTATTAATTCTTTTTCTGCTTACCCGCCCATGGTTCGTGATTCTCCGGCCCCGGATTGGTTTCCACTTTTTGCCTTTCTTTGGCAAGCATTTGGCGTCGAGGCCCCTTGCCTACCACCTTTATCCTCCCACCATTTAATTGTTTTTGAGTGTATCGCTTATTAGAATTTTGACTCACGCCATGTTTCTGAAAGTTGCCATTCTTGTCATATTTTTCATAGAGTTCTGCAGGTTGGTCTCCCGCTGTATTGCCATGGGGCTTTGTTGATTCTTGTGTTGATGACGAGCCCTGCGAGTTCTTAGCCACCATTGCAATCGCTGTGGTGTTCTTGGCTGCACCCGCTTCCATGAGACCGCCACCGCCCATCTCGAGGAGACCCTGCCCTGAAACCGCAAGAGATGCTCCACCTGTCTCTGGCGCTAAAGCAAGCCCCACGCCGGCATCACCTATGCCTTTGGACATGATTCCAGCTCCAACCAGACCCTCTACGAATGTCCCGTAAGTTTGGCCCAACAAGGACGCTTCTGAATCGCCCGCTTTGGGAGCGCCTACCCACCCAAAGCTTGCGCTTGAGACAACCCCTTTCAGAGCCCCCGTGGTGAAATCCACTCCATACTGCCAATCACAGCAGTGCCCATCAGCATCAACGCGAGAGGTTGGTAATCCTCGTACATACCCGTACAAATTCAGCGACTGCGGATCACCAAAATCTGCATATGGCACCGGAACTGGCGTGGCGCTCCAGTCCGCGCTCACCCAGCGTCCGAGTCCGTTGGAGTAATACCGCGCCCCGAAATAATCCAGGCCAGTTTCTGAATCCCGTTCTTTGCCAGTGAACTTGTAATGATTGGAATCGTTGGCTGTGATCTGCAGCTCGCCGCCCCACGGGTAATAATCGGATTCGGATTTGATGGTGCCTGCGGAATCAGTGATGACAGACGCGGTTTTCAGATGGTCTGAGATGTAATAGAACACGCCGCCTGCGCCGTTTACTCCGTCACGCCGCGCCACGCGCTCGCCGTCAAAAAAGATGTATTCAGATTTAGTTGTCCCAGCCAGATCTGTTTCAGCCACTATGCCCGGCGTCATGTACCAGTAAAGCGTGCCGTTGCCAGCCAGATTGCCATTCGATTTGCGTACACGGTTGCCGCCGTCATCGTAAGTGTAGGTGTAACCATTGGCGCCGGTGATGCGGTTCTCCTGGTCAAAGGTGTAATTCAGGCCGCTGGTCAGGTCATGGGTCATGTTCCCAGCAGCGTCATACCCGTAGCCGGAGAGTTGATTGCTCGCAAGGGCCGTGACGCTCAAGTTTTCAGCCGAGCATTTAGTGACGGTCTTATTGAGCAGATTCCCCCAGGCATCATACGTGTAGTTGTTGCCCCAATACTCAGTCTTGCCGTTGGCAGTAGTGGCGGCGCAGTTGGTTCCCGCATTCTGTGCCGAGAGCAGGCGATTCAGCGGGTCATAGGTGAAGGTCTGGTTGCGGGTTGTGTCTTTGTAATTGGTAATACCGTAAACGTTGCCGTTATCGCCGTTGCCAGCATGGAAATCATAGCCAATGGAGAACACTGTCTGGTTCGGCGTGGTGGCCGACATGGTCACCGGTTGAAGGCGCTTGCTATAACTGAAACTGTTGGTGATGGCTGTTACTCCGCCGCTGCCGCTGACGAATCCGGTAAGAGAGCTATCGGGACCGTAAGTTGCGCCGGTGACATAGTTAATG
>DASTCT010000082.1:0-5667 GCA_035710845.1 Candidatus Angelobacter sp.
TAGCTGGTGGTAAATGCGATGAAACTCAAAGCTCTCATACCATTTGCGTGCCTGGTCGCTGACCTGCGCCGTGCGCATGAGCCAGTACTGGTCCAGGGGCTTGAGATCGGCAAAGCTGACGGCATGCTGCGCCGGATCAAAGTCCGGAAGATTGCTCAGTACGTAACGGAAAGTGTTACGCATTTTGCGGTAATTCTCTGAGATCTGCTGTTCCAGCAATTCTTGAGAAATAGTCACGTCTTCCTGAAAATCTACGGAAGCGACCCAGAGCCGGATGATTTCGCCCCCAAGTTTTTTTGCAATCTCGATAGGATCGATTCCATTGCCCAGTGATTTTGAAGTTGCGCGACCTTGGGGATCGAGCGTCCAACCGTTGGTGGCCACGGCACGATACGGCGCGTGTCCGCGCGTGCCCACTGCAACCAGCAGGGAAGAGTGAAACCAGCCACGATACTGGTCTCCGCCTTCCAGATAAAGATCAGCAGGCCAAGTGAGACCGGGTTCGTGCCCAAGCACGGCGGCCTGGCTGGACCCGGATTCAAACCAGACATCGATAATGTCAGTCTCTTTGCGGAAATTCGTGCTGTTGCAGCCGGGGCATTTTGTGTCTGAAGACAAAATATCTTTGATCTCGTGTGTATACCAGGCATCAGCGCCTTCACGCGCAAAGAGATCCACCACTGCAGTATGTGCTTCTTTGGTGTCCAGCAGCTTGCCGCAGCCTTCGCAGAAAAACACCGCGATCGGCACACCCCAGACGCGCTGGCGTGAGATGCACCAATCTGGCCGCTCAGCAATCATGTTGCTGATGCGCTCTTCTCCCCACGCCGGAATCCACTTTACTTTTTTGATCTCATCCAGCGAGCGCTGGCGCAGAGTAGTGCCATCAACCGGAGCTTCCATGGAGATAAACCACTGCTCTGTGGCGCGGAAGATTACCGGATTGTGGCAGCGCCAGCAGTGCGGATATGAGTGCTCAATCTTGGCCTCAGCCATGAGCACGCCACGTGTTTTCAGCAACTCGATGATTGGCTGATTCGCCTGAAAAACTGTTTTGCCGTCGTATTCCGGCAAGCCTTCCAGCATCCGACCGGCTTCGTCAACTTTGGTTCGCTGATCAAGCTTGTATTTAGAGCCGGTGTAGAAATCGTCAGCGCCGTGAGAGGGAGCGGTATGCACTGCGCCTGTTCCCTGATCTGTAGTTACGTAATCAGCCAGCACGCCAAGGATCTGACGGTCCAAAAACGGATGCGCAAAGGTGGCAAATTCCAGTTTGCGCCCGGGGAAGTGTGCGATCTTATGCGCGTGCTGCAACTTGGCCGCATCTTTGGTTGCGTTGGCCAGCGCATCGGCAACGATATAGACATCGTCGCCGTGTTCCAAAGCTACATATTCAAGATCGGGATGAAACGCCACTGCCATAGAAGCGGGAAGTGTCCAGGGCGTAGTGGTCCAGATGATAGTGGAAACATTCTTACCGGCCAGCGCAGGATCAATCTTTGCTGGATCGCTGGTCAAGCGGTACTTGACCCACACACTCGGGCTGGTGTGGTTCCCGTACTCGATCTCAGCTTCTGCCAGCGCTGTCTTGTCATGGATGCACCAATAAACCGGGCGCAGACCTTTGTAAACCGCGCCGTTCTCCATGAAGTCAAAAAGCTGGCGCACGATTACCGATTCGTACTGCGGCGTCATAGTGGAGTAAGGCTGTTCCCAGCGGCCCAGGATGCCCAGCCGCTTGAATTGATCACGCTGGATGTTGAGATACTTTTCTGCGTACTTCCGGCATTCCCGGCGCACGGCTGAAGCTGGAATTTCCAGCTTCTTGCGGCCTAACTGCTCATCGACTTTGATCTCGATCGGCAGGCCATGGCAGTCCCAGCCAGGAACGTACGGCGAGTCGAAGCCGGCCATGGTCTTGGACTTAACCACAAAGTCTTTCAAACATTTATTCAGAGCATGCCCTTCATGGATGGCGCCATTGGCGTAAGGCGGGCCATCATGCAGAATGTAGCTTGGCGCGCCTTTGCGTGATTCGCGAATCCTGGCGTAAATCCCCATTTTCTCCCACCGCTCCAGCCACTTAGGCTCGTTCTGCGGCAGATTGGCCTTCATAGAGAAGTCCGTTCGAGGAAGATTCAGCGTCTTCTTGAGTTCAAGCGGGGGCCGCATTTTTGCTCCGTTTTGCTCCATAAGAGGGAATCTTTCATTATAAACAGTTCACCTGCACGCGTGCTGAATGCGGCGGAAGATCAATACTCCGCGTTGCCCCAACGTTACCAAATATTTTTCTGGGATTTACAGGCTCTTTACAAAACCTGACACGCAAAATTGAATCTAATCAGATTACGCGCCACTTCGAAATCTACTGAGACAAATGTGAGGACGTTGCTGATAAACGTCCTCTCTGAGCGATGAACTGTGTTGAGTGACCTAGGTGTAGAAAAGAAAGTTTCTCCTTAGGAAATGCAACTTGAACTTTGGTTTTTTCATCTCCTATGAGTGAATCCAGACCACATGAAAGTTGTGGCGAAAAGGTGGCGCGGGTCGGACCCATGGCGAATAATGTAATCGTTCCCAATCGCTTAATTAGTCGAGATGTACCTACGTTCCGGGTACCTCAAGTCCACCAATCAATGTTGACTTCTCTGCTAAGGAACATCAAGGAAGCTTTGTTCCCAGAGAAATTACCGCCCTTGCGGCTCACATCACGTCCCGTTGCTGTCTCTGAAATTTGGAGCACCAAACGGCGCAAGAAAGCGGCCAGCAGTTCCCTCACTTTGCATGCGATAGTGATCGCTGGGTTGATTGCGTTTTCAATCTGGAGCACCCGCATGGCAACATTGGCCAAGCAGCAGGAGCACGTTACTCTGGTAGCCCCGCCATTGACAGATTATCAACCGGTACTGAAACCGGCAGTTGCTCCTAAAGTGTTGGCTGGCGGCGGCGGCGGCGGCAATGTAGCCAAGGTTTTCGAGAGCAAAGGACATCTACCCAAGGTTGCGCCGCAGCAGCTTGCGCCTCCAACGGTTGAGATCTTGAATAAGAAGCCGAAGCTGGCGGTAGAGGCCACTGTTGTTGCGCCTCCGAACGTGAAGCTGCCAGACAATCCCAACATGCCGAACATCGGTAATCCCATGTCTGCGCGAGTGACCGGGCCTGCTTCCAATGGCACTGGTACGGGCGGTGGTATTGGCTCTGGCGCCAGCAACGGAATCGGCAGCGGCACCGGGCCGGGACATGGACCTGGACAAGGTGGCGGATTCGGCGGCGGGATTTATAAACTCGGCGATATCGGCGTAACCGCGCCAGTAGCCAAGTTCACTCCTGAACCGGACTTCTCAGAAGAAGCCCGCAAGGCCAAATATCAGGGAGTGGTTGTGCTGGCGGCGATCATCGGCCCTGACGGCAAACCCCGCAACATTCATGTAGTCCGCGCCCTGGGTATGGGCCTGGATGAAAAAGCTGTAGAGCGCGTAAGAACTTGGTTGTTTGAGCCGGGCAAAAAGAACGGCACGCCTGTCGCCGTTGCCATGAATTTAGAGGTGGATTTCCACTTGTATTGATTCGTTATTAATACAAATCGTTTATCCACACACGAGAAAAGGAGAGGAAAACCTGCCTCTCCTTTTTGGCTTTTAGGAGCAAATAGCTATCGGCCATCAGCGATCAGTTAAACCTGAGCAATTGGCAAAATTGACAACCAACAATTCGTAAAGGCTTGCTGATCTTTTGCAATGGCAACCGCTGATAGGCACCTACTCGCGGTTTGACTGATTGCTGATCGCTGATAGCTGACCGCTAACCGCGGCCTTCGCCTCAATACAGCATTCTCCCGCAGGGATTGGGCTGCCGTGGGGGCATGTGCGCGGATGTCCGAGGAAGGAGCAGATACTGGTGGTGGCTTCCGGCGACAAAATGTGCTCAAACTTGCAGGCCTGCTCTGCGACTTCTCTTTCATCGTGAATATGAAAGGTCTGCGTAAAGAGACGCTCTGCCAGCCGATGTCGGCGGATCACATCCTCTGCGCGCTTGCGACCTTTTTCAGTGAAGATGATCATGTGATCACCGTGGCCGGCATATTCATTAGTCGGACGAAACGCCACATGGCAGCGATTGAGCACGCGCTTGTGCGTATGCGGTTCGAGGGCATGTTCAGTCAAATCCACCAGCCCCAGGCCTTTCATGCGTTGTAGCGCCAGCCCCATCGGCAGCGCGCCTTCCACTTCCACACGGCCAAGCTCTGCCGGTTCGCCATTTTCTGCCAGTACCCATAGCTCCTCCAGAACTTCATCAAACTGCTCTTCATCAGACATGGAGTAGGTTTCCTGGGCAGCGATCTTGCCGTGATGCAGCTCCAGGCGGCGGTCGGCCAGCCGGGCGACAATGGGATCATGCGTCACCATGATGATGGTGCGGCCCAGCGCGTGCATCTCACGCAGCTTGAGCAGCACCAGCTCTTCATTCTGGGCGTCTAGATTTCCAGTAGGCTCGTCAGCCAGGATGATTTGCGGATCGTTAATCAAGGCGCGTGCAATGCAGACGCGTTGCTGCTCGCCGCCGGAGAGCTGTGAAGGCAAATGGTCAGCGCGATCTTGCAAACCAACACGGCCAAGCGCGGCCAGAGCTTCGTCTTTATCCGTCATGCTGTGGAAGTATTGCGCCAGCATTACATTTTCAAGCGCCGTGAGATACGGGATCAGGTGAAATTGCTGAAAAATGAAGCCGATCTTTTCCGCGCGGAAGCGGTTCAGCTCCGTGGCGGACATTCTGGAAACATTTGTGCCATCGATCCAGATTTCGCCGCTGGTAGGCTGGTCCAGGCAGCCCATGAGGTTCACCAAGGTGGATTTACCGGAGCCAGAAGGCCCCATTACTGCCAGCCACTCACCGGGCGCCACCGTGAGCGAGACATCATCCAGCGCGCGCACCTCTACATTGCTCTCGTAAACACGGCTCACGTTCTTGAGTTCAATCGGCATTATTCTCCTCGCAGGATCGCTGCGGGCTGTATCTGTTGCAATAGTTTTAACGGCGCAGTGGATGCGATCAGCGCCAGAAGCACGCTCCCCAGCAATACCGGAAGCAGTAGTACCGGCTGTGGCGGAATGGCAGCGTCAAAGTTCGCTTTGCCAATCCAGAAAGCGATTGCGCTGCCCAGAATGTATCCTGCGGCAGCGCCGGTAAGCGCAAGCAGAGCGGCTTCAGCGGCAAAGAGAGAGTTTACTGCTCCATTAGAAGCGCCAAGGGCCTTCATCACGGCAAAATCGCGGCGGCGTTCCAAAACAGAACTGGTAAACGTGGCCACCATGCAGAGCATGATTAAAACAACCACCACGGCGGAAGCAGCAAAAACGATGGAGCGCGTCTTGCCGACCACAGCACTCTCTGCCTGTGTGATCTGGCGCACAGGTTTTACTTCAATTCCGGGAAGGGAAGAGCTTAGCGAAGCAACAGCAGCCTGAATTTCCTGTGGCCGACCCTCTACGCGAACCAGAGCAGTGCTGGGCTGCACATTGGTCAATTTCTCAAAATCTGCGAGAGGAAGATAAACCCGGCTGTCGTCATCAGAACCGGAATCGAACACAGCGGCAGGTTTGATTGACGCGACTGCTCCGCCAAAAGCGATCTGTAAGCCGCCTTCATGCGAGAACTTTTCTGCGACAC
>DASTCT010000083.1:0-5758 GCA_035710845.1 Candidatus Angelobacter sp.
GTCTAAGCACAACCAAACTGACTATGTTCCTTAACTCAAGCCCTTAACAACACACGCAAAAGAAACGGGAGTGCGCGTGGCGTCAGTAAGCTTGAATTAAGTGAGATATCAGCAGAAGCCGAAAGAATTAAGGCCTGAAAAGCAGCGTTCTCACGTCCCTGCTTGGCGCCACGAGTTAGGCGCGCGGTGGTCCGCGATCAGTATGTGAGGAAAAACCGGCAGCGCTAAACACTTGCGATTCGAAAAGAGGAAAAGTCTGCGCGCTAAGCAAAGGCGCTACGCCAGCGGCCAAAGGAACCGGCTTGGCCACGGTATGGCTGGTTTGCATACAGCAGGTCATTGGGCATTTTTCATTCTGCTGGTCTGCGAAAACTTGAAGCCCAGAGTCCGTATCAGCGTGGTGGTGCGCCATCATGCCGCAATCGTGGCTGTGAGTTGTGCGATGACACGTCATCGCAGCGCCGTTTCCGTGCGCACACGATGTCGCCCATAAGGGAGATACCATGGTCCAGCAAAGCGCGAGAACCATCGTGATGGATGAAAATCGCCGCATGTTACAAACAAAACTATATCTTTACTTTCGCCGCCAATGCAATCTGAAACAAAGTACCTGGATATTAAATTAGCTAATCTTGCTATCACTAAAGACCAGCGTACATCTGGGGGAAGCTCTCTATTCATTCTAGAGTATTGAACCAGCAGCAGGTTACATGCTGAGAGAATCCCGTAAAAACTGCGCCGCAAGCACCCCTTATTCAGATGGATGGCGTGGCTCACCCAACGCGATGCTTTCCCAGATAAAAATATACGGCTGGCGTGACGATCAGTGACAAGACCATCGAAACCAAAATCCCGCCGATCACCGCAATAGCCAATGGCTGCAACATTTCAGATCCCGCGCCCAGAGCAAAAGCCAGCGGCAGCATACCTGCCACGGTCGCCAAAGCAGTCATAAAGATCGGACGCAAGCGCCGGCGTCCGGCCTGGATCATGGCTTCTTCCGGCGGAAATCCTGCGTGAGCAAATTTCTGGTGCGCATCAATCAGCAGGATTCCGTTCTTGGCCACAATGCCAATCACCATGATCAGCCCCATCAAAGACGCCAGGTTCACGGTTGTGCCGGTCACCAGCAGTGCAAGAAATACGCCTGAAATTGAAAGCAGAGCCGAACTCAAAATGGCTGTAGGCGCAGAAAAGTTGCGGAACTCAAACAGCAGCACGGTAAAGACAAGCACAATTGCCAGTACCAGCACTACGGCCATATCGCGAAAGTCCTTCTGCTGTTGGGCATAAGTACCGCCGTAAACCACGCGAATGCTGGGCGGAAGATGCAATCCTGCAACCACCTTCTGCACCTTGGCCACGCCGGTACCCAGGCTCATGTTCTCCAGGCGTGCCGTTACTTCCACCAAGCGCTGCAGATTTTCCCGAGTGATCTCCGTCTGCCCCGGCAATTCATTCAGTTGTGCCAGCGATCCCAGGGTCGCGGTGTGTCCGCCCGAGCTCACCAGCAGAGTATTGCTCATAGACTCCAGCGAGTTCCGGTTTTGATCGGGAAAGCGAACGCGAACGTTGTAGGCGCGATTGTTGGTCACTACCGGGGTGGCCATTACTCCTTGCAGCAAAGCCGTTGCGTCCGTTGAAACCTCTTCAGCGGTAAATCCAGCCTTGGATGCAACCGTAGGATTCACCCGAAACTCTGCTGCCGGACCGCTGGTGGTGTTCTCGATTCCATCTTTCAAATCCACTACGCCGTTGATCTTCCCAATAGCATCAGCCACACGCGGCGCCTGCTCTTCAAGCAGCTTAGGATCCTCAGAGAACAACTTGATCACAACAGGCTCCGGTTCCCCCGTAAGGTCGCCTATCATGTCCTGAAGGAGCTGCTTCAGGTCTATATCCACAGAGGGCTCTTCCCTCTTCACGCGATCGCGCACATCGGCCATCACGTTATCCACTCCGCGGCTTCTCTTAGCCTTGAGCTTGACGGAGATATCGCCGGTATTGGCCTCTGTTACCGCAGCCAGACCAAGCTGCAGACCGGTGCGGCGCGACGTGCTCTCAACTTCTGGAATATCGCGCAGAATTTGTTCCACGTGCCCCATTACCCGGTCAGTCTCCTGCAGTGAGCTTCCAGGAGGCATGATGTAATCAAGGATGAAACCGCCTTCGTCCATCTCCGGCAGCAAATCAGAACCCAAAAAGCTGTAGCAAGCGAAAGACACTGCAACTAGCACAACCGCTCCGCCTAATAGCCAGCGTGGGTGTTCCAATGCTCGGCGCAGCCAGCGTTCATAGAATTCAATAATGCGGCCAAAGAAGCCCTTCATTGACGCTTCTTCTGCGGCCATCAGCTTGCGAATCTCCTGGTCCACATCAGAGTTTTCCACGGGCGCGATTTCAGGCGCTTCTTTGCGACGTAACAGAAAAATGCTGAGCGTTGGCGTCCAGGTGAGCGCCAACACAAGAGAGGTCAGCAAGGCAACGCACATTGTCACCGCAAGCGCGCGAAAGAAAGTTCCATTCACCCCGGTCATGGAAATCAACGGCAGAAAAACCACAATAGGCGTAAGCGTGGAACCGATCAGTGGAACCGTGATTTCTGCCAGCGCGCTCTTAACGGCTTCAATCTTGGTTTCCCCAGCATCGAGATGAAGCACAATGTTTTCCACCACGACAATGGCGTCATCAATCACCAACCCTACGGCCGCGGCAAGTCCGCCCAAAGTCATCAGGTTAAAGCTTTGTCCCAGGATTTTAAGTGCAATAAACGTGACGAAAATGGTGACCGGAATCACCAGCCCAGCAACTACCGAGCTGCCCCAGTCGCGCAGGAAGACCACCAGCACAATTGCGGAGAGAATCAGGCCCAGCAGAATGGCATCACGCACGCTCTTGATGGAGTCCTGAACGATTCCCGATTGGTCGTAAAACGGAGTGATCTTCACACCCGGCGGAAGCGCGCTGCGAATGCGTTCAACTTCGTCATGCACAGAATTGGCAACTTCTACCGTATTGCTATCCGGCTGGCGATTGATGTTGAGCAGCACTGCCGGTTTTCCATCGGCGCGGACGATCGTATACAGCGGCTTTACCGATTGTTGTACCGTTGCAACATCGCCAATCCGGACAGGAATTCCTGCCGGCGTGTTCTTGATGACCATCTTGGAAAGATCGTCGGTGGTTCGCGCCTGCCCATTTACCAATCCAAGCACAAGCTGATGATTGCGCTCAAAAAGTCCCGGCGAATCCACCAAGTTGGCGGCTTTCACGGCATTCAGAATGTCAGTGACGGTAACAGAGGTCTCAAGCAGACGCGCTGGGCTGGGCGTGATTTGAAACTCCGGTTCCTGTCCGCCCTGAACAATCACCGTGGCCACGCCGTTCATGCGGTTCAGGCGCGGCGCGATATCGTAAGTCGCCATTTCCCAGAGCTGCGTTTGCGGGACTTTATCTGAAGTCAGGCTATAACCGAGGATTGGAAACGAGGCAAAGGTAAGCCGGTGACTCTGGATCTGCGTACCCGGCGGAAGCTCTGGCTCGACCTTGGAGAGCGCAGAGTCCACCAGTTGCAGCGTTTTAAACATATCCACTTGCCAGTTGAAAGACAGATCAACTTCCGCCGATCCCCGGCTGGTAATGGAGCGCACCTTCTCCAGCCCTTGCACGTCATTCACAGCCTGCTCAACCGGGCGCGTGATGGTGACCATCATCTGGTCAATTGGCATTACACCGTTATCGATGCCAATGACGATGCGCGGAAAATCAGTGGAAGGAAAAACGGCCACGGGGATGGTGAAGGCCTGATAAGCACCCACCAGCGCGACCACGATGATCACAAATATGACTGACTTGGAGTTTTGCGCCAGCCAGTGCCGTCGCGGGGCCGTGATCTGCGCTTGCGCACCGTTCCTGACCTTAGGTTCATCCGCCATTCGGCCTAGTCCTTTTTGTCCTTGGCCTTTCCGGCATCAGCCTTTCCGGACTTGGCTTTGTTGGCATTGTCTTGATTGGCACTGGCTTGATCGTCCTTGTCCGATGCGGCGGGGCTTTCCGGCCTCTCGATCTTTACCTTGGTTTTATCCGGCAGGCCGTATGCGCCTGCGGTCACCACCACCTCGCCAGGCTTGAGCCCGGAGACAATCTGTGCCTGATCTCCGGATTGGATGCCGACCTTCACATCGCGGCTCTGCGCCTGACTTTGCGCATCCACCACCATTACCTGGGCCGCATCTTCCTTGGCGTTGATGAGCGCCGAAACCGGGATTACCAGCGCATTTTTCACTGTCTGCGCGGTGATTGCGATTTGTGCTGTCATGCCGGGGCGCAACTGCTGCTCTGGATTGGCAGCCTGTACCCAGATTTCAACTGTAGTGCTGTTCGGATCGAGCGCCGGGCTTACCAGTGAAACTTTGGCGACAACCGGCTTTTCCAATCCTGCCATTGTGATGGTGGCCTGATCGCCTTTGTGCAGCAGCAGCGCGTCACTTTGGGGAATGTGCGCCTTGGCAATAATCTGCGAGATATCCATCACAGTAAGGAGTGGCGTGGAAGTGGAAGCCATTTCTGCCGGGTAAAGCGGTCGATCGGTAATCACGCCGTTGATGGGGCTGCGCACTTCAGAATAGCTAAGCTGCGCTTCAGAGTTCATGAGCTTGCCCTTAGCTGAAGTTAGTTGTCCGCTTGCCGACTTCAACGCGCTCTGCTTGCCAGTGGTGTTTAAACCATCCAAGTGTTTTTTGGCAACATCATAGGCGCTGCGCGCCTGCGACAGAGAAACTGCTGCAGCATCCAGGTCTTTTCGCGGCAAAGCGCCTTGTTTGAAGAGGTCTTCGCGGCTGGCATAAAGCTTCTGCTGCGCATCCAGCTCCTGCTTGGCCGTCTGTACATCTGTCTCCGATTTGGCAATCTCTTCCGGAAGGGTTGCATTCACGCTGGTGCTGTAAGCCGCTTCCGCCTGTTCATAAGCGCCTTTGTTGTCCAGCGCTGATGCGGAGAGGTCGCGATTTTCCAGTGTGGCCAATAACTGTCCTTGGCGCACCTTCTGCCCGCGAGCAACGTAAAACTTTTTTACCGGGGCATTGATCTTGGGCGTAATGGATGATTGCGCGATGGGAAAAATAACAGCTTCAGTATTCACCACGCGCGAAATATCAGCCGTAGCGGCCGGTGCAGCTTGTACCGTAACTTCCGGCGCCTCTTCCTTTTCGCCCTTGCCGCAGCCGATCATCGCCAGGCTAAGAACTGCCGCCAAGGCAAGGCAACACGCCAATTTCTCTATCTTGTTATGGTCTCCCATAGTAAGGCCAGAATCTTACATTGTACCTGTTAGCGTTTGCAGATTAGCCAGCGCAGTACGCGCACGGACCTCACCATCATTGAACGCGTTGCGTGCCTGGGTCAGCGTATTTTGTGCGTCCACCACCTCAAGCACCGTCGCTTCACCACCCTGGTAACGTAGATTAGTCAGCCTCAGGCTCTCCGCAGCAAGCTCAGCCGAACTTTTAAGCGTCTCCAACTCAGCCTGGGCGGCTTCAGCTTCCGCGTATAGCTCACGCATATCTGCCTGCAGTTTGCGTTGGGCCAGGGTAAGCTCTCGCTGCGCCTGCTTCCGCTTAAGATCGGCCTGAACAACCTTGCTGTGGGTTGCGCCCCAGTTCCATACAGGAATGTTCAAGGTCGCAGCAACGGCGTAACCCAGGTTGTTCGTGCCGTCCGGTTCGCGCTTGGCAAAATGCGGGGCATCAATGCCGTAAAA
>DASTCT010000084.1:0-1707 GCA_035710845.1 Candidatus Angelobacter sp.
CGGTTTTTTGATCAATGATGACATCCTGCGGCCGCTACTGATCGTTTTTTTGCTCGTCGCAGTTTTTGGGTTAGCCCTTGGCATGCGTTATCATGGAAGCCCATGGGCACTGATCGTAGTTTGACTTTGTAAATTTCAGAATTGAATTTTTCCTTGGTTTTTGCTACTTGCCTATCAGCTTTAATGGAGAAGCAATTCTAAACCCGAAAAACATAATGCAATCGAGAAGAGCCCCCTGTGGGGGGTGGCAGATCGATTTCTAGGTTTTGTGAAGAGTTACGCCGAGCACTTTAAGAGTTACCGGCGGGATGTGTCGGAGAAAGCCAGGCAGTATGCTTCTGGCTTGATGCAGGCAGGCTCGCGTAAAAACATCTATGCGATCTCAGAGGTGGTGCCGGACACCGATGATCGCAATCTGCAGCAGTTTATTACTCACTCCAAATGGAGTGCACGTGAAGTGCTTGATCATGTGGCACGTGATGCCGATGAGTTGATCGGGGATGCAACCGACGCAGCGCTCATTATCGACGAAAGTGGGTTTGCAAAACAAGGCAAGATGTCTGTAGGTGCGAGTCGTCAATACCTGGGACGGTTAGGCAAGGTCGATAATGGGCAGGTGGCGGTGTTCGGAGTTTTGGCAAAGGGACGTTTTGCCACTGCCATTGATAGCCGTCTCTATCTGCCCAAAGAATGGACCGACGACGCGCAGCGATGCAACAAAGCGGGAGTCCCGGAGAGCGAACGGGTCTTTAAGACCAAAAGCCAACTGGCCCTGGAAATCGTTGAGCAGGCCAGTCGCAACGGAGTGCGCTTTGGCTGGGTTGGTGCCGATGCGGGCTACGGCAGTGGTCCGGACTTTCTCTTTGCGTTGGCTGATGCAGGCCACGCCTTCCTGATCGATGTTCACAAGAGCTTCGTAATCTATGAGGTTGATCCGCAGCCAAGAACTCCAGAGCCTTCAAGTAAGGGGCCCAAAGCCAGGCGGTTGGTTACCGGACATGAGAGTCTGAATGTCGAGAAGTTCGTAGAATCCTGCTCCACAAAAGATTGGAGGGTTTACAATGTGAGGGAAACGACCCGGGGCTCACTGAAACTTCGGGTGTTACGCAAGAGCGTGTATGTGTGGGACAAGCAGAGCGAGCAGGCGCGCCGCTATGAACTCTTGGTCACTGAGAACTTGGATGGACAAGATCGGAAGTATTCATTGACCAACCAAAAGCCATCGACCTCGACGCAGCGTCTAAGCTGGATGCAGAGACAACGCTATTGGGTAGAACGGTGCTTTGAGGATGGCAAGAGCCAGTGCGGAATGGCGGACTACCAGCTGCGGCTTTGGAACGCATGGCATCATCATATGGCGCTGGTAATGATGGCAATGCTCTTCATGCTTACCGAAAGGCTGCGGATGAAAGACCAACGCCCTTTGCTAAGTTGCGCGGATATCGAGAGGCTGCTAGCGGCTTTCCTACCGCGACGGGACGCGAACCCAGAGCAAGTCCTTAGCCACATGAACCGTCGCCACGAAATGCGAAGACGAGCGATTGAATCTCACGCCAAACGCAACGCGGAGAGGCGATTTAAAGTAACGTAGTCAAATTAATAGCCCTTTCTCGTCAGAGTCTTGGCTCAGGTGCGGTGCCTTGCCTTTTCGAGCAGGAGCACGAGCACGAGCAGGAAAGAGGAGAGCCCATTTCGCAACAGCCTTTA
>DASTCT010000085.1:0-67475 GCA_035710845.1 Candidatus Angelobacter sp.
GTCTGTTTGAGAAGGCTAAAATTCCGCGTCTCAGCCTCTTTTATCTGTGAACCTGACGATCGAAAAGCTTGTCTATGGCGGCGATGGTCTCGCCCGTCTTCCTGAAGGGAAGACGGTGTTTCTGCCTTTTGTGCTGCCTGCGGAAGAGGTGAGCGCGACCATTGTGCAGGAAAAGAGCAGCTTCTCTCGCGCTGCGGTTGACCAGGTGCTTAAGCCCTCGCCTTACCGCGTGAAGCCGCCGTGCCCGTATTTTGGCACTTGCGGCGGATGCCACTATCAACACAGCGGATACACGGCGCAACTGGAGAGCAAGCGCGCCATCCTGAAAGAGACGCTGCTGCGCAATGGCAAGCTGGAATGGAAAGGCGAGGTCATTACCCACTCCGGCGAATCGTGGAATTACCGCAACCGGTCGCGGATGAAAGTTCGCAGCGGTGAAGAATTTGCTGTTGGCTATCACCGGATGGGATCGCACGATCTTTTGCCGGTAAAAGAATGCCTTATCAGTTCAAAGCTCATCAATCGCGTACTGGGGCATGTGTGGGAATTGGGCGAGGCCGGGAAAGTTCCTGCGGGCATTACTGAAATAGAGTTTTTTGCCGACCACGCAGACGCCAAAATGGTTTTGGAAGTGCATTTCAAAGCCGGTTCACCGGAGATGCATGATTTTGCCGCAGCCTTGCAAAGCAAAGCGGCGGAGATCAAAGGCATTGCTTTTTTCACGGAGAATGCCGAAGGCGAGCCTGGCTCTGAGCCGCCAAAATATACCGTTGGGGATCCGGTGCTGGCGTATCAAGTGGGCGAAAAATCTTTTCGCGTGAGCGCAGGATCTTTTTTTCAGGTCAATCGCTATCTTGTCCGCGATCTGGTGCAGACCGTGGTGGGCGACTTCCACGGCCGCATTGCTCTTGATCTCTATGCAGGCGTGGGGCTCTTTGCCTCTCATCTGGCCAAGCGTTTTGACCAGGTATTCGCCGTTGAGTCGGCTCCGGTTTCATATACAGACATGCAGGCAAATGCCATTAAAAATGTGGTTCCGGTGCGCAGCACAGCGGAAGGCTTTTTGCCGCGATGCATCAACATGCAGCCGGAACTTGTGGTTGTTGATCCGCCGCGCGCTGGTCTGGGAGCAAAGTCCACCCAACTTCTGGCGGCGCTGCGAGTAAAGAGAATTATTTATGTATCTTGCGATCCAGCCACGTTGGCGCGCGATGTTCGCACGCTGCTGGAAACCGGATACCACGTGGAAGAAGTCCATATGGTAGACCTCTTTCCCCAGACTTTTCACATTGAGAGCGTGGTGCGCCTGGCGCGATAGGGGCGTTTAGGATTTAGCTTGGTGGATGGTTGAGGGATAGGAGTCGTTTGGCTGCAATCCATCGCAAGCGTTGGGTAAGACGATGAGCAAAAAGGCTCCTATGGCGATGAATCCTTTTGTCTGCTTGAGAATCCAAGGTATGGCATTTGAGATAGCCAAAACCAGCTAATCTGAGGTAAAATAAGGCTTTACCGCGAAAGGTCCAGAGGCAAATGAAGGCAGCCATCCATCCCAAGTATGAAGAAGTGCGCGTGCACTGTGCATGCGGAAACACGTTTACCACCCGCTCAACCCACAAGGGCAACATTAATCTGGAAATCTGCTCCAATTGCCATCCGTTTTTTACCGGCAAGCAGAAGCTGGTGGACACCGCCGGACGCGTGGAGCGCTTCCGCCGCAAGTACCAGAAAGCCGCGGACGCCAAAAAGCAATAACGGCGCAGGATTTGAAACAGGCCTCCGCCATGGCGGGGGCTTTGTTCTTTCCGAAGCCTCGAGCGTAGTGAGAGGTCCCTATTATCTTGCTTGCGTTTAAGGTCAACATCCGTTGATCATTGATTGCTGGGCCGTATTAAAGCAGTATTGAGAAGGTAGGGCTCCCTCCCCTTCGCAAAAGAACGCTCAGGGTCGGGATTTCAGAAAGAAATGCATAAATTCTGGGAAAACCCGACCAACGCCACTGTCGCCCCTGAGGGCGCGCGAGTACCGGAGTGTCTCCAGATCGGCAATGTGCAGATCGCGCCGGCAACGATTCTGGCGCCGATGGCAGGCGTGACAGACACAGTTTTCCGCCGCTTTATCCGCAATGCCAGCTTTGTGCGTCCGCCGGGCGAGATCATGGCAACGCCGGAGCAAACAGATTGGATTGAGAGCGCGAATCTGCTTCAAGCGCAGATCACCGCTGGCCAGGGGCAAGTCCCTCAAGCGGGTTTCAAGAATAACGAAATCTCCGGTTGCGGTCTTTTGATGACTGAGTTCACCTCGGCTGATGGACTTTTCCGCACGCGTGAATCCAAGCGCAAACGTTACCTGACGTTCTACGAAGATGAGCACCCGATTTCAGCGCAGCTTTTTGGCAGCGATCCTTACATCCTGGCCGAATCGGCCAAGATTGTGGAAGATGCCGGCTTTGATCTGGTTGATCTGAACCTTGGCTGTCCGGCCAAGCGAGTGGTCAAGTGCAACGGCGGTTCCGGATTGCTGAAAGATTTACCGGTAATTCGCACGATCTTTGAAGCCGTTCGCACGGCGGTGAAGATTCCATTCACAGTGAAAGTCCGCCTGGGCTGGGACGATGCCAACATTGTTTGCGTGCCTCTGGCCAAAATGGCGGAAGACTGCGGCCTGAACGCTTTGGCGCTTCACGCTCGCACACGCGAGCAGGGCTACAGCGGAAATGCACGCTGGGAGTGGATTGCTGCGGTGAAAGATGCGGTAAAAATTCCCGTGATCGGCAATGGCGATATTCGCAGCCCTGAAGACGCTATCGCCATGGTAGCGCAGACCGGCTGTGATGGCGTGATGATCGGCCGCACTGCAGCTTCAAATCCCTGGATCTTTCGCCAGATTCGCCAACATGCTGAGACTGGCCGTTACGACCAGCCGACTGAAGTCGATCGTTACCAGATGATCCGCACTTACTTCAAAATGCTGGTCGATGAGACGCAGCATGGCTCGGCTGGCAAAATGAAACAGTTTGTTGCCTGGTTCACGCATGGTGTGCCCAACGGGACCGCTTTGCGCCGCGCCTGCTATGAAGCACAAACCGGGCCGGCAATCCTGGCCAGCGTGGAGAAATTTTTTGAAGAGCTGCTGAGCGGCAATCAGCGACCGCTTCTGTCACCCGAACAACCTGAAGCCGAAATGGAGTTGCTTCCCGTCTGTGGCGATTAGCAAACGCAGAAGGTTTCCTCACAACTGCCAGTAGCTTATTGCGTAGGCTTCACACCTAACGCATGATCGAGATCGGCCACCTGATAAATTACGCCATCTTTTACTACTGTCTTGACGCGGCGAATATCACTGACGTGAGCAGCAGGATTGCCATCCACCAGGATCATGTCAGCGAGTTTCCCGGGCGCAATGGATCCCAGTTCTTTGTCACGTTTAACCACGCGCGCTGCGCCCAATGTAGCGAGCTGCAGCACCTTGGCTGAGGGGATGCCCGCTTTCTCGTAAAGCTCAAGCTCACGGTGCAGCGTATAGCCGGCGAAGCCATCCGTTCCAGCAACAATCGGAATTCCGGCGTCATAAAAGGCTTTGGCCATATCGAGCATGCGCTGGAATGAGTCCTGGTAGCGCTGGTCCATGCCGTCAGGGACGTCCAGCCCGCCATAGAGAAAGCCGCGCCGCACCTGAGCGGGCATATTGTTGGCCACAGCGGTGTAGCCGGCGGCCATCTTGCCAGGGCGATCGTCCATCATGCCCTCAAAGATGCTGAGGGTAGGATCGAGTACGATCTTGTGCTCGATCAGAAGCTGCATGAAAGCGCGCACCTGGTCAGATTTAGGATCGATTTCTGCGCCATGAGCAGCGACCTCTGTAAATCGCGCTGGGGTGCGCGTGTCTTTTACCTGCGGCATGAAATTGAGGAAGATGAAATTCATATGTTGAATTTCATCCACACCGTCGCGCACAAATTGCTCAGCGTTCATGCCTGAGGGCACATGGCCGCTCACGCGCATTCCGTGCGCATGCGCCATCTCCACGATCTTCGGCAGCAATTCCGGCTTAAGCGAGCTGTAAACCTTGATCTGTATGTAGCCGAGCCTGGCGTAGTTGTCGATAGCCTGACGCGCTTCGTCTTCGGTGTCGGCAAAGACTTTGGTCGGCCCTTGATATGGGCCGCGACCGTCAATGAAGCCGGCCATCAATATGCGCGGACCAATCTCCGTGCCCGCTTCAAAGCGGCGGAGCATCTGGTTGAGCGCATCGATGTCATTCGCCATATCGCGAACCGAGGTTACGCCGCACGCCATGTGTAGCAGCCCATCGCCGGGCTGGATGTGCACATGCATGTCCCAGAGGCCGGGCATGAGGGTTTTGCCGCTCGCATCCACGGTCTCAGCATTCTTCGGCAGAGCAACTTGACCGTCAACTCCAACAGCGGTGATGTGGTTTCCGGTTACCACCACCGTGCGGTTCGGAAGCATCTGCGCCGATTCCGCGTCAAACAGGTTCGCGTGCACAAATACCAGAGGGCCCTTGGGCTTGTGCGCAAGTGTGCGGGCAAGATCGCCGGCCCGCTGATTTTCAAACTTGTCCTGCTCTTTGATCAGATCGGTGGCGGAGGATTCCCAGCCCTCAGCTATCGTTGATGCCCATGGGGATGCGAAAGCAAAGAATGTTCCATCGGGATCAAGCCAAATTGGCGAAGGCGAAAAGCCCAATCCACTGATGGCATACTGGATCACGGTCCGGGTCTGTCCGTTCGCGGTGAGCTTCAGCTCGCTGCGCTTTTCAATGGAAGCTTCGCCTTCGGGCAATAGCGCCAGCTTGTGTCCGGGTGCGGCCAGCAACGACTGCGCAAGCAGTGCGCTTTCTGACGACGAACCGGCGATGCTCACATAAAATGCCTTGCCGGAAACATTCTTCTGGCCTTGTTCAGCGCGGTTCTTCCAGCTCGCGGTACCCTGTTTGAGAGAAAAGTGCTCCTCAACCGGAGCTTTGTAGTAATCGGTGCCACTATTTTCGATTTCAATGGGAATTCCATCTTTGCCGGCAATAATTTTCTCGTTGATGCTGGGTCCGCGGCCGCGATCGTTAAATTCATAGTGGATCTGCCAGCTGCCGTCGGCATTGTGCGTGGAGCTCTCAAATCCAGCCTTGTTGCCCGCCAGTATGAAGGTGTAGCGTCTGTCCTTGCCGCCTTCCTGGGCCCTACCCGCGATAGTTGCGCAAAATGCGAAGGTCAAGGCAAAACATAAAAGGGATGATTTTTTCATGGTGGTCCTCAATGAACGTTGACGGGTTTTAGACGGATCACATTATTTCTCAGGTAGCTCTGCTACTGCAGCGGCGCTCCGATTGGAAGGTCTGATTTTTTTGGCGTGGTCACGTAAGTGTAAGGATCAAGAGGCGGCTCAGGTTCTTTTCGGAATCCACGCTTCACCCAGCTCATCAAGTTAAAAACGATTCTGCGAACTCGTGAGCTCTCAGTCTTTGGCATAAACCGCCTGCCCGTTCCATTTTGAATCGTACCATGCTCCTGCAATGGGCATTAAGTACCTGATTAGGAATGACTTCGCCACGGCAAACAAAGTAACTGGTTTCGAGCTATTTTCTCCGCCGATTTCGACTCTTATGTTTTACAGAGCGTAAAGTGCGACAATAGAAACATGGTAAATGTGCACCTTTCAATCTGTGCAATCATCTAAAATATTGGGTGGAAATGACACAAAATCAGAATCTTTTCTTTCATAAATTTGGCATTACTCCTAACGACCTGCAACGTTATCTTGGTGAAGCCCTTTCGGCAGGTGGTGATTACGCTGATCTCTATTTTGAATATCTAACCTCTACATCCATCAGCGTGGAAGAATCTCTTGTTAAATCTGCGTCGCAGGGAATTTCGGCGGGTTGTGGGGTGCGCGTTTTGGCTGGTGATCGCACCGGCTACGCTTATACAGATGATCTTGCGCCAGAGAAGATTATGCGCGCCGCTCGAACAGCGGCGTTGATCGCGCGCGGCCCTGCGAAAAGCCCAATTGAGGGATTCAAAGAACATGCCGGGCATCAGCTTTACCCTATTGCCGCGCCTTCAGCAGAAGCGGATATTGCGTCAAAGCTGGAGCTGGTAATGCGGGCTGATCGCTCTGCGCGAGCTTACGATCCGCGCATTGTGCAGGTACGCGCTGCATATCTTGATGAAGTGCGGCAAATCCTGGTAATCGGCTCAGATGGGACTTTTGCTTCTGATGTGCAGCCATTGGCGCGCTTAAGCCTTAGCTGCATCGCCAAGGCTGGGGAGAACACAGCAAAAGGCTCTGCCGGCGGCGGGGGGCGTGTAGGTATTGATTACTTCCTTACTGAGAAAACGCCTGAACACTTTGCTCATGATGCTGCCCGGCAAGCCATTATCCAATTAAATGCGCGAGAAGCGCCTGCAGGGGAAATGGAAGTTGTACTTGGGCCAGGTTGGCCGGGGATTCTGCTGCATGAAGCCATTGGCCACGGCCTGGAAGCGGACTTTAATCGCAAAGGCACCTCAGCCTTTACGGGGATGTTAGGCAAGCGCGTAGCTTCTGACAAATGTACAGTCGTCGATAATGGCACGCTGCCCTCGCGTCGTGGCTCCATCAACGTGGATGACGAAGGATCGCCCACGCAGAACACGGTGCTCATTGAAAAAGGAATTCTCAAGGGCTATCTGAGTGACAAACTTTCATCCAAACTGATGGGCATGCCTGACACAGGCAATGGCCGCCGCGAAAGCTACGCTCACATTCCCATGCCGCGCATGACGAACACTTACATGCTGGCTGGAGAGGATTCGCCGGAAGACATTATCCGCTCTGTAAAACGCGGCGTTTATGCGGTAAATTTCGGCGGCGGGCAGGTGGATATTACCAACGGCAAATTTGTTTTTTCTGCCTCCGAGGCCTACATGATTGAAAATGGCCAGGTAACCGCTCCGCTTAAGAACTGCACTCTCATCGGCAACGGTCCAGATGCGCTCACCAAGGTTTCCATGGTTGGCAATGACCTACAACTGGACGAAGGGGTTGGGACCTGCGGCAAAGATGGGCAATCTGTGCCAGTCGGAGTGGGTATTCCTACTCTGAAGCTGGATAGCATGACAGTGGGCGGCACCGCCAGATAACACATGGCCACACATACAGAAATTTTAAGCGGAGCTGATGCCGGTTTGCGCGATCTGGCATCAAGCGTCGTTTCTCGCGCAATGAAGTCCGGGGCCAGCGCAGCAGAAGCCGTAATCAAAGAAGGAACTGATTTTTCCACGGCGGTACGCCTCGGACAAGTTGAGACTCTCAAGGAGTCTGGCTCGCGTGCCATAGGCTTGCGTGTCTTCCTGGGTTCGCGAAGCGCGAGTACTTATTCCAGTGATTTTACTGAAGATGGAATTCAGCGGCTGATCACCGGCGCCTTTGAATTGGCGCGGGTTACTTCTGAAGATCCCTACGCTGGAATTCCTGAGCCTGCTCAACTTGGTTCTTTGCCGGGCGATCTGAAACTTTATTATGACGATGTTTTTTCCCTTCCACCGGAAGAGCGCATTGATTATGCCCGGCGCGCAGAACGGGCTGCGCTGGATGCTGATCCGCGCTTAAAGAATTCTGATGGTGGTGCTTTTGATGCGTCCACGCGTTATAAAGTGCTGGCTAACTCACATGGATTTACGGGTGAATATCGGCGCTCGCATTGCTCAATTTCCGCCGCTCCAATTGCCCAGGATGAAAATGGCTCCATGCAAGGCGATTACTGGTTTAGCCTTGCGCGCACCATGGCCAGGCTGGAATCGCCGGAAGCCGTGGGACAGAAAGCCGCCCAACGCGCATTACGCCTTCTGGGTGCGCGCAAAATCAATTCCATTCAAGTGCCTGTTGTTCTTGACCCGATCGTCGCCGAGTCTGTTCTCGATAATATTTTTGACGCGGTGAGTGGCGATGCCGTTTACAGGCAGGCGTCTTTTCTTGCCGGAAAGCTTGGAGAGAAAGTTGCCGCAAGCAATATTACGGTGATCGATGACGGCACTATTCCCGGCGGTTTTGGCACAGAACCTTTTGATAGTGAAGGCGTGCCTACCCAGCGCACCACCGTAATAGAAAACGGCGTGCTGAAATCCTATCTGCTGAATACCTACACAGCGAAAAAACTTGGACTTAAAACCACCGGCAACGCCTCACGCGGACTGGCTGGGAACCCGAGCGTTGGTTCTGGGAATTTCTTTCTGCAAAAAGGCGAGCGCACCCCGCAACAGATCATCAGCAATATCAAACAAGGGCTTTATGTGGTCAAGTTGATTGGCTTTGGCGTGAATATGGTTACAGGAGACTTTTCTCGCGGGGCCAGCGGCCTGTGGATTGAGAATGGCGAATTGGCCTACCCAGTAGAGGAAATCACTATTGCCGGAAACCTGAAAGACATGCTGAACAACATCTCTGAGATTGGCAATGATCTTGAATTCCGCAGTTCCACCGCATGTCCCACGCTACGGATTGACGGCATGATGATCGCTGGAGAGTAAGCTTTGAATATTCCAGCGAGGCCGACTTGCGCGCCGAGCTGGCTATGGCAGGAGCAGAAAGAACTTTGCTCAAGCCAACGGCGCAGGCGGTTTGGAGCAAAGCGACAAAAGAATAGTAAAATTCTGGCATGAGCGACTCTGACCAACAGCCGTTTTCCCCACTCACCGCGCAAGAGAGCCGGGGAAGCTGGGCGCCGATGGCGGCAGGAGCCGCTTTTTTGGCAGTGGTTATCGCCGTCATTCTTTTGATCGCCAGATCAGGACAATCATCAAGCCACGCCAATGAGAACGATCCTAACCTGGCAAAGGTCCAGCTTTCCGGCCTGCACATGGCGACAGCAGATAATTTCGCCGGTAATTCCGTTACTTATATTGAAGGCAAGATCGCGAACAACAGTGACCGCAAGGTAACGGCCATGCACGTTGATCTGGTTTTCAAAAATTCTCTGGGCGAAACCGTTCAGGAAGAAAAAGCCCTTACGCTTACTGTATTGCTGCGCAGCGAACCGTATGTCGATTACGGCCCTGTGGATCAGGCGCCGCTTGCGCCGGGGCAAACGCGCGAATTTCGCCTGACCCTGGAGCACGTGTCAGCGGATTGGGACGGGCAACTGCCGCAAGTGAAAGTGATAAGCGTGGGATACTAGCAAAGATGGCTGAAACAAAAACAATCCGTCTTACGGAGCAGGTGAAAGCTGCGGGTTGAGCAAGCAAGCTAAGTCCGGCGGCGCTGGACGCGGTGCTTGGGAAATTAGCCCGGCAGCATGATCCCAATGTTCTGGTTGGCTTTGATACAGCCGACGACGCCGGAGTGTACAAAATTTCCGCCACTCAGGCTCTGGTGCAGACCGTTGATTTCTTTACCCCGATTGTTGACGATCCCTACACCTTTGGACAGATTGCCGCCACCAACTCCCTGAGCGACATCTACGCCATGGGTGGACGCCCACTGAGCGCTCTCGCCATCGTCTGTTTTCCAGACAAGGGCGACTTGGAAATCTTGCAACAAATTTTGGCTGGCGGTCTTTCCAAAATGATGGAAGCCGGTTGCGTAGTCATTGGCGGCCATAGCGTGCGCGATCCCGAGATCAAGTTTGGCTACTCTGTAACTGGGACAATCCACCCTGAGCGCGTCTGGACGAACAGCGGCGCAAAGGCTGGCGATGCTCTGATCTTGACCAAACCTCTTGGAACCGGAGTGATCTCTACGGCCATAAAGCGTGGCGAAGCCAGGCAGCCATGGATTGATGCGGCAACGCGCTCCATGACCACCTTGAACGCAAAGGCAGCGCAGATCGCCGTGGAAGGTCAGTTTGCCGTACATGCAGCCACGGACATCACCGGCTTCGGCCTGATTGGCCATGCTCGTGAAATGGCCAACGGCAGCGGCGTTTCGCTCAGGATTGAAGCCGCCAAGGTCCCGCTGCTGGAAGGCGCGCTTGAGTGCGTACGCGCAAAGTTCATTCCCGGCGGGTTGAACAATAATCGCGATTTTGCAGAATGCAATGTAAGCTATGAGGTAGGCGTGCCGGAAGAAGTTCGAACCATTTTGTTCGATCCGCAGACGGCGGGAGGACTCCTGCTTTCAGTAGCAGCAGATTCAGGCAAGCTTGTTCAATCGCTTCAAAGCGCTGGCGTTCCTGCTTTAGAAATTGGCGAAGTGCTACCGCAGCGCAAGCCGCTGATTGAGATTTTTTAACCTGCAGGCACAGATCGCAACATGAAACAGCGCTTTCGGCGCGCATGTGAAATTTAGTTTTTTAACCAGGATATCCCACTCGCGCTATGGACAAGAGGAAGCCGCGTTCGTCATAACTCTCTGAGCTTGTTTCCTCCGGTCCCGCTCAAGCTTGGCATCTTCCGCAGTTTGTTCTTTATCTTTGGCCGCTGCAAAAGACGCGCAATTTGCAAGCAATACCAGTATGCCAAAGAACAATCCGACGTAATCCAGGAGGCGGGCCATAAATCGAGAAGCGCCTGTTATCTTGTCTATCGCATTGTTTTGGAGAGAATAGGCAAAGTGCGCATGCCACCAGTAAGCAATTACGGCGATGCAGACTGCAGCAGGCAGAAATTGCAACAATCGTGGAATCCGAAATATACATCTGGCAAGAAGAGAATCTTTTGGAGGCGTTTCTATTTCAAGCAATGCATCAATCAAAGGATCAGCCGCAGTTCTGTCGTCCGTCGCAGAATTCAAATGACAACGGCTGGCTCTCAACGTCATGAAGGAATAGAGAGAAAACACGAGGAGGGCGACTGGACCAAGCAGGCCTATATCGTCACATGTGATCTGAATACCTAAAGATGGGATTCGATAAAATGATTGATCGGCGATCTGTCTACTATATTCCCCCAGATAGTCCGATTTGCTGGATGCAGCGTCCTGTATCAGTTCATTGTGCACCAGCAATGAATGCCAAAGATTGATGACGATAAGCAAAACAATGCAGGATGCTCCCATGGTGAGGAAGAAAGCCAGCCGTACGCGCTTCTGGGCAGCTTGCAATGCCTCCCCGCACACTTTCGCGTTTTCAGAACCGGAATTGGATGGAGTGTCCATATCGCCGCCCCCTATAAATATAGTGAAATAAGCGGCGACAACGTTTCACTTAATCGTATTGCTGCTGCCTTCCCTCAATCGCCATTAGCAACACCACTGCAGCAACCAACAACCGTCGATCCAGGCGCTTGCCAGGATCGCTGGAAAAATCAACACGCATCTTCGGCGCAAACAGGTTCCAGTTCTGCTCTGCCGTGCCCACCAGCTCTCCAGCTATTTCAAAGGAATAACTCTGCGGAAGCAGCGCCGTAATGAATCGGCGGAACAAGGCCAGCATCATTGAATCCTCACGAACAGCGCCAATTTCCTGATCCAGAGCATCCATGATGATCCACTCTTTGCGCAGCACAGATTTCCAGCCGCGCCGCTTCAAAGCGCCGACCTTCTGGTGGTTGATGGAGTCAGTCACGTCAAAAGCTGTGCCCCAGTCAATGATCTTGCGCGCCTTGATGCGCAGCAGCTCCAGGCTTTGTGTTTCGTCAGTAAAGACACGGACTTCGTCTTTCCAGGTAAAGACTTTCTTTCGCAGGAAAGCCAGGGCGTTCCCCATGTGGTCCTGGATATAAAAGCATGGCGCCAGGGAAAATATCTTCTGCCGGGCAAGAAATGAATCCTGCTGAAAAACGGCAGCGGTAATGGCTGTTTGTACTCCGGGCGCATCTACGCCTGGCGTTGCCATAACAAGAGATCCTCCTCAAGGGTCAAAAAAAGAAAACGGCGGGTGAAGTTGAGAGGAATGTATGCCAAAACCTTCGGCGGGAGCAAGAAAAATCGCAGGTTTTTAGGGCGGGCGTAACTTGGCAGGTAAATGGAAAAGGGCAGCCGAAGCTGCCCTGATCTGTGACTTGTCTTGTCGATTAGGCCGGTGAAGGCTTGCTGGGTGCTATTCCTGGCGTCCGTCCGGGTTCGGGTTTGAGCACTTGCTGCACGCCGTCATCGCCCTTCGCCGGGATAACGCGTGCCGGTAGCGGCTTGCCTTCCAGGATCAGCTTGAGCTCGTTCGCATCCAGCACCTCGCGCTCCAGTAGTGCCAGGGCAATCTGAGTCAGGGCTTCCCGATGTTCCAGGATAATGTTTTTGGCCTTCTCATATCCGGTGTTCACCAGGCGGCGGACTTCAGAATCGATCTCGCGCGCCGTTTCTTCGCTGAAATCACGATGTTGCGAAATCTCGCGTCCCAGGAAGATCTGCTCTTCTTTCTTGCCGAAGGTGAGCGGGCCAAGGCTGCTCATGCCCCATTCACAAACCATCTTGCGGGCCATATCCGTTGCCCGCTCAATGTCATTGCCTGCGCCGGTGGACATCTGGTTCAGGAAAATCTCTTCCGCCAGCCGCCCGCCCATCATCACGGCAATCTGCGTGTTCAGATAGTCGAGCGTGTAGTTGTGCTTGTCTGTCTCCGGCAACTGCATGGTCACGCCCAGCGCCATGCCGCGCGGAATAATGGTGACTTTGTGCAGCGGGTCGGCAAAAGGCATAAGCGCTGCCACAATAGCGTGCCCAGCCTCATGGAAAGCCGTTACTTTCTTCTCTTCTTCCGTCAGTAGCATGCTCTTGCGCTCGGCACCCATCAGTACCTTGTCCTTGGCGAGCTCAAAGTCATACATCAGCACGGATTTGCGATTGCAGCGGGCTGCGTTCAGCGCTGCTTCATTCACCATGTTGGAAAGCTCAGCACCAGAAAATCCCGGCGCTCCGCGCGCGAGGATCGAAAGATCCACGTCATCCGCCAACGGAATCTTGCGTGTGTGTACGCGGAGAATCTCTTCACGGCCACGGACATCGGGCAGCGGCACTACAACGCGGCGATCAAAGCGTCCTGGCCGCAGCAGCGCCGGATCAAGAACATCAGGCCGGTTGGTGGCGGCAATCAGGATCACGCCTTCATTCGATTCAAAGCCGTCCATCTCAACCAGCAACTGGTTCAGGGTCTGCTCGCGTTCATCGTGCCCGCCGCCCAGGCCTGCGCCACGGTGGCGGCCTACGGCGTCAATTTCGTCGATGAAGATGATGCAGGGAGCATTCTTCTTGCCTTGCTCAAACAGATCGCGAACGCGGCTTGCGCCCACGCCAACGAACATTTCTACAAAGTCTGAACCGGAAATGCTGAAGAAAGGGACATTAGCTTCGCCGGCTACTGCCCGCGCCAGCAGTGTCTTGCCTGTTCCAGGATGGCCGACCAGCAAAACGCCTTTGGGGATGCGACCGCCGAGCTTTTGGAATTTCTGCGCTTCACGCAGAAACTCAATAATTTCACGCAGCTCTTCCTTTGCCTCATCCACGCCAGCCACATCTTTAAAGGTAATCTTCTTCTGCTGCATGGAAAGCAAGCGGGCACGGCTCTTCCCGAAACTTAATGCCTTGTTCCCGCCGGTTTGCATCTGGCGGATCATCACAAACCACAGAACGCCCAGCAAGAGGAACGGGGAGAACTGAAAGATAGCCATTGGCCAGTTCCATCCCTGATTGTCCTTGAATGTGGTTTTAACGTCCTTGTGGCTGTCAAGCGCTGTATAGAGAGCCTGGTTATTGGATGGCACCACCAGGTGGTACATATCTCCGTTGCGGAGCTTGCCCCGCGCTGTGCTGCCTTCAATTGTTACGTCGGCAATCTTATTGTCGTTGAGCTGGGACATGAAATCGGTGTAATTAATTTCATGGTCCTTGCCGCTATTCGGCCCGCCCTGAATCATTCTCCAAAGGACGACGCCGACTGCAAGCAGGGTCACCCACAAGATCACCGTTTTGAATGTCGAATTCACTGATTACTCCTGAATCGCCGGTCAGTAAACGGAACCGGCTCTTACACCGCGCATATCTCACTAAAACTTAAGACGTTTTGTTATGAAATAAGGTTCCCAGGTTCTTCCTGGGACAAATCCCATTTGAGTTAGATGCTGAACAGCGTGTTTCCGCTCTTAAACTTTCCCACTCTAATGATTCTATACCCATTTACGCCAGCGCGGGTGCGCAAAAGCCTCTTAGGACGCCGAGGGATTAACGGCTTCAGAACGCCCCGCAATATAAGGCAAATTCCGGCCAAAATGAGGTTCTCCCAATCCATAGCCTACGACAAAACTCGCACTCATGAGAAAACCAAAGTAATCAGGCTGCAGTGACACCCGACGGGCAGATTGCTTATCCAGCAGCACAGCAAGCTTTACGCTGGCCGCGCCTCGTCCGGCTAGATTGCGCATAAGAAACTCACTGGTAACTCCCGATTGCACCAGGGCTTCCACCAGCAGCACATGCTGGTCTTTTACATCCACTTCAGGGCTGAAAAATATCTCGGTCTTATTGGGATCTGAGTCAATGAACTCGGCTTTCACAAATTGGCAAACTACTGGTACTTCCAGCTCTCGAACCAGGTCAGCCATAAAAATAAAGCCGTTCTCCATGACTCCGACAATATGGACTGTTTTCCCCTGAAAATCGTGGGAAATCTGCCGCGCCATCTCCTGCACGCGCTTTTTGATCTGCTCGGCTGTCAGGAGAATTCGCGGATATTGGTCTTGGATATTGTTCATTCCCCTGCCTTATAGATCATCAGCTATCTCCTCGATCAAAACAGCTTCGCCTGCTTCAACGACATACGCTTGCGGTACCGGAAATCCCCTCATCCAGACGAGTTGGCCCGCGCTTTCAATCACCGGCCAGAGCTTGCGCTCTGCGGCGGAAAATCCCTTCCCCAAACGGCTGGGCTGTAATAACTCTTTTACTTTCTTTGGGGATTGGCTGTGCGCGGGAAAAAATCGGTCGCCCGGCTGCCAGTTTCTAATCGTAAGCTCCGGCGCTAGAAGGTTCCGGTTCAATAACGTCGCATTATAACCCGAAACCTTTTGTTTTCCATCACTTATTACGAGTGCGCGAATAGTTTTGCCAAGCTCAGGTACCCTTATTTCCCCAGGAATTGGCAGCGAATAACGGTAATCTGCAGGTTCTTTTGGCGCTTTAAGGCTGAAGCGAAGCTCCCGCAGTCCGCACTCCGCCAGCAAACCTCCGGGGAGAACCATTGGCTTGGATCGTCCAGGTTGCAGGATTAAATCTGTAAGTTGTTGAATATGTTTATATTCCAGCGCTGTCCCTAGTTGCTCTACAGTCTTCTGTAGAACCAGGCTTCTCACCGCTTCTGGCAGAGCACGCAGGCTACTCAGGTCCAGCCCTAAAGTCTTTTCGGCTTCTCCAGTAGTGATCCTGCCACTTCGGGTGGGCTTTCCCTGCCGAACCAGCCGAGGCAACAGTGATTCAAGCTCTTTGCGCCAGTAATCGTCTTCAGCGCGCGCCACATCCGCCAAGTCGGCCAGCGTTTGCCGGATAGCAGGATTGAAATCCCTCTCCAGCAATGGCAGCAACGTATGCCGGATTCGGTTTCGGGTGTGGCTTAGATCAAGATTGCTGGAGTCATTGCGCCAGGGCTGATGGATTGAGCTCAGATAAACTTCAATCTCTTTACGAGTGATTCCCAGCAGCGGCCTTACCAAATGCTTTTCTTTCTGCTCCGGAGCAATACCAGCCAGGCCTCGTACACCCGTGCCGCGCAGGATTTTCATTAGCACGGTTTCAGCTTGGTCATCCAGCGTGTGGGCCGTGGCGATCTTGTCAGCCGCATCTTGACGAATGAGTTCGGCAAACCACCAGTGCCGAAGCTCACGCGCCGCTGATTCCAGGCTCAGCTTGTGGTCGCGCGCATAAGCCGGCACATCGGCTGAACCAAAATGGAACTTAAGTTGGAACTGCTGCGCCAGGTCACTGACAAACTGCTGGTCAAAATCAGCCTCTGCGCCGCGAATCTGATGATGGAAGTGCGCCACTGAGGACACAATCCCGAGTTCCTGGCGCAATTCCAGAAGCGCTCGCAGCAAAGCCACCGAGTCTGCGCCGCCGGAGACAGCCACAGCAATCCGGTCGCCCGGCGCCATCAACCTTAGTTCGCGAATATGTTTTTGGACTTTTTCGATCACGGCGCAATCCCAGCACCTTTCATTGTGGAATAATTGCCAGTGTGATGTACAGAAAACTGAATCCGCCATCTCTGCTGCGCCGCACGGGCGTAAGTTTCCTGCTGGGTTTTACCGTCTTTGTTCTTGGAGTATTGCTGGAGAATGGGCTGGATAAACTTGGCATCAGCGGCACAAGCGCTCTGCTTGATGATTTGCTGATCGGAATCCTGGCCGGCTGCGTGGTGTTTGCTTACGAGCTGCACCAGCACAAAACAATTCTGCGCCAGATGCGCGTGATTGCTGAAATGAATCACCACGTCCGCAATGCGCTGCAACCGATACTTTACTCGCCTTACGTAAACGAACAGGCGGAACAAATCAGGATCATCCAGGAAAGCACTAAGCGGATCCAGTGGGCGCTGCGTGAAGTGCTCCCAGGTGGCGAAGCGGACGAAATGCCGCCCCATAAGGGATCTTCCGCCGCAGCATGAAGTAAAGCACTGCGCGGCGCGATTTTCTTCCTTCAGCCGCTCTCATTGCTCCATACACCCGGCAGAGTTGTTATACTTCTCACCCCGTATGAAGGTCATTGTCATCATCCCTGCAGCAGGTCTCGGCACACGCATGGCGCCGGTGGGGAAAAAAGGTGTGCCTACAAAGCAATTCTTTGAGATTCAGGGCGTTCCCATTGTCATCCACACGCTGCGGGTCTTCGCGCGTAACCAGCAGATCAGCCAAATTGTGGTTGCGCTACGCAAAAATGAAATAGAGCGTTTCAGCCGCCAACTGGAAAAAGAAAAGCTCAGCGCCAAGGTGGAAGTGGTGGAAGGCGGCGAGCATCGCCAGGAATCTGTGGCCCACGCGCTGGCGCATCTTAAAGCAGCGCCGGACGACATTGTGCTGGTCCACGATGCCGTGCGTCCCTTTGTCGACGACGAAATAATCGCTAACGTGATCCATGAAGTGGAAAAGCATGGCGCCGCCATTGCAGGCTTGCCGGCGGTTGATACCATTAAGCAGGTGGAACGGGCCGCTGAAGGCGCGATCATCACTGCCACTATTCCCCGTGAACGCGTAGTGCAGGCGCAAACACCTCAGGGATTCCGCTATGAACTGATCAAACGCGCCTTTGACAGCGCACTGGCTGATAGCTTCACCGGCACCGACGAGGCATCACTGGTGGAGCGGTTGGGCGAGAACGTGTGGGTAGTAATGGGTTCTGCACGAAATATAAAGATCACTACGCCAGCAGATATGGAATTAGCGGAGTTCTTGATGAATTCTCACCACTGATTTGCACTGGCAGCACTAATTAGGAAAAACATGAGAATAGGATACGGCTGGGACTCCCACGAATTTCAGGCTGGAGTTCCCCTCAAAATTGGCGGCGTTGAATTGGCATTCGACAAAGGCCTCGCTGGTCACTCCGATGGTGACGTGCTGCTGCACGCTTTGACCGATGCTTTGCTGGGTGCCGTTGCTGCGGGAGATATCGGCAGCTATTTTCCACCGAGTGATCCGAAGTGGAAAGGGGCCGATTCAGTCATCTTTCTGGAAGAAGCACTCAAGCAGGTGAAGAAGGCTGGCTATTCCATTGCGAATGTCGACTCGACCCTCATTCTGGCTGAACCAAAAATTGATCCCCATGCTAAGAAGATCCAAGCGCGGGTTGCAGAATTGCTGGGAATGAGACCTGACCAGGTGGGGATCAAGGCAAAAACTCCTGAAGGCATGGGCACGGATAATACCGCCATCGCGCATGTAGCTGTGCTGCTGGAGCGGATTGACCGGAACAAGCAAAGTGCTTCAGCCCGCAAGAAAAACCGTGTTGCCAAATAGCACGAAATGCAGTCATTTTGAGAACGATATTCCAATACGTCCGTGATCATTGGGTTTTCGTGAGCTCAATCGCCGGTTCAGCCTTTGCGGTCCTGACGGCTTTGCCAAAGGTCATTGAATCTTTTTATTCCTTAAAACGCTCCCTCCGGCATGTGCCAGATGCAGCTACCATCTCGCAAACTGAACTCGCTCTCGACACGAATGTTCGGTTCCACTTTCATTTCCAGTACCCAGCAACATGGGATCGTAAGGATCCCGGGAACTCTGACGGTGCAACATACACAAATCCTCAGTATCCTCAGGTAGAGATACGCGGGTGGGGAGCTTACGCCGCGGTCTGGCCAACTTTAGAAGAGTTTACAAGCGAGTCTTTGCGGATTGATCATGCTGCGAAAGGCGATAAAGTAATGAAAGTTCGATCCGTAGTTGACTCCGGTCGTTATTTACTAAGAATGACGCGTGAAGATCCTTCAAAAGAGAAAATTGACGGCAAGCGCTCCACCTATGACCTGTATGCTGGAGGTAGAAAATATAGGGCAATGCAGCAATTCACGCAATGGAATGATAGACAGATTTCTGTTCGATGCCTTGCACCTCCATATCTCTACCCAGCATTCGAGTTGCTGTTTCTTAAAATTTGTAGCAGCTTGGAGATTCTCTCTGAAGAAAAGTCGCAGGAATCAATTTCGAAACGCCAGCAGGCAATCATTCAACTCTTGAGCACGCTAAAGCCAAATGAACTGGTCAAAACTGAGGGTGTTTACGCTGCCATGCTCATGGACCATCGAGAGCTAATGCAAGGCATCGATCAAGCAGCATTAGAAGAAGAACTGAGAAAAATGGCTGACGACGGCGCTATCTTTTTTGAGAGGCTGATTCGCGCATGGACGCTTGTTGATCCAATACTATAAGAAGTTTACGAGAAAGCAGCAGTCGATCATTGACAAAGCGTCCCATGCTCCCTTGTTCCCCACCAGAATAGCTGCTAACCTAAACTACCTCGTCGAGTCATTTCACTCCGGTGGTGTCTATGAAAAAACTCTCCTTTGTCTTCACTTTGCTGCTTCTTGTCGTGTGCGGTGCCAGCGCCTATGCAGCCGGCCCGCTGCTCATGCAAACGCCCACGCTGTCTAAGACCCACATCGCTTTCGCTTATGCCGGCGACCTCTGGTTGGTTTCGCGCGAAGGTGGTGAAGCCCATTTGCTCACTAGCGGCGAGGGTACCAAGAGTGGCCCTGTTTTTTCTCCCGATGGGAGCATGATCGCCTTCACCGGCGATTATGACGGCAACGTGGACGTTTACGTGATGCCCAGCGAAGGCGGAGTACCACGCCGGCTCACCTACCATCCAGGTATCGACGAGGTAGTTGGCTGGTCGCCGGACGGCAAGTCTGTGCTGTTCCGCTCCACGCGCAACAGCTATTCGCGCTTCAACCGGCTGTTCACTGTCTCGCTCGATGGCGGATTACCGCATGAGTTGCCGTTGCCGATGGCCGAGTTCGGCGCATTTTCCGCTGACGGCAAGCACATCGCTTATGTGCCGTATGACAATACCCGACGGCTTTCTGCGATTGGCTGGAAGCGCTACCGCGGCGGCAAGGCTTCGCGCGTCTGGATTGCTGACCTGAACAATCTGGGTCTCGAAATTGTGCCGCGTGAAGATTCAAACGATGCGTATCCCATGTGGGTGGGTAATAAGATTTATTTCATCTCTGATCGCAATGGCCCGTTCAGCCTGTTTGCCTACGATCCGCAAACAAAAAAAGTTGAGCAGGCGCTACCTTCAAACGGAGCAGACATCAAGTCTGCCTCTGCTGGGCCGAGCGCGATTGTCTATGAGCAGTTTGGATCGTTGAACCTGTTTGATCCCGCGACTGGCAAGTCAAAAGTTGTGGCCGTGACTGTGCCCGCCGATCTGCCAAATGTGCGTCCGCATTTCAAGAAGGTAGAGCGCGAAATCGTAGCGTCGGCGCTCTCGCCCAGCGGCGCGCGTGCGTTGTTTGAAGCGCATGGTGAAATCCTGACTGCGCCGGCGGAGAAAGGCGACGTTCGCAACCTGACCAACACTCCCGGCGTCATGGAGCGCGATCCTGCATGGTCGCCTGATGGCAAATGGGTGGCTTATTTTTCTGACGAGTCCGGTGAATATCAGCTCTTTTTGAAGAGCCCTGATGGAATGGGTGAGCCCAAGAAGATTTCTTTCGGCAATCCCGCATCTTTCTACTACAACCCAGTGTGGTCGCCAGACAGCAAGAAGATTGCATATACAGACAAGCACTTGAACGTCTGGTATGTAGATCTGGCCAAAGGAACGCCAGTAAAAATTGATACCGACACCTATGACGCTCCAGAACGAACATTAGATCCTGTGTGGTCGCCGGATAGTCGCTGGGTTGCGTACTCCAAGAAACTCACCAGCCAGATGCACGCCATCTTTGCCTACTCGCTTGAGCAGGGTAAGAGCCTGCAGTTGACTGACGGCCTGAGCGATGCGCGCTTCCCGGCCTTCGATCAGAAAGGCCAGTATCTCTACTTTACCGCCAGCACCGATATCGGTCCCACAACCGGATGGCTTGACCTCTCCAGCATCGACCGTCCTGTCACGCGCAGCGCATATCTGATCGTATTGCGCAAAGATCAGCCTTCACCGCTGGCCCCGCAAAGCGATGAAGAGAAAATTGCAGACGACTCCAAACCGGACCAGGATAAAACTGCAAAAGAAGAAGACAAGGGTGAGCAGGAGCCTGCAAATCCAGAAGAAAAAGCTAAAGCGCAGGATGCGAAAGCAGCCAGATCACTCAAGAGTGAGGGCGTGGTCGTTCGTATAGATGCGGAAAACATCAGCCAGCGCATTCTGGCATTGTCGATTTCGCCGCGCGATTACGCCCAGTTGGTTGCGGGAAAAGCCGGAACCATTTTTCTGATGGAAGCGCCGGAAGATCGCGGGCCCGACCGGCAGAGCACGCTGTGGCGTTTTGATCTGACCTCGCGCAAGCCGGAAAAGCTGATGGAAGGAGCCAACAATTTCCACGTCTCCTTTGATGGCAAGAAGATGCTCTATAGCAAGGGCCGGCGCGAAAATGTGAAGTGGTTTATCAGCTCCGCAACGGCACCTGCACGCGGCGAAGGCCCTTCTGCATCCAGCAAACCAGACACACCGCTCAACCTGGCAGGCATGGAGGTGAACGTTGATCCTCGCGCGGAGTGGAAGCAGGAGTACGCGGAGGTTTGGCGGATTGAGCGTGACTTCTTCTACGATCCTAATCTCCATGGCCTGAATCTTCCGGCGACAAAGAAGCACTACGAGCCATATCTTGAAAACATAGGCAGCCGCATTGATTTCAGCTATTTGTTGGCGGAGATGCTGGGCGAACTCACAGTGGGCCACATGTATATACGTACGCCCTCTGATCCGCCATCGGAACAAGGCAAAGTAGGACTGCTGGGCGCCGACTACAAAATTGAAAACGGTCACTATCGTTTTTCCAAAATTCTGCAAGGTGAGAATTGGAATCCGCAGCTGCGTGCTCCGCTGACGCAGCCTGGGGTCAACGTGCAGGAAGGCGATTACCTGCTCGCTGTGAACGGTCGGGAACTGCACGGAACCGATGAAGTCTTCGAGCTGTTTGAAGGCACTGCGGGCAAATCCACCGTGCTGAAAGTCAGCGCAACGCCAGACGGCAAAAATGCGCGCACAGTTACAGTTGTACCCATTGAAAGTGAAGCTGCGCTCCGCAACCGTGCGTGGATTGAAGGTAATCTGCATAAAGTTGAGAAGCTCAGCGATGGGCGTTTGGCTTACGTCTACCTGCCTGACACTGGGTCTGGCGGCTACACCTCGTTCAATCGCTACTTTTTTGCGCAACTCGGGCGCGAAGGCGCGGTGATTGATGAGCGCTTCAACGGCGGTGGTTCAGCAGCGGACTACGTGATCGACTATCTGCGCCGCCCGCTGGAAAACTACTGGATGACCCGCGATGGCAAGGATTTCACCACACCTGTCGGCGCAATCTTCGGGCCCAAGGCAATGATTATCAATATGTATGCCGGTTCCGGCGGCGATGCGCTGCCCTGGTATTTCCGTGATGAGAAAGTCGGACCGCTGGTAGGCACACGTACCTGGGGCGGCCTGGTGGGAATCTATGATTACCCGCAGCTCATGGATGGCGGCGCAGTAACTGCACCGCGCGTGGCTTTCTATAACCGCGATGGCAAGTGGGACATTGAGAACCACGGCGTAGATCCTGACTACGATGTGGATATCACGCCGCAAGATTTTGTCGCTGGCCGTGATCCGCAACTGGAGAAAGCCGTCTCACTGGTCATGGATTCGCTCCAGAAAAATCCGCAGCCCGTAGCTAAGCGACCGGCTTTCCCGAACTATCACAATCAATCAGAAGGCGTGCCCGCCGCAGCAGGAGGGGGCGGCAGCAAAGGCAATAAGCACTAGTTTGTGGCGGCAAAGAGTTTGCGGGCAAAATCTTCTGAAAGAGATAAGGGTCGGCACATGTCGCCCCTTTCATTTAGGATTCAGCCTGAGCAATGCTCAGCTCGCGAGGAGAGATTTATGGCCGCGCCTGCAGTTCCAAAGGTTGACTGCGATCAAGTGCACGCAACCCTCATGGTCAGTGACATCCTTACTGCCGTTGAGTTCTACACCAAGAAGCTCGGCTTTCGCCTGGGCTTTACTTGGGGTGATCCGCCAACGTTTGCCGGCGTTTTGTTGGATCGTGTGCAAATCTTTCTGGCCAAGGGCACGCCCAATCCCAAGGGAGGCTCGGTGCAATTTGATGTGGGCAATGCTGACGAGCTCTACGAATTTCATCGCGCCAACGGCGTGGAGATCGCAGAGCCAATCGACGATAGAGAATACGGGATGCGGGATTACATGATCCGTGATTTGCATAGATACTACCTTGGATTTGGACACCCTATCTTCACTCTTGGCCCAAAAGTAAAGATTGAGCGTGTGGATGTTCCGGTGCGCTTGGAAAAGCGGTTGGCAGCTTTGCTGCAAGACCTGGCCAAACATAAGCGCATGAGCCTGAGCAGTTGTCTGGAGGAGATACTTCTGCACACCAATGAGCCGTTCGGCGGCGGTGTGGCCAGTCCACATACCTCAGCGCAGCTTAGATACATCCAGGAGCTGAAGAAAAAACACGGCATCGATTATGACTGCCACGCCAGCTATCGCTTTGTTGAAGAAATGAGGGACAACCCTGAGCCCTCCGAAGTTCGCATAAATATATTGACGGGCCGAGGAAACGCAACACTTTGTTTGTAACTTTCTATCCATCGCGGCGTATAAAAGGAAACTATGCTAAACAGACCAACCGGCTACTGGATTTGCCTGGGGCTTGCAGTGGTTGCTTTGATTGCTGCTCTGATGATGCGCAATTCTCCTAACGGCCATACGCGCGAACTGGCCCAGTATGTGGGCTATGGCGCAATCGTGCTGGTGCTAATTGGACGTTTTGCTTTTCGACGGCAGGTGAAGCCAACACCACCTATGCCCAGAGATTAGCCTCGGCTGGATTGCACGTTCGGCAGGACTAGCGTACAGAAAAGCTTAAGGAGTCATTGAGAACCAGATTCGTCCGGCTTCAACCAGGCAAATAAAAATTCCAATGATGAAGTAGAGGTTTTGGGCTGTGTCGTCAGTGGGTGGGGCAGGAAGGTAAACGCCGCGGCTGCGGAAGTATCCGTCCAGCGCACGCTCTTGCTGCATAATTTTGCTGGCTAGCGGCCGGTGAAACACCGCGATCAGGACCCCCAGCAACAATCTTGTGATTTCCACCACCATAGCACCAAGTTTATGTAAGCCGTGGCGCAGTCTCAATCAGTGGAAAAACCTAGTCAAACGGCACGTTGGTGCACTGACCCAGCCGTTTTCGCGTGCTAAAATCAAGTCTGGCGCACATCCATGAACACTGATCTGGAAAGACTTATCGAGCTGGAAAAGGTGGACCGCGAGGTCACCCGGCTGACCGAGGAGGTAGCTGCCCTGCCTAAACGGGTAGCCGCCATTGAAGAAAAGCTGGCTGAGCACAAAGCGGCGGTGGAAAAGGCCAAGGCCCAGATCAAGAACAATGAAGCTTCCCGGCGTCAACTTGAGGCCGATATCAAGGGTTTCCAGGAAAAGATCATTAAATACCGCAGCCAATCATCCAGCGTGAAGACCAATGACGAATATCGCGCCCTGATGCATGAAGTCAGCTTCGCGGAGCAGCAGATTAGTGGCTGCGAAGACAAGATTCTTGAGCTGATGATCTCTCTGGAGAACGATGAGAAATCGCTCAAGCGGGCAGAAGCGGAGTTGAAGACCGAATCCGCTGACGTGGAAAAGGAAAAAGCTGAAGCGCGTGTCCGCACCGCCGAGGATGAAAAGCTCCTGGCCACGCTGCGGGAAAAGCGCGGTGGGCTGCGAACGGGCGTAAATGACAGCGCTCTGGCCCACTATGACCGCGTGATGCGCCAGCGCAAATCAGCCATTTCTGAGGCGCGCGACCAGAAGTGTCTCGCCTGCTTTGTCATGATTCGTCCCCAGACCTGGCAGGAGATTCGCACCAACGATCAGATTGTTACCTGCAGCTCATGCGGACGCATTCTGTACTTTGATCCAGCGCACGAAGCGCCACCTGAACCGCCCAAAAGGAAGGCCAAAGCCCGCTCTTCTGAGACCCAAGCAGAGGCCGAGCAAGAACCTGCCCCGGAAACCACTCCCACAGCCTAACCTGCCTTCCTATATTCTGTTGCTTGATGCCAAGCGGCTCTCCACAAAAAGTAATCATCAATGAACGTGCTGCGGCCCGGCTGCGTAGCGGCCATGTGTGGGTTTACGCCTCTGACGTACTGAATGATGCCGGCGCGCCACCGGGAGCGCTGGTCCACGTGGTGGGGCCAAAAAGCCATGCGTTCGGCTCTGCGATTTACAGTTCGTCGTCACAGATCAAGCTGCGCCTGCTGGGACGGGAGATTCTCAAGTCAGAAGAAGAGCTTCTGCAGCTATTACAGCACCGGCTGGCGGAGGCCGTGGCTTACCGATCCAGAGTGGTGCATGATTCCGATGCTTTCCGGCTGGTTTTTAGCGAGGCAGATCGATTGCCGGGACTGATCGTGGATCGTTATAACGACGTTTATACCTTCCAGGTGCTTACGCAGGCATGGGATAGACCCGAGCGGAAGCAGGCAATCGTTGCTGCGATCCGGGAGCTTGCTCAGGCGGAGCACATTATTGAACGAGTAGACGCTCGCATCCGCGAGCTTGAGCAGCTACCGATGATTGAGTCAGGGCCGGTTCACGGCAACAAGACTTCAACGATTTTCACTATGAATGACGTTAAGTTTCATTACGACGCCATGAGCGGACAGAAGACCGGAGCATTTCTTGATCAGCGCGAAAACTACATTGTGGCTGCAAAATATGCGCGCGGTGAAGCCCTGGATGTATGCACCTACCAGGGCGGGTTTGCGCTGCATCTGGCGCGAGTGTGCCAGAGGGTCACTGCCCTGGATATCTCGCGGGAGATGCTGGAAGTTGCCGAGCAAAATGAAAAGCTGAATGCCGCGACGAACCAGCAGGAAATCGAATGGATTGAAGCCAACGCGTTTGACCTGCTGAAAGACTACGCGGCCGCAGGCCGGCAGTATGACGTAATCGTGCTCGATCCGCCGGCCTTCGCCAAGTCAAAAAAACACCTGCCCTCAGCCATGCGGGGCTATAAAGAATTGAACCTGCGCGCTATGAAGATGCTCAAGTCTGGAGGCACTCTGGTGACATGCTCGTGCTCCTCCGCTGTTAGCGAAGAGGATTTTCTTGCCATGTTGACCGAAGCCTCTCAAGACGCTCATCGGCCTATGCGGCTAATTGAGAAGCACTCTCAAGCCAAGGACCACCCGATCCTGTTGGGAGTTCCGGAAAGCCATTATTTGAAGTGCTTTGTACTCAGCGCGATTTGATTGAAAAGATCATCGCCCGATCCGTTAAAGCCCTTTCAGCAACTGCCACGGCTTCATGTCGAAGGCAGCGGCCATCTTCTCAAGAGCAATTAGACCGATCTCTTTTCTCCCATTCTCCAAACGCGAAATATATGGGCGCGTAAGCCCAGAATGTGCTGCTAAATCAATTTGCTGCCATCCCCGCGCATCTCGCAATCGCCGGATTCTTCGTCCCAAGCGCACACGGATGTCATTTGCCATGCAGTAAGAGTCTGCGTATTCTTTAATTTACATGTGCTCCATCGAGCACATTGATAGGGAACGCTAACGTGCTTCATTATCTTGCCTTGATTGTGCTGATCTTTGTCTGTCTGGTGCTGGGCGTGCTGATATTTGGCCGGGTCTTTCTCTACATACTGACTACAGAAGAAAACATGATTGCCGCTACCTGCGCGGCATTCGTGGCAGCGGTCTGCGCGGTCTTAACCGTGTTACTTTTGTTTGTTGTTACTACTTCGATCTGGAAATGATCCTGGGTAGCTGCGTTTGCGAGCAGCTTAGCTGAGTTCTTTGGAACCGGTTTGTGGCCTATCAGCCGATAATCCGACAAGCCTCTAAAACCCCCAAAAGCCCAAAATCGTCCAAAATTTTATCCGCTAAACCTGATCATACCAGCTAATTCAATAGATAATCCTTTTAAAATCAATGTTCTGCATCAACGTAAGCCAATTTAATAATTTTCCATCAAATACTTGACATTATAACACTCATATTTTATGCTTTCTTTGTACTAATAATTGCATCAAAGGTTTTACAAGGCTTTTATAAAAAACCTCTCTCGAGATACAAGGAGATAAAAAATGACTACGATCACCCGAATTGACCCCTTCCGTGAGCTGGCCACCTTCTTTGGAAACTTTGCCGATGGTAACGGTAAAGAGCAGTTGGCGGCTGGGACCTTTGTTCCCGCAGTGGACATCTATGAGGACGAGCACAATCTGGTTCTCAAACTGGAAGTTCCCGGCGTGAACGAGGAAGACCTGAACGTGAGCCTGGAAAACAACACGCTGACAGTCCAGGGTGAGCGCAAGTTTGAAAAAGAAGAGAAGGAAGAGAACTTCCATCGCATTGAGCGCCGGTACGGTTCTTTTACCCGCACCTTCAAGCTCCCCAACACTGCGGACACTGAGAAGGTGGAAGCTGGCTATGAAAAGGGCATCCTGAAGATTACTGTGGCCAAGCGGGCAGAAGCCAAGCCAAAGCAGATCAGGGTAGGCAGCAACGAAAAAACACTCCAGGGACAATAAGCACCTGTTCACGCTTCCGGGTGAACAGTATCGAAACGGGAGATGGGGTGTCCATCTCCCGTTTGTTTTGAGCTGATCTTGAGTTGCTGGGCGAAATCCTGAGCGTAGCGAAGGAATCTAAAGACAGAGAGACAATAAAGCAGTAAGAGCAGGAGACAGAAATTTATGGCAATTCGTTGGGATAAATTCACAATTAAGGCGCAAGAGGCGATCCAACAGGCGAATGAGATCGCAGGACAGCATGGTAATCCGGAGATGCTGCCGCAGCATCTTTTGGCAGCGCTGTTGCAGGACCAGGAAGGCATTGTTGTGCCTGTGCTGGCCAAGCTAGGCGCCAACGCGGCAACTCTTCAGTCCCAACTCATGGAGCGGATCGATCGGCTGCCCAAGGTTTCCGGGGCATCAGCGCAGCCGCATCTTTCAGCGGCAATGTCGCAGGTGCTGGACCAGGCATTCAAAGAGGCTGATACCTTCAAGGATGAATATGTCTCCACCGAGCATCTGCTGCTGGCAATGGCCAGAGACAAGAATAAAAGCAATGAAGTGGGGCAATTTCTCGCCAGCGCGGGAGCCACTTACGACGCGATTTTGAAAGCGCTGACCGCTGTGCGCGGTTCGCAGCGCGTGACCGACCAGAATCCTGAAGGCAAATACCAGGCTTTGCAGCGCTATGCCAAAGACCTGACTGAGCTGGCGCGGCGCGGCAAACTCGATCCTGTGATTGGGCGCGACGAGGAGATTCGCCGCGTGGTCCAGGTGCTTTCGCGCCGGACAAAAAACAATCCAGTGCTGATCGGCGAGCCGGGCGTAGGCAAGACCGCCATTGTAGAAGGGCTGGCACAGCGCATTGTCTCGGGCGACGTACCGGAGATCCTGAAGAACAAGCGCGTGGTCGCACTTGACCTGGGATCGATGCTGGCTGGAGCTAAATATCGCGGCGAGTTTGAAGACCGCCTGAAAGCCGTGTTGAAGGAAATTGAGGATTCAAACGGGCAGGTCATTCTCTTTATCGACGAGTTGCATACGCTGGTGGGCGCAGGCGCGGCTGAAGGCGCCATTGACGCCAGCAACATGCTCAAGCCGGCGCTGGCACGCGGAGAGCTGCGGGCCATTGGCGCAACCACGCTGAATGAATACCGCAAATACATTGAAAAAGACGCGGCACTGGAGCGGCGCTTCCAGATTGTGTTTGTGGGTGAGCCAAACGTGGAAGATACGATCTCGATTCTGCGCGGGCTGAAGGAAAAGTATGAAGTCCATCATGGCGTGCGGATCAAGGATTCCGCCATTGTGGCGGCAGCTACGCTTTCACATCGCTATATTTCTGATCGCTTTCTGCCGGACAAGGCGATTGACCTGGTGGATGAAGCCGCGGCATCGCTGCGCATTCAGATTGACTCCATGCCCACGGAGATTGATCAATTAGAACGCCGGGCAACGCAGCTTGAGATTGAGAAGCAAGCGCTAAAGAAAGAAGACGATGATAATTCGCGCGAGCGCTCGGCCGCCGTGGAACGCGAACTGGCGCAGGTTCGCGAGCAGGCCAACGCTCTTAAAGTCCGCTGGAAGGAAGAGAAAGAGTCCATCACCAAAGTCCGCCAGCTTAAGGAACGCATTGAGCAGCTAAAGATTGAAGAGCAGCAGGCTGAGCGCGGCGGAAACCTTGAGCGCGTGGCCGCGATCCGCTATGGCGAGCTACGCCAGGCAGGAACCGAGTTGAAGCGGCTCAGCGCCCTGGCCGACGAAAAGCAACGCCGCATGCTCAAGGAAGAAGTTGATGAAGAGGACATCGCGAAGATTGTCTCCAAGTGGACCGGCATACCCGTTTCCAAAATGCTGGAAGGCGAGGTCAAGAAGCTGGTAAGCATGGAAGATCGCTTGCGGCAGCGCGTTGTGGGTCAGGATCCAGCGTTGGTTCGTGTGGCGAATGCTGTGCGGCGTTCGCGTGCAGGGTTGAGCGATCCCAAGAAGCCAATTGGCTCATTTATTTTCCTGGGGCCAACCGGCGTGGGCAAGACTGAGCTGGCGCGTGCGTTGGCTGAGTTCTTGTTTGACGATGAGCATGCTCTGGTGCGGATCGACATGTCTGAATACATGGAGAAGCACGCAGTGGCGCGGCTGATTGGCGCTCCTCCGGGATACATTGGTTATGATGAAGGCGGGCAGCTCACTGAAGCTGTGCGTCGCCGGCCGTATTGCACCATTTTGTTCGATGAGATTGAAAAAGCGCATCCCGACGTGTTCAACATCCTGTTGCAGATACTGGATGATGGGCGCTTGACGGATTCGCGCGGCCGCACCGTGGACTTCAAAAATACGGTGATTATCATGACGTCGAATATCGGCGCAAGCTATTTGCAGGCTGAGGGCGTAAGTTCGCCGGAAGCTTTTGCTGAAGCGACAGAGCATGTAATGGAAGCGTTGCGCCAGCATTTCCGTCCGGAGTTCCTCAACCGCGTGGATGATGTGATTGTTTTCAGCCCGCTGGGTGAAGAGCAGCTCACGCACATCATTGAGCTTCGGCTGGACGATCTGCGCAAGCTTTTGGCTGATCGCAAGATCACCATTGAACTCACACAGAGCGCAAAAGAACTGTTGTTTGTTGAAGGCTATGATCGCGCTTACGGCGCGCGTCCGCTAAAGCGGGCGATCCAGCGGCTGGTGCAGGACCCGCTGGCATTGAAGATCCTGGAAGGCGAGGTTCTGCACGGCGATCACGTGATGGTAGATGCCGATATTGCCGCGCGCAAGATGGTGTTTGCCGTGAGCGGGCGTACCGTGCAGGAGCCTACCGGCGCTCGAAAAAAGTAAGCAGGGAAAGAATTTTGCCGCGAGTCAACTGGAAAAGTTGATTCGCGGTTTTTCTTTTTTGGGGCTATGCGGTGACCAGCTATTTATTGTTTCTCATACCCATCTTTGTGATGATAGGAGCGATCATCAACGCCGCCAGAGCGTGACCGCTCCCGGCAGGACGCATCCAGCCCTCACCAGCACCCAACCCCTTGCGTCTTCCTGACGTCTCATCATGTAGAGGGAGAATCATTTATGGCAGCACGGAAAAAGTCCAGCAGTTCGAAGAAATCATCAGGTTCCAAGAAAAAATCGAGCGGACGCAAATACAGCAAGAAAGCCAGCCAGGAAGTGCGTACTGAGATGCATCACATGCGCTCAGGCAAGCATTCAAAAAAGCATCCCATCAAGAGCCGCAAACAGGCGATTGCGATCGGTCTTTCCAAAGCGCGCAAGAAGGGCGCAAAGGTCCCACGCAAAAAAGCGGCTTAAGCTTTTTGTTTTAGAAGCACACATAAATTTGAGGATCAGCAACTTGAGGAGCCGTACGCTCCTCATTCTTTTGTCTTCTTGGCTTCGGATTTCTTTGGTTTGAGGTCTTTATCTTTGTGGCTTGAAGCGGTTTCTTTCTTCTCAGCTTTATCTGCTGAGCCATCGGAACTGTTTGCAGCCGCGCCCTCAGGCTTCTTGCCAGCGTAGTCCGTTACATACCAGCCGGTGCCTTTGAACTGGACAGCCGGGGCGTGCAGCAATTGCTCCACTGGCCCACCGCATTCAGGACACTTTTTTATCGGCGGATCAGAAAATTTTCGGATTTTTTCAAACTTGTGTTTGCACTTTTTACACTGATACTCGTAAATAGGCACGCGTGACACCTTTAAATGAAGCTGATTCTGCTCTGATTTTAACAGACGCAGCAATAACCCAAAAAAAGCCAGCGCAAGCGCGCTGGCCCATCCATATCGGGCAACTTACTTTTTTCTTTAAGCTGCTTTGGCTTCCAGGTTAATACGTTCAGCAAGCTGGGTCAGTTTCACGTCGGTTTCTCTTTCTTCTTCCAGGGTTTGCTGCAGAAGCTGCGCCCAATCATTTTTTCCCAGCAGGCTGGCATAGGTCCTGGCGGTGCCGTAAGCGGCAATTTCATAGTGCTCCACCCGCTGCGCGCCGGCGATCATGCCCGCGTCAAGCACTTCCGGCTCGGCATCTTCGCTCAGCAAATCTTTGGCGTCTTTGATGATGCCTTCCATGCCCTTGCATTTCTTGTCTTTGCGATCGATCTTGGGGATCTGGTCAAAAATCTGGTCTAAACGCTGCACATGGCCACGGGTCTGTTGCAGGTGTTCGTTGAAAGCGTTTCTCAATTCCACTGAAGTGGCTTCTTCCACCATTTTGGGCAAAGCAGAGAGAATCATGTTCTCTGCTGAATAAATATCTTGCAATTCCTCAATCAAGAGCTCACGCAGGGATTCCAGCTTCATTGTTTGTTTTCTCCTTTGCGTGTTGTGATGCGCTAATTTATTTCCTTGATGCTATGCTTAACCGCCGCGGCGAAAACTTTCACAAAATGGCAGAGCATAAGAAAAAAGGCACGCTGTACGTGGTGGCTACTCCCATTGGCAACTTGGAAGACGTGTCTTACCGAGCCATACGCGTGCTGAAGGAAGCTGACCTGATTGCCTGTGAAGACACGCGCCACACGGCCAAGCTGCTGCAACACTACGGAATTGACAAAACCACTGTCAGCTATCATGAGCACAATGAAGTTGAGCGCGCGGAAGAGCTGATAGCAAAGCTGGAACAGGGACTCAGCATTGCCCAAGTCTCAGATGCAGGGACTCCCGGAGTTTCCGATCCGGGATATCGCGTGATCAAGCTGGCGATTGAACGTGGTGTGCAGGTGGTTCCGGTACCCGGACCATCAGCTCTACTTGCGGCCCTGGCAGCAGGTGGTCTGCCCACTGACAGCTTTGAATTTCATGGCTTCTTGCCGGCAAAATCCGGCCAACGGCGGAGTTTGCTGGAATCATTGCGCGATTCCCAAAACACAGTTGTGGTGTATGAAGCGCCACACCGAATCGCAGAGACCATGAAAGATATTGTCGAGCTACTTGGGGCAAAGCGCCCGATAGTGCTGGCGCGCGAGCTGACGAAGGTGCATGAAGAGTTTTTACGCGGGACAGCAGAAGAAGTTCTTGCGCAAGCTCAGGAGCATGAACTGAAAGGCGAGATCACGCTGCTGATCGGCAAGAGTGAAGAGCGAGCGGTCGCATCAGCGAAACAAGGCATCGCTTCTCGGCTGGATGAGATCATGCGCGAGCAGAAGATCGATGAGAAAGCTGCGCTGAAGATTTTGGCGAAAGAACGAGGATTGTCGAAGAGTGACGTTTACAGGGAGTTTCAGCGGAAAAAGAACCGCTAAATCGAATTATTCCGTGCCAATACTAAGCTATCAATGAATCTTACAGCGTTCTGAGCATGTTCCCGAACAAAGCTCGAGGGCTCACTTTTGGAAAACTCAACTAGAAGTAGACGCAACACTGCGAGTTGTTCCGGATTGAATGCATGAAGCAGATCTATGGTCAACTTCTTACTTTCTTCTCGATCTGAGCTGAACGTAAAGATAAAATGATCGCGCACATCATTGTTGCCTGTGAGATTCTCCAGCGAACGCATTAGCCAAGCCGCAATGAATGCGACCAGCGCTTCACTTGTAAGTAGTACATAATCGGTTGCCATGCCTTGAATAAACTCGCGGGGAATATCACTCCATTTCTGTCCCTTTAAACCTTCGTAGAGAAGCATTTCATCTCCATAGATAACTTGACCCTCGCAGAAATCTTCTTCTGTTGGCTCATTAGGCCATTCGCCATCGTGAGGAGTGATTTGGCCTTCAAATACGACATCAGGGAAGGCACGCAGAATCGCGTTTTGTAAATCAGTCAAATGCTCGTCGGTGCTCATAGTCATCAAAGAGTTTCCGGATATTATTCCGCCGTCGACGTATGGTCGTGCACGATTCTCCATCCGTTTGGCATTCGCTTGAAGATCAATGTGAACAATCCATGCGGCTGCTTGCCATCAGACATGGTGAGCTGCCATCTTCCGGTCACCACTGCTGATCTCCGGCTGAGCAGATCGATGTTCAAATCCTGAAATTCCAGCTTGCCCATCTCCTTGCCTTCAGCCTGGTAGCGCTGTAACGTTGGTTCCCATCCTTTGGTAACCGTCGCGCCGGAAAAGAAAGTCAACTCCGGCGAGTGCCAGTAGCCCTGCATAAATCCTTCAAGATCGCCGTGGTTCCAGGCTTCAACCTGTGAGACCAGCAGATGCTTGATGCCTTCTTCCAACCCTGCGCGGGCCTCTTGCGGAATTTCCTGCTGTTGACTTGCGACTGGTTGTTGCGTGCCGTTTGGGGAAAGTTTTGCCTGAATGCCCGCTGGCAGAGCAAGCACGAGAGGAGTGATCAGAAAAGCAAGCAAATATGCGCGCATGATAGGCATTGTAAGCTGCTCTTAGGTCTGTTTTAAGGGTTTTCTCTGCATGGTGAAGCGCAAAAAACTAAAGTCACATGCACGCTCGTAGCGCGCATTGACCCCGCGGAACAGAATGGGTTATTTTCGGCTGACTTGGAGAATAAATCTTCAGGAAAGTGCGATACAGTTAAACGTCTCTCCCCCAAGACAACAGTTAGGGCGCCACTGAATCAGAAAAGATAAAGCCCTCAATGATGTCTATTCAAACGGTCGGCCGATACGAGATCACCGGTGAGCTTGGTCGCGGCGCCATGGGCGTCGTTTACAAGGCGCTGGATCCGACCATCGGACGCACCGTAGCACTCAAAACGATGCGGCTCGACGTCCACGGCCTGGACGCGCAGGAAATGGTGCGCCGTTTCCAGAATGAAGCCCGCGCCGCCGGCGTACTGAATCATCCCAACATCGTTACTATCTATGATGCCGGTGAAGAAGACGGCATTTTCTATATCGCCATGGAGTTCATTGAGGGCACCACGCTGCATGAACTGCTGGCGGAAAAGCGCGTGCTGCCTACGAACGAGGTGGTGCAGATCACGCGGCAAATCTGCCGCGGACTGGATTACGCGCACTCCAACGGAATCGTTCATCGCGATGTAAAACCCGCCAACATCATGATCACCGCGAACGGCACGGTGAAGATCATGGATTTTGGCATTGCGAAAACTGGCGGGCAGGTTACCAACACCGGGCAGGTTCTGGGAACGCCAAACTATATGGCGCCGGAGCAGGTGAAAGGGCGGCCGCTGGATGGGCGGTCAGATCTTTTCAGCATGGGCGTAATTCTGTATGAGATGCTGACGGGAGAAAAGCCTTTTGTCGGCCAGAACGTCACCACGATTATTTACAAGATTGTCAATGAAACCCCGATCACGCCACGCGATCTGGATGTAACTGTACACCCCGGTCTGAGTGCAATTGTCACCAAGGCTCTGGCCAAAGCGCCTGACGATCGTTACCAGAGCGGCGCGGAGCTTATCCGCGATCTTGAACACTACAAACTGGCAGGCACGGGTCGTAACGGCTCAACCGGAGCGTTAGCGCCGGTACCTGCTCAACCTGAAAAAACAGTTGTGCTTCCGGTGCGCGTTGTCGGCAGCACAGTGCAAGCAGCGGCTGTGGCTGCAGCCCCAGCCAAAAAACCAGTCCCACTCCGCAGGCCGACCACTGCCATTATTTCCAGCAAACGCAGCCTCGCCATCGCGGCTGTCGTAACAATTCTGATATTAGGCTCCGCTATGGGCGGATACGCCTACCACCGCACGCAAGTAAAGATGCGCCAGATTGCGGAGCAAACCAAGGCAAAAGAAGCACAGCAGATCGCGGAACAGCAACAGCCAATTGCTATTGCAATTTCTAACCCAACCCCGGCTGAGAACGTTGCGGACCATGAGAATCAGGACGTAATCGCCCGGGACACAACAGTAAAGTTCTTTCCTGCACGCAAGAACGCGCAACCCGGCCCGGAAAAGTTGCCGACTCCGGTGAAGGCCACCAGTTCTCCAAACAAAGTTTTTGTACAGCAGAGCGAGTTGAAGCTGCTTTCACAGCCAGACGGAGCCAAAGTTGAGATTGACGGATGGAGTGAGCCGAACTGGGTAACGCCCTTCACGGCTTCACATTTGGCCGCGGGAAATCACATGCTGGTCTTCACCAAAGCAGGCTTCCTGCCGCAAACGCGCATGGTGGAATCACAGGTGGGCAAGAGCGTGGATGTAAGCGCTGAATTGACACCGGCAGTTTCAACCCTGGTTGTTACCAGCAATCCGCAGGGCGCAAATGTGTGGATTGATGGTAAAGATAGCGGGTCAGTAACACCTGCGCAGCTCACGGTGGATAAAGGGCCGCACCGCATCACGGTGAAGAAAGCTGGTTTCAAAGATGCGTCAACGGATCAAACCTTCTCAGAAGGCCAGACCCAGAGCTTCTCACCGGTGTTGCTGAGCGTGACGCCACAATCGGAAGATGGCAAGAACCCAAGCTTCTTCCGGCGAATCCTGGGCACTGATACTGTACCGGAGGGAAAAGGGCTGGTCCACATCCGCACTGTTCCTGAAGGCGCCAATATCGTAATTGACGGCAAAACAGCTCCGAAGAAGACGAATGCGCGCTGGCCTGCCGATCCCGGCGTTTATAGCGTTGTTTTGCAGATGGATGGATACAAATCAATCCATCGGAACATCCGCGTGCAAAAAGGCAAGACTGTCAACATTGACGAGATCCTTGAGAAACAGTAATCACTTTGTATGGCCCGCCTTATCATCTCCTCTCGTGACGGGAAAAACGGAATCCTGGAACTCTCCAAGCCGGTCACGACCATTGGTCGGGGCAATGCCAATGATCTTGTCCTGAACGATTCCAGCGTCAGCCGCTTTCATGCGGTGATCAAGCTCAGAGAAGACTCCATTTTTGTTGCCGATCGCGGCAGCACCAACGGCATTATCCTCAACGATAAAAAAATCAGCCAGGAAACAGAATTTAAAAACGGCGATATGGCGCTGGTGGGCAGTTACAGGCTGCGCCTGGAAAACGTGGATGACCAGGGCATACAGGTGCGCAAGGGGCAATGGCCCTCAACGTTAAATAACATCATTAAAGGGCGCTCTGATCGCGAGACGCTGGCACGCAATGCCAGCATTTCCAGCAGCGCTCTTACAGATCTCGCTGGACGCATCAAGAAGCTGGAACGCGAAAATTATCTCCTTACCGTGTTGTATGAAGCTGGCAAAGCCCTTAACTCCAAGCTGGCGCTGGAGCACATTTGCGAGCAGGTGGTTTCGCTCGCCTGCCTGATTGAAGGCGTAGAGCGCGGCTTTGTGATGCTCTTTGACGAATCGGGCGAAGTGGCAAGCCAAAGTGAAGTCCGCTATCGGGACCAACAGGACGCAGAAGCCCGGCCGCAGATTATCTTGAGCAAGAGCGTGCTGGAGATGATCCGCAGAGAGCGGCAGCCGATCTTGATTGAAGACGTGAAGAGTGACGAACGCTTTAGCGGCAGTGAGAGCATGAAGATTTCCGGGCTGCGCTCCGCCATGTGCGCGCCTCTGCAGGGAAAAGAGCGGCTGTTCGGAATCCTGTACGTGGACAATCTGGAAAAGGCCTCGGCTTTTACGCAGGAAGAGCTAAACGTCTTTGCTCTGGTAGCAGCGCAGGCTGGCGCGGCCATTGACAATGCAACGGCGCACAAGAAGATCGCCCAGCAGTCATTGCAGCGTTCGGCGCTCGAGCGCTTTCTTTCTCCGGAAGTTGCAGAGATGGTGGTGGCCAATCCGGATATACGCCTGGGCGGAGTGAATCAGGAAGTTACCGTTCTGTTTGCTGATATTCGTGACTTTACGCCTATGAGCGAAAACCTGGAGCCCAGCCGTGTAGTAGAAATCCTGAATGAATATTTCACCCGAGTGACCGACGTGATCTTTGATAACGGCGGCACGCTGGATAAATACATTGGCGATGCTGTGATGGCTGTCTTTGGAGCGCCGATTTCCAAAGGTAAAGATGCAGAGAATGCTGTAAATTCAGCCATACAGATTCAGCGGCTGCTGATTGAGCTGAATCGCGATGCAGCAGCGCGAAATTGGCCGGAGCTGCGCGTTGGAATCGGCATCAATACAGGCAATGCCGTGGCCGGCAACATTGGATCGCCACGGCGGCTGGATTACACCGTGGTAGGAGACACGGTTAATACCGCGCAAAGACTTATGGCCAATGCCACTGGCAGGCAGATCCTGATTGCAGAATCCACGGCCAGCAAGCTGGGCCGCAGCTTTGATCTTGAGCGGCTGCCGGAGATGAAAGTCAAAGGCCGGAGTGAAGCGGTGCCGGTCTTCAGCGTAGGATGGGAAACCGAACCGCCTGCTGCAGCCATTTCCAGACCAAGAAAGAAAAGGCGCTCCAGCAGGAGCGCCCGGCAACCCCGCAAAATTTCTACTTAGGTGGGGCAGCGCTGCCGCCCTTTTTACCGCTCTTGGTCCCTGTGCTCGCGCGGTGAGCGATGATTTGGTCCTTTACCTGGTCATAAGTGGCCTGCGGGATGATCTTTTTGGTTACAAGATCATGCTTAGTGTTGTAAGGGCGCCCATCAATGATCTTCTGGCTGTAGGCATCGCCAATACCAGGAAGAGCAGTGAGCTGTTCCTTGGTAGCGGAGTTAATATCAACCAGGTCAGCTTTTTTTGTTTTAGTTTTGGTTGCGGTGCTGGATGTTTTCTGGTCTTTTGTTGCGGCTGTGCTGCCGCCCTGAGCAATGGCCATGGTGGAAAAGAACGCCAGAGCCAATAAGGTGATAAGGAATCGTTTCGTTCGGAACATAGCTATAAATCTCCTTCTCTCTAGAGATAGAACTGCTCCAGTCCATTTACAGACAGAGAGAGTCTAGGTGCTTAGAAGGCAGATTGTCAAAAAAGGTGCACAGGCCTAGGCGTGCTTGCGGCCGGAGTCTTTCTTCTCTTCCCAGGCGCGCTGAGGGCGCTGGGACTCAGGAAGATCGCGATTTTCTACCCGGTCATAGTTATAGCGATCGCTGACCGTGCCAAGAGACTGGTTGTAAAGGCTGGTTTCACCGGTAGCTTCGCGCAGTTCTTCAGAGAACTGGTGCAGATCGCGGAGATGATCGGCTGTGGCGGGGACCTCAGTCTTGGTGGTTTTCAGGAACTTCTGGTATCCCTTGTCAACCAGTCGCGAAATTTCACTGCCAATCAGAATGCCGGGCTTGGCAAAGAGACGAACGCCGCCATCAGCAGCCTTTTCAATCGCTGCAGAGCTATTGAGCTTTTTCAGGAAGACGCGATTTTGCGTTCCCGGAGCTTCCAGAATGTCAAACCCGTGCTCGCGAAGCCAATTCACGGCTTCTTCGTATGTGCGTTTCTCACTCTTCTTTGCCATATGCCACCTGACGCGGTTTCGATTCCCAACACAGACGCGCTGTTGCTTCGTAAAACAGGGCGAGCCGATAATGTCGCACATCGGGAGCCTTTTCAGCAACATTACTGTTGGCCAGAGAGTAACCCCAGACCTGCGGAGAGGGGGGTTGAGCAGGCATTCCCTTGATCTGGGAACGTGAAAGCAGCCGATTGCTTTGTTCCGCTTCACTTTAGCAATTTAGCGTATTGCACAAAGCTCAATTTCCAACGATAATCCTTCCGCACTTCCCCCCTTGGTTTACTTTCTCAGGAGAAGTTCAATGTTCCGTCATATCGCTGCGATGGATACTGTCCACCGTGTGGCTGTAGAGTACCGCACTCCGCTCTCGATGTTGCCAAAGCTCGCATTGCTTCTACTTTGCCTAATCAGTCCCGTGCTTTTGCATGCCGAAGCCATCTCCGGCACGGTTCTTGATCCATCAGGGGCTGTCATCGTTGGTGCGCGCATTGAGATTACCGGAGGAGAGCTAACACAACCGGTCGTGCTTTCCTCGGATGCGCGAGGCAAATTCTTGTCTCCTGACTTGAAGCCAGGCAACTATTCATTGCGCGTGATCCAGCAAGGCTTTGAACCTTTGGTAAAGACGATAGACTTACGCGGACCTGCAGAACTGGAACTTAAGCTCGCCATCGCCGAAAAACGTGAAGAGGTTACTGTTTCCGGCAAGGGCCGCGCGTACGCCAACACCGATCCCATTTATCAGCAACTCCGTAATATCGGCCTCGGCGAGACCTTCCGCTTTGACGATTTCACCCTGCAACTAGACGCGTCTACGTTCCATTTTCAGAAAGGAACGCTGACTCTGCTGAATCCGGTGAATGGAATCGTAACCGGCGCGATCTTCATCGGCGATGGTCATTTCAATCTCACGCCTGTCACTACGCTTGACGCTGGTGAACTGAAGAGGCGGACAGGAGCACAGGAATTTGATGAAGACTTCACCGAAGTTGTTTTCCGCTTCACCGGCGAAGAGCAAAAGATGTTCGCTCCAGGCATGAAGAACAAGGTCGAGACGCCGGGCGGCGCTCTCAGCACTTTCGATCACTGGAAAGAGAAAATGCGCCAGCGGCGTGAGCAGCCATTGGGCTTTACCGAGTTTCTGCTGCATGGCGAAGATATGGACAATGTTGATGCCGATCTGCTTGCGGCTGTTTACAATCCATCGCACCCAGCATTTGTGAACGCGTACATTCATGGCCTGAAACGCAAGGACCTGCGTTTTTTTATGCGGATGCGTGTAGGTGCGATTCCACAGCTTGACTCGCCGGAGGAAGTAACGCTGATTAATTACGATCCGGAGGCAATGGATGATGGCGTCTTATACCTGGCCCATCTGAAATCGGAATATACGAACCGCCAGGCCAGTTCCAGCGAGGACCGCCGGTTGTTTGCCACAAAGGCATATAAGATTGAGACGATCATTTCCAAGAACGCTCACCTTTTCAGTACTGCCAACATCTCGTTCCAGCCGCTTCTGCAGGGCGAGCGCGTGCTCAAGTTCGCGCTTTTGCCGAATTTGCGTGTTTCGCGCGTGATGGACGATCAGTCACAGGATATCTACTACGTTCAGGAGAGCCGCAAAGAAGACGGCTCATTTTATGTGGTTTTACCTCGAACTCCGGAAGTAGGAAAGCAGTACTCAATCACAGTGCAGTATGAAGGCGACAAAGTTCTTGCCTCGGCGGGCGATGGAAGTTTTTACGTGCGCGCGCGAACATCGTGGTATCCCAACCTGAATGGCTTTGGCGAACACGCACTGTACGATCTTACATTCAAGGTCCCAAAGAAATATAAGGTCATCAGTATCGGTGCATTGAAGGATGAGTCGACGGAGCAGGATTACGCCGTCACTCACTGGGTTACGCCGCAGCCCGTGGCGGTGGCGGGATTTAACTACGGCAGCTATCAGAAGCTGGATCTGCCTGACGAAAAGACGGGAACCAGGATTTCCGGCTACTACCTGACTGAGCTGCCCGATAATCTGAGCCAATATCCCGCGCTGAAAACGATGATGCCAAAGAGCATGACCAAGTACGTGCTGGAGCAGACACGCGCGCAACTACAACTGTGCAACGCCTACTTCGGCAAGATCCCCTATGACGAGATCTACATCACGGAACAACCGGATTTTGCCTTTGGCCAGTCCTGGCCAAACCTGGTTTATTTGCCAATCTCAGCCTATACGGATTCAACACAGCGGTGGATGCTCTTTGGAAACATCGACAGCAAATTCACTGGTTTTGTGCAGGAGGTAACACCACACGAGGTTGCACATCAATGGTGGGGCCACGCCGTAAGCTGGGCTTCTTATCATGATCAATGGCTCTCAGAAGGATTTGCCGAATTTTCCGCAGGGCTGTTTCTGCAGCAAGCAGTGGCCGGCGACTGGCGCAAAGATTACATTGAATTCTGGGACCGTCTGCAGAAACGCATTGTCGATAAAAATAACTTTGGCATCGCTCCCAACGACGCTGGTCCTCTTTGGATGGGATTGCGCCTGATCTCTCCACGCACGGCGAACGCTTACCAGAACGTTACTTACCCCAAGGGCGCGTACGTTCTGCAAATGCTTCGTTCCATGATGTTCAGCCAGCAGGATGGTGACAAGCGGTTCATTGACATGATGCACGACTTCGTTGAAAGCCATCGCGATAAACCTGCCTCAACGGAGTCCTTTAAAGCCATCGTCGAAAAGCACATGTCCAGAGACATGGATCAGTCGGGAAATGGACGCCTGGACTGGTTTTTTAATGAATGGGTTTATGGAACCCAGATACCGAAATACCAGTTCGATTATCAGGTTTTTCCTGCGGAAGGCGGCAAAACGAAGTTGCATATGACTATTAGCCAAAGTGAGGTAGATGATCACTTTGTCATGCTGATTCCCGTCTTTGCTGATTTTGGCAAGGGCATGGTACGCATAGGCCAGCTGGCAATAAAAGGGAATTCCACCCGCAGTGGAGATGTGCTTTTGCCTATGCAGCCCAAGAAAGTTGTCTTAAATGCATACAAGGACATTCTGGAGCGCTAATAGATGGGAAACCCCGCTTCGTTCACACCTGCATAACGGCTCAATAAAACCGGCGCTTATTCTCCCCCGAGATTTTCAGCGCCGGCTTTAAAAGTTCTCCCTCGGCAGGAGAACCAGGCCGCTCATCTACTTTCGGCCAACTTGTTCGCGGAACAGGGGGTCTGTGCGAAAGCTCAATGAAAAGTCCCTTAATGAAACCAAGATGCCTTGCCGCTCTCATGCCGGTCAATCACAATTCCGGGGCGGTATTTACTTAGTCGATAACAAAGATGGTGGCATGAACTTCACGCAAGCTGATGTATACTGTGCGAACTTGAATTATCGTGGGCCTTTTTAAAATTATTCCTAAAGATCCCGCGATGAAATAGCTGTGGGGGCGGCTTGGTAATCGGGGTATTGCAAAAATTATAACTTCACCTTGACCAGCATTAGCCCCGGTCGGGAGGGTCCTTATGGACCTGCTTATTATTCGTCTTGTTTTTATTGCAGTTGTAGCTGTTGCTTGCTATCACTTAAAGCCCTTTGGATTAACCAATCTACCGTCTTGGGTTGCCGGCCTTGCCGGGATCGCCATTGGCCTGGCTGTGGTGTGGTTTGAAGCGCGCCTGCGTGTGGTAAGCCTGAAGCGGCTGATTGGTGCCGTAATCGGGAGCATTCTGGGAATCCTGGGCGCCTACCTTTTCAGCGTCGTCATCAAAAACAGCATTACTCATTCTGAAACGCAGCGCTTCCTCATGCTGATGGTCATGCTGCTCATGTCTTACGTGGGGCTGATTGTGGGCGCGAACAAAGGCGACCTGCTGAACCTGGCTGCGCTGGGCGGCGTTTTTGGCGCGGAAAAGCAATCGCGCAAGAGCTTCAAAATCCTGGATACCAGCGTCATTATCGATGGGCGCATTGCCGACATTGCGGAAACCGGCTTTCTGGATGGGATCGTGGTGATCCCGCAATTTGTTTTACGTGAACTGCAACTGGTGGCGGATTCAGCCGATTCTCTCAAACGCAACCGCGGCCGCCGTGGGCTGGATATTTTGCAGCGCGTACAAAAAATTGTGACCGTCACGGTACAGATTGTGGAAGATGATTTTCCCACCATTCGTGAAGTTGATTTGAAGCTGATTGAACTGGCCAAAGTATATGAGGCCAAAATCATCACCAACGATTTCAATCTCAACAAAGTTGCGCAGCTTCAGGGAGTGGAAGTTCTGAACATCAACGAACTGGCCAATGCACTGAAGCCAATCGTGCTGCCCGGCGAGACCATGCGCGTCTTCATCCTGAAAGAAGGAAAAGAATATAACCAGGGTGTGGCCTATCTGGATGACGGCACAATGGTGGTGGTGGACAATGCACGCAAGCTGATTGGCAAGAATGTGGATATTGCCGTTACATCAGTGCTGCAGACCACTGCGGGCAAAATGATCTTCGGCAAATTCGATGAGCGCGCGCGCCCCGGAGAGCGCATTGAGCCAAAAGCTGAGAGCGCCAAGCCTGAACTGCGGAAAGCGCAGCCGATTGTGGTGGAATCAGCCGGACACACGCCCACGGAGTAGCTAAAGCGTTTTCTGATGGTTGAAGTTCGGCGCGGCTGATTGCTTTACTGCTATCACTAAATCCCTCGTGGTGATTGGCCTTTAGCTCGCATACAATAGAAGAAAGCTTTTACCCGCTCGAGAGTAGTCAGTGGCGTCTCGGGAGGCCCGCCATGGCATTTGCGATCCTTTCAAAGAACAAGCTGGGCGTGTTTGTAGCGCTGCTGCTTTGTTGCAGCATCTGTGAAAGCCCTGCCCTCGCTTTGCCTCCTCAGCAGCTCGCCACCTCACCAACTGGCCAGGTGCAACTAACAGTCATGGACCAGAATGGCCTGCCGCTGGGGCAGGCGTTTGTGATTGTGCAGCAGAACAACAAAACTGTGGCGCAGGAACGAAGCTCGCCGACAGGGATCGCAATGCTGCGGCAGCTTGCTCCCGGCAAATACAAATTGATGGTGGAGAAGCAAGGCTTCTATACCTCGGTAGTTCCTGAGTTGGTAGTTGTCTCCGCGCAGACCAGCCCGGTGGAGGTGCGGTTGCAGCCGGTGCGGGAGTACAAAGAAGAAATTGAAGTCACGGCGCAGGCATCGCCTATTGACCCGGATGAAACTGCGAGCGCGCAGGCGATTACGGCCAGTGATATTTCCAACATTCCTTATCCCACCACGCGTGACTATCGCAGAGTGCTGCCATTTATTCCTGGAGTACTTGGCGATCAGGGACAAATACATATTGCCGGCGCCAGCACGCAGGAGATCCAGGACTATCTGGATGGTTTTGAGGTAAGCCAGCCGGCCAGCGGAGCGCTTTCCTTGCGCGTGAACCCGGATTCATTGCGCAAGATCGACATACGTAGCAGCCGCTATTCGGCAGAGTTCGGCAAAGGTTCCGGCGGGCTGGTGGACCTGCAGCTGCAAGACGGCGATAACAAGTTCCGCGTCAACGCCACGGATTTAATTCCAACCTTCCAGCATGTGAAGGGATTTCAAATCAGTAACTGGACGCCGCGAGGATATTTCTCCGGCCCCTTGGTGCGCGACAAAATCTGGTTCGATCTTTCGCACGAAGGTGAGAATGACTACAGCATCGTCAAGCAGCTCCCGGATGGCGCGGATACCAATCGCGTCTGGAGAATTGACGATCTTGGGCGTCTGCGCATGAACCTGACACCAGGAAACGTGCTCACCGCCAGCGCCCTGCTGAATATGCAGGACTCACAAAATACGGGCATTTCGCCGTTCGATCCTGTCTCCGTCTCGACGCACAATCATAATTATCTCTATATCCTTGGCCTGAAAGACCAGATCACTATTGCCGGATCCACAATGCTGGAAGTAGGCGCAGGCTTTCATCGCAACAAAGGGTCATCCATTCCCGTGGGTGATCAGCCTTATGTTTTGGCGCCGAGTGGACGGTCAGGGAATTATTTTGTAACCAACAACAACATCTCCACGCGCACACAGGCTTTTGCCAATCTGTTTCTGCATCCATGGAAGTGGATGGGCACGCACCAGTTCACGGTAGGTGGGCGTGCTGACCGGGTGATCTTTGATTCGCAAATCCATCGCGGTCCCGTGCAGTTTGTGGATGCCACTGGGACCACATTGCGGCAAATTACCTTTTCCAATACTCCCGGCTTTGGACTGAGCACAGTAGAGTCGAGCGCATTCCTGCAGGACCGTTGGACGCTCTTCCAGCGCATGATTATTGAACCCGGAGCCCGCTGGGACCACGACTCATTCTTGCAGCGCGATTTCGTTTCTCCGCGCATCGCCGGAACAATCTTGTTGAGCGAAACAAGCGAAACCAAGCTCAGCGCCGGCATTGGGATTTATTACGATCGCACGAACCTCTCGCTGGCCAGCAACGGCTCACAGGGAACACGGGCAGATGAGTTCTTCTCTCCGGCGGCACTGATCTTTCCCGCCACTTTTACGGTCGACCCGCAACTGCTCACCCTGCCGCGATACACGAATTGGAGTGCAGCTATTGAGCGACGCCTCCCAGCCAGGATCTACGCGCGCTTGGAAGTTATAAGCCGCCATGGCCAACATGGATGGGACTTTGAAGAGCTGCCTGGGAATAATTTTCAATTGCGCAGTGACAAAAAAGATCGCTTTGATGCAGCCCAGATTACCCTGCGCAAGGAGCTGAAACGCGGCTATCCATTTCAGGTTTCATACATGCGTTCACGGGCCACCTCAAACCAAACCGTGGACTTTGCCATTGATGCGCTCTTGACCGGTACGCAGGTAGGAGGCGCATTGCCATGGGACGCCCCGAACCAACTCAATGCCTGGGGCCTGTATCCGCTGCCCTGGAAGTTCAAGAAGTTTGATCTGGGATTGTCCAGCATCTGGCACTCAGGATTTTCATTTATAACCGTTGACCAGTTTGGCCAGATCGCTTCCGGGCCGGGGCAGTTCCGCTTTCCTGATTTCTTCACGTTGAATGCGTCCCTGGAGCGGAAGTTTACTTTCAAAGGCTATCGTTTGGCGGCTCGCATTGCTTTGGAAAACATCACCGACCGGACAAATGCTTCTGTGGTTGATAACAACATAAATTCGCCCACTTTCTTGAGCTTCTTCGGCACTGATCATCGCACTTTGGCCGGACGACTCAGGTTTTTAGGCAAGGCAGAACGATCGCATCAGTAAATATCTAGATCATGGGCTGAAGCAACCGGACCGGAATAACCTGCTTTTCTTATCTCATCGATCAATACCGTATCTGCATCGTCTGTTTGGCGGAACAGTTGATGGTAAAGCACAAGCTGTTTGGGTTTTGCCTTATTTGCAATTTCAGCAAGAGCCGTGGTGGATGTGTGGAACGTTGAATGATATTTCTGCCAGGCAGGCGTGCGTTGCTGAAACCATGCCGTGGAATAGACCTCATGCAGAAGCAGATCACAGCCATGGCAAGCGCGGACAATTTGTTCGGTGGGTGCGGTATCGCCGGAGATCACAATGCTGCGATCAGCGGTATCAAAGCGATAGGCGAATGAATAATCCCATGTGCCATGAGCAACGGCAAAAGCGCGCACAGTGACATTGGCGTCTTTATAAACAATGCCGGGCTTGATTTCATGCGGGTTGATCTTGTAAGCCTTGGCGTTGCCGCGCTCCAGTCCCTGGGTGCGAATGGCTACATCTTTCACATAAGCGGCTTGAATGTGGCGCGCCATCCCAGCGATGCCAGGAGGGCCATACAGCTCCAGCGGTCCAGGCCTGCCTTCCACTGCGGGGCTCAGATAGAGATCGGCCAATCCGGCTGTGTGGTCTGAGTGCAGGTGCGTGCAGAAAACTACTTTGATGTTTGCCGGCGTGAGCGCAGCAATCTTCTTGTCGCGAGCAGCAGCGGCGGCACGACGCACAACTCCCGGACCAAAATCAACCAGATATGGAGTATCATTCACCACCACGGCAACGGCTGGGCCGGAACGGTCGGGATTGAGAATCGGCGTACCTGTGCCCAAAATTACGACTTGGGTTTTGGTAGTTTGGCCGGGAACGAACGTTGCTGCAAAAAAGATGATCGCGGTAAGGAGATGGGCGCAAGCGCGAGAAATTTTCATGCCAATTTAAATCCCGGTTCTGGTGTGGCTGCAAGCAGCGTACGCGTGTATTCATGTTGCGGTTGGGACGTAATTTGTTCGGATGTGCCGATCTCAACAATTTCACCCCGGCGCATGACCGCGATGCGGTCACTTAAATAGCGTACAACCGGCATGGAGTGGGAGATGAAGAGATAGGTCAGGCCAAAGTCGCGCTGGAGTTTTTTCAGCAGGTTTACGATTTGCGCGCCAACGCTGACATCAAGGGCAGAAACAGGCTCGTCACAGACCACAAACTTTGGACGCAGGATCAGGGCGCGGGCAATGCCGATGCGCTGGCGCTGTCCGCCGGAAAACTCGTGCGGATAGCGGCGGAGTGCAGATTCATCGAGGCCAACGGCACCCATCATTTCGGTGGCGGCGCTGTGGAGTTCAGTGGAAGACGGGCGCTTGCCGTTTGCATGGATCAGCAGCGGCTCGGTAACAATTTCTTCCACGCGCATGCGCGGGTTGAGCGAGGCAAAAGGGTCCTGAAAGATGATCTGCATGTCGCGGCGCAGGCGGCGAAGCTCACTGGAACCGGCAGTAAGGACATTCTGACTGTTGAAGGTGATGGCGCCGCAAGTGGGTTCGATGAGGCGAAGAATCATCCGTCCCAGCGTAGTCTTGCCGCAACCCGATTCACCTACCAAGCCGAGCGTTTCACCCTGATTGATGTCGAGAGAGACGCCGTTGACAGCGCGGACTTCGCGCATGGCTTTGCCAAACATACCTTCGTCAGTCTGGTAGACCTTGACCAACTCGCGGATGGAAAGCAGGGACATGAAATGATGAGCACATTAGGATAGCAGGCAGCTATCGCTAACTCGCGCCAAATCACGCAGTGGGGTTGAGAGAAGAACGAAGCAGGCGTGTTTCCAGCGGCAACCAGAATTGCTGCCAGCCTTTGGTTTGTTGAGGCGCTTTCAGGAGAATGAAAGTGCCCTCGTCCTGAGGAATATCTGCCATGCGTTTGACGATCGGGAAAGAAAATTCCGTGGAACTACTTGCTGGGCCATACTCAACCGCCGCGCGGTCCGCGTACACTGCCAACGCATAGCGGATGCCAGGGATCGCCAGAGAACGCAGAATCTTTTTGAGCGCTCTGACGGTCACAATGTAACCAAGCTCCAATCCAGCGGACGCGGTACGCGTGGCTACAAGGCTGGGGCGCTCACCGCCCGCTGCTGTCCGAGCCAATTCAGGGGAAAGGACGCGCACGGGAAATCCGTTGCATTTGCAGGTAAAAGGAAACTTCAACCGGTGCTGGTTGCCGGCGGCGAAGTCAAGCGCTTCCTTGATGCAGGCGAAGTTCTTCATAAGCGGTGGAGATGCCGCTATCACCTTTCAAGCATTTTTCGGAAGACATTCTGACCGAGTTAATTGTGGATTGCTATACAGAAAGATTCTTAGAACTGGATTAGAACGAATGAAAAGCTTTAATCCTAATTGCCTAGGTAGTGGTTTACATTCTGCACCCAGCACGCTGAAATATCGGGTCTGTCTGAGACTGCCAAAATTGAGAATCTCCAAGTCCAGAGCAGGGACAGGACGTAGCGAAATTTTTCATGTAGGAAATTCTTTGCAGAGCGAGTCATGAGGGCCACGTTTGCTCTGCAAGGCCTGGAAACCCAGTCGTTCTATATGCAGGGGCAATCAGGCGCATGTGGGATTAAGGTAATTTGGAAGCAGCTCTGGTCGGCAGGCCAAGCAGAGCAGCGTGCTAGAATTTGAGTAATTAACGACTTGAGAGACAATCATTTTGATTGAGTTAGCGCCCTCCATTTTGTCAGCTGACTTTGCTCATCTGGCCGCCCAGATACAGGCGGTGGCGGAGGGCGGAGCAACCGTGCTGCATGTTGACGTTATGGACGGGCACTTTGTGCCCAACATCACGATTGGCCCTCCAGTAGTGGCCAGCCTGAGGAAGGTAACAAACCTGCCGCTGGATTGCCACCTGATGATTGAGAACCCTGACCAGTACATTCCGGCCTTTGTAGATGCCGGAGCGGACTGGATTTCCGTGCACCAGGAAGCTTGCGTGCACCTGAATCGGACACTGGATTTAATTCAGAGCCACGGAGCCAGGGCCGGCGTGGTCATTAATCCAGCAACCCCGGTGCAGATGCTGGAAGAAGTGCTGGACATGGTGCATCACATATTGGTGATGTCAGTGAATCCGGGGTTTGGCGGGCAGAAATTTATCCCCTCATCGTTGGAAAAGGTACGGAAGCTGGTCCAGATGCGTACAGCCAAAAGCGCCAATTTCAGAATTGAGATCGATGGCGGTATCGCCCCGGACACAATAGCCGACGCGGTTCGGGCAGGAGTGGAGATCCTGGTGGCTGGCAACGCAGTTTTTGGTAAAGGTGATCCCAGGGAAAACACGCAGCGACTGCTTAAGCTGGCTGCGGAAGCCACGCTGCTAAGAGTGTGAAGCGCCCAGATTTTGAGGTAGGTACATGATGGTAAAGAAAATTGCGGTTGCAGCAGTGCTGGCCAGTGTTCTTGTCATGGCAGGCGGATGCCGCCATAAAGTCCAGAACCCCCTTGCAAATATCGATTCCAAACAGCCGGACAAAGGCCTGTTTGATCGCGCTATGGAATCGATGAGGAAAGGCCGTTACCAGGAATCACGCACGCTGCTGGATACGCTGATCAACACCTATCCGGATTCTGAATACATTGCCCGCGCCAAGCTGGCGATGGGCGATGCGTGGTATGCAGAAGGCGGCACCGCGGCCTGGGCACAGGCAGAGGCGCAATACAAAGATTTCCAGACCTTCTTCCCCAACCTGCCGGAAGCCTCTGAAGCGCAGCTGAAGATTGCCAACATGCACTACAAGCAGATGGAAAAGCCTGATCGCGATTTTGCCCAGGCACAGCGCGCGGCCGATGAATACAGGGCCCTGATCCAGCAGTATCCTGATAGCCCTCTGGTGCCGCAGGCTAAGCAGAGACTGCGCGAGGTGCATGAAGTTCTGGCAGAGCGCCAGTTTAGGATCGCGCACTTCTACTACCTGCGCGAGAATCTGGCAGCCTCACAAGCGCGGCTGGAGTCACTGATTGAATCCTATCCGCTCTACTCCGGAGCGGACGAGGCCCTTTTTGAGTTGGGAAGTCTCTATGAAAGAGAGGCGGACGCACTCAAAAGACAGAAGATGCCAGACGCACAGAAAGAAAAGATGGTTGCGGCATATCAGAAAAAGGCGATTGATGCTTACTCCAGGATTATCACTCGTTATCCGGCAACTGACCGTGTAGGGGATGCGAAGCATCGGCTGGAAGCCTTGAATGCTCCCATACCTCAGCCCACAGCAGAAGCACTGGCTGAAAGTAAAGCAGAAGAAGCTAGCCGACAAAAAGCAGGCATGGTGGATAGGGTCACCGGCAATTTTAAGAAGCATCCGAACACGCTGTCTGCGTCAAAAGTAGGCGAGCCAAACCTGGAGGATGAGAAAGTTGAGAGCGCGCCAGCCGTGGTAAATGATCTTGCAAGGCAAATGAGCGGCTTGCCGAGCAATGATGTGGGAATTGAGGCGGTAGGCGCCACAACAACACCGCCGCCGAATGAGAAAGCACCGGGCAGTGAGAATCCACCGTCAACAGAAGGTACCCCTCCACCGGCAGCACCAGCGCAGGTGAATGAAGTCCAGAAGCCAACTGGCGAAGGCATTGACGTGACCCAGGCTCCGGCCACGGCGCAACAACAGAAAGATCAGCAAAAAGTAGATTCCAAGCAGGAATCGAGCAGCAAGAAGAAAAACAAAAAGGGACTGCGCAAGCTGATTCCTTTTTAAGTGATTTTGATCCGGCCCACTACCAAAAGGATTAGTACCTTTGAGGGGATAAGAGGTATACCTCACTAGGTTCTGAGGTAGTGTTTCCATTGACTTCCAAGCTAATTATCAGTAAGTTAGCCTCGTTTCCCGCCTAAGTGAAGGTGTATTTGACGTGTCGCTAAGAATCCTATTTGCAGACGACAGCATGACCGCGCAGAACATGGGGAAGAAGATTCTCTCTGAAGCTGGTTATGACGTGGTTGCTGTCAGCAATGGCGCTGCTGCGGTGAAAAAAATCGCTGAGCAGAAGCCTGACATCATCATCCTTGATGTCTACATGCCGGGCTACTCCGGCCTTGAGGTCTGCGAGAAGGTGCGCGGATCACTGGATACGCTGAAAACACCAGTACTGCTGACCGTTGGCAAGATGGAGCCATTCAAGTCTGAAGATGGCAATCGCGTGAAAGCCGATGGTGTGATTATCAAGCCATTTGAAGCCACCGATCTTCTGGCCATTGTGAAGAAATTTGAAGAGCGGATTGGCAGTATGCCACCGCCGCCCATAGTGGCGCAGACAGTAGTAGCTGATCCTGTTGAAGAAGCTGCCGTGGTGCAGCCTGAACCAGAACAGCATTCCACCGGAAGCAAGGCGAGTATGCAGCCGATGGTGGAAGTTCCAGATCACATGGCCAGCTCTGCGGCTTTTGGCGACATGCTTGGCAGCGAGCCTGCCAATTCTACAAGCCATTTTGCCGTCAATACTCCGGCTGCGACCTTTGAAACGTCAGTCATTGTGCCCGCTCCGCCCGTGCCCACAGAGCATGAGGTTCCAAGCTCAACAATGGAAGTGGCAGAGCCTCCGGTTGCTGTGCCTGACCAAGTTATCCCCGAAGAATTTTCTGCGCCGCTGGAGACGATTCCTGACTTTATTTCAGCACCAATAGAAGCAACTCCTGTGCCGGCACCGATTGAACCAGTCCCGCAACCAATTGTGGCGGAGATGCCAGCTCCTGCGCCAGTGGCTGAGGCTGCTCATCCGCAGTTCATACCCGTATTCAAAGAGCCGGAACCACCACGTGAGCCTGAAGCTGAATACGCTTTCATGCCGACTTCAGTAGCTCCGGTTGGCGACCTGGAAATTCCGCGCGAACCAGCCTTGCAGGAAACGGCTGAAGAAACTACGCGCAGCACTAAAGCCACGCAGGTAGAGCCTGGCTTGATGTCAACGATTGGACAGCAAGTTGACGCATTCCCTGCGCAAGCAATGGAAACAGCAGTTCCACTACCACCTTCAGTGGAGACGAATGCAGCGGCAGCAAGCGCTCCACAGGCAAGCTATTCCGTGCCTGCTCCCATGCCGGTAAGCGAAGCTGCAACCGAAGTGACAGACGCGGATTTTGAAGCGCGCGTGGCGGCTGCAATGGCCGCATACAACCAAACTTCTGAAACGGAAAGCAAGTCACCTTCAGCAGCAGAGATCGGGCAAGTCATTGCAGATCATGCTCAAGCGATAGCTGTGCCGGAGATTCCTGAAGTTCACGCGGTTGAACCGCAGCCAGAAGAACCACTCGCTGTTTCAGAGCAAGTGCCTTCCTTTGAATATCAGCCGCCGGTAAGAGCGGCAGAACCGGCTCCGCCAGTTGCCAGCGCCGCCACAGCCCATGCCGGAAGCGCCTACGAACACACTGCTTCGCCGGTTGAGGCCCCTGCGCCACCCTCGCCTTCTTCAATTCCAATTCCAATTCCAATGACCGTTGATCCCGCTGCTGTTGCCGCAAGCGTGGAAGCTGCAATGCCCGAAGCGGCGGCCGCCGCCGCGGCGGATTCGGGTGCCGATCACCATACGATCGCAAATGCCATTCATCGTGTAATGGAGCGGCTCAAGCCCGAGCTGGTGGAAGAGATCATGAAGGAGTTGAGATCGAAGAAGTAAATTGACAGCAGTTGGAACGGCTTTGAAGGGGACGCTTAAACGGCGTCCCCTTCGGATTTTATGAAAAAATAAGGGTGGGCCTAGACCTCTGTCGCTTCGCTCCAAACCGCTAACGATCTACGACCGCTTCACATTTTCCTGCTGGGGACAGACGCGCTTCGGCGCGTGGCCGGCCTCAGCGCGCAGCGTTCGCCGGATTTAAACAGCATCACAACACCAGTAGACGACCGCGAATCTAAATACATACCAACAATTGGGGCCTGATCGAGGCAACGAGGGGGTAAAAAATGCGACGTTTATTCACAGCCTGGGCAGTCGCTTTGGTGTGTATTGCGATGCAGGGCATAGGCAAAGCACAATCAGTACCGTCAGGGTCGTATCAGCAGAGCTGCAAAAATCTGGATGTGCGCGACGGAGTGCTCGTGGCGAACTGCCAGGATTCGGACGGAAAATGGGAAGCCACACAGCTGCGCGATTTTGAGAGCTGCGGTGGCGACATCATGAATGACAATGGCGCATTGCGCTGCGCCGCAAACGGAGCCGCGCCGGTAGCGGGATATCGGCCCGGCTACCAGGCGGGCGTGCCCAACGGTTCTTACACGCAGTCATGCCAGGACATCCACGTAAGTGGTGATGACCTGAAAGCCCGCTGCCAGACAGCAAACGGAGACTGGCACGATGCCAAGCTCGACGATTACCAGAAATGCCACGGCGACGTGGCGAATGAAAACGGCAAGCTGCACTGCGTGAACGGCGCGTACACTCCGGCATATCCAGGCGGTTATCGTGGGCCGGTTGGCGCGGTAGGAACGCCGTACACGCAGACGTGCAAGGACATCAAGAGCCATGGCGATGACCTGGAAGCTCGCTGCAAGAACAATAACGGCGACTACCAGGACACGAGCGTCCATGATTACCGGAAATGCCGTGGACAGATCGTGAATCAGGATGGCGCGCTGCGCTGCGTAGCGACGGGAGTTGCCGGCGCGGCCCTTGGCAACGCTCCTTTTGGCTCCTACACACAGAGCTGCCAGAACGTCCGCGTGAATGGCGACGATCTGGAAGCTGAATGCGCGACCACCGGCGGCGACACGCGGCACGCCAAGCTGGATGATTACCAGAAGTGCCGGAGCGACATCATCAACGATGATGGGCATCTGAGGTGCTCGAAATAAATAAAGTCAAATTCAATTTGCGCGGCTGAAAGTACCCTTACAATATTTCGGCCGCGCATTTTTATCTTTGTTGCATTTCTACGAAACATTGCCGCAGGTTCATCTTGCCGCAGAGCGTCGGCGGCGTGGATAGTTCTCCGGCGACATTAGGGAGAGTAGGCGCATACAACACAACGAGGGCGGCGGCCATCCGCAAGGCATTCATGACTTCTCACCCCAGCCCATTTGCCCAGTTTCACGCCGCGCCTGTAATATCGAACAGCGGCTTTTTTGAAACGCAAGTAACGCGCCACACTCAGATTGAACATCATGGTGCCGGGACCATGCGAGGGATTCCTGCGCGGTGTAAAAACCAACATCGCGCCGGTGGACTGAGTTAAGCTTAATAAAAGAACTTTATGGATTGGCATAGCCGAAGAATCAGCGCGATTCTGGAGCACGCTCTGCTAGAGGACCGCGCCACTAGTGACGCAACCTCGCGCGCCTGCATTGATCCGCAGCAGCGCGCCACGGCCACTATTCTGGCCAAGCAGGATTGCATTCTTGCCGGCGTTGGGGCGATTGCCCGCATTCTTGAAATTTATGAACATCTGGACCACAACGTAATTGGGCATCCTGAGGTCATAAGCCACGGCGAGATTTTTGATGGCGTGCGCCTGCACAAAGGCCAGTCCATTGCAGTGGTGCGCCACAACGCAAGGGCTTTGCTCTCATCTGAGCGCGTGGTCCTCAACGTCCTGCAGCGGCTGTGCGGCATTGCCACAACCACGCGGAAATATGTGGATGCGATCCAGGGCACCAACGTCCGCATTCTGGATACGCGCAAAACAGCCCCGGGCCTGCGCGTGCTGGATAAATATGCTGTCCGTTGCGGCGGCGGCCAGAACCATCGTCTGGACCTTTCTGACGGCATCCTGCTCAAGAACAATCATATTGCGCTGGCTGGTGGAGTTATCTCTGCGCTGCAAAAAGCGCTGCATAACCGGCGCGAGGAACAGCCGATTGAAATTGAGGTCCGTACACTGACCGAATTGGAAGAAGCTTTGGCTAATGGGGCGGAAAGTATTTTGCTGGACAACATGAAGGTGGAGGATGTGCGGGCAGCGGTGGCTCGCGTCCGCAGCCATTCACGGCAAGTCCCGGTAGAAGCTTCTGGCGGAATACGCCTGGATAATGTGCGCGATTACGCCGAAACCGGTGTGGATTACATTTCCATAGGAGCGCTCACCCATTCGCCCCAGGCCGTGGACTTGAGCATGAGGATTGTTCCTACCTAACGGACTTATCGCCTCTGCCAGGCCAGACGCGCACCCAGCCCAATGAAGACCAATCCGGTGAACCATTGCTGTACTCGCGCAAAGCGAGCATTGCGGCGCAGCAGTTCGCCCAGCGTACCGCCGGCATAAGCCACGCCCAGGTTGACCGCGGTGCCGCCAACATTGAAGATCAACCCAAGCAGCATGATCTGCCACACCACGCAATGCGAGTTCGACCATCGGGGATGGCGTGTTGTGAAAAAAAGCGGAAAGAAAGGCCCAGAGATGTTCGCCCAAGGATACAGCAACCAGAAACTGCTCTAAGTAAAAATCGATGGATCCCAAAGATTTTGGACATGTACTGCGTTTCAGCAGTGGGCCGCAGAAGGCAGTGACCGGTGCTGGTGAACTAGTTCGCGGGTGACACGCGTGAGGAAGAGAGTTAAGATGCAGAGGCAAGTATTGAGTAGTTAGTATTTGGTACTTAGAAAAACTGGCGCAACGGGGATTCCGTTGCGTTTTGTGTTTTGGAGGTTTGCGACCCTCTGCTTGATCTCTCAGCATTGGGTCGGATTGGGTGACATTGGGTCGAATTGGGTCGACATAGGGGGGAGGGGGAGGGTAGGGGAATCGCCGTGATCGCCGACATCGCGCGAAATCGCCGATATCGGAAAAAGGCCAGAACCTCACCACTGATTAACACAGACGACACTGATCAAAGGGGTGCATCTCAAACCCCACGCTAAATTGGGAGGGGGGAAGGGATCGCGGGACTCCATGCCAGCAAGGGTGGAATGCAAAATCGCCAGCAGCCTAAACTATCAGGAATTTTGAATTGCCAATGAATTTAACAGCGTTAATTGGTTTTATTGCCGGGACGTTAACTACCCTCTCTTTTGTGCCGCAAGTGTACAAAGCATGGCAGAGCAAGCGATGTGAAGATCTCTCCTGGGGAATGATTATTACCTTCTCTGCTGGCGTTGCGCTTTGGCTGACGTATGGATTGCTGTTGTGGGCCGCGCCTATCATTATCGCCAACGCAGTCACGCTGGCCCTGCTGATTATGATTGGGATTCTGAAGGTCCGCTATCGCGACCCGCAGAGAGTGGGCAATAGCGCGGCTGAAACCAGAGTTCGATAGACTGTTTTGTGAGCACACCAGACATCATTCTCCTTTTTTGTGCCGCGCTGCTGGGCGGCGCAGTTAACTCCGTGGCCGGAGGCGGCGGATTTATTGCTTTTCCCGCACTGCTTTTCACAGGTGTGCCATCCATTAACGCCAACGCGACTAACACAGTGGCGCTATGGCCGGGTACGGTGGCTTCTACCGGCGCGTATCGCAAAGCACTGAGCGCTGATCTGCTTAAAAGCATCTTGCCGTTGATTGTGATCACATTTTTGGGGAGCATCCTTGGTTCCACGCTGCTGCTGAAGACACGGCAATCCACTTTTGACAAGATGGTTCCCTGGCTGCTTCTGGGCGCAACCGTATTGTTCAGCTTTGGCGGCAAGATCACAGCGTGGATCAATCGGCACCACACTGAAAGCGGGCCAACGATGCGGCGAATCGCGGCTATTACTGCGCTCCAGCTATGCGCTGCAATCTACATCGGCTATTTTGGCGCTGGAGTGGGAATTGTGATGCTGGCGCTGCTCTCTATGATGGGGATGGAGAATATCCACAGCATGAACGGGCTGAAAACGCTTCTAGCCACGTGCGGAAATGCGGTTGCGGTGGTGGTGTTCATTGTTGCTCGCGCCGTCTTTTGGCCGCAGGCATTGCTCATGGTAGTGGGCGCAGCCCTGGGCGGCTATGCCGGAGCGTGGTTTGCGCAGAAGATGGACCCTAAGAGCGTGCGCTACATGGTGATCGCCATTGGGTACAGCATGACCACGTATTTTTTCTGGAGAGTGTACGTGCACGGCAGGATTTAGAGTATAAAATTTGACCATAAACCTTGTATCACGTTAAAATTACAAGGTTTGCCACTGGTTGGATTTCCTGCCTGTTGAGCATGGCTGCCGAGCAATCTTACAAAGTTACCTTAAGTCCTTTTCTACCATAGGGTTGGAACTTGGACGCTGGAGAGAGTTATGTACGCGGTAATTCGCGCCGGAGGGAAGCAGTATCGCGTTTCCCCGGGAGATGTTGTCAACGTTGAAAAGCTACCCGCCGCTGATGGCGATACCGTTGAGTTTAACGATGTCCTGGCGGTATCCGGCCAGGAAGGCACAATTGGCCCAGGATCGGGCGCTGTGGTAAGCGGCCAGATCATGGAATCAGGCCGGGCTGACAAGATTCTGGTCTTCCATTTCAAGCGCAAAAAGCAGTACAAAAAGATCTACGGCCATCGCCAGCCCTTTACCTCGGTCAGGATCACCGAGATTGCATTTGATGGCGAGCGCTTTACCGCGCCTGATCTGCCTGCGCGCAAGCCGAAGAAGGCCAAGGCTGACGAGACCGGCGAAGGCGAAGCTAAGACCGCCAAGGCAGCCACAGGCAAGCCAAAGAGCAAGCCTAAGGCAAAGAAGAGCGCTGCCAAGAAGGCGGCTGCTAAAGGCAAAAAGAAGAAATAGGCCAGAGCGGGATATTTCTCCGCTTGCCAGTTGATCAAAAGTTTTAAGACCGAGGGATGTTATGGCACACAAAAAAGGTTTAGGCAGTTCAAGAAACGGACGTGACTCAAACGCGCAACGGCTGGGCGTAAAAGCTTTTGGTGGGCAGCTTGTTCCCGGCGGAACAATCATCGTGCGCCAGCGCGGCACGCGCATCAAGCCAGGTGCTCACGTTGGTCGCGGCAAAGATGACACTCTTTTTGCCAAGGTTACTGGCACCATCAAGTTTGTCGACAAAGGCTCCAGCGGTCGCTACGTCCTGGTTGAGCCTGCTGAAACGGCAAAAGCCTAGGTTTATATGATTCCTAAAAAGTCCCGTCTTGTGGCGGGATTTTTTCTTTGTCCTCCCGTAGATCAGCAGGTTTGGTTCGTAACTGTCTTGGCGACTACAATCTTTTCGTCGTATGCAGTCCTTCACTCACATTCCGCAGCCGCCTCTCAGCAACTTTGTTGATCTCTTCTGGTTTTACGATAGCTACTCCCCCGGCCCGCACCGCAAAGAACGGCTGATGCCGACCGGCTCAGTTGAACTCGTCATCAACCTGAAGGACAACGAAGAGCGGATTTACGATCGCGAAAATCTGGACAAGTACACGCGGCTTCCCGGCGCGCTGCTCTGCGGCCCGCACTCCAGCTTCTTTGTCATCGATACCGCGCAGCAAGCTTCAGTGATCGGCGTTCACTTCAAGCCAGGGGGCGCATTTCCATTCTTCAAGATGCCTGCTGGCGAGCTGCACAACCTCCACATCTCACTGGAGGACCTGTGGGGCCATGAAGCAGGATTGCTGCGGGAACGCTTGCTTGAAGCGCCAACGCCGCAAAAGAAATTACAAGTGCTTGAAGCACGTCTGCTGGAACAAGCGTTCAAGCCGCTGGAAAGGCATCGCGCAGTCGATTGCGCTTTGGGGCTTTTTCGTAATATCCATACCGCTCCCGCTATGGCTGAACTCGCGGATGAGATCGGCATCAGCTCGCGTCGCTTCATTGAGCTTTTTTCCAATGAAGTTGGACTTACGCCAAAACTCTTTGCCCGAGTCCGGCGTTTTCAGCAGGTCTTGCAGCAGATTCGCACGGGCGAAGACTTTTCCTGGGTAGATATAGCGGCTGGTTGCGGCTATTTTGATCAGGCGCATTTTATCCATGATTTCAAAGAGTTTTCCGGCATCAATCCCACGGTTTATGTGGCGCAGAAAATAGATCACCTGAACCACGTTCCTATCCACGAATAAGGTCAAATTTTTACAATACTCAAAGGGCTCGCCTCCGGCAGAATCAGGCTGAGTTGCAGCGTTCAACGCTGCAGAAGGAGATTTCGCATGGCAAGCAAAGCAAAACCAATTCCTGAGGGTTATCACAACGTCACTCCATATTTGGTGGTGAAAGGCGCCGCTGCCGCAATCGATTTTTATAAACAGGTATTCGGAGCCGTAGAAATTATGCGCATGCCGCAACCCGATGGACGTGTCGGCCATGCAGAGCTCAAGTTTGGTGACTCATTTGTCATGCTGGCCGATGAATTTCCAGCAATGGATGTTGTCGGCCCCAAAACTCTCGGCAATTCTCCAGTCGGTCTGTTGCTTTACGTTGACGATGTTGACAAGACCGTGGAGCGCGCCGTTGCCAAGGGCGCAGTTATCAAAAAGCCTGTGGCCGACCAGTTTTATGGCGACCGCACCGGCACCATTGAAGATCCCTGGGGACATAAGTGGACCGTGGCTGTTCATGTTGAAGACGTATCGCCAGAAGAGATGCAGCGCCGTATGGCCGCCATGGCCAAGAAGTAGGAGGATTTCAATGACCAGCAAAGCGTCCTATCAGCCGGAAAGCTATCAGAGCGTGATTCCGTATATACATGCCAACAACGCGCGCAATTTGATTTCCTTTCTCAAAGAAGTTTTTGACGCGCAGGAGATCGCTGTTTATCCCCGACCTGATGGAACTATCGGTCATGCCGCGCTCAGAATCGGGGATTCCGTTGTGGAACTGGCTGACGCGGGCGCGGAATGGCCTGCAATGCCCTGCGCCTTGCAGGTTTATGTTCCGGATACTGATGCGGCTTATCAGCGTGCGCTGAGCGCCGGCGCAAGCTCTCTCACCGCGCCCACAAACCAGTTCTATGGCGACCGCACTGCCAACGTGCGTGATATGTGCGGAAATAATTGGTACATCGCTACCCAGATGGAAGCACTAAGCAAAGAGGAGATTGATAAGCGAATTGCCGCGATGGGCACGCAAGCTCAATAGGCTGGCAGAATATCCCTGTTTCTCGAGCTACGGCGAATCTCTGCTTTGGCCTGTACAATCAAATATAGATGTTCATTGATGAAGCAATCATTCGCGTAAAGGCCGGCGACGGCGGTAACGGATGCATGGCCTTTCGGCGCGAGAAATTTGTGCCTCGGGGTGGGCCGTCCGGCGGCGACGGCGGCCGCGGCGGTGACATTGTGATGGAGTCTAGCGAGCGCCACAATACGCTGGTCCATTTCCGCTTTAACCCTGAATACAAAGGCGAGCGCGGACGCCACGGTGAAGGCTCCAACTGCACCGGACGCGACGGCGAAAATGTAGTGCTCAAAGTGCCTGTCGGAACGATCCTTTATGACAAGGAAACCGGAGAGCGCCTGCATGATTTCTCACAGCCGGATGAGCGCATTGTGGTGGCGCATGGTGGACGCGGCGGGCGTGGCAATCAGCACTTTGCCACCAGTACGCATCAGGCTCCTCGTGAACATGAGCAAGGTTTTCCCGGAGAAGAAAAAGTCCTGCGGCTGGAATTGAAGCTGCTGGCGGACGTTGGCCTGGTCGGTTATCCCAATGTTGGCAAATCAACGCTGGTTTCGCGCGTCTCTGCTGCCAAGCCCAAGATCGCTGATTATCCATTCACCACCCTGGAGCCGAACCTTGGCGTGGTAACGATCGGCGAGATGCCTCATGAAGACAGCTATGTAGTGGCGGATATCCCTGGGTTGATTGAGGGAGCGCACACCGGCACAGGTTTGGGGATTCAGTTTTTGCGCCACATTGAGCGTACCCGAGTGCTGGCGCACGTGATCGATGTTTCTGATGCCAGCGGCCGTCCTGATCCAGTTGCCGACTTCAACGTCATCATGGAAGAGCTTAAAAGCTTTGGCGCCGGGCTGGAAAAAAAGCCGATGGTGCTGGTGGCTTCAAAGATGGATGTTGCTAATCCGGAGAAGATTGCCAAGCTGCGCAAGCACGCGAAAAAGCTTAAGCTCGACCTCTTTGAGATTTCCGCCGTCACCGGAAAAGGCATACCCGAGTTGAAGTATGGGCTGGGCAAGCGCGTGGCGGAGATCCGCGCCGGGACATACGAGCAGAAAGCGCAGGCCGTTAGGAAGAAAGCTGTCCGCAGCCGCAAAGCTAAGAAAAAAGCTGAGAGCGTGAAGCGCATTCCCAAGCGCGCAGCATTTAAGAAGAGGCAGAGCAGATAAGCGCATGAAGGAAGGCTGCGAGGCCGGGTGGGAGGCCGGATTGCACGCTGAGCGGCCTGTTCAAGAGCATGATCGAAGCTGGTAAAGAGAGGCGCTTAAGCGGTTTGGAGCGTAGCGACAAAAAATGAAGATTGCTCTGTTCGGCGGAACTTTCGATCCCGTGCATCTGGGCCATCTGGCGGTGGCTCACGCTGCAGCGGAGAAGTTTGATCTAAATCGAATTTACTTTGCTCCCGCTGATCTGCCGCCGCACAAGCAAAAGCGCCAGCTCACCGATTTCCAGCATCGCTTTGCCATGCTGGCCTTGGCCACGGCCGATGATCCTCGCTTTGTTCCTTCTCTGCTGGACGCGCACACGGGCCAGCCCAACTATTCGATTGATACTGTTCGTCGATTAAAGAGCGCGCTCAAGAAGTCTAACAAACTATATTTCCTAATTGGCATTGATGCCTTCAAGGACATCAGCACCTGGTATAAGCCGGTAGAGTTGCTAAATGAGGTGGAGTTTATTGTGGTCAGCCGTCCTGGCTTTTCGCTGGCGGATGTAGGCCGGTCACTTCCTGAAGCTTTGCGTCCCACCGATCTGATGCTGCGCGTAATGAAACAGCAGAAGAGCGAGGGCACGATCGCTCTGATGGGCGCCACCATTCATCTGCTGGGCGAGGTGCATGAAAGAGTTTCTTCAACGCAGATTCGTGCTGCTGCCCATAAACCTGTGAAAGCACTCAGCCGTTATGTACCCCGGTTAGTGGCGGAGTACATCAAGAAAGAACATCTTTACACCAGCGGGAAAGTCAGGAGCCGCGAGGCCGACCACGTGCCGCGCGGCGTGCTACAGGAGCATCAGCAGGTGATCGCGAAGGCAAAACTGCAAAGCGGTGTGGAGCGAAGTAACAGAGAAAGAGACGGCGCAAACGGTCGCAAAATGCTATCTTTTGAAGAGGCACGGCCGCACGGCCATGTCGGCAGGAGCCATAGGAACGGATGAGTCCAGAGATCAGGCAGCAGGTTGCGCAAGCGGTCAAAGCAATTGAAAGCAAGAAGGGCGAAGATATCGTCATTCTGGAAATGGACCGGAACAGCGGGGCGTTTACCGATTACTTTGTGCTCTGCTCCGGCACCAACCCGCGCCAAATCCAAGCCATTGTTGACGATGTGCAGAAGCAGCTAGCCGAGGCCGGCCAGCGCCCTAACAGCGTTGAAGGTTACAACCAGGCCGAGTGGGTCCTGGTGGACTATGTCGATTTTGTCCTGCATGTTTTCTCTGAGCGGGCGCGCAAATTTTATGATCTGGAGCGCCTGTGGAAGTCAGCCAAGCGGCTTGCTCCGGCTGACCTGAGCAAGAAGCCGGCGATCAAGAAGACAGCAAAGAAAGCTCCCGCAAAAAAGAAAGCTTCTTCACCCAGAACTGCTGCCCACAGCAAGGCGCGTGCGCAAGGCAAGAAAAAATCCCGGAAGTCCGCGTGAAGCTGCAGATCGCCTGGATTGGCAAAACCAAAGAAGTAGCCATTCGTGCGCTGACGGATGAATACCTGAAGCGCATCTCGCGTTTTTTGGGCGCGGAATCGCATGAGATGAACAGCGAACAGGCTTTGCTCGACTTGGCTGCAGGAACTGCGGGTCGCACGGCCCCGGTGCTGGTCCTTCTTGATGCTCGCGGACGCCAGTTTACCTCAGAAGAGTTTGCCGAGCTTCTGCGCGACCAGCAAGATCGGGGAACACAGAATCTTTTTTTCGCCGTAGGTCCAGCAGATGGCTTCAGTGACAAGGCGCGCCACTCAGCCGATCTTGTGCTCTCCTTCGGCAAGATGACGCTGGCGCACGAGCTGGCAAGAGTGGTCCTGCTGGAGCAGATCTACCGGGCATTTACAATCTTAAAAGGCCATCCGTACCACACCGGCCATTAGTGGCAATCAGCATTCAGCACTCAGCCAAGAACAAGATGCGAGACGCTGAAAAGTAAGTGAAGCTCGTGAAAGATGACTGATATACATCGTGGATTAATCATCGTGAACACCGGCCCTGGCAAAGGCAAGACGACTGCCGCCATGGGAACTGCTTTGCGCGCAGTGGGCAACGGCATGAAGGTGCTGATGCTCCAATTCCTGAAAGGCTCCTGGCATTACGGAGAGCTGGACGCGGTAAAAGCGTTCGGCGATAACTTCGTGATGAAGCAGATGGGACGCGGCTTTGTGAAGGTGGGCGGCGCGGAGACTGATCCTGAGGACGTGCGGCTGGTGGAAGAAGCATGGCGCGAAGCGAGTAAAGCCATCATGTCTGAAAAGTGGGACCTGGTGGTGCTGGACGAGATCAACTATGCGATTACCTACGGCATGCTCGATCCGGCCAAGGTGGTGGAGACTCTAAAGCGCAAACCGGAGCGCGTTCACGTAATCTTGACGGGAAGGAACGCGCATCCGACAATCATTGAGCTGGCCGATACCGTCACGGAGATGAAACAGGTAAAACACGCCTATGAGAAGGGCGTAATGGCGCAGCGAGGCATTGAATACTAAGCGCGCTCGAAAGGTGAGTACGAATCTTGGCATGGTTTAAACGGGAATCAAGCGAGATCCAGGCAAACGAGGAGAAACGCGTTCGCACAGAAGGCCTGTGGGTAAAGTGCGAAGGCTGCCGCCAGATCATCTGGAAGAAGGAGCTGGAAGACAATTTCAACGTTTGCACCAAGTGCGATTATCACTTCCGCATTGATTCAGCCCAGCGCCTGATGCTGCTTCTGGATGAAGACAGCATTGAGACCCAGGATGAAAATCTGGAATCTACTGATCCGTTGAACTTCTCAGACACGCGTCCTTATAAAAACCGCCTGGAAAAAAGCAAGAGCGCAACCGGTTTGAAAGATGCCATCATCAACGCCACCGGCACAATTCATGGACAGCCGGTGATTGTGAGCGCTATGGAGTATTCCTTTATCGGCGGCAGCATGGGCGCGGTGGTGGGAGAAGCCATTACCCGCGCCATTGAACGCGCCTGCAGTGAACGCAAGCCGATCATTATTGTTTCAGCTTCAGCCGGTGCGCGCATGATGGAAGGAATCGTGAGCCTGATACAGATGGCAAAGATCTCCGCAGCTTTGGCGCGGCTGGATTTAGCAAAAATTCCATATATCTCCGTGCTAACCGATCCGACCACCGGCGGCGTCTCTGCCTCTTATGCCATGCTGGGCGACTTGAACATCGCTGAACCCGGGGCGCTCATCGGTTTTGCCGGACCGCGCGTGATTGAGCAGACCATCCGCCAGAAGCTGCCAGAAGGATTCCAAACCAGCGAGTTCCTGCTACAGCACGGAATGCTCGATGCGGTGGTTCATCGCAAGGAGATGAAGGCGTACATCTCGCGGGCGCTTGATTTCATGACGCCGAAGGCTGCATGAACCGTGGCTGTTTCCTACCAAACTGCGGTTAGTAATCTGCTGGCCCTCGGCCATGAGCTGGCTACAAACCGCAAATTTGATCTTGCGCACATGCGGCGGTTGGCTGAGGCATTGGGGAATCCGCAACGCAGACTGCAGAGCGTCTTGATTGCCGGAACAAACGGCAAGGGTTCCACGGCGGCAACGCTTGCCAGTATTGTGCAGGCTGCGGGCTACCGCACCGGCCTTTATACCTCTCCACATCTGTTGCGCGTGAATGAGCGCATGCAGATTAATCAAGAGCCCATCAGCGATGCAGAATTCGCCCTGGTTTATGACCACGTTGAGACAACAGCCAATGAGCTGGTAAATCGCGGTGAGCTGCCCTGGCACCCTAGTTTTTTTGAAATGCTTACCGCAATAATGTTTGAGTATTTTGCCAGTGCCGGAGTGGAACTTGCAGTATTGGAAGTTGGGTTAGGCGGCCGACTGGATGCCACGAACATCGCTGATCCATGCATTTCTGTAATTACCGATATTGATTTTGATCATCAGCAATTTCTTGGGAATACCCTGCCGGAGATCGCGCACGAAAAAGCAGGAATTATGCGCCCCAAAGGGACGGTGGTGCTGCTGCCGCAACATCCAGCGGTGAATGATACGTTGGGCAAAGAGATCATGGATCGCGACGCTCGCGCCATCAGCGCCGTTAAGTACATGCCGTCAATGACACCTGGTAGCGAAGGAAGCGCTTCTTCTCATTTGGCTGCGATGCAACAAAATCGCTTTCCGCTGGAGGTAATGGGTCAGGAAATCACCATCGATTTTCCATTAGCAGGCCGCCATCAACTGCGTAACCTGGCGCTTGCCATTACGGCAGCAGAAGAGCTGAATCAATGCGGTTTTCGGATCACTGCCAAACACGTGGAGCAAGGCATTCATGCGACGCGCTGGCCGGCAAGGTTCCAGGTAATTCCGCCTGAAGATGGATACCCTGAGATCGTCATCGATGTTGCCCACAATCCAGCCGGTGCGTGGGCCTTGCGCTCAGCACTTTCAACTTTTTATGAAGGGCGGCCGCTGACTTTTATTTTTGGCGCCATGCGCGATAAGGCGATCAAGGAGATTGCCAGCATTCTCTTTCCTCTGGCAGAACACGTGATCGCTACTCACGCGACAAATCCGCGCGCGGCCACTGCACAGGAAATCGCAGAGCTTGGAGCGCACACGCAAGCTGAGATCCTGCAAGAGAGCTCCGTACAAGCTGCCCTGGAACATGCCCGCACGCTGGCCGGAAGCAACGGAGTGATTGTAATTACCGGTTCCATCTACATTGTAGGCGAGGCTCTGCGCATTCTGACCAGGAGCACGGTGGGGCAGAGCGTATAAGCGTGCCAGAAACAATCCAAGCTGAAACCAGTAAACAGCAAGAAACGCATGGCCTGCGACACTTGATGTCACGGCTGCGTTCTTATTTTTTTTGGACTCCGCTGATCTGGCTCTACACCATCGTTCTGGGCACGTTATCACTGCTCAGCTCTTTCTTTGATAAATCAGGCCGCATTCAGCATGGCTTTGCACAGTTGTGGGCAAGATGCATCCTGAAGACTATCGGCGCTTCGCCGCAGATTGAAGGACTGGGGAAGATTGATACCACGAAGGCGGCTGTCTACGTGGTGAATCATCTCTCCGCGCTCGATATTCCTGTCTTGTATGCGAATCTTCCCTTTCAGTTTCGCATTCTCGCGAAGAGGGAGTTGTTTCATTATCCATTTATGGGTTGGCATTTGCGGCGCTCCGGACAGATTCCTGTTGTGCTGGAAAACCCACGAGCCTCTGTCCGTAGTTTGAATCGAGCTGTGGCATCGCTGCATGACGGTATGTCTCTAGTGATCTTTCCTGAAGGCGGCCGCTCGCCAGATGGGCAACTGCATGCTTTTATGGGCGGGGCGTTTTACGCCGCCATCAAGGCCCAGGTGGATGTTGTTCCCGTGGCGCTTGTGGGGACCTATGAAATGCTCAAAATGAATACATGGCATATCAAGCCCGGCCCGCTGCAGTTGCTGGTGGACTCGCCGATCTCGACTTTGGGCATGTCCACGCGAGACATGGAAAAACTGAGCGGGCAGGCGCAAGCTGTGATTGCAGAACTTTATTATTCCCATTCCATGGTCTCTGACTTGCGCGGGCAGGACCAGATGAGAGACGCATCAAAGCAGTAAAAGTGGACTAAAGAACTCTGTTAACCGGATTTCCAAATGAATTCCAACAAAAAAAATGGGGTTGAGGGAACAAAGCCGCGAATCGCTCTCCCAGAACCGTGCTCGTACGATCTGGAGTACAGCAATCGTGCCTTGCCGGCTTACTTAAGGGCGGTGGAAGCTGCAGGTGGCGAACCGGTTGTCATAGCTCTAACAAGCTCCCCTGAAGAGATTGCCAAGGCCATCACTGGCTGCTCCGCCATTCTGCTACCGGGGAGCAAGGCAGATGTTGATCCACAGAAATACAATGCTCCCAAGCACCCGCGTACTGCTCCGGCAGACCGCCTTCGCGATGCCGCGGATGAACTTCTTCTTCAAGACGCTTATAACCTGCACAAACCCGTTTTTGGTATTTGCTATGGATTGCAGTCACTGAACGTATGGCGCAGCGGCACCCTGGTGCAGCACATTCAATCACAAGTGAATCATTCCGTGGGCGCAAAGGTTGAAGTGGCTCACCAGGTACAAATCGAGCCTGATTCACTATTGACCACGGCTTCAGGCGAAGCGGATAAGCAGTCTATTCCGGTAAATTCAAGTCATCATCAGTCCGCCGAAACGGTGGGCGATGGCCTGCGCGTGGTGGCTCGCTGCCCTGAAGACGCAATCGTTGAAGCGCTTGAAGGCACACAGCCGGGGCACTATGTGCTCGCCGTTCAATGGCACCCGGAGCGAGGCTTTGAACACGACGCAGCCTCAGCCAATCTCTTTCGCTCGTTTGTACATGCTGCGAAGCAATGGGCTTCTCAAGCCAAATGAGATAGCTGCCCGCGTTTTACAACTTCAAAATTTGCAACACCGTGCGTTCTGTAAATAGCGCTGATACCTCGTCCGGCTTGCAAGGAAAGTCATTTGTTCCGTATCGTACTTTCCATGGTGGAAAAGGGAGTTGTTCTTTCGCTGGAAGGCCGCGTAGCCGTTATTACTGGCGGTTCGCGCGGCATTGGTGCTGCCATTGTGCAACTGTTCACCCAAGCGGGAGCGCGTGTTGTGTTCAGCTATCAGCGTGCTGCTGCGGAAGCGGAGAAGTTAGCAGCAGAGTGTGGCGGGCCGGAGCGCTGCGTGGCAGTAAAGGCGACCCTCGATTCAAGCGAGGCTGCTAAATCACTAATCGA
>DASTCT010000086.1:0-113648 GCA_035710845.1 Candidatus Angelobacter sp.
AGACCACTTTATGCCGGACATGGACGGCGTGGAGTTTGTGAAGCAATTACGCGCTTTTAACCGCGAGGTCCCGGTGATCGTGATCAGCGGCCAGCCCGATGCCGACACTGAATATGCGGGGCTGGACGTGATTTTTCGCAATAAGCCCTGTGACCCGGAAGACCTGATTACACTCGTCAGGACTATCCTGAAAGACCCCCAAGGTAAGGCCTCCGCCTAATTGAATCGTTGCACTGGGTGTGAAAGGATATTAAGCTCCAGACAATGCCATTATTAGGTAGCTTTTGCCTCTTATTCGCTTTAGCTCTGTCTCTATACTGCTTTGCAATAGGGATCATAGGGATATTGCGTAAGGATTTAGCTGGCACCCGCCTGGCGGAGACGGCACGTCGTGCCGGCATAGCCTGTTTTGCCGCCGTTTTTCTGGCAGCATGCGCCCTGGTCTACGCCGCGATGACAAACGATTTCTCTGTCGCATATGTAATGAACCACTCCAACCGCGCGCTGCCGGGGCCGTATAAATTTGCCGCATTGTGGTCTGGCCAAGAAGGCTCAATTCTCTTCTGGTGTCTTCTGCTTTCCGCCTATGGTTTTGTGCTGCGCCTACGGCACAAGATAGACCAACGGCTGGTGGCAGCCGCCTCAATGGTGCTGGCCGGGATTCAGGTCTTCTTCCTGATCTTAGTTAATTTTGTCGCCAACCCGTTTGGCATGATGCGCACCATTCCGCCTGACGGCAATGGCCTCAATCCCCTGCTCCAGTATCCGGAGATGGTCATCCATCCTCCCATGCTCTACCTGGGCTATGTGGGCGTGGCGGTGCCCTTTGCATTTGGGCTTGCCGCGCTGATCATGCGGTATCCGGGCGAGAAGTGGATCCACATTACCCGCCGCTGGACCATGGTGGCTTGGCTATTTCTTACCTTTGGCATCTCTCTGGGCGGGCATTGGGCTTACAACGTGCTTGGCTGGGGCGGTTATTGGGGATGGGACCCAGTAGAAAACGCTTCTTTCCTGCCATGGCTCTCAGCCACTGCTTTTTTGCATTCCGTGATGATGCAGGAAAAGCGCGGCATGATGAAGGTTTGGAACGTCTGGCTCATCTTTACGACGTTTATGCTCTCGATTCTGGGCACCCTGCTCACCCGTTCAGGCATGGTGAGTTCAGTACACGCTTTTGCGCAATCCAGCATTGGCGCATGGTTTGCCGGCGATTATGGCTGGTTCGGCGAGCCATGGCACTCCATGCCGTGGGCATATCCGGGATTTCTTGAGATCATCTTTGCGGTCTGTCTGTGGTTCTACATCAAGAACCGCGACCATCTGCGATCTGAAAATAAACTGGAATCACTAGTTTCACGTGAGTCCAGCTTCATGTTCAACAATCTGCTGCTGCTGGGTGTGACCTTCGCCATTCTTTGCGGAACGCTGTTCCCTATCCTTTCTGAAGCGGTTCGTGGATACAAGATCACCGTGGGCGCACCGTTCTTCAACAAGGTGACGATCCCGATGGGATTGGTTCTGCTCTTCCTCACCGGAGTCGGCCCTCTGTTGGCCTGGCGGAGCACTTCAGTAGGAAGCATCAGGAGAAACTTCACTGTCCCCGCTATTCTGGCGATTGTCGTTGGCGTTGCGCTGATCGCCTCCGGCTGGTTTTCCGGATGGGATTTGGCGAAATTTTATTCCTGGTCGGCGTTTGTAATTGGCACCCTGGTAGCGGCGACTATCGTCTCAGAATTTTTCCGTGGCGGACGAGTGCTGCAAGGCAAGTTGAATACAAACATCGTTTTTGCCATGTACCACCTCATGCGACGCAACATGAGGCGCTACGGCGGATATGTTGTTCACCTCGGCATTGTGGTTTTGTTCATTGGAGTTGCCGGCCTGGCCTTTAACAAAGACCAGGAGCAGGAAATGGCGCCGGGTACACAATTGAAGATCGGCCATTACACGCTGGTAGGGCAGGAATACACGCAGGACGATAACGCCAATTACACCTCAGAAGCGGCGCTGCTGGATGTCTATAAAGACGGCAAATTTCTGACGCGGCTTAACCCTGAGCGGCGTTTGTTTCACGCTAGCGGCCAGCCCAGCACCATTCCGGCCAAGTATTCCACTCTGAGCGAAGACCTTTACGTGATCTATGCCGGCCTGAATCAGGATACGGGCCATCCGATTGTAAAAGTGTTTGTGAATCCGTTGGTCTCCTGGGTTTGGATAGGAGTGCTTATCGTTACTTTTGGCACCGGATTGGCGCTTGTCCCCAATGCCGCGCCGATTGCAGTCCAGGTGCCGAAAGCGGTAGCCGTTGCGGCTATGGAAAAGCAAGACATGCAGCCCGCAGGAGTAAGCAAATGAAGCGTCTGGCCAGATTACTACTCCTTCCCTGTATGGTGCTGCTGTTCATGGGTGCCGACAATCAGGAAGCGCGGTTCCAAAATCTTGGCGGCAAGATCATGTGCACTTGCAGTTGCGACCAGATGCTTCTCAAGTGCAATCACGTCGGCTGTCCCAACTCAGCGCGCATGATCCGTGAGCTGCGGGCCAATGTCCAAAACACCAGCAATGATGAGGCTGTGCTGAACTGGTTCCGAAAAAATTGGGGCGTAACCGCCGTAGTGGAACCTTCAACCCACGGTTTTGAATTGATGGCCTGGGTTTTGCCCGTGGCTGGCTTGGGATTGGGTTTGCTGCTGGTAATCGTGCTGATTCGCAACTGGAAGCTGCGCACAGCGCCCGTAGCTCCAGCCGATATCAATCTTAATCCAGAGCTTGAAGCTTTGCGTGCACGCGCCCACCGGGAGACAGAGATATGAGCCAGCAAGAATTCCTAGCCTTAGTATGGATTTTTTGCAGCATATTTGCTACCGGCATATTTATTTATATTTTCCTACCCGGTCGCGACACTGAAACCGGCATAGATAAAACGCGCACAGCCTATCTCTACGAGCGCAAAGAAGTTGTTTACGAGAATTTGCGCGATTTGAATTTCGAGTTTAAAGCCGGCAAGTTTACCCAGGCGGATTATGACGCCATGCGGGTTGGCATGGAAGCTGAAGCAGCCAGGATTCTGGCCGAAATCGAAGCTCTCGAGACTGCCGGAGCCTGAAGGAGCCCATCCATTGAAGCGCACTTCTATTATTTTTATTTTCCTGCTGGCCTGTTCCCTTGTAGCCACAGCGCAATCTATTAAAGGCGTCGTCAGAAACGGCACCACCAACAAGCCTTCCGCCGGCGATGAGGTTACGCTCAAGAGGATTGGCAATGGCATGGAGGACGCTGGCAAGACCAAGACCAATGCCAGAGGCGAGTTCACTTTCAACGTTCCGCCCGCAGCACAACCTTACGTCCTCTGGATCCAGCATCAGGGCGTGATCTATCCGCAACGGGCCGTTCCCGGTGGGCCGCCGATACCGGTCAGAGTGTTTGACGCCGCGACGACTATCAAGGAAATCAGCATTCAAGAACACGCAATGGTGTTCCATACCGGAGACAAACCCGACACGCTGATTGGAGAAGAAATCTACACTGTCGGCAACGCCTCCAGTCCGCCACGCACCCTGATGAACGACCACACGTTGGAGTTCTACCTGCCTGAGGGCGTTACCATTGCCGAATCTAGCGTGCGGACTAGCGCCGGCGCCGAATTGAAATCACCGGTGATCCCCGAGTCGGAAAAGAATAAATATGCTTTCAAGTTTCCCATCCGTCCGGGGGAAACACAGTTCCACGTTGTCTATACACTGCCCTACATCGGAAGCCTCAAGATCGAACCAAAATCAGACATGCCCATTGACACGCTGGTGATTGCGGCGCCAGATCCCATGAAGTTTGTGCCTGTGGACAAAACTCTGTACCAGACCAAAAACAATCCGCAATTCCAAGGCGTGAACTTCTTTGTGGCCAAGAACGTTACCTCAAAGCAACAGGCCTCATTTGAAATTTCAGGAACAGGTGATATCCCGCAGGCATCTGCGCAGAACTCCACCGGCGGACAAGGAAGCCAAGGCGCGGCCAACAATCGCCCTGGCGGCGGCCTGGGGGTGCCCAATGAAATGCCTGATCCTTTGCATTCAGGCCAGTTGCTCTTTCTGGGTGTGCTGTTACTCTTTCTGGCAGCAGGCGCTGTCTTCGTCTTCACTGCAGGTCATAAAACGGCTACCGTGACCGGAACTTCAGCAAAGCCCCAAGACCGTGCGGGAGTTCTGCTGGAAGCAATGAAGGAAGAGGTCTTCCAGTTGGAATCAGATCGCTTGCAGGGAAAAATTTCAGCCCAGGACTATCAAACCGCCAAAGCAGCACTGGATAAGACTCTGCAACGCGCAGTACAGCGATCATCGTCTGCGAAGGCAAAATAAAATCGGATCATTCACTGTGCTAGCTGTCATTAGGACAAGATAAACTCACCTCATGGGTTTGATCATTAAATCTTCATCACTGCACGGCGCCGGAGTCTATACAACCGCTCCCATCAAGAAAGGCGCGCGAGTTCTGGAATATACAGGCCCGCGCCTGACCGCGAAAGCGTGCGAAGGCATGTACGCGGATACCGAAGTCACATATCTGTTTGCCATGGATGATCCCAACATCATCATCGATGGCTTTGGCATGGCCGCTTTTGTGAACCACACCTGCGATCCCAACTGCGAGACTGACCAGATTGATGACAGCATCTGGATTTTGGCCGCACGGGACATTGCAGCCGGAGAAGAGCTGACTTACGACTACAACCTGTTTGATGGCGAACCGGGTGAGGAAGCGCCTTGTTACTGCGGCTTGAAAGGCTGCAGGCGAACCATGTTTTCAGAAGAAGAGATTGCGCGGCATAAGAAAATCCTTCGCCAACGAAAGAAACGCCGTGCTGCAGCCAAAGCCCGCAGGCAACAGATGCGCAAAACGCGCTAAAACAAAATCACTGCAAGAGTTTCATAGGCAATCAAGATTTATGGCTGTGGCGGAGTTGGTGTTGCCGTTGCAGTAACCGGTTGATCAAGCCGAATTACCATGCCAGTCTGCGCGGGAAGGTTCACTTCTTTGTTCTTGGTGGAGAGAACGTAACCACCGTTAGCAAGCGCTCCTGTGGCTAATCCTTTGAGCGGATTTCCAAAAGCTGTGCCTGGCCGATTGCCGATCCCTATACCTTTTGCAACATTCCGGTTACGCGCCTCTGACCGGTTTTCTTCATCAGCCTTCTTAGCACCTTTTCCAGTTGTGTCATTCACCGAGATGAGGGTTGCGGTCAACGGAAGCGTTTGACCGTCCGGCAGTACAAGATCGCGAAAGCGCACGCTCAATGCATTTTTGTCTTTTAAGGCGGCAAGCGTCTTATCATCTTCGGCTTCAGCAACTTCGCCTTCAATCCGTGCGCCGGTTGGTATGACAACTTGTCCGTTATTACCGAAGGCCGGTTCCGCGATGGTTGCAGTAAACCTGTCCCCCGGCCGCGATGTCCTGGTAGAGAGCGGCGTATCGAGCATGGCGCGAATTTCGGTCCCAGCTGCAATTTGGTCCACGATCGCAGGCGAAGGAGCAGTTTGCGCTGTAGCTGGATTGAGATTGGGGCTGGTTACCGATGGATTTTGATTCGCTGGCTGGTTGGCCGTGCCTGGGTTCTGCGCAGGCGGGGCACTCTGCTGCGCAGGCGGGGCACTCTGCTGCGCAGGCGTAGCGGATGGAATCTGTGTTTGTGGCATAAGTGAAGAATTATTCACTTGGCCAGCTGCGGTCTGGGCAAGAACTATGCCCGCAGCAAGCAGTAAAAACCACGCCAGCACGACTGCTCTGCGCATTACAACTCCCTTCAAACAAAATCCAACAGGTAAGAAGCCGGTTTAAAACCTTGGGGTTGGCTTTTTGCCAGATCACTTTTTCCTTAAAAACAGCATCTCTGCTAGTGACCGCGCCCTCGCGTATAATCCCTTTTTGGGGTCTCTAACCCGTGGAGTTCAGATTTTGACGTCAATGAATGGCCAACCCGCTAAGCCCAGAGTGTTGGTGGTGGATGATGAACGAGTGATCGCAGATACGCTGGCGATCATCCTGAACCAAAATGGATTCGACGCTTCCGCAGTCTATACAGGAACTGCTGCCGTTGACCGCGCGCGTGATACCAAACCCGATCTGATCATCAGCGATGTGATCATGCCGGACATGAACGGCATTGAAGCGGCAATTCGAATTCGGCAGATCCTTCCCAGTTGTAAGATCCTGCTCTTTTCAGGACAGGCAGCAACCGCCGACCTGCTGGAAAAAGCCCGCGCGCAGGGCCATGAGTTTGACATCCTTGCGAAGCCGGTTCATCCGCAGGATTTGCTGGCGAAATTGCGGACCTAATCTAAGAAAAAGAAACGAGTCAAAGTTCCCTGCGGCCTTCCATGGCTTTCAGCATGGTTACCTCATCCGCGTATTCAATATCGCTGCCGGCGGGAATGCCTGTAGCAATGCGAGTAACCTTCAGGCCCGGACGCTTCAACAATCCACTGAGATGAACTGCCGTGGCTTCGCCTTCAATGGTGGGATTGGTTGCGATGATGACCTCGTCAAGACTTCCGCTCTCAATGCGCTTGAGCAGTGACGGAATCCGAAGCTGCTCTGGACCAACGCCATGCAAGGGTGAGATGGCTCCGTGCAGAACGTGATAGACGCCATTGTAAAAGCGCGCTTTTTCAATCGACGCGATGTTGGTAGGCTCTTCCACCACGCAAACCAGACGCTGGTTCCGGGTTGCGCTGCTGCAATAGCTGCATGGGTCAACATCCGTAATGTTATTACATACAGAGCAAAGATGAAGTTTTTCTTTAAGGTTGTGGATGGCCGCCGCCAGTGCAGCGGCATCATCTTCACTGGAGCGCAGGATGTGGAACGCCATGCGCTGCGCGCTCTTGCTGCCCACGCCGGGAAGCTTTTTCAATTCATCGATGAGTTGAGCCATCGGCTCAGCAAACTTGGACACAGTTTCCTCTAAAGACCGGGAAGTCCCATCCCGCCCAGCATTCCGCCCACGGTGGATTGCATGGCTTCATCTACCTTTTGTGCGGCAGCGTTGAAGGCAGCAGTTACCAGGTCTTGCAGCATCTCCACGTCGCCGGATTTGACGGCTTCAGGATCAATTTTGGTCCCAAGCACGTGCTTCTGGCCGTTCATCTTCACGGTCACAGTGCCGCCGCCTGCGGAAGCCTCAACCACGGTCTGCTTCATCTTTTGTTGTAGGTCCTGGGCCTGCTTCTGCGCATTCTCCAGCATTTCCTGAAACTGGCGTGAGTTAAATCCGCCCATAAGCTCTCCTAGTTTTTTGCCCGATGATCAATCACAGTGCGAATCTCCGCGCCGAACTTTTCCCTCATACGCTGCACTATTGGATCTTCCGCCGCACGGCTGCGCGCGCTGGCGCCGTTGTGCGGGCGAACAACCATAGTTGCGGATCCGTTAATTTCTTTTTTTGCGCCACCCACAATGTTGAGCTTTAAAGGATAACCTGCAGCCGCTGTGGCAGCAGCATTTGCAATTTGCCTCTGTTCCGCGTTGATCAGGAACTGCACAACCGATGCAGGCTGAGAGATAGTCACAACCAGCTCACTTCCCTGAATGGCAACGGTTCCCTCAGACAAAGTAGCTATGAGGTTACCGGCTGTTGGGGTTTTCTCTAAAGCGTCAAGCACCCGGCCCAGGATCACACCGGGATCGCTGCTTCGCTCCGGCTCTTCCACAGCAACGGCCACCGCTGTTGCTGTTGTCTGAGAGTGGGCCTGTGTCTCGGTGGAGAGCTCCGGATCAAAGCTCCGGCCTTTGCGTGCGCGATCAGCCTCAAACGGGGAAATATAATCTTGCTTTGGCGCTGGGCCTCCCCCCACAGGCACACTAGCCGATGAAGGTGTGGAAGAGCGCGTTATTGTAGGTTGCGGCAACGCTGGGCTTTTCTGCGGGGCAGCTTTTGGCGCTTCGCCGGCCACTGAGCTGAGTATCTGTTCCAGCGGGATCATGCGTTGCGCGTGGACCAGCTTCAATACGCCCAGTTCCAGATGGAAACGCTGCTCCTGCCGATACCCAAGCTCATCAAAGGTGCGCAACATGATTTGCAAAAAGCGTGCCAAATCTTCTTCAGAAAATTGTTCTGCAACGCGGCCTACCCGCGCACGCTCATCAGAAGAGATCTGCAGAAGCGGAGAATCGGCCCCAGCAACTTTTGCTACAACAGCATTGCGTAAAAAGCGGACAAGTTGCCTGGCAAAATGCGCTGGGTTGTGACCCTCGGTCATCAGCCGATCCAGCAGGCGAAGGGCTTCGTCGCTGGAGCTGCGCGCCACAGTGCCCATCAATTCTTCCAAAACTTCTGAACCAACGTTCCCTACCAGCCCACGCACCAACTCACCACTGAGTTTTGAGCCGCAGCAGGCGATAGCCTGGTCCATGATGGAGAGCGCGTCGCGCATGGAGCCATCTCCGGCCTCAGACAGGACAGCGAGGGCTTCTTCATCGGCCTGAATATTTTCTTTGCCCGCGATCTCTCGCAACTGGCCTACGATCTCATCAAATTTCACGGCGTGAAAGCTGAAGTGCTGGCAGCGCGAGCGGATGGTCTGAGGAATGTCCTCTGCCTGCGTGGTGGCCATCATAAAGATGATGTGCGGCGGAGGTTCTTCCAGCGTTTTGAGCAGCGCGTTGAAGGCTGCGTCAGTAATCTGGTGGGCTTCATCGAGAATATAAATTTTGTAGCGGTCGCGGGCGGGCCGGTAGCGGGCAGCATCGCGCAATTCGCGAATCTCGTCAATGCCGCGATTAGTAGCAGCATCGATTTCGATCACATCCACAGAGCTGCCGGCTCGAATCTCAACGCAGGATGCACATACACCACAAGGTTCGGGCGTAGGTTTGTCAGCGTTGCCGTCAACCCCACGGCAATTCAGCGACATGGCCAGGATGCGGGCTATCGTGGTCTTACCGATCCCGCGATGGCCGCTAAAGATATAGCCATGAGCAATCCGCTGCTGCTCAATGGCATTCTTGAGCGTGCGGGTGACGTGCTCCTGCCCAATCACCTGAGAAAAGCGCTGGGGACGGTATTTACGGGCTAGAACCTGATAGCTCAACAGTTAGATCCTTCGCTGCGCTCAGGATTTCGCATACGGGCTCTCACTCACCACCCCAACATGCAAAACCCACGCATGTTGGGGACCCCGGCTCCGCTCACGCCCGCAACCTTGCTCAACCTGATAACTCATCTGGAAACTTTGATTATACCCTTGTTGCAAGGAGAGATTTTCACCAGAGACTATGGATTGAGCACAGCACTGACGTTCCTTCAACAAAATTGCGGTAACACAAACTCCTGCATCAATTGATCGCGAGTTCCGCGAAAAACGCCTGCCTTGGGACACCCGAAATTTCCCTCTCGCATCTGAACGATTATCCTGAAATTCCCGCAGAAAACGATCATTTAACAGATCATTAACAAAGGAGAAAGGTAGTCAATCATGAGTGAAGCTCTAAGCATCCACAGAGAGAATGCTCAAAGCAGCCGCGGCTCTGCTGCACTCCGCTGGGGTGGCTTGATCGGCGGAGGCGCGGTTGCAGTACTAGGTTTATCCAAGCGCTCGAAGGCCGGGGCAGCCATCGCGGCAACCGGAGGTCTGCTGGCCTTGCTTGGCACTCGAGCAGGTGCGCGAAAAAAAGAATATATCGCCCGCAGCAGCATGCTGGTGAACTGCTCACCGAGCGAAGCATACCAATTCTGGCGCAAGTTTGAAAATCTGCCGCAGTTCATGCGTCACCTTGAATCCGTCAACATCATTGATCAGAACCAGTCAGAGTGGCAGGCCATTGGGCCTCTGGGAAAACGTATTCGCTGGACAGCAAAGATTGTGAGAGACAAGGAAAATGAGGTCATCGCCTGGAACTCACTCCCGGAATCTGATATTTCCGTCGATGGGATAGTGAAGTTCTCACCTGAAGCCGGAAATCGCGGCACCGTAATTACAGCAATTATCGTTTACACCCCTCCAGCCGGAGCAGCCGGACGCGCCCTGGTCAAATTGCTAGGCAAAGATCCCAGTTTTCTTATGCGCCAGGACCTGCGCCGGCTGAAAGCGCTAATTGAGACGGGAGAGATCCCCACAACCGACGGCCAGTCACACGGCCCAAGAAGCAGATTAACCGCCGCAGCGCGAGTGATTGACCCTGATCAGCCTGTTCGAGACCGGTCGCAAATACCACAAATGATGGAGATGCAAAGGAGAGTGTCATGAAAGCAGTTTGCTGGATGGGTAAAGAAAAAATGAGCGTGGAGAATGTGCCTGACCCAACCATTTTGAATCCGCGCGACGCAATTGTGAAGATTACCAGCACCTGCATCTGCGGCTCTGATTTGCACCTGTATGACGGAATGATGCCAACCATGGAGCAGGGCGACATTATGGGCCATGAGTTCATGGGCGAGGTGGTGGAAGTAGGTGGAGCAATTAAGCCGGAGAAGCTGAAAGTTGGCGATCGGGTTGTGGTGCCGTTCACCATTGCCTGCGGCCGGTGCTTCTTCTGCGAACAGCAGCTCTGGTCGTGCTGTGACAACTCCAACCCGAATTACTGGATTGCCGAGAAACTCATGGGCTACTCACCCTCCGGCCTCTTTGGCTATACCCACATGATGGGTGGCTATGCCGGTGGCCAGGCGCAGTATGCGCGTGTACCTTTTGCGGATGTTGGGCCTTTGAAGATCCCTGACGGAATTCCTGACGACAAAGTTATTTTTCTCTCAGATATCTTCCCTACCGGATGGATGGGCGCGGAAAACTGCAACATACAGCCGGGAGATACGGTGGCTATCTGGGGCTGCGGGCCAGTCGGGCAGTTCTCGATCCGTAGCGCCTTCTTGCTGGGCGCTGAGCGGGTGATTGCCATTGATCGATTCGATTATCGCTTACGGATGGCAGAGCAAGCTGGTGCGGAAATCATCAATTACGAAAAAGTAGATAACGTTGTTGAAGTTTTAAAAAACATGACCGGCAGCATCGGGCCTGACGCCTGCATGGATGCTGTGGGCATGGAAGCACATTATCCCGGTCTGATGTACGCGCTTGATCGCACTAAACAGATCTTGCGGCTTCAACCAGACCGTCCGGGTGTATTGCGAGAGTGCATTCTGGCTTGCCGAAAAGGCGGCACGGTGTCAGTTCCCGGCGTTTATGGCGGATTTATAGACAAAATGCCGATAGGTCCCTACATGAATAAAGGGTTGACCATGAAGACAGGCCAGACACACATGATGCGCTACATGAAACCACTCATGGATCGGATTGAACGTGGCGAGATTGATCCGAGTTTTGTGGTGAGCCATCGAGTCCCCATCGACAAAGCTCCAGAGATGTACAAAATTTTCCGTGACAAGCAGGACCATTGCACCAAAGTGGTTCTCGATCCGTGGGCTAATGGAGCTGCCGCATAAGATCGCAGCTTTCACTTTAGCAATCCAAAACTCATTCATTTAGAGTGGATTTTATTTTTACATATGCGGCAATCACCCGATTGGAATCACCTGGTGCTTGCCGCAGCCGATTTGTGCTGAAGCCTTAATCTGTTCCAGCACACCTCGCCCATATTTCAGCAGGAAATAAGCAGCGCCCGCTTCCCTTTCCTGCAATCCCTTGTTCGGATACAGAGCGCTCAACAGTTCATCAGCATGGCGCAAGATTTCTGTATTTTTGCGCGCTTCGGCTCGTGCGGCTTTGTCGCGAATGCCTTGCAATTGATAGCGCATTTTAGAACCCGCATTCTCCGCGGCATCCACCAGTGTCTTGTCTAGTTTTTCCAGCGGCGACTGAATCACCGCAAGCGCCTGCTCCAGATGTTGCGCTGCAGAATCAAAGCTCTTCAAGATGCTCTCCGGCAGAGCGTGCGCGCCTACCAACTCGCGAAACTTCTCCGGCCCGGCAAACAGGTCTGTAAGTTCCAGTTGGTAACGGTCCATCAACTTTGCTTGGCGAGGTTCAAGAAGAGTGGCGAAAAGACGAGGAAGGACCGGGGTCACGCGCCCGGCGAGTTTACGGTAAACCACTTCAATCTGGGCAAAATACGCAACTTCAGCAGGCCCGCCGATGTAACACAGCGTAGGCAGCAGATGATCTTGCATTATGGGCCGCAACAGGACGTTTGCGCTGAAGCGCTCCGGACATCGCTCCGTCTCCTGCAGCAACTCTGCTGCAGCAACCTTCCGTTCGCCGATAAAGAAATCCCCACCCTGATGGCGCACCGGCGTTCGCACTTCATTTTCAAGATAAAAACACAAAGTATGAGAAGGCGTAACCTTGACCTGAGCGTGATAGCCGGCGGATTCCAATTCCTGATTGCGATCGAGCAGGGCCTGATTAATCTCGTCAGCCTTTTCCAATGCCGCGCGATAAACCGGCTGCGCCATCCGATGCAGCTCAGGATCCAGCGGATCTAAAAAGACCACCCCAAAATCAGCGAAGATGCGAGTATAAAACTTCGCAAAGGCCGTGCCGAATGTCTCACCCTTGCGATAGCTCTCAGCCAGGAACTCACTGATCTCAGATTGCCCAAATAACGCTTCCACCTGTGCCACCGCTGCCGTGATCTCGTCGGTAAAGGCGATCATTCCCACCGGCGCGCCTTCTGTGTGCTGTACATTCACGGTGAACTTCTGCACGTGGTCGCCTGCCGGCAGGCTGATTGAGTTGATCTCTTCCAGATCGTGGTCTTCTGTCGCCAGCCAGAAAACGGGCACAGCGCCGGTTTTTTCCGCCAGCAACACGGCGGTCAGTGCTTTCAAAACGCAGAACAGTGGGCCACCGAACAAGCCTACCTGCTGCCCGGTCACAACCGCCGGAGCGCCTTCGCGCAAGCGCTGAATATTAGCCAGCGTTTTTTCGCTCGCACCAAAGCCCCGGTTCTGGCGCTCCAAAATCGCCGCTACTTGCTGGCGACGCGCCGCCGGATACTGGATCTTGCTAGTCTCTTCTTGCCACCAGTCGCGGCTCAAGGGCGGACGCGCATAAAATTGCCGCACTTTATCGAAGTTGCGGAGATAATCGTCAAAAAGCCGTGTGGTGTGGGGAATGCGCGAGAACGAAAGACACTGGGATTCCAATGTTGGAGACTCCGCTATCTGCATAAGATCATTGGACGCACGAAGCCCTACGTGGTTGCAGAAAATGTGAGCGTCCCCGGCATCTCTGCCGCATTTGATTGTAAATGACGAGCTTTACCCGCTCCCGGACCCCGCAAATATGCTAGAGTTCATCATCCATTCGGTCCCAATCTATTTTCAGGATGGCCTATGCAGGCACGACTTTTGCTTGGTCTGGTGCTGTTAGCGTCGTTCAGCTGGGGCGAGACGTTCGACAAACCCGTGCGCAAACAACGCGTCAATCTGGGAAAGGCGGCTAATCCCCTCAGCGGCCGGAACCGCGTAACCTGCTACTACTTTCCTCATTTCATGGTGAAAGAGGTCGACCTGGGCGAGGTTGGCGCGGAGCGGCTTGGGATTGTGCGTAGGACGCCGCAAAGCACCGGCAAGTGCACGCGCGCCCGCGGCAAGGAAGAGATGGTGGTTCCCGTGAAAGAATGGAGCGGGTATTTCATGGGCGTGAAGAACGGCTATGTCTTCTTCTCCGGCGATGACAGCTGGAATGGCGCCACACCGTTCGCGATCTTTGATTCGAAAACCGGTAAAAAACTTTTTGAGGATTCCGCAAAGGCCAACATCAGTTTCGTGACCAGGCCGGACCAAGCGATCGCCATGCAGTACGTGCGCGTGGTAACTGACGATTGTCTTATTTTGAAAGATGCCGCGTGCTGGCAGCGCATGGCGGCGAAATATGGTTTAGCCGCCGCAACTGCTCCTGATTGCAAGAAGGGCTATGAAGCCAGCGCGGAAGAAATGGCCAAAGGGCGCTGCACCGGAAAACCGGGTGCGCCAGCAGCATGCGTCGAAAAAGAGCGCCCTCTGGTGCTGAAGCAGGCGCTGGATTCGCCTTCCGTAATTTCCTATCCCGTCGAGGTTGACCTGGGAGCAACGCCGGTCACCAAGCCAGCGGGAGCCGCCGTGGGCTGCTGGCCTGCCGACTGAATCCGGTGCGCCATGCTCTGAAGCATGGCTTAGGCTATATGGGTTGGATTGAGTCGCGTGTTTGATTGCTTTTCAGTTTGATAATTGCCTGCTCGTATGCCGTGCGCAGTTCCGGATCTGTTTCCTGCAGCATGTCCAGATGCAATGTTTCAATCATTCTTGCCCTGTCGGCATCTGGATCACTCTTGATCAATTCGCGCCCAGTCAAACTGCATGGCAAAGATTGCGTCTTTTTGCGGTCAATCGAAATCACAAACCATATGATGGTAATGATCGCAATGTGCAGAGGACGGCCTACGAAATGTGACTTTTCCCGGAAATCCGGAGGCAAAGTCAGTAGCCAGCCGAAAATGGCAGACCTGATGAGCAAACGCAAGTGTTTGCGCCAGGCGATGGCTGCCACGACCTGACGCCAGTACCATGCATTGGATTTTCCCTGGCTGAAAGCTTCCTGCAAGTCGCCTGCTAGAGCTTCCAGATTGGTTTCAGGACCAAAATATTTCAACAGCCATACGGCCAGACGGGGTGGATATGAGAGCTTCATGAGTGCACTCCTTCCAGTTCCGGCAAACCTCGCCATAGCCTTATCAGCGCCTGCTGTGTTTCCCGAACCATACCCTGTCCGCTCGGAGTAATGCGGAAATAGCGCTTGGCCCTCCCGCCGCGCTCTGCCGTCGGCTTGCCCAGATGCGAGGTGACATATCCTCTGGCTTCAAGACGCTCCAGCGCGGCATATACGCTGCCCAGCGCAACTTCGCGGCAAGACTCCTGTTCTATGATCCGCGATATGGGAATACCATACGCGTTGTCTCTCAGCCGCATTACGGCCAGCATCACCATCAGTTCAAAATCTCCGAGATGACCCTGCTTTGGCATTTCTTCAATTATCAAGAATTAATCAGTTTTAGGCAAGATATTGCTATTTGTCGCGAGACGAACCGCTCTGGCTCAAAAAGGCCTTGAACCTGGCAGACCGGTCGCAACATCAAATGGATTGACCAATTCTGCCTGACTCTTTAAGGTAGAAATAGCTCTTTGACAATCAGGACTGGCAACAAGTCCTGTTTCCGCATGCAGTTCGCCAACATTTGGGGGCGTCACGGCTTCGACGGAAATGCTTGCGGCCAGGAGGCATACCGGGGCGCATTCCCCCGTAAGTGGTGCAAAAACAATAATTGCCAACTCTAACCAGTTTGCATACGCTGCTTAATTAACTAAGTAGCCGCTCTCCACAGCTTCGCCTATGGGCTGTGAAAGGGCGTCACACAGTAGGCTCATCTGTTGGCCCTACGTCCGGGGGCCTCCGGAAAAATCAACGGGCTAGCGATCTGCGTTTCTTGTCCGTTCTAAGCGCAGAACGCGAATCTGGCGGGGTAACTCCCGTCGGGTGAACTGGACTAAGTATGTAGGCTCTTGACCAGTAACGTTTTCGGACGTGGGTTCAACTCCCACCGCCTCCACCAAATAACCAGCCGCTAGCAGTTTGCTTGACCATTGCGTCTTCTGCAGTTGACCTCTTCGACACCCAAAATCTGAGTTCTCAAAGCTTATCAGTTCGGGCTGTGTTCTTTTTTTCGAATTGGTGCCTGCATTTTGAATTTCACGGTATTTGTGCGCAGCCATTTGCGCGAGTATGGGTCCTGGACCTCCGCATAGACGGTATATTCTCCCGGAGCACTGAGATCGTAGAGATAGGTCAACTGGAATCTGCGATCATCTGATCTCCCGGGAGAAATACTCCAGACTGAGTTTTCATCTGCTCGCAGGGGCACATCCCCTGCTTTATATCTCCCAGTCATCTGCCGCTCGACCAGCGTCGTTGGCGCTTCCCCCTTGTCTCCCTCCACGTACACCCTATACATGTGGTTGTGGATCTCAATTGTTTCATCCGTCACATTCTCGACACTCAAGATGGCCCATGGTGACTGACCAACAGGAACCTGCTGTTCCTTGATACTGAGGCTTACGGCAATCGAGTTCTGCTTCGATGCTGAAGCCGCATTTTGCGCTCCGATTGAAATGCTACTGATAACGATTGTTGCGATAATGGCCAGTCGCATCGTTCTCATGAGGACATTCATCTCACTAGGCCCCTCTCGAAAGACAAGTCGACAGCTACAAGGTAAGTACGGGGCCGGAGAGGTTTCTTGCAGACTATATTGGGCTTTTGTTCGCAGTAAGAAGCCGTTTAATGCGTACCCTTTCGCTAACGCAAAGGGTGGGCAGACAATCAAGCAATGTGCCGGGATGGTGGCTTCAGTCCTTGTCCAGATACTCTTCTGGCACGTCATCCTCAGGAACTTCGCGCGTCCTGACCTCACCCTCATCGGCGTCAGGAGCATCTTCCACGCCGCCTACGGCTTCGGCTTCCAGGTACTGCCCTTCTTCCATGAGTTCTTCAACGCTCTCTGAATCGCTGTACTCACGGCGGGAAAGACCTTGCGTATCTCCGGATTGTCCGCCGGATTCTGCGCCCAGGCCTCTGCGGCTCTCAAGATCGGCTGTTTCTCGCGTGCGGGACGCGGCGCCACCGGTGCGGCGCGATGATGACTTCTTTTTTGCCGCTTTCTTCAAGATCGGCGCGGCCTTTTTTGCCGCTTTCGCCGGCTTCTTCCTGGCCGGCACGCGCTTTTTCAGCGTGGCTTTCTTCTTCGCAGGCTTCTTCTTTGCGACGAGTTTCTTTTTCTGGGCTGGCTTTCTCTTGCTGACACTCTTCTTTTTGCGAGCTGCTTTTTTCCTGGCCATGCCGCAAGTTTATCAAAACTGAATCAGGCGGAGCATCTTGCCGCAAAAAACCTGATTTAAAAAAGGCGAGGGTCGCCTTACCAATCAAATGCCACTCTACGCTTAGAAGCCGGTTAATTTTGCCATCGTTTCCAGATAATCGTTATAGCTCTCGTCCTGGAACCGCTTGTGAGAGTCTGCTTTGGAACTCATCAGGAACAGTTGGATTTTTTCAACGGTTCTCTCGATCCAGGGTCTTGAAGGCTCCCGGCTGATAATGGCGCGAACTTCAACAACTTTGGTGGCCGTATTCATATCTTTTTCTCCTTAGCACGGTTGTGACCAGCTTTTGTTCCGGCTCACGCTTTTGAAAGCCGGCTAAAAAGCGGTCTCAATTGTTTAAGCATTTTTCTGGTTTTTATTTCGTGAATTTCTGGAAAGGCCCGGAAATTCCATCTGATCCGGTTTAGTAATGCGGTATCGGGCGTAAATCGTTCGATCTACCCCGATACCGAAGGCCATCAAAACAGCAGGCATCGCAGGATTAAAAACCCATCACAATGCCATCTCGTTCATAATCCGCAAAGATGCTGCACCAGCCCTTTCTTTCTGACGTGCTCGTTCCCTTCTTTCCGGAAATCGATCTCCGCTTGGTCCTGGCCCAGCGAAAAGAAGCAATTGGTGAACTTAAAAGTAGCCTGATACGTTCCAGGGTTCTCAGAAATCTGGTCCATCCTCGTTGCCGCAAGTCTTCATGGGCCTTGCCAGCAGAGATCACAAATGGGCCGCCATAGGGCCGTACAGCTTTTTTCATCCGCGCATTCATCTGGTACCCATACTCCTTTTAGGACACGAAATCCGTTTTTTAAGACCCACTGCAAGCCGCGACTGCTAAAGCTCAGCTCCGCAGAGGTCTTACTTCATTAAGCTGTTTGATAGTGTTTTATTTCGTGGGATAGTTTCTTTGAATGGATAGATTTCTTTAGGAAAGTTGGGCGGAATCGCGCTCTGGAAAGAGAAAAGTTACGGCGATTGTTACGCTGCGGTATCTACGATCACTACTAAACGAATGGGGCCGTGCGCGCCCTGCACCAGGATTTTCTCGATGTCGGCGGTCCGGCTGGAGCCGCTGATAACGCACGCATATGAGTTGTTCTCCAGGCGTTGCTCCACAATGGCATTACGCAACGCCGTTTCCAGGTCAGGCACAAGCTGTGAAACCTGTCCAACTACAATGTGGCAGGGCGCAACCACGGATGCTCCGCGCCCTCCGCATGATGCGCTCACAAAAACTGATCCAGTCTGCGCGATGAGAGCATCAGCCAGGGTAACAGTCGCTTGTGAGCTTTCTTTGGGGGCACCCTCGCTTGACCAACGTACCACCCGCTTTGTTCCTGCTGCATCAATTATCCTCCGCAATCCGGGCTCATCTTGTACGTAGATCTCTCCTTGCGGCAGGCTCTGCAGCACCTGGGCCAACGTTTGCGCGCTGGCCGATTGTCCTTCAGCCAATAGGCACTCCATCAGATTGGCCTTACACTCTTGCTGGAAGCGATCCAGCGGGTTCTCTACGGGTTCAAAAATCTGGACTTCAAACTTTCGGTCATCATATTCCAGCGCAGGCACCTGCAATCCCGCGCGTATGCGCTCCAGTATTTGTTCCCGGCTTGGATTGCTTATTGCCAAAATGATTTCTCTTTTCTATTTCTTTGCTGCGTTCTTCTGCACAAGGCCCTTCTTCCACATCTTGCGGAATGATTGCGATGGCAGCGGTATCGGTGTGCGTTTCCTGCTCCAGGCGCGCAGTGGATCGGCGGCTGTCCCTGCTAATCCCAGCCCGTAAAGCACACGCAAACCGCGCCGCATCATCCATCCGCCAAGCGCATATAGACGAGGATTAAGCATGGCCCTGCGCCATAATTTGAATTGTGTGCGTCCACTGGCACTATCGCCGGCAGCATAGGCGAAATCGCGGCGGTTATGCAGCAGATGATGATGCAGGTTGATATTCACCGGACAGACGCTGGTGCAAGCGCCGCACAATGACGACGCGTAAGAAAGATGCTGAAACTCGCTGCCGCGCAGATGCGGCGTAAGCACGCTGCCGATTGGGCCCTGGTACGTGGTGTTATACGTGTGCCCGCCTATATTTCGATATACAGGGCAAATATTCAGGCACGCTCCACAGCGGATGCAGTGCAGCACCTCGCGCTCCTCGGCATTACCCAGCAGTCCGCTGCGCCCATTGTCGAGAAGAACAACGTGAAACTCTTCTGGGCCGTCGGCTTCGCCCGGTTTGCGTGGCCCCGAAACCAGCGTGCTGTAGGTTGTAATCGGCTGGCCCGTGCCTGAGGTTGCAAGAGTCGGCCAGAGCGTGGCCAGATCTACCAGCCGCGGAATCACCTTCTCAATTCCCGTAATCGCCACGTGAATTCGCGGCAGGCTGGTGCTCAGCCGTCCATTGCCTTCATTGGTTGAGATCGCGACCGCACCGGAATCGGCAATAATAAAATTTGCGCCTGAGATTCCCATCTCGGCGGCAAAGAACGCTTCCCGCAGCTTGCGGCGGGCCAGCGCCACCAGCTTCTGCGGATCAGCATCAGGAATGTCTTCTCCCAGATGATCGCGGAAGAGCTCGCGAATCTGCTGCCGGTTCAGGTGCATGGCCGGCGTCACAATGTGGTACGGCGGCTCATTGCGAAGCTGCACAATGAATTCGCCCAGGTCGGTCTCCCAGACTTTAATTCCCTTCTCTTCCAGCGCCGGCCCAAGGTGAATCTCTTCTGTCACCATTGATTTTGACTTCACAATGGTGCGCACGCCGCGGCTCACCGCGAGGTCTCTAATATAGGCGCACGCCTCATCGCCATTGGCCGCCCAAAAAACATGGCCACCGTGCGCGATGACTTTTTCCTCAAACTGCAACAGGTAGCGGTCCAAGTGATTGATGGCTTCGCGCTTGATCTCCTGGCAGCGCCGCCGTGCAGCTTCCCAATCTTTAAAACGGCTGCGGCCGCGAAGATGCGCGGCATCGTAGCTCTCCATGTTCTTGCGGATGATTTCGCGATGGACAAGATCAGCCGACTTAGTGGCAGCATCACGCAGGAATTGTTTTGCGGCTGAACTCATCGAAGCGATTCCTTCCCGTCAACAATCATCTCAATCAGTCGTTCCAACAATGCTTTTCTGATCACCGGGGTCCCCGGACCGCGCCGGTTTTGCGCGGGCTGGGGTGCGATCACACGATCTCCCGATCACCAGATCACCCGATTTCATCCCTCGCTCGCCAGAATACTCGCCAGATGAATTGTCTTGGCCCGATCTTTCCGCCTTCCCAGGATTCCGTGCACGTGCATCAGGCAGCTTGGATCAATCGCTGTTACGTAGTCAGCGCCGGTTACAGCTACGCTGTCAGCTTTTTGCTCGCCCATAGCCACTGAGATGCTTTCAAACTTGGTGGCAAATGTTCCGCCAAAACCGCAACATTCGTCAAAGCGCAGCATATCCACCAGCTTTAAACCTTTCACCCCCCGCAGCAGTTTCAGCGGTTCTTCGCGCAGCTTTAGTTCGCGCAGCCCGTGGCAAGAGGCATGATAAGTGACCGTATGCGGAAACGTGGCGCCCACGTCTGTCATGCCTAGTATCTTGACCAAAAACTCTGAAAGCTCAAACGTGCGCTTGCCCAATGAGACCGCCTCTTCGTGCGCGGGGCCGGAAGCGATCAGCTCAGGATAAAAAATGCGCACCATGGTTGTGCATGAGCCGGAAGGACACACAATGATCTCAGCATTCTTAAACACGCGCAGAAAGCGCTCTGCACAGGGCCGGGCTTCATTCCAGAAGCCGGAGTTGAACGCCGGCTGGCCGCAACAGGTCTGTTCCGGCAAATAGTTCACTTCACAGCCTGCGCGCTGCAGGACTTTCACCGTATCAACGGCCACTTCAGGTTGCAGTTGATCGACAAAGCACGGCACGAAGAGTGAGACTTTGCGGGCCATCAGTAAACTCGCGCGATTGTAGCAAACATCCTGCGCTGATGAACACTAATGGCCCCGGATTTCAGCCGTTCGTAAACATCTGACACTTTTCAGACATTTCGCGCCAGGGATTCTATCGGCTCGCCGGCGGCACAATGCCGTTCATGCGCAGATACTCCACCAGTTGCCCATAATGATCAGAGATGTGCCACACCGTTGCCGTAAGCGCAGAAAGCCGGTTTGTGCCCCAATATGGTCCAGGGTTTGGATGCAGCAGATTTTCAGAGTTTGTCTCGGCAATGACCTTATCAATCTGCACAAATGAATCGCGCAAATAGGCCATGATCTCCGCTTTGCTCTTCGCCGGATTCGGGCCGCCAAGGTCGCAGCGCTTCGGCGGCTTCTCGCCGGATATCTGCTTTGCCCAGGCCTCATTGCTGCAAGCCACGTGCTTTACCTGCTCGGCGAAGGTGCGGACGTTCTTGAACTCGCCTTGCGTCGGCTTAAAGCTCCATTTATCTTCCGGCATGGCATCTGCCAGTGCTGTGAAATCATGCTCAACATCTTTCCAGATGAAATTGATTGAGTCTGGAATGGTTTTGGGCTCAGGCGGTCTCTGCTGGGCAAATCCCGCCATCGAATTCATCAGCATTGCGCCAGCTACCAACGTTAATACGCGAATCTGCATACGTTCCCCCACCGCTTTTCGCGGCACATCTTTCTTCAGAACGATAGAGGATAACGCTTTTGCGTATTTACATGCGTCGTATTGGCTTATTTCGCGTAATGCGCTCCAATCATCATTGCCACCAGCACAATGATCAATACGACAATGCTGAATTCCAGAAAAACACGTTCGATATTTTGTTCCAATTGCTCCACTTTTTTCTTCTTTGTCATTTTGCGATCCCAACGCAGATCCGTTACGCCGCCGGACTAGCTTGTAAAAAGCTGGCTATGCGGGCATGGATCGTCTGGCTCCATCCGTTAAAAGCATCCCTTCAAGGAACCCGACCAAGCGCTTTGAAAAAGCTCCTGAAAGCTGCACGGCACGCATTTTGGCGCCGTTGCGCGGTGTTAGCAGCCTCAGGTGTAAGCGCAGGCAGACTTTTCAGGTTCCTTGAGGGGAACTGGTGAAAAAGCGGCGGTTTGGGATCAACAACGAAGACTGGAAAGTGGATCTATGGGCGCAAGCGCTTCCCGGGCGGGCAAATCGCTTCCTGCCAAAGCAGGTTCAGAGGGCATGAAAAAATGAACTGTCAGGGTTAAAGCGGCTGCAATCGTTACATGCGGCTGGACGGGCGTTTGCGTCGCTTTGCCAAAATGCCCTGCGCACTTGTGCTCAATCCAAATGATGGGATGATTCGCGTCGTGTCCGGCATCATCCACCACCGCCTTAACCACAACGTCCGCTGTGACCGCAAACGTATAGAGCAATGCGGCCAGCACACAGTGCACCCACCTGGAGCGGAGTTTAAGCACGATAGGTGCCATATTGCACTTTGAATTGTTAAAATACTGTGAAAATAAAATTAGAAATTTTAATCTTTTAATGTAACTAACTAATTTATTATCGATAAAAATAACTGTATCCTCGTAGAAATTTATAAAGAAATAGACGATTTCCACAGACTGATCTTAGAATTTCTAGCGCAGTCATTTGCCCTGACCTTTGGTAGATCAAGAAGCAGAACCGGAGCTGAAGCTACGCCTTCCTGATGCGCAAAGTAATCGCAGTTAAGGGAAACTGCTGAGTCTGCTCATTTCTGCTTTCCGCCAATATGCAGTGTCTGAGCAATCCACTGGCGCGTTGAAATAAGCCGTCTCCTCGATTACCTACGTACTCTTGTCGCTCTACCCTGCTCCTGCGATGATCACTGTGCATTAACAATCTGGTTGGTGGTTTCGGGGGAAAGCACCCAACCAGAAAGGGCTATTAAAACAGGCCTCGGTAAACGCCGAGGCCTGTAGTGTTTTTCAGCTCGAATTTTCCGGCTTACATGTTCCCTTCATCCGCAGATGGCCCATAAATGGAAGGCACGGGAACGTCGTTCAAACGCAGATAAACGCCCAGTTGCGCGCGGTGATGGATGGTGTGGCTCATGATAAAGCTGCGCAGCACGCCAATGCGGGGCAGAGTGAAGACGGTCTGGCCATTGGCCTGTAAAGTCCAGGGCTTCAAAAGCTGTGCGTCAGTAGCGCCGGCAATGTTTTTACGCGCAGTGGCCACGTTTTTATCAAATTCCGCCAGGATCGCGGCATTTGACTTGAGTTCTTCAGGTCGCGGCGCAGTGCTCACGTCAAATGACTCTGTCCCGATGATCGCGTCAGTCCAGTGATTGATGGTAGCCAAATGCGTGGCCAGTGATCCCAAGCTCGCTGATTTTGGGTGCGGCTTGAAGGCCAGCTTGTTATCAGGGACACGTTCAAGTGATTTGCGGGTGTTCGCCATCTCATGGTCGAACTCGGGGAGCAGGGCCTGGCTCAAATTCTTGCTATCCGTGGGGAAAGAATGGGGCTGTGCAGCCATAATATCTCCTTTAACGTTGAATATCCGCTAATCAGATGATTGTATCGATCCAGCGGTGCAAAATGTTTTCCCGTTTTGTCATCTCTGTAGGCTTTCCTTACTCGCATTCCTAAGCGCCTTCTGCTACCGTAAACGGGTTCGGGAGGTGTTTCTTGTCTACTGCCACGCATAGCTCCAAATCGCCACGCCAGCTTTATTCCATGGCTAAAAGCATGGGCATCTGGGACCCGGCCAAGATTGACCTGACAGAAGACAAAGGCCACTGGCAGATGCTCAACCCAGAGCAGCGTGAGCAGCTCATCAAGGTCTGTGCGCTGTTTTATGAGGGCGAGGTCAGCGTCTCTGACACGCTGGCATGGTTCATGCTCGCCGTGCCGGAATTGGAGCGGCGCATGTTTCTTTCTACGCAGATTTTTGAAGAGGTAAAACACGCAGAATTTTTTGAGCGCTACTTTCAGGAAGTCTGCGGAACTATTGATACTACAGCCTATTTGGTGCCTGAATATAAGGGCGTACTTATCAATGAGCTCCGCCAACGCGGCGAAGCCATTGGCGTAGCGCTCACCAACGGCAAGAATGGCGATTTGGGTTTGTCCTTAACTCTTTTTGCTGCTCATTACATGGGTGTGGTGGAAGGTGTAATGGCGCTTACCGGCTATGAGTTTTTCGAGGATCTGCTGGCCAAAACCGGAATGTTCCCTCGCCTGCTGGAAGGGATAAAACTCATTCGCGCCGATGAAGGCCGTCACCTGGTGCACGGCATGGATTACCTGCGCGAGCAACTGGAACAGCACCCGGAATATGCGGCTCCTGTCCGTGAGCTATTTCAGCGTGAAGCCTCGAATATTCCTCGCCGTACCGACATTATTTTCAAGCCCAACCCGCTCGGGCTGGATCGAGACCGCATTCAGGCGCTTTCCTATTCAAACCACGCGCAGCGCATGCGTGAGGCGGGACTGGAGCTAGTTCAGTAGTCTATGGTGCAAAGTTGCGCGGGTCGCCCAGCAACTCACGAACAAGGCGCAGCAGTTGTTCCGGCTCATGGCTTGAGACGTGGTGGTTCGCGGCAGAGCATCGATATCCGGTCCGCGCTGACAGAGCAATTGCGGGAATCTTGGGCGCAGCGTCTTTTATCGCCGTAGTGACAACTTCACAATTGATATCATCGGCATCAACCGCGATTACCGCGGAAATATTGGGAAAGATTGGAAAATGTCGATCGCTTCCCGCGTGCTATGAGCAGTCAGGACATTGAATTTGCCGGTCTCCAGAACCAGCTTTCGTACGGACAAGGCTTCTGCAGGCTCTGGCTCCGCTACAAGGAGTGTTGGTCTTTTCGGCACATTATTTGGATGCCGGTCACAACTTCAATGAACGCGTCGATTTACGACAAGCGGGCGTGAAGCGATTTGGAGCGAAGTGACAGAATCAACTCCTATGCTATATAGCAGCGAGCCCGACCTGCTCGGCGAGACCGGGGTCCCCAGCCGCGCCGATTTGCGCGAGCGGGAAGTGGCGAGCTGCTTGCATCAGGAGCAGAAAGCTCTCACCACGATCATTCTTCTTAAGCGGTTTGGAGCGAAGCGATAGAACCATCTCCTATGCTATATAGCAGCGAGCCCGACTTGCGTGGCGAGCTGCTTGCACCAGGAGCAGAAAACTTTCGCCACGACCATTCTTCGTAAGCGGTTTGGAGCGCAGCGACAGAATTATCAGATACTCAAAGCGGTTTTCAAAGCCTGCACCGAACCTGGAGCTTTGCTCAACCTTGCCGTAATCGTGCAGTTGCGGCCCTTAGCCTTGGCTTTATAAAGCGCCTGGTCCGCCATGCGCAGGACCTCTGCCGGCGTCAGGTGCTCGCCGCTGCGGGCCGCAAGGCCTACGCTTACTGTAACGTTGATCTCTTTCTTGCTGCCGCGCCCAATGCCAGTTTTCCCTTTACGTCGGCGGTCTTTGCCGCGCACAGTGAAAGCTGATTGCTCAATAATCTTGCGCATCCTGTCCAGATAGACAAACACCTCGTCCGACGTTTTACCGGGAAATACAATAGCGAACTCTTCGCCGCCATAGCGGTAAGCGCGTCCGCCACCGGCAATCCGTGCCAACCTGGATGCAACCAGCCGCAAAGCCTGATCGCCTGCTTCATGGCCATAGCTATCGTTAAATTTTTTGAAGTGGTCCACGTCCATCATCGCAATGCTGTAAGTATCACCCAATTTAAGCAGCGCTTCATTCAGTGCGCGACGGCTTGGCAGTTGCGTCAGCTCGTCCAAATACGCCATAGCGTATGAAGTTTCAATCAGGGCAACAATCAGCGCCAAACCGCCGGCAGCAAAGTAAACGCCTTCAAGATGGCTGCTGCGAGCCGCGCTCAAAGCGACAAACGCCGCTACCAGACTCCACAACAGGCTGCTCTCAACTGCCTTATATCGCCGGACCAGCGGAATCATGATCACCGCAGCAGCAAGCACAAACGCTGCCAGCGCAGGCTGCGCAAGTCCGCTCCAATTCGAGAACGCCAGCGGGGCAAAAGCGCGTCCAGTCTGCTGCGCTGCTGGCGCAAATGCCGGCAGGCAGAGAAGCCATACAGCAGCTATCTGCAGGGCGACAATCGCCAGCCGCTTGCGCCCAGTGGGCGAAACGATGCCGCGCTCCTTCAAAAAGGCCAATATCAGCAGATTTAAAGGCAGCAAAAGCGCGACCGCGTTTGCCGTAATGCGCGCTGTCACCGGAGACAAATGCGGGATTACCCAGGTAAATGTCATTTGCGCCAGAGTAAGCACCAGCAAGGCAAAAAACAGGCGGCTACGCCGAAAGAACGCGCTCAAGGCCAGTCCGGAACCAAAGATCACTATCGGGAAGAATTGCACCATGCTGGATCTTGGGTCCGCCAGAACGCCTACACGGATTAACAAAGCGGAAATGATAAGCAAAAGACTGCCAGGAAGAGTAAGGCGGTAAAGAATCTTGAAAATCTTCGTGTTTACCTTGATCACTGGCCAAACTCCAGAGGACTGAGATTCCAGCGTTTGCGGCGTAAGCTGTTTATTTAGAGTGGCTTACGATTTACTGAGTTGCGCGTGATTTAAGCAATATATAAAGCCGGCCAAGCGCCGGAACAGATGCCTTTGGTGCCATGGCCCAGCTCTGTTGCGTAGTAAAACTCTTGGGTTTTTCTAATATCCAAAACGTGCTGTTTGTTTGCTGGAGACGCCTGCCCATCGATTAGCTGGATTGTGCGTGTCAAAACAAAAGCTGCCATGTAAAATTGCCCGCTGAACTTATCAACCCAAAACTGGTACGAGTTCCGCGAATTTTTGCAAAATCGCAGAATTGCCAGTTTTGAGGGATGTACAACTATTTCAAGATTTTGAGGAGCACGCGCAAAATGAAATATGCTGCAGAGCTGTTGGGCACATTCGTTCTGGTCTTTGCTGGGCTAACCACGGCAGTGATCGCCGGTGGACAGGTAGGTAACGTCGGCGTTGCGCTGGCGTTTGGTATCTCCCTTTTGGCCATGGTTTATACCCTGGGCCCGATTTCCGGATGCCACATTAACCCCGCCGTAACTCTGGGTATGCTGGTAGCACGCCGTATAAGCGGCAAAGATGCCGTAGGTTACTGGATCTCGCAAATTATCGGCGGCATTATTGCTTCCGGTCTCGTGCTTTTTCTTGCGAAGGGCGCTCCCGGAGGGAGTTTGGCTTCTCTGGCTGGCGCTGCTAATGGCTTTGCCAATCACTCGCCGGGCCATTACGGTATGGGAGCTTGCTTTGTGGCAGAGATGTTCCTCACCATGCTGCTGGTCCTCACGGTTCTGGGATCTACAGATGATCGCGCACCCGCAGGTTTTGCCGGACTTCCTATTGGCTTGATTCTTACCGTCATCATTCTGGCAGGCATTCCCATCACCAATGGATCGTTCAATCCTGCGCGCAGTATTGGACCTGCAGTCTGGGTTGGCGGATGGGCCCTTGAACAGCTCTGGCTCTTTATTGTCGCGCCCCTGCTCGGTGGTGTAATAGCCGCAGGGCTTTATCTCGGAATCCGCATGCCTGCGCCGATGATTACCGCCCGCCAGGCAGAAACTGCGCTCCCCAGCCATCAGGCAGAGCGCAGGCAAACTAGTAAATGAAGGTTTCAATAAGTCTCTAAACAAACTAGAAGGCGCGGCCGGGTGGGTCGCGCTTTTTTGTTGCGATATCCAAGTCGCTGCAGATTGACGCCGATGAACGCGGAGAACTCTTCTCTCAGTCACTATCAGCGCCGGCGGCACGACACTTTTGGACTACGCAGCGCACCGCAGGTGCAATCGCCAGCCTCTTTTGTCAAAGAACCAATTCTTCCTCGCCGCCTGAGCGGCCTCTTTCAATCAGCCCAATCCCGCGTCAATCTGCGGTAGGATTTTCCTCTAACTCCACCCGCTTCACATTGCTCAATGCCAGTTGCAGGTAATATCCCAGGATTGACGCTTGTTTGTAATCTAGCTTTCCATCCACCACCGCCTGCGCTCCCTTGGCAATCGCTCCATGGATACCCCTCGCATCAGCCAGGTTCGGCAGGCTGATCTTCTCCGGCCGCGCCTCTTCCAGCACCAAATGCATGTGGCAAAATTTCTTGCCTCGCACCCGTGGCGCGCGGCACGTCACCCCATTCCCCTTCGGATACTGGCATCTCGGCGCGCCGTTCGCCCGGTCAATCGTGCTCTTCATCTTGTTAAATATCTTCTGGTTTACCTCGTCAAACTCCAGCGCCTTCTCCTGCAATCGCGGATCTTCCATCACGCATTGCCGGTACGCTTCAAAACATTCTCCCAACTGCTTCAGCAACTGCCCCGCCCGTGTCGTTCCCCACGTCTGCCGTTCCTGCTCCTGGTGCTCCCGTAGCCGACGCTCGTCCCGCTGCTGCATCACCGCTTCGCGCTCGTCCTCTGACTTCGCCTTGGACCACAATTTATTCTCTTCTTCGGTAAATCCCCGAGCGTCTTCTCCCTCTCGATAGCCAAACTCGTCTCTCACTCCATACGGTACTGGATTGCATTTCATAAACTCTCCTTGCTTCTGTCGTCTTCGAGTCCTGAAACCACGTCCGTTCGTGTCAGAACCGCGCAATTCTCTGGGGCTAACTTGAGTTTTCCCGGTTTTCAATTACCAAATTACCAACTTACCCAATTACCAAATTCAGCCGCCGGCGTAGGTACCCATTTCCTTGCCATAAAAGCTAGCTCCTTAAATTAGGTCGATTTCAGCTTCATTCATGTCGATTTCAGCTCCCAAACGCGTCCCCAATTGACCACCAATTCTGCCCAAACCCTGGGTTTTCCGATCACGGCGATGTCGCGCGATGTCGGCGATCCCGGCGATAGGCGCGCTTTGCGCGCCCACCCCACCCGGCATCAACTTTTATTGAAAACAAAGGAGAAACCCAATTCGACCGAACGGAGACCGACCGGTCGAATCCCGTTTTCTGCCTTAGATCGGCCTCGAATCACGCTGTTCCTTCCCAGCCTTTGTAAGTGCTAATTGCCATTTTGCTAAGTGCCCATCTTTTGGCGAAGATATGACGAAATACCATTTGAGAGTAGCGCAATCCGCTACGAATGTAAAGCGAATTTAATAAACGCGAAATCGCCAACGAGGATGAATAGGGAAGCGACATTTGCCAAGAAATCCCCATTTTGGGTGCAAGAGAGGAAGAACCCAGTCGCTTCGCGCTCACAAGTGGTTCACAACAAAATGCACGGGACAGCTTTAACTTTGACATCCCTATCCGATCAGTGTACCGTTGAAATTGAGCGAGCATCCTTCCTCACTTTTCAGAAGCTTCTGAAATCTAAGTCAGTCCCATCTGAAGTTGTCCTTTCTTAGCCCCCACAATAACCGGGAGGTTAATCATGTTTGCACGCAAAATTTCCATCCGCTTGAAACCGAATACACTCGCTGAATTCATCCAGAAATTCGAACACGACGTGATTCCATTGCTTCGCCAGCAGTCAGGATTCAAAGATGAAATCACTTTTGCAACTCCCGGCAGCCCAGACGTGCTGGCAATCAGCCTTTGGGACACCAAACAAAGCATGGAAGCCTGGGACAGCAATGCATACAAAGACGTCCTGAAGATGCTGGCAAATGTGATTGAAGGAACGCCGAAGGTCAGCACCACGAATGTCCTCTATTCCACACTCTACGCGGTCTCCACTGATGTACCTGTCGCTCAGCCGGTTGCTGTATCGGCTTGATTCCGGTACCGCCTTTCCCTTTTGCCTGGGAGAGGCGGTTCACGCGGGCCGAAAGGATGAGGACCTCTGGCCTGCGCCGCCGTTGTCTCCTGATTTCTGTGAAACGTTTCGTGGCTGGCACTTGGACAGACCACAGGACTGATTCAATTCACACCGAGTAAGTTCTCAGTTCGCAGAAATCCAAATAAGTCAGCCAGCTTACCTTTTGCCACGACTCAACTGGTGAGAGAAAGAAGAATCATATGCGTGTCTTTTGGGAGCAAACCGGAATCCTACTCCCAGTGTACCGGCTTGCAGGCGCGGGATTAGATGATCGCGACATCGCTATTAAGCTGAACGTCACGGAAGAGAGGGTCCAAACCTGTATGACATGGCTGTTACACTTCCTGGAACTGGCCACCCGGAACCAATTGGTTCAGTATGCTTCAGGTGGATCCTTATCACTTTGATTGAAATAGTGTAAGAGCATTTCGCGTCGTCACAATCGTCTCCGCACTATCGATAGAGTTTAGCAATGAAGATGATGAGGAAATTTACATGAAACTTACTCACCAACCTCTCCCGCACGCGTTGACCAAGCGTGGCATTTTCGCTCGGCAGGCCCAATACTGCGACGAATCGCCGGAAGATCATTGTCGCGAGGAAGAACAGCCTGAAGATCATGGCCGTAATGCGGAAGCCTCTCGCAGTTGTACGATGAGGGCTGAACGCATCGCCACTCCACGAAGCCGCTAAGGACGGCTGAGAAAGGGACAGTTCAACAATGGATATATCCGAAGCAGCGGCAATACCGCAGAACACACCCAGGGAAACGGAAGCGCATACTTCTGCTAAACCCACGATCGATAAATACGCCGACGTCAGAATCGCCAAAAAGAAGCAAAAGCGCAAAGCGCACAGAGCCAGATTGAAAAGGTCAAATACAAAAGGTTGAGTGGCAGAAGGCTATGGAACAGAGAAGCGCACAACTTGATCGGCTTTGATGCAACATGCCTGATGTCCACGCCTTGACATGACTGGGCAAATGAGCGTAGGGTCGAATTAAGCGAGTATCCTTCCTCACTTTTCAGGTCCTCTGAACTAAGTCAGATCATCTGATTCGCGCTTTCATCTTAGCCTTGCCACGAGGCAACCGTCTGAATGGATCGGTTCAAATGTATCTCAAGATCATGATTGCGATTTCGCTCGCTGCTCTCTGTCTTGCACTATTTCTACCGGTTAATGAACAGTACGAGTTCCTGGTGTACGCATCCGCTGCTTTGATCGTTTTGCATGCTCTGCGCGCCAAGCCCGATTATTTGTGGGCCGGAACATTCGGCAGCATTGCTGTTCCGTTCAACCCGATTATTCCAGTCCCGCTTGCCAGTCGGGCCTCAGTCGCGGAGCAGAGTGGACCACCAACGATGTGAGCAGCGCGGGAAATGCTGTTCGCGAAGGAGTTTATATGACGACATATCCAGTTCAGGAAACCCCAACCCAAATCAAGGACCTGTTAGAAAGTGCCATCGTTGTGAGTTGGAAGGAACTGCTACAGAGCTCACTCACAGCTGTGGTCCAAATTGAATACGGAACCGCTCCTGAGCCTTCCCTTCAGTATGTGAAAGTGTGGCTGTCAACTGTGCGAGGAATCTGGGACCTGGTTTGTGAATACTGGATGTCAGCGGGAGCCCAGCAGACTCCAGCAATTGGACTCACGTTTAGTAATGGCTTTTATTCCGAGTGTCTGGCGCGGATGCTGCAAGATGTGTTGCAACATCGGAACGGCATTCCCAGTTGCCTGTCCGGGGATACGGCTGTGGATCTGATCGTAATTAACTCTCCTACGCAACAAGACAGCCGCAATGCTCGTAAGTGTATGGCCCAGGCCTACCAGAGACTTGGCATCACGTTTGTGGGAGCGCATGCCGCAGCCTGATAATGACAATCCAGATAAAAGACGGAACAATGATGGTGCGCGAAGGACTTCTTTTGCCTGATTCTGCCCGGATTGAAAGCACCAGCTATTCCAAGACCTGGCGCACTCTGGTGGGGTTGGATAGCTTTGCCTTTGATCGTAAGCTGCGCGATGCTGCCTTCCATTTATTTTTCATTGCCGGTGAATTAAAGGTGATTGCGCTTGGCCGTGGGCCGAGTGCGGTTCGCAGAGGAATGAAGCGGATGCTAGGCCGCGGTCGCAAAAGCAATCTGAACTGCATGGAGATAACGCAAGTCAGACCTGCCCATTTCCTTGGCTTACCTTGTATTGCTATTCACGCTTACTCGTTCCATATCCAGGAGAATGCAATGCTCCAAAGCAAAGCCCAACGTAAGTCAACAGAACGATAGAGACTGGGCCTCCGGCTAGCAACTACGAGGAAACAGACCAAGGCTTCCCAAGATCCAAGATCAAGCAAATTTAATTCAGGTTTGCGGGTATGCGGGGCCATGCAGCTTAAGTAAGCTAAAATCGACATAGTAGGGGACGGAACACGCAAGTTCGCCCTTGATGGAGGCCCAATGTCACTTTATGTTTTGCGCTTGCGAGACGGTAATTGCATCGTGGTGGATGCCCCAAATGAAGAGAAAGCCCGAGAGAGAGCCCGGCCCCTGGCCGCAAGTGAAGTGGCAACTACCCGGAAGCTGGATTCGTTTGTCGCCCAGTTCGCATTGAGGGACGATGGCGAACTCACCGCTACTCTGCTCGACAAGAACACCATCTCTGACCTTCATCAGCACGAGTATCCCTTGTTGCAATCCGCCCATGCACAGTCTTACATGGATTTTGACCATTCAGAGACGGACAGCAAGACTGATGCAATCCTCTATGATTCGAAATCCAGTGTTCACGCAAAAGAGTGGGGCAAACGAGATAAGGACATCGTGCAATTTGCGGTACAGCAAGAACGCCTCCGTTTTGCCAATTAGAGGCTAAATGCAACGCCGTACTGTTTAATTCAACTGCTGACTGATTCGCGACGCGCCCCCCGGCGCTGGTTTCATGTAGCGATGTGACCTCAAGCCTTCTTCGCGGCGTATCGAGATCCGCAAGAATTTCTCTGCTCCCGCCTCCCCGCCTTCACAATCTTCACTCCCCACTTCACAAAATTCGTTTCTTCCAAAACTTTTTCTTTATCGTTGCATCGCTCCGCAAAATCGGTTACACAAAAAGAGACGGGACTCGCCCGTGTTATCCGCACGGACGGTCCCTAACCACAAAATCACCTTCACTAGAAAGGCGACATTATGGCTGACACAGATTTTAGCAGTGCACCCAAACCTTCTAGCAGCACACCTAAACCCCACATCTATGATCTTCTCTACCGCCTCAACGCATCTTTCGCTCGCGTCCATCGCAATATGGCGGCATTGGAGGAGGTTGGCATTTTCGATCCGCTGATGATGCAGTCCCTCAACCGCCAATCGGAGCAGCTACGAGCAGGCACCAATTACCATCTGCTTGGGGCCATGCGACGAATAGAAGAGCGTGACCGGGAGCGATTCTCGCAACCACCCACTGAGCAAACTTCTTAGACTCAACAGGAGCAAATGGAACCCCGCCTCAAAAGGGCGGCCAGCTTTCCATCCTCTGCCTGCATTGAGAAACTTTTCAATACTTCTACTAAATGACAACCCCACCTGAAATGGTGGGGTTTGTCAACAATCTGGGGCGCGCTGCATGCGGCGCGCCTTTGTTATTCGTGCTGCACAAAGTTACAGGCAGCCGCTGCAAACAACAAATTGTGTAGTAATACCGCCTGTAGAAGAAATTGTGTGAACGGTGTACCCCACCTGGGCCCCTGTCCCGATCGCGTACGCTACGGCCGGGGCCATACGAAGATCAAGCATGAAAGAACCGGATGTGGCAGTAAAGTTTCGCTGGTTATGCCAATGTCCCGCGAACATGGTGGTAATGTTAAGCGCCATCAGAGCGTTCATCTCCTCAGTGCGGTACTGATGATGGATATTGGTGTCATTTTGCACGTCGTAAATCGCCCAATAAGGGTTCGTGGAAGGATAGGTCCCCCCGCCCGACAGGGATTGAGGTAACAACGGAACATGCTGCACGGCAATCTCATTGGAAACAGCTGTCTGGCGGCCCAGCCAGGCCAGCATATTGTCTGACTCAGTCTGGACCGATGCCGGCAATGGCTGCACATTAGCCGGGGTTTGTCCACTGGTGAAGGTGTCATAGTCGCCCAGAAGCTGCGAGTCGATCACCATAAAAGTAATATTGTTGATCTTGAAACTGTAGTAGTCATTGCCAAAATACTGGCGATACGTGGAGATATTCGTGGTGTGGATATCGTGGTTGCCGGGGATGAAATAGACTGGAGCCTTCAGATTAGCGAGCGTGTTCTTGGCCGTAGTCCAGGCGCTCGTCGTCTCGCCGATATCTCCCGAAAGAATTACAGCGTCCGGCTGCGGCGACATGGCATTGATCTGGGTTACAACCGTTTGAAGATGTTGCAGTGCATTGGGCGCGGTGCTCAGGCCTATGTGGGTATCACTGATCTGAACAATCGTTGCCTGTGCAAAGGCGAGTGGGGAGCTTAGCAGGACAATAAGAACGAGTCTCACTGCACGTTGGCATAGACGATGGTATTCCATGATCTGCTCCCTATGGATGAATTTGCGGTCATGACGAAGGTGAATCTGTGTTTCCCGCTTGTAAGCGTTACTGGAAGCGGTCCACTGAGATTGCCGGTAGTGCTGTTCATGTACTTTGTGCCATCAACCCAGAGCTGCAGGCTGGTGATGGTGCCTTGAGGCGGCGTTGAACTCGCCGAAACCTGGATTGGATTGGTTACTGATGTTTCATAAAAGGGTGAGCAGATATTGAACATCGCGAGCGTGGGCGCCGCACACGAGCTTTGCGCGGAGCCAGTAGTCAGCCCGGTGAGTACAACTGCAGTGAGAAGAATGGTTCGAAGTGGCATGGAACCTCCTGAGTTGCGGAATATGAATCCAGCTCTGAACCAGAGGCTGCCTTGATAAGGTAATTGCACAAAGCAAAAAGGCGGCCGAAGCCGCCTTTTTTAAAAAACTTTTAGACTAGAGAGGACGAACGTTCTCTGCCTGCCAGCCTTTCTTTCCTTTAGTCACAGTGAATTCAACCGCCTGGCCGTCTTGCAGGCTGCGGTACCCGTCAGACTGAATCGCGGAGAAATGCACGAAGACATCTTCCCCATTTTGACGTGAGATAAAACCAAATCCTTTAGCGGCGTTGAACCACTTAACTGTTCCTTGTTCCATTTTGCTTTTTCCTGATGTATTGATTTTTTTAACGCTGGAAAGATTTATCGATATTCGGCAGATAGCAGAGCTTCTTGCAGAAGTTCAACAATTCAATTCTAACGCAAGTCCAAAATATCACACCGGCCAGCAGAATGCACGTAAATAGTAGATTTTGGATAAGTTGGGATTTTAGCGGGGATCAAAATGGGCTGGTTTGGCGCGCCGTTCTTTAGCAGCAAGTTCCGTGAGAGCAGCAAGTTCCGTGGGCTTGCCGGGCAAATGCGCATATTCATTGTTGAGCCTACCTGTAATACCCCTGCCTAGCCTCTACCACCACTCCCCCAAGCTGCTTTTTGATCTCGGGCGTCAGGCGCACCTTAATGGCACAGAATTTGCCCTTCGGTTTTTGCCTTGATGGATGATAGCCAAGACTGTAGCGCATACGCAGATCATCGATCAGCGCAGCCAGCTTGTCTTTCAATTCTTTCTTTTTGTACTCGATCACCTGTCCACCAGTAGCGGCAGCATATTGGTCCACCTCGCCCGGAGGATGCAGCATGCGCTCGGCCGGATGGGCCCAGAGCCCTGGCGCGTCTGCCACAGAGATGTCGCTCTGCTTCACGAGAGAGCAGACAACTGTGCCGGTCTGGAAAAGCTCTAGCATTGCTTCTTTTTGTGAATGCGGCATCTCACCATTCAGGCTGTGGCGATAGCGCAATGGAACCGAACTTTCAGAAGGTATGTTTGGAACATCATCCGTGAACCAGATAATCACCCGCCGGCTGGATGGGTTGTGTTCCTTCGCTAATTCCTCGGTGGCTTGATAGATCCCTTCATTGAAAAAAGCGGCTTCCTCACTCTTCATGCGACTGGCCTTCTCAATCGCCGCTGCCGCCAGCGCTCGATCTGTAGTCGCTGGCTGCAAGACCTCGGCCGCGGCGGCATAGACCATCACCGTGACTTCGTCTTCCGGCTTCAGATGCTGAAGCGCTTCCAGCGCGCCTTCAGCCAGTGATTTCAGCACTGGCCGCACACTCTCAGTCAAGTCAAACAAAAGCACGATTGAAAGCGGCAATTTGTCCTGGCTGAACGAGCTGATTTTTTGGGGTACGTTGTCTTCAAAAATCTGGAAGTCATTTTGCGTCAATGATGGAGTGACGTGCCGCGTCTTTTTATTCAGAACTTGCGCGTCCACCTGAACTACGTGAACATCCACACGGAAAACAGGCTGGTCTTGTGCCGGGCTTTGCGCATGGAGAGCACTTACGATCGCCAACTCCAATGCCAGCAACAGCAAAGCCCTGATTCCCATGATTCAATCCCCGTGATTTCAATCTAAAGATAGGCCGGTTTTCTCGGATAGTCCAGCGCTTAGCCCTGCTTGCAATCTTTTCCTGATGGTTCTTACTTTTCTTCCGGAGGCCGCACATGCCGGAAGGCCCACCACAGCAGGCCATCATAGATAATCTTTAATCCGCCGCCCAGGAGCAACGGAGCAGAAAACGCCACCTGTTGCATAAAAACTCCTGCCACGGCCGAGGCCACGGCCCATGCCGTATTGCGCGTGAGATTAGTTACACCGGCCGCAAACGTCCGCTCTTCCGGCCTGACCACCGCAGCCACATAAGATTGCCGGGTAGGCACGTCCATCTCCACCAGCGATTCACGCAACAGAAACAGCAGCACAGCCCAGCGCGCCGAAGGCATAAATGCCGCCAGGATCAGGAACACGCTGGAAGGTAGGTGCGTGAAGACCATCGTCTTGACGAGCCCAATCCTGCGCGCCAGCCAAGCAGCACCCAAGTGTGAAAGCGCATTCAAGACGTGGACAGTAAAGAAGAGCAAGGCCAGCTTGTTCTCAGCGATCCCAAATCGACGGAAGAACCAGTAAGACACCAGCGCATCAGTGAGGAATCCGCCGCCGAGAGAGTCAAGGGCAAACAGGCTGGAGAGCCTGGCAACAGTTGATTTGGTTTCCTGAGATATCTTTGCAATCGCCTGACCCGGCAAACTGATGCGCGGCACCTCTATTTCCGGCGTGATCATCAGGTAAACCAGAGCGCTGACCAAATGGAAGGCCGCATAGCCAACAAATATCGCGCGATATCCATTGCCCAACCCCACGTTCCAAACATGCAGCGCCAGCAATGGAATTCCGGCCGCAAGCGCTCCAATAGCTCCACTTGCATCCAGCACCACGCTGTACCAAGCCAGCGCCCAGGTACGTTTTTGGTCGCTCACCAGGCCGGGGATCATCGCTTGTTCCAGCGCGAACGATGGGCTCCGATCAGCCCCCATCCCATTGATCATCCCCAAAAAAGCGAGCACCAGAAGCCCTACCAGTCCTGTATGGAAGATCAGGGGAATTCCGCCCAAGGCATTGAATAGAGCGAGGCATACGAGCGTTCGTCTGCGTCCTAGATGGTCAGCCTTTAGCGTTATGAAGACCGTACCGGCAGCCGCACCCGCCAGTCCGGCTGCAATCACCAGGCCTATTGCGGTCGCGGAGAAGCCCTCACGCGAGAGATAGACGCCCAGCACAACGCCCATCAATCCGATGTTGAATGAGCGCAGCCAAGCAGCAGCGTAGATGACTAGAAGATTTCGGTTAGCTTTGCGCTCCATTGCGTGCTGTCAAGATTACACCGCAGCAGGCCTAAGCTGCTGCGCGATAGCGCGTCTCGCTCAAGTCCAGCTCGCGCAAGAGCTGCCTTAAAACTTCGTCGTTGATGCGGCCATTGTTTCGCAGTTGCACGGCAGTTTCACGCTCTACCCGCAGCAGATTGAGCGAAAGTTCAAGATATTCTTTGTAAGCCTCGGCATCGGCTTCGTTCTGCTCTTTGCCATCTCTGGGCAATGATGTGAGCTTGCGCTGGTAGTGTTCCTTAAGATCATCGAACAACACAGCCGCTTCAGGCTTCGCTTCCCTGCCAGATCTCTCCAGATGCTCGAGAGCAGCTTCCGCCATGATCCTGCGTGCTTCCGTTTCTTCGTAATTCGGCCCTGAAGCTCCTGCCAATTCCAGAGCGCGGATCAACATCGGTAGAGTCAGCCCTTGCAGCACCAGGGTCGCTAGGATCACACTGAAGGTCAAAAAGATGATCATGCTGCGCTGAGGAAACGGCTTACCGTTTGCCAGCATCTGCGGCAGCGATAATGCTGCCGCCAGCGCAATTACGCCTCGCATACCTGTCCAGCCAGTGACAAAGACCTGGCGCAGTTCAGGACGAGCTTCTTTCTGGTGCTGGAAGCGTTTTCGTATCCAATAAGCGAGCGACGCGCCAGGAAATACCCACAACAACCGCAGCACAATTACCAGCACGCTAAACAGTGTGCCCAGCAACAGTAACGTGCCTGTTTTGTAACCTCTGATCCCTTCCCGCACCAACGGCAGTTGGAGACCGATCAGGACAAAAACAAATCCATTCAAAATAAACGTGAACACATTCCAGACTGATTCTGCCTGGATTCTCACCGCCGGCGAAAAGAAATGCGCGCTTCCTCTGCCCAGGTATAGTCCGCACGCCACTACCGCAAGAACGCCAGAAGCATGAATCGATTCAGCAGCAAGATAAACTGCATACGGTACAAGGATGCTCAGGGTAATCTCAATGGGGCCGTCGTCAATCAGATGTTCCAGCCAATGGACCACCACGCCAATCAGCAATCCAATCCCAACTCCAGCGACGATGAGATAAATCAGGCGTAGTAGGCCGGACGAAACAGTTGGCGCCTGCTCGCCGATCACCAGCGCCAGTCCAAATTCCAGCGCCAGCAATCCCGTTGCATCATTTACAAGGCTCTCGCCTTCCAGCACATCAACAATACGTTGCGGCAGGCCAAGACGCTTGGCAATGGAAGTTGCGGCAATGGCATCCGTGGTGGCGATTACCGCTCCCAGTACCACGCCCAGTCGCCAATCGAAGCCGGGAAAGGTCAGGTGCGCAGTGAAAGCCACGCTCAGGACCGTAAATCCTACCAGCCCAAATGCCAGCAAACAGATGCTGACAATGTTGTAAGTAAAATCGCGCCATGAAGTAAGCCATGCGGCGGAGTAAAGGAGCGGCGGCAACACCAGCAGAAAAATAACGTCAGGATTCAGGGCAATGCGCGGGATACCCGGCACAAAGCTCAGCAGTAATCCAGCAATGACCAGGACAATTGGATAGGGCGTCTGCAGCTTGCGCGCCAGGGCGGTAAATCCGGCGACAAACAACAGCAGAAGCAGAACAACAATTTCGAGTGATTGAACGCCGCCCTCGTGCATTCATCTCTCCCGGACGCTATTATCGTGGGCCGCTCAGATTGGGTATTTGCCATACCACAATCGCTAAACCAACCAGGACGGCTACAAAATAAGCAGTGATGAAGTTGCTGGGCTCTTCTGGTTCATCACGAGTAAATAGCCGCCAGGCTAGGCCTGCTGAAACAATCCAAAACACCACATCGCGCAATGCATAGCCAAGCACAGCGCTGATCACTAAAATCGTCCCGCGTTGTATCTTGCTTAAAGCATACGCTGCGCTGCCGCCATCGAGTATCCAGATTGGGGTCAGGTTAATGATGTTCAGCCATGCGCCAGTTGCGGCTAGCGCGGCCCAGATGCCATTGCCGGTCTGGCGCCAGATTAACCAACACGCAGCAGAAGAAAGAAGGCCTGCAAATGGTCCTGCAAGACTCACCGCAGCGCGAGTTTCCAGGCTTACATTGAGCGCTTTCCATCGCACATACGCGCCGAGTCCCGGCAAGAACACAGGCATATCAGCCGGCAGGCCGCGACGTTTGACATCAATAAAATGACCCATTTCGTGGATCAGGATCAAAACAGCGAAGCCGATGCCAAATTTCGGTCCCCACATGGCCCAATAAAGCCCGATAAAAGCGGCAAAGCTAAACAAAAACTTGAACTTTAAAATGGCAAGAAAGAATGCTTTGAATTTCGCTATAAAAAGCGCAATGGGAGCCAGCGGTCCCAGCCACTTGGCCCATTTCGGCTTCGCGGCAGAGGCCGGTTGGTTGGATACCGGCGTCGCGGCGCTTGTCTCCAGCTCACGCACATGATCGCGAATCCATGCAGCCTGCTTTGATTGCGGAGGCAAGAGCGGTAAGCAGGCCAACCAGCGTTCACGGGCTTGGGAAAAGTCACCATGCGCTTCAAGGGCACGAGCATGAGCGGCAAACTGCTCCACCTGATGCTCGTGCACGAGCGTATGGCACTGCGGACACTCCAAAGCACCCGGCACAAGTGGACGGGCACAACGAGCACAATTTTGAGTCGGACTGGCAGTAAATGAGGACATGAATCTTTGTGACAATCTCCTGTTGCATCATCTCATATTGCTGTGACTATCATTCCAACTCAGCGCTGATCGTATATTCGCCGGCCGAATTGTCCCAATTGATTTGCAAGACATTCGGCTTGCAGCAAACCTGGCAGTCTTCCACGTAGCTTTGGCGTGAGCCCGCAGAAGAATCCACATGGGTCTCATTCCATTCACCGCAACCAGCACACTGGAAACCGGAAAGCATGACTAATTATCGTAAAACAAAAACAGCGGCCAGCATTCAAGCTGACCGCTGATTACATCTGCCTACCATCTTTGTTATCTGCTTGATCTGTGCAGGATCGCTTGTGCAGAGAACCTACCTAGCTATGTGCTCCTGCAGCAACCCCTGCGGCTTCCATCGCGATCTCTTCAGTTGCGGTTGCGGCAAAGTAACGGCGATAGGAATATGACACTCCCAACATCACCAGCAGCAGCGCCACAAGAACCTGCCATCCGATATCGGATCCTAACGTCAAAGCCACGCCGGCAACTCCGGCACTTGCCACCAGGTAGACATAAGACAATTGGAACATGTCTACCCATGTCCGAACCAAACTGACTTTTTCCGTGAGCGAAATCACCAGCGCCATGGTGACTGTGTTCACCAGGAAATAAACTGCTGCAGCAAACGCCAGCCGCAAAGCCTGTGATGCAATCCGCGACTCTATCATGGGCGACACATAGATGAGCCGCGCTACAGCAACTGTCATCGCAATGGCGAAACAGTTAAATGCAAGCTGCAGCAGATTTAATTTTTGCCTTCTCCGCGGCAGGCATTGGACCAGGGTGCTGACAAAGCCTACGACCATTGCTTCGGCCGTCCCCAGCAGCGCAGCAGCCAGCAGAAAGAAGGGCAGATTTACTGACATGGTTCCGGTCAACCCAGGCAGCTTTACTTTAGGCCGCGCTGCCACAGTCGCCAGTACCAGGATCGCAATAAAGCGCGCCATTGCCACTGAGTGGACGTTGAGTACAGCGTTTCCCATGAGCAGGAAACCCGAAACGATAATCAACGCCACAAATATTCGCGCTGATAATGACTTCGGCATGCTTAGTCTTCTCCGTCTTCCCCGTCGCTCAGGGCGTTGATGCCATCCGAGCCCCAGGTAATCGAATTGCACCAGATAATGCTGTTTCCGGTGATGCCGGTCTGTCCCCAGACGATTGAGTTACCCCAAACAATGGAGTCTGAGATCACCGCGTTTCCGCCCCACACAATAGAGTTACCCCAAACAATGGAGCTACCCCAGGTGATGCTGTTTCCCCAGGTGATTGATTGGCTGTTCTGCAGCGTAGCCGTTCCGGTAGCCGAATTGAACTTAACAATGGGTGAAGGCGCTCCGCCATTTACCACGTCAGTGCTTTTCAGCGCAGCGTCAACATCCAGATATCCGGCGCCGATGGTAAATACGTCATATTGTGATAAATAACCATATCCCTTGGTGTCATATCCCCAGCTGTTGACGGGATATCCCTTCCACGCGGTCTTCATCATTCGCGCTTTAATGGTGTCAGGCGTAAGCGTTGGATCTTTTTGGACCATCAGCGCTGCCGCACCGGCAACGATGGGTGTTGCCATGCTTGTGCCGCTAAGTCGGAGATATTTCCCGCTAGCTCCTGTGGTGCAATTATTCAAAACGCAGGTTGTGATGGGCAGAATATTCAGATTCAGCAATGAGGAAAACAGCGTGCTGCCCGGTGAAGACAGTGAAACGATGCGATTGCCGGGCGCAACCAGGTCAGGCTTAGCCACGTGATCGAGCAGCGTTGGGCCTTTGGAGCTATAGCTGGCCACAGTGTCATCAAGACGGGTGGGAGTGCCATTGGTTTTGGTAGCGCCCACCGTAATCACATTGGGATCATTACCCGGCGCATTAATGGTGGCATATCCTTGCGTCCCGTAAGAATTATCGCGTCCGGCGTTGCCGGCGGCCACAACTACCACGATCCCGGAGTTCCACGCGGCTTCCACAGCCTGGCATACAGGATCAAGAGCGTAAGACTCAAAAATCGGCCGGCCCAGCGAGAGATTGATGACGCGAATGTTGTAGGTGTTCTTCAACTGGATCGCGCGCTGAATGGCCGCGATTACCTGGCTATCCGTCCCCATACCGTTAGCATCAAGCACGCGCAGGTTAATGATGTTGGCATTAGAAGCGACGCCAATATATTGCACAGGATAGCCTCTCTGTGAATCGTGGCCGTTCCCTGCCAGAATTCCAGCTACATGCGTGCCATGCCCATACGCGTCGTTTGTGCTGGTATCGCCGGGAATAAAGCTTTCGCTATAAACAATTCGTGAGCCGGTGCCATTCGCATTCTGCAGGTCGTCATGGTTAAAGACGCCGCTATCGATGATCGCAATGCCAACTCCGGTGCCGTCCAGACCATATTGCTGGCGGGCAACATCATCCATGACCGCAGGAATATCGTCATCAGACGCAACTTTGTTCGGGCGGTCCGGGCTTACATAGACAACGTCAGGATGGTTCTCCAGCCACGCAAGCACTTTGACGGGAATGCGATAAGCCAGAGCATTAATGCGGTCCAGAGAGAACTTCATCCGCCCGCCGCGCGCCGCTAAATCGGCAAAATGCTGCGCTTTGGGAGTCTGATTGAACTGAATGATTACATTCACCGTTCCGTCAGGATTGACTGGAAAATTAGACAAATCGGCGGCAAGCTTTCCATGTCCGCGTGCGTGGGCCGCCGCGGGAACCACCGCAAGGACCAACGCCAGCGCAAGAAGATGGAAGAGCCACTTCAGTTTGTGTCGTGTTGTTAAATCTTGTTTGTCCGATATCATTTAGAACCCCGGAAGTTACTTTCAAACTTTTACTCACAGCCGTTTGCTTCTTATGAACCCCAAACCGCTGACCTGAAAGACATTGGTCGAACCTCCGCTGCCTTTTAGTGCAATCCTGAAACCAAAGCAGCCGAAATGTAAGTTATTGATTTTGCTATGCTTATATCATGCAAGGTCGGTCCCGGATGTGACAGGGATGTCAGCCAGAGTGACAGCAAAACTAGAGCAGTTTTAGCGTAACATGTTGCAAATAAAAGGCTTATTCATTATTGCGACAGGTGTGACAGCCCAGATGAGGCAAATTGATTTCTCGTGTGCTTCATAAGCCTCTTAAGGATCCAAGATTAAGCACAAGAAAATAAGAGAGATAGATGGGAGTTGGATCGCAGGTTACAAGTGGAGTGCTTCTTCAATTTCAACCGGACTTGGGATCGAGGGCAAAGCTGCAATCAGCTTTTGCGTAAATTCATGCTGTGGGCTAAAGAAGATGGCTTGAGGCTGGTTGCACTCAACAATTGCGCCATTGTGGATAAGAGCAATACGGTGGCATAGCCCATACGCCGAGAGCAGGTCGTGGGAGATGAAAAGCAGGCTCATCCCCAGCTTGCGGTTTAAGTCAGCAAACAGTGCCAGGATCTCTGCCTGTGTAACTGCATCAAGAGCGCTTGTCGGCTCGTCTGCAATCAATAATGCGGGCCGGTGCAAGATGGCCATGGCTATCAATACGCGCTGCGCCTGCCCCACACTGATCTCAGAAGGATAGCGGCGGAGAAACTCTTCTGTTGCCGGCAAGCTTGTATCCATCAAGGCGCGAAAGATCGCTTCTTCTTTGTGCTGCTTGCTGCCGTTGCCATGTAGCTTCCACGCTTCTTCCAATTGCGTGCTTAACCGCAACGCTGGATTCAGCGATGACATGGGGCTTTGAGGCACAAAAGCGATTTCCTTGCCCCGCAAGCTGCGCCACTCGCGTTCTTTAAGAGTCAGCAGTTCGCGCCCGTTCCAGCGAATCGAGCCACGCGCCTTGCCGCCTTTCAGGTTCAGCAATCCAAGGATCGCCAACGCCAGCGAGCTTTTTCCGCAGCCGCTGTGCCCTACCAGACCCAGCACCTCTCCGGCTTGCAACTCAAGGCGCAAGTCGTCCAGCACGGGCGGCTTGTCCTTGTAGCTGATCGTCAATTGGAGCGAGAGCAGGTCCATAAATTCTAGTGCGCCTTTGCCAGCGCCAATGTCTCCACGTTCCAGAACGTTTGCGGGCGAAATACGCTTGGCTCGCTGTTCTTTACTTCAGGCGAGATAGCTACCAGCGCGTCTTTGTTGATCAGATAGATGAACGGCTCCTGGTCCCACGCAATCTGCTGGACGCGGTCCCAATATTGTTTGCGCTTATGCTCGTCGCCAGATGAAGCCTGGGCTTTCATCAGCTTGTCGATCTCGGCTTCCCATGCTGTTGCAGGCGATTTCTGCCGCGGATTCCACTGGTGGTTATCCGCCGAGCTGAGCCACACCGCCATTTGCGCATTGGGGTCCAGATCAACATTCTGGAAGCCCAGCAAACAAGCCTCATAGTTAAAGCTTTGCGTCATCCGCTCCAGCAATGAATTGAAATCAAGCGTGACCACATTCACCTTGATCCCGATTTTCTTGAGGTCTTCCTGGATCATGGTGGCCATGCTTTCACGCGAGCGATTGCCTGCATTGGTCACGATGGAAAATTCCACAGCGTTATCGCTCTTATCGCGCAGCGTGCCATCTTGCAGCCGGAAACCATCCTGCTGCAGCCGATGGAGAGCGCTGGCGGTATCGTAAGGATGCGGTTTGAGATTGCTGTTAAACCAGAACTTGTTGCTGGGCGAGACAACGCCAATCGCCGGGACGGCGTGGCCGTGATAAACAATCCGCGCCAGGTCCGCCCGATTGATGGCTTCAGAGATCGCCCGACGGAAATTAGTGGAAGTAAACCACGCTAGCTTATATGCCGGAATCGGCGCGCTAGGCACTTGGTTGAACCAGAGTTGCTCCGTATCAGTGGAAGCTCCGGCATCGCGAACGGAAGCGCTATCGCTGGAGAGCTTCTCAAAGATTGCTGGTGAAACAGTGTTGATCAGTTGAACTTCACCACGCTTATAACGCATGGCCTCGATTTCAGGGTTTTGCTCAATTTCCAGCCGGACTGAGTCCAGATACGGCAACTGCTTCCCTGTCGAGTCTTTTTTCCAATAGTAAGGATTGCGCTTCAGCAGAATATAGGAGCCGGCCTTACGCTCAGCCACATAGAACGGTCCTAATGCGGCCATTTCCTTTTGCGGCGATTTTGCAGATAGGATGGCGACTGTATCAAACAGGTCCACCAGGTTCGCTACCGGTGCGGGAAAACTGATTTCCACCACGCTGGGCGAAATCACTCGCGTCTCTACCTTGCCTTCACCAGATCGGAATGCATCACCGGTGCTGGAATGCAGCGCTGGATCCATCAACTGTGACATCGTGTAAGCTACGTCCGCAGCAGAAAACGGTGTGCCATCAGAATATTTCAGGCCTTCGCGTAGCTTAAAGCGAATGCGCTTGCCGCCTTCAGAAACCTTCCATTCGCTGGCTAATTCCGGCTGCGGCTTCAGCGTGATTCGGTTCACACGCACCAGCACGCCGCCGGTCAGATAACGGATCGTCTCAGAAGCATCGTCTTCCACCAGCAGCGGATTATATGTTTTAGGTTCAGCGCGTAGACAGAAACGCAGTTCTCCCCCAGTTTGGGCCAGCAGCGTAGTGCAACCCAGCAGCAACATCGCAGAGAGCAAATGCAGACGCCTCATACGCGGACCTCCTGTTTGTTAAGCAGTACCTGGAAGGAGCTGATTACCACTATAAGTACCGCAAAAGGCAACAATCGCCAAGGTTCCGGACGTAACGTAATCGCGTCCTGAAGTTCACGTAAAAGGCTGCCCAGCGAGGGCAATGGTTCTGACACCCCAAGGCCCAAAGCGCCCAGATTGGCTTCGGCAATAATGAAAACGGGAATCGAGATCCAGAACTGGGCCAACAATGCGCCGCGAAGGTTGGGCAGTAGGTGCAGACGAATCAATTTAAAGCCGGAAAAACCTGCGGCTCGCGCCATCCATACGAATTCTGATTTCATCAGATCTTTGGCGCCGGAACAGATGATCCGCGCGGAAGCCGCCCATCCCAGCAAGCCAAGGAGAATAAAAGTAACCATGACGGAAGCCTGGGGCGAAATATTCAGCGGGAGTACCGCTCGCACTGTAATCAGGAGAAACAGCCAGGGCACGGAGAGAAAGAAATCAATCAGCAGCTTGCAGCAGCGTTCAATCCAGCCGCCACAATATCCGGCAATGCCGCCTACCAAGCCTGCCAGAATCGTTGTAAAGAATGCCGCTAAAGGGGCCAGCGTCAAGGAAACGCGCATTCCGAAAAGCAGTCTTGCCCAGCGATCGCGGCCCAAATCATCTGTCCCCAACGGATGGTGCACAGAAGGGCCGGCCTGCGGCAGGTCGCGAAACTGCTGTTCATATCCTGCAGGCGCAAGGTAGTTGGCGAACAGCACAACGAATGCCGTTACCAGCAGCACTGCAATCGCTATGAAGCGCACGGTTTTCATGCCGCACTCCGGGTGAAGCCGCGTTGAGCCCCATCAGAGATCAGGGTGGCGCAAACCGTCACAAAAGTCACAATCATGGTGAGGTTCACCAGTAGAGGCAGGTCGCGTGCCTCGGCGGCTTGCCAAGCAAGCTGCCCAATGCCAGCAACGTCGCTGATAACCTCAATCGGCAGCAGCACGCCAATGCTAATGCTGATAGAAACGCCGACCAACGCAATCAACTGAGGCAAGGCAATTGGCGCAACGTGCCAGGCTAAAACGCGCAGGGGACCAGCGCCTTTGGCCCGTGCCGTGAGCACATGTGGCATTTCCGCGCTCTGCTGAAGAAGGTTTTCTGTATAGCGATAAATCTTAGGGAAAACCAGCAAGGCAGCCGCGAATGCTGGTGGCAGTCGTAATAAAAGAAAGACCAGCGCAAGCGCAGCTGCAGGAGTGGAGATGAATGTTCCACTCAGGCCATTGGCCAGGAAACTAAATGCGCGCCAGCGCAAAACCTGTGTGGCGATGGCCAATGCAAGCCCCAGCAGCCACCCGATCGCCAGCGCAAACGCCAAATTTGGAAGTGTTACCGGCAGCCGTTCACGCAAAAGTTCTTTTACCGGCTGATTGAGAGAACTTGAAGTGCCAAAATCGCCCTTAGCTAGCGAGATGAGGTATTGCACATAGAACCGTGGAATATTCGCATCGGCTAAACGGGCCTGCCGAATGGCCTGGATACTCTGGGCAGAAAGGCTGGGATTAAGTTCCTGATCGTCAGAGGTAAAACCGGGAGCAATGCGTATGAGCATGGCGCCCGCAAAGCTCGCCATGAGCATAAGCGCCGCCAGCCGAAGCACAGCGCCGCTGAGAAAGCGCAGCATTTATCCTGCCACCGCGTCACGGACGCCGTTGGATTTACGCGGTTCCGGCAGCGAATTGAAGCCTTTCAGTATCCGGTGATGTTCCTGCTTCTGTATGTACATGCGGCGATCTGCTTCTGCCAGCAGCTTTTCCGCATCTACCCCATCATCCGGATAAATGGCACATCCAACGCTCAGGCTAAGCCATTCCACGCCGCAAATCTCACGTCCAGCGTTGCCGGCCAATTCGCTCAGGCAGATTCCGCGCGCTTCTGCCGCAGCGGAGCTTAGACCGGGCGCAACAATCACAAATTCATCGCCACCCATGCGGGCGGTGTAATCGTACTCACGGCAGGATCCCTGCAAGGTCTCGGCAAAATGGCGCAAAATCCGGTTACCTTCAAGGTGGCCAAAGCGATCATTGATCTTCTTGAAACCATCAAGGTCACATACCATCACTGTTAATGAACTTTGCAGGCGTTTGCAGCGAGCCAATTCACGGTCCAAATGCAGGAACAACGAGCGTGCATTCGGAAGCTCTGTGAGGTAATCGGTTGTAGCCGAGCTTTCGGCTTCCTGGAAGGCCAGCGCGTTCTCCACTGAAAGCGCGACTTTTGAACTAATGGCCAGCAGAATACGCAGATGGTCAGCCGTATATGCGTCCTGATCGCTGTGGTAGAGCGTTAGCACGCCAACCACGCCTTGCAAACCTTCCAATGGAACAGAGATGGCAGACCGCAACGCGCTGAAGCGATTAGGATCGGGCTCGTAACCATGCTCCAGTGCCGGGTTCCCATTCAGCATGGGCTTGCGATTCTGGGCTACCCATCCGGACAAGCCTTCGCCCACCGGGATACGCAGAGCCGCAAACAGACGGAAGTTATCGCCACTCACAAACTCCGGCAGTAATTCGGGGCCCCGCACAATGTAAGTTGCAATCGCGTCATACGGAACCAGCCGTTTTAAGCGTCCGCTGAGCACAGAGAGCGTGTCACTTAAGCTTAAAGAATTGCCCAGGTCCTGCGTTAACTCAAAAAGGGTCTGCGCTTCCTGGCGGGCTGCGGCAATCGACGAAAGGAACGCCGCCTGATTATTGGGCTCGACGCTCTTGGCCGCTTCAAATCCGCTGGCGGGCGCTTTGCCGGGCGCAACTTTCAGATCGGTAGAAAGCCTATGGCGATCCGGCACCAGCGACTGCATGTGCACAATTTCTTCCAGCTCCCTATAGTTTGTCTGCAGCATCGCGACCACTTTGGGGTCATAAGCCTTGCCGGCCTGATCAGCCACCCACTGCATGGCATCATCCAGCGGCAGCGCCTTGCGATATTGGCGATCTGTGGCTAAGGCATCAAGGCAATCGACGGCAGAAAGGATCCTGGCGCCAATGGGGATTTCTTCGCCCTTCAGCCCGGCTGGGTATCCCGCACCATCCCACCGCTCGTGGTGGCAGCGGACGATCGGCACCACTGGATAGGGAAAATGCACCCGCTCCAGGATTTCTGCACCCACAATGGGGTGGATCTTCATTTTCTCGAACTCTTCCGGCGTCAACCGTCCGGGCTTGGAGAGAATATGCTCCGGCACAGCCAGCTTACCAATGTCATGGAGCAGGGCTGCGGCGCGCAGAGCTTCAATTTCATCCGGAGAAAGATTAAGCTTCTTCGCCAATTCCACAGCGTAAACGCGTACGCGCTCAAGGTGATCGTGCGTGGTCTGGTCCTTGGCTTCAATGGCCAGAGCAAGCGCCTCAATCGTGCGCATGTGCAAAGCCGCCATCTCTGCCACATGGTTCTTCTCATTCGCCAGCTTGCCCAGATAAAGCCGGTAAGACCGGTAGATGATGAACATTGCAGGCAGTGCCAGTAATGTCGGTTGCCATCCCACTTTCTGGTTGACCCACCCAAACATCGCGGCAATCGCGCCACCGGCCAGATAATAAGGCAGCGACCAGAAATAGCAATCCGTCCATATCTTTCGCAGGTTCTTATTTTCAGTGAGCGAAATAATGGTAGCCACCGGCAGCGTATTAAAGAGAAAATAAACAGCGGCTGAAAGCATCAGCAACAACGCGCTGTTCGAATGCAAATAGGCGTTCAGCGGCCCATGATATGTGAAGTAAGCTGCCCAAATGGCAACCGCCGCGCTGGAGATGTTAAAGAATACCTGTTCCGGTCGCGGCAAGCGGCGCCCTGTAAGCAGGCACTGCACCAGGATAGCGGAACAGCCCAGCACCAACGTCCCGCTGAACGTCAACTCGGCAATTCCAATGAGAATAAATAAGAAGTTGACTGAAATTGTCCCGGTAATCTCCGGCAGATCAACTTTCAGTCGCGAGGCCAGCAGGGCAGTAAGCACATAAGCAGCAAACTTGGACGCATTGTCGATCCTCCACACCAGTCCGCCATAGACGGCGGTCACAAGACCGGCCATGCAGACGATGAAAAGGAATATACGGGCCTGCTTCGACATACGCTGGTAAATGCCTCCGCCAGACTTACATGGCAACTACCTGGCCAAACAGGTTCGAAAGTTTGGTTTTGCAACTGCCATTGAATCAATAATTTCCATCTGCGGTCGGCGAGAGCTTGGGTAATACCACCTATCTGGCTGCGACACATTTGTCACAGGGTGCCTTTATGGCTCATGTCAAATTGTCACAAGGATCCGACGAAGGAAGGCTGGCAATCATTAGTATTCAAAAAGCCCAAGCCTGATGGCGACGTGATCCTTAACAAGGAAACGTTGCTTTGAAAAACTGAAGTATTGAGAACTTTAGTAATCCAATGCGGGTGCTTACCGATTGCCCGGACATGCCCATTTGCTCCATCATGGCCAGTAACGGGTTGTACTTTAGGGTGCTTAAGGAGAAAGTTTTTTTGTCGACGCTCGTTCACAACTCATGTGACCTTAGCGGTCAGGTTGTCCGCAGTGATGCCCTGAAGCGGGTCATGAAGCTGGTTGAGCAAGTGGCGTGTCATCCTGCAGCAGTGCTGATTGTAGGTGAAACCGGCACTGGCAAGGAGATGATTGCACGCTCCATCCACGCCCGTTCCCTGCGCTGCAACAAGCCCTGGGTTGACGTAAATTGCGCCGCGATTCCTGAACATTTGGTGGAAAGCGAGCTTTTTGGTTATGAAAAAGGCGCGTTCAGCGGAGCAGATACCCAGAAGGCCGGCTATTTTGAAATGGCTGATGGCGGCACGTTGTTCCTGGACGAAATTGGTGATCTTGACCCACGTGTGCAAGTAAAACTGCTGCGTGTGCTCGATGGCGCTCCTTATTTTCGCCTGGGTGGAAGCAAAAAAGTTGAAGTGGACGTCCGCGTAGTGGCAGCCACAAACCAAAATCTGGAAGAGTTGGTTCGCTCCGGGCGGTTCCGCAATGATCTTTATCACCGGCTGGCGGAATTCAAGCTTGAAATCCCGCCGCTGCGAGAAAGACCGGAAGATTTGCTGGCCATCGCCGAGCAAATCCTGCATCAGCATTATCCTGACTCGCGCTATTCCCAGGACGCAGTGACTGCATTGCTTACTTATGAATGGCCAGGCAACGTGCGCGAGTTACGCAATGCCATATTTCGCGCCGTGATGTTGGCAAAGAACGCGTCTGTTGAGATTACCGCGGCTGATTTGAAATTGACCCAGGTGATCCAGCCGACTAATGGCAAAGCTCCTCTCAGCCAAGACCTGGACCAGTTGGAGCGACAGATTGTATTTGACACCTTGGAACGCTGCGGGGGCAACCAGGGCAAGGCAGCGCAAGCGCTGGGCATTTCCCGGCGAACACTCCTGCGCAAACTCAAGACCTATCGCGAAGCCGGGCCGGATGCTGGTGGTGAGTGGTGCGTAGAGCGCTACTATCGCAAACAAATCAACACGCCCATCCGCCTGAAAATGGCTGACGAATGGATGGACGCTACGCTGCTGAATATCAGCCTCGGTGGAGCAGCGATCTCCATCCACAAGCTCCTTGGCCAAGGCTCGCTGGTAACAATCAGCCTCAGCATTCCTGAAAGCGATGCCAAAGCGGAGATCACCGGACGCATTGCCTGGGCGAACAAAGAAGGCCATCACGGAATCCAGTTTGGCGATCTTTCTTCTGAAGTCAGCGCTCAATTGCAACGCTGGTTTAAGGCAGAGATGAAAAAAGACGGTTGGGACGAAGAGCTGGAAGCGGAATAAGCTTGCGCTCACCACTGAGGATCGATTCCACTCTTAAGTGTTTCGTTTTGCTACGTGCTGCAAGTCCGGCAAGCCAAGTCTAGCTAAGCTTAGAAAAATCCGGCTTCCGTCGCTCCAGAAATGCTCCCATAGCTTCTTTCGCTTCCGGGCCTTGCAGTAACGCAGCGAATTGTTTCGTCTCGCGGGCCATAGCATCAGCGATCGATGACGCCGTCGCATGCTTGAGCAGCATTTTAGTGGTGCGCAACGCTGATGGCGGCTTCTCAGCCAGTTGTCGCGCCTTGGCCAGAGCAGTGTCCAGCACAGTATTTTCTGCCAGCACTTCATTCACAATGCCGAGCGCGCGAGCTTTTTCAGCATTGAACGGTTCCCCCAGATACAAGAGTTCCGCCGCCCTCCTCTGTCCCATCAAGGCTGGCAGAATTACGCTGGAACCTGCTTCCGGGCACAGCCCCAGATTGACAAACGGAAGTTGGAAGCGTGCCGTGGAATCCGCATATACCAGATCACAATGCAACAGCATTGTCGTGCCGATACCCACCGCAAAGCCGCTCACCGCTGCTACTATTGGCTTTTTTGCCGCTGCCAGCGTCTGCAGGTAGAGGATTGCCGGACTCGTCTCACCAGGCCGCGCATTGGCAAAATCCACCAGATCATTTCCTGCAGTAAAGCAGTCTTGGGTGCCCGTGATCAAAATCACGCGAACACCGGAATCAGCGTCAGCCTGCTGCAACGCTTGATTCATGCCCAGATACATCTCCCGCGTTAACGCATTCTTTTTTTCTGGGCGCTGCATGTGAATGGCGAGAATGCGGTCCTGAATGGTTATGGAGATATGTTCAGACATGAAAGCTCCTTTTGGAAGCTGCTTTTGAATTTGGGATTATAAACGCATTACGCGCGATCATGGCGATGCGCAATCATAGCGAGGTTATTTCCTTGCTGCTTCGCGCTATCGGGCGTTCATCGTGGAAAAACCCTGCTGCTGTCCTTTGGCAATCTCGGGATTTTACGGTAACGATTGACCTAGACTCCTGTCCCCTTAAACACCGCGGGAATCGTGCGCAAAAGGATTTTAAAATCCAGGCCTAGACTCCAATTTTCTATGTACTCCAGGTCGAGAGCAATATAGTTGTCGAACGAGGGATCTTGGCGGCAGGTGATCTGCCACAGACCGGTAATGCCAGGGACAACATCCAAACGCCTGAGATGGTCAAGGCGATATTGCTTGAACTCGCTGGGCAAAGGTGGCCGTGGTCCCACCAGGCTCATATCGCCCTTAAGTACGTTGATTAGCTGAGGTACTTCGTCCAGGCTGAACTTGCGCAGCACCCGGCCAACTCGCGTAATCCGCGGATCGTTGGCGACTTTAAAGAGTACAGAGTTGCGCTCGTTGCTCTCTTCCAGATTCGTTTTAAGTCCGTCAGCCCCCTTGACCATGGTTCTAAACTTATAGAAGGTGAAGAGCCTGCCCTTCTTTCCTACCCGGTGTGAGCGATAAAACACCGGCCCTCTTGACTCCAGTTTGAGCAGTATTGCGATAAGAAGGAATACAGGCGACAAGACCAGCAGCAATAGCCCGGCCATTATCACGTCGCAGATTCGCTTTAGCATCCAACCAGTGGCCGGAATCGGCTCGCGATGCAGCACGCGTACAGGCAAGTGCGCCAGGTATTCAACGGGAGCATTCACAGCAAAGCCGTCATACAGTTCCGGTACCACCTTTACATCCAAACGCAGCCCGCGAGCCTGCAATGCTACTTTCTTCACCAGTTCGCGCTGGGATGGAATCGTAACCACCACTTCATCGATAAAGTATTGCCGGGCAATTTCAGGGAGATCGGCAAACGATCCCAACACCTGAGAATCGTCCTTGCGATGGTCATCCAGAAAACCAATCACGCGATATCCCGGATTCTGCTTAAGGTGTTGCGCCAGTTCCATTCCTACAGCTCCTGCACCAACAATGAGCACATTCGTCATCTGCTCATCCCGTACGCGAGCGCGTCTTACATAGATGCGGCGCAGCACGTGCCGTCCGGCAAACGCCACAATCGTTACTCCGGCAGTGAAGAAAAGCGTGGAACGTGTGTTTTTACCTGTATCTGCAATGTAAAAAAACGCTGCCATAGCCATGGCTGCCGTTAAAGCAGCCTTCATTGCGGCCAATGCAGTATCAATAATTGGAAGCTGGCTCTGGTACAAGCGGTAATGATTCGCGCGCGCCAGAACCAGGCACGCATAGATAGCCACTACCGCCCATTGATGAAAGAACATTTCGTGGATATTGATCCACGCGGCGATAGTGGGCACTCCGCTATGGCTGCGGAATATATATGCACCACCGATAACGATGATCAGGAGGAAATCCAGTACCGCCGCAAGACCAGAAGATTGTGCTCTTCTGCTTTGGGCCACAAGCGCCAAGCGTGCTTTCTCTGCCTTGCGACGTGCAGGTAAAGCTCTTGCCAAGGCCCCATCTGCCGGCCGCAATGGCGCGGTTCTTTCTGTAGCTTCTTCCTTACTGCTAACTTTCAAGACTGCCCCCTGCCATAGGACTTGGCCGTGGGAACCCCTCTTGCCGAAATTCACACTTCTTCAGTCCCTACTACTATATAGTGACGCCCCCGCGCCGGGCGTTTCTTTTCACTCTTCTTTTTCTTACAAATCTGCTAAGGCTGGCTACTCAAGCACGTTGCCCTGTTTTGTAACTCCTGTCGCTTTCTCAGTTACAAGGATGTTGTTCTGTGCGCTATGCCGCACTGTGTTCCTGATGATATGGATTGCGTTTCCCGTATGCACCTTGATGCCGTCGCCGCCGATGGTAAACACTGTATTGTCTTCCAGCGTAACCTCAGAAAGCGGGCCGCCTTGATCCTTGGCCGGGCTCCAGACAAGTAACCCTACCTGTTCATGCTCCCCCAGATCACCGATAACGGTATTGCCGGTCACATGCACGTCTTGCGACGAGCGCGCAGAAATGCCGGTCGCCCCGGAACTTCCGCCAGGTGCGCTGCTCAGCGTCACCTTGTTTCCTTCAACCTTAACTTTCTGAGCCCCATCGCCCACTTCAATTGAAGTATCTTTTACCGCGTTGATTGTGTTGCCGGTAATAGTGATGTCGTGTGTATGTTCACCACTCGGCGAAGCCCCAAGAACAAAGATTCCATTCGCCTTGGCCACTTTACTGACCTCATTGCCCTGTATCGTAATAAAGCTGACATGCGCAGCCGGAGGCGTATTTCCGGCAAGGATGCCCGAGCCATTTCTCACGTCTTCAATATGGTTATTCGCCACCTTGCCGCGAGTGCATCCATCATCCAGAAAAATGCCATGAACCACGCTATTGAGAACGGCTACGCGCTCAATCGTAAAATTCGAAACATTCTTCAGATGGATCGTACTTACCTGTCCCGACTCGTTGGCATTATTGCCATCCAGCGTAAGATCGTGAATTGAAATCCAATTGTTCCCGTTATCTTTGGCATTAACAATGAGATTACTGTTCGCCCCCGGCGCCAACCGCAACACTGTGTTGCTGCCCTGGCCTGCTAACTCTACTCTGTTTGGAAGGCCCCACGTCTTTGCGACTTCTATCGTCACGTGACCGAGCAACACCCGGACCATTCCATTAGAGCCAGCAAATGGGTCTGCCTTGACAACCTGATTTCCCGAAATCGAAGTCGCATCACACGTGCCTCCATCGGGAGCAAGCTGCCGGATGCAGGATACAAGCTTTCGCCGAAGTCTGAGCCAGGCTGGGTCGCTACATTGATTTGCTTTCCTTGCGAGGGACTTGAAGCCTGTTCCACCAAAAGATCTCTGGCAAAGAACCATTGACCGCTGGCGCAGAAAACGCCAGCGATCAACAGAGATAACCAGAAACCTTTTTGCAACTTCTTAGTCATGCATCGCCATGCAATTCAACACTCCAGACTGCGAGTTGGCAGAATCATCGTTCGCAATCACTGCCAGCACCTTACCTGTTTGCACAGCTTGTATGTGGTGCAGACGCAGTCCGGCCCCATCTGCTGCTGCGTTCACCACACTGCAATTCACGGTGTAACTCGCATCTGCAAAAGGCGTCTTCCAATCCAACTCCACAGCTAAGGTTGAGCTTTTGGCAATCGCCGCAATCGGCACGCGTCCATGCTTCATGCCGCTGCCATCGCCGTTAACACTGGTGCCAACATTAATTCCCTGGCTGGCATTCAGCTTTCCCTGGCCCATGGTAACGTCACCATTGTTGCCGATCTGCAGACCAATAAAGTTGGAAGAAAAATCTCCCTGCGCAGAAGCGTTTTTCCTGAAGAGCAGCCCCTGCGATCCCAGAACAATGTCCCAGAGACCGTCTGGAATTGCCGTTCCAGCGTTGCGAAATTCTATGCGTGCGTTCGCTGAAGGCTGGATACGTAGCGTCTGTCCTGCAATGGTCTGATCGCCGGAGAATACGTTCGAACCAATCAGGTTGGCATACCGTCGATCGGTAAAGTTTGTATCCAGGGCGAGCGTCAACGGACCGCTGTTGCCTCCACCTATAATGCCGTTTCCAGCAGTGATCAAGCTGATCGTGCTGAAGCTGGCAGGCGACAAACCGCCAAACGTAGCCGCATTCACATTAGTGAGCCCGGCCCCGTTGCCTATAAGCTTTCCTGAAGGAAACACAACATCGCCCTGAGAAAGCACCTGCATGCCTAGCATGCTGCTGGCAAATGAACCATTCCCACTGAGATCTTTGCGTAACCCCAGCCCTGAACCATCTAAAAACAGGTCCCAAAGACCGTTGGTCGGCGCCCCGGAATTCTGTATCTTGATATCAGCTCCAATATCAGGAGCAATCAGCAGAGATCCACTGAAATGGGTGTTTCCAGCAGAGTCAAACCTCACTGCTTCGGATCGGTTGGCAAAATTTCCTGACGGATCAATATTCTTATCAATAATCAGGTCGCCGCCGGAACCGGTCATCCGCCACAGTCCAGACGTTATAGGCTGCGCATCGTCCAAAAATTCCAATGTTGGGTTTCCGCTGTGCTCTACCCTGAATTTCCTGCCGGTATAAGACAGCAGGATATCGGTTGGCTGAGTGCTCAATGGCGAAAAGAGCAATATCTCTTGGCCGTGATGACGCAGGCGCAGATCTTCAGTGTTCTGGAAGAAAGCATCCTGGCTGAGCGCCCAGATATCGTTGAAATTGGAATCCTGGAAAGCCAGCTCGCCGTATTTATGCGTGCCGCTGGTGTCCTGCAATGTGACTGAAGCAATTGTTCCGGTTGTGGTGCCGCCGGCGCCTGCAAAGATCACCGCTTGCGCGCCATTGTTTGGGACTTCATGCATTGGGCCAATGATGAACGCGCCATTGCTGGTCACTTTATATGCAGTAGTTTGAACTGATCCGTCCGGGAAAGTGAATCCAGTCGGCGCGATGTTTAATTGCGTGCCATTGCCGGCATTGCCAATGTTCAACTTCCCGGGAACGGTAATGTCGCCTGCCGGACTAATGGAAAGCGTATCTTGCCCTGCCGTGGCATTGCGAATCGTGAATGACTCAGCATTGTCCTGGCGCAGAGCAATGTTCCAGTCCTGGTTTGGATTGCTCAGACTGAATCCAGAGGAACCATCGATCAACGATTGGAAACGTGCCAAAATACTGTCGCCATTCCCTGCCACTTGTAGTTCGCTCGTTGGCGTTTCAGTGCCTATTCCAAGATTGCCGTTCAGTCCAACAACCCCTGAATCCAGCAGGGTTGCGTCATCCTGGAATGTTGCCAGATGGTTCGCCGCAACGATCCCGGAAGACACAACAGTCGTCGTACCAATAGCCGCAGAAGTTGGAGTTGTAGGCGAGGCTGCTGTTATGGAAGCAGGCGGAACATCTGATCGCAAAAATGCTGAAGCAGGCAAGCCCTGGAGCGTTTGAGCATCCTGTGCTTTCAAAGCATAAGGAACACTAACCAGCATCACCCGTGGCGATTCCACATGGCCAATGGCCCGAAATCCCAGCCAGTGCGCCTGGTTTGACGAAAACAAATCTGCTGGTAAGCCGGTTTCTGTAGTTGCTCCCAGCAAAACGGTAAATTTTCCCGCTTTATCGGCTTCAATTGTCTGTGTTTCTGTCCATACCGGCTGCTGGCCATCTGCCGATGAATAGACAGAAAACACAATGGAAAGATTGCCCGAAATTGCTTTGCCATCTGAATCTGCTAAAGTTCCTGAAAAGCGTACGATCCGCGGTACTGATGTTGAATCTGTGGCACTTGGATTATTTTCTGATTGTTGGACTGCCTGTGCCACGCTGGAGCTGGCGATTGCGGCCAGCCCTATAAGACAAATAAGGACACGTATCCCTTTGGTTGTTAACACCCTGGGCCCACCCCTGAATGTGAAATTACCCTCTTCTAACAAAGCGAACCCCAGCAACAGCAAACAAAATGCCAGGAATTTGCTGACTAAAAAAATCAAACGGCCTGTGCAGCCTGGAGCGGTTCGTCAATTTCCGTCCGTCCAACCGGCACTGGCTTATATTGAAAGTACTTCTTTAAATTTAAGAATCTCTTTTCAAAAGCATAGAAACTGGCGCTGGCAACCACTGCAACAACGCCGATATACAACGGTAAGAACGCAAGGCCCGAAATGCTATTCGTTTTCACGCCAGTAACACTGACGAAGAGAAGAAGTAGCGGTAGATGAAAAATATATGCGCCGTAAGAAACCTTCCCCAGATGCACCAGCGGCCGCCAGGTTAAAATCCCTGGCGACTCCTTCCTGGCCCAGTGAATGAGGCCTGCTCCAAACAAAGCAATCTCGGTGTATCCCCAAACATGCTGCCAGCCTGAAAGAACAAGCGGGCTGAACCCAAGATTGGTGTGTCCAAGAAATGCGGAAGAGCCTGGATAAATACTGCGAATCAGCCACCAATGTCCCAGGCCGCTTATGACCAGCAAGCCTCCTGTTACCGCACACAGAGTTCTTGCCCTCACCTTGGAAAATGACCACAGATTCAATGCTGCGCCCAGCATGAATGAGTCGAGATGAGTGCTGGTCAGGACATAGAGCGAGATACCGGCTGCAACCTGCCCAGACTTATGTGCGATGGTATTCCCAATGAAGCCGCGCATCACTGGCGCCAGTACAATAACGACCAGCACAAGCTTACGCAGCCATTTTTCGTTCAGAAAAAAAACCAGAAATGGCCAGGCGAAATAAAACTGTTCTTCGACCGACAAACTCCAGAAATGCGTATATGCAGTGGCCGGAAGCAGCGTTGTGATGTGCAACTGACGCCAGGCCGAAACTAAATTGTAGGTGTAAGTAAACAGGCTGACGCCATCGTGTGAAAAAAATGGAAGCGCGTGCGGCTTGATGAATGCGATAAGGGCGAAGAGGGCTGTCGTCGCCAGGTAAACAGGAAAGATCCGCAGCACCCGGCGCATATAGAAAGTCCCAAGATAGCTTCGCAATGGAAGCGTGCGGCTTTCCAGCAGAATTGCAGTAATAAGAAATCCTGAAAGTACAAAAAAGATCTCTACACCCAGCCATCCGCCGAAAGAAAAAACGCCGTAGTGGGAAAGCATCACCGCAAGGATGCACAACCCACGCACGCCGTCCAATGATGGAATATATTTCATCGTTAGAATGGCCGGTAAGCAAAGGCTTCAAAGATCAGTAGGTTTCTGGTCTGGCCAAAAGTTTCTAGTTGCGGCACAGCATGGAAAGAATTCTTTCCCCGGACAAATCCGAACATTGTGTTCGGAATAAAGGGCGCTCGCGCTACCTCCTGAAAATCATTGAATTCGAAATAATCCACGCTGTTATAGCGCTTGCGCTGGTCCAGTTGCCGGTACAAAGCAGTACCGCAGGCTGCCAAAGAATCGTCCTTGGGAAGATAGAAGAGCATTGAAAATAGTTTTTGCGGCGTGTCTGTGTGCGGCTTAATGACAAAGTTGCGACGGTCTGAAACCAACAGGCATTCATGTTCCAACCGGCCAAGCTTAAGCCTGAGCTTGTCACAATATGGCCGCAGCTTGTTCAGCATCTGGTTGAAAAACCAACCATCGAGAATCTTGCTCCCCATCGTTCCCCAGAATTGGGCAATCTCCGCCGGCAGGGCGTCAAAGTTTTTGTCCTTCATGCTGAGGAAGAAGCGGTTTTCATCCACTTCAGCATTGCCGTGCTTGGAATTGCGCATGCGGATAAATTGTTCCGGACTGGGAATGTGAGCGAGCATTGCTTTATAAAAGTCCGGCGGAAAGACACCACGCACGATTACATGAGGAAATGGATATTCCTGCACAGGCGCATTTTGAATTTTGTACACTACATGCTCTAAGGCATCAGCGATTGCCGGCGCTGACTTTACAATACTCATACTGCTCGCTACAGCCATGTTTTATCCTTTTTGTAATTGTTGACGCGCGAATTTCCGAGCCTTGCAACTTCCATGAAGCGCAGCCTCGCTATGCTTCCTCGCTTGCCACCATAGGCCGCGAAAACGCGCTGCGTCCTAACTGAACCAAACTGAGCAAAGAGCGCGAGTTTCCCAGATACCAGAGCGCCAGATAGAGGCAGGCCAACAGAATTGGCCATCCAATCCAGTACTTACAAGAAACCCAAATCAACCCGGCAAAAACCGCTCCACAGAAAAATTCTGCTCCAACCTTCTTCAACCGAATCTTCCCCAAAGGCTTGCGGCAAATCCAGAACAAGAATGGATACGTCAAAATGTGGTTAGCTGACGCAGCCAACGGCACGCCGACCGGTCCAAGCCGGGAAGTTGCGAACACTGTGAACGTGGCGTACACCGCAACAAAGCACGCAAGAAACACAAATACCTGGCGATGCTTGCCGGAAACTACCAGCGCTGAACTCAGAATTCCCCAGAAAACTGCTGAAACCCAATAAGCCGAGGAATGCGCCAAAAGCAGAACTGGAAGAGATGACCACTTATGCCCAAATATCAGTGGGACCCAAACTGGGCTCAATCCGGCGAACAATACAATGACTGGTGTAAGAACCATGGCAGCCATCTCCAGATTGTTGCTCACGGTCCGTTGCAACTCTCCGGGATATTCAATAATTCGCGAATAGGCGCTAAAACTCAGCCTTAGAATCGCCGCCGAAGCAAAGAGCAGATTGGAGTAAAGTGAAATGGTCATCTGGACCTGACCAATGTTGGCCACCCCAACAACCCAGCCGCCGAGCAATGCCGGAATGGCAAGGATCACAATATTGAGTACGCTGCAGGCTGTAATGAATCCGCCGAAATCAATAATGCGGGAGAGTGAGTCGCGCACGATTCTGAGCCGCGGGCGTACAGGCTGCAGAATGTAAGCAGCGATGGTTGAGAAAAGGGCGCGGGCAATTGTCGCCACGGCCAGCCCCAGAATCGGACGTCCGAACAAAGCAAAAATAATGGCGGTCACGCTGAACGCAGTCGCATCAAGAATCTCAATCAGAGCAACACGCACATAGTCCAATTCACGTTCAAGCAACGCGACTGGTACGCTACGCCAGGCGTATAGATATGAAGCCAACGCCGCTGCCAGCAATAACGGTACAAGTTCAGGATGGGAATACCATCGTGCCGCAGGACCAGCGAAAAGCCCCGCGCCTACCAGAAAAACGGTTCCGATCAAATGCTGCAGAGAGAAAGTATTGCCGATTTCATCAGCAGACGGCGATTGCTGTTGCTTGATCAGGTAAGTTGCAATTCCCCGCCCCAAAATCTCCTGGCTACTCAGATAGACGACCTGAGCTATGGCAAAAGCTCCCCAGATTGCCGGCCCAACCAGACGTGAAAGAACAATGGTCCCCACCAACCCAATGGCGAGCGCCAAGCCGTAGCGCACGAACAAAGCAGCCATGCTGTGGCGGGCCCTCTGTTTCAAAGCAGCAAGAGGCTCCGATCCAGTCGGCTCAATCGCAACTGCAGTTGCGGTACTCTCGTTTTGTAGAACTTCCATGGACAATTTTAGCGCCCTATAAATTTGCAAACTGAATTAAATCTGAGCTTTCGTTAGCTACCTCGTGTCTCTTTCAAAAGCACTTCATCAACTACGCTCCACCAGGATTTGGTGAGGGCAACACGCCGGGAAAGCCCGGCCCAATTTCCCGAGCAGAATCGGATTTATGGGAAACAACTGCTTGCCGCAGGACCCAGCCCGGTTTCAATCCGAGCCTCTGCAATGTGGTGAACATGACTCCGCATAAAAAGAAAAAGCTGGCCATGGGAACAACATCGAAAAATGACGGCGAAAAAACCGCCATGAACAACCGCCCAATGATGTTGGCCGCAGCAGCGGCAAGAGCCGCAGTAAGCAACCTGTCTGGAATTCGTGCGGCAAACCAGCGAGCCTGCTTACAAATTGCCAGCAGAAAACCAAGAAGCAAAATTACGCTCAGAATACCCGTCTGCGCCATGAGTTCAAGGTACGTATCTTCGCCTACTTGTGAGTCAACCCCAGCAAGCGATCCGGCCCAACCTCCGGCTTCTCCCAATCCCTTACCCAATAGCAATTTGGGCGCATTCTCCCATCCGGTATGCAGGAACTTCAGGTGGTCTGAAGCGCTTCCTTCACGGAAAGTAACTGTATCTGCGATATGTTCCCAGACAGCTGGAATAGCCAGCACAAGCATTGCTGCGGCAACCACCGGAACCAATACAGATTTCCCTTTGCCGGCCCAAAACCCAAGAAGCACAATCCCTATGAGAGCAACCGCAATCGATTCGCGTCCATTGGTCAACAAAAGCGCCACGCCAATAATAATTGAGGCAATCCACCATTTTCGTCGCGCTACAGCCGCGGTGAACTTTGGACTTTTTATCAACCATCCTGCGCACACAAGTAGCGGAAAAACGCAGGAGATGCCCATTGCCAGCGGATCGCCGTAAGTAGAAATCGACCGCCGGATATCAGACCGCACCATGTTGATGGGTAGACCGTCCTCGACATTAATGCCATCAGGCAGCCCTTTCACATCGATCATGAAAGCGCCCTGTCCTACGGTGTCACGCCAGAATGAGAGCGGCAGAAAATTCCATTCAAAAATTCCAAAGACAGCAACCAAAAGCTGCAGCGCGATGACAAAGTGTAATAGACGACGTGTTTCTTGTAACTCAAGAAATGAAAGCCTGCCCCAGAAATAAAACAACACCAGAGAAATCACAGAACGCAGGGAGACAATACGAATAAAAAATGGCACCGTGGCGCCCAGCATCATCGGCGCAAATGCAAGATATAATCCCAGCAAAATTGCATAGCCCAATGCAAATTTGTCCGCGGCATTGAAGCGCCAGCCTTTTTGAAATGCGCGATAGCCAAGCAGCAGCAACGCCAAAACCATGATTACTTCTTTTGTCGCCATGAGCATGGTCGCAGAGGCAAAGGAGAGCCATCCTTGCTGGTAAGCCAATGGCAGCAGAAAGTTCTGGAGGGCCAGCCAAGTGAAATATATACATAGGAGGACCAAATACATCAGACTTTGGCCTCCACTACGTCTAGGTTACAGACCAACTCTTCTTCAATGGACCCATAGACTGCATCAGTCGCATGGGGGAAGTTGCTGAGGTATCCATGCAAAAGCTGGTTTTGCTTTTCCATAAAGATGCGACGGCCTTCAGCCAAAAGGAACGTTTGCAAGCACTGTCTTAGCTCCTGACAGTTACGTGCCACCCCGCAAGGTTCTATGATTCCCAGCCGGTCCTGCAACTCTTCTGGCGCAATCTGCACTACCGGTACATCCACCGCCATGGCCTCAAGCATGGCCGTGGAGTTGCATGAGATGGCAACATCGGCGGAGGAAAGCGTTTCCTGTAAGGAAAGATCGCGAGGGGCAATTGTAATCCGATCAAATCCGCTCAAGCGGCGAAAACGCTTTTCTGTTTCTTGCGGATGTAAACGCACCACTACGTGGAAGCGATGATCGTCCAGCAGGGGTTTTAACGCCGCCAATACTAGGCGATGCTCGGCTTCAGTAAATAATGGCGAATGTGATTGTGAGAAGAAAACCACATCACAACGACCGGCGCAGTTTCCATTCTCTTCCCTTTTGAGCCGCAAGGCGGAACGCGAATTCCGGGCCTTGGCCAGACCATCAAAACGTGGCGCCCCGGCCATAATTAAGTTTGATTGCATACCAGGGCGCGCGACCATGTAGTCGTGGAAACGTTGACCCCAAACAAGGTAGTGATCGGCTGAAGTTGGGAAATATTCCTGGGTAGGAAAACCGTGCTGCAACGTAAAACTTTTCACACCCATCTCGCGAGCAACAAGGCACGCCAAGTAGCTGGAAGTGGTGAAATCGTTGTGTGTGATCACTGCTGCAAGAGCGCGATTCTCCGCAAAAAGCCGCTCATAGACTTCACGATACAGATAGGCGCGCACGAGTAGTGTCTGCATCACATTGCGTGATGCGATACACAGACGTTGATATTCTTGCGGACAATTTTTCAATAGCAGGTTGAAATCTTTTTGCGCTCTGGTCCACAGGCGGCCCACTCGCCCCTTTCGTGAAGCAAACATTTCTGCATCAAGATTGACTAGAGCTGCGCGCACATGGGTTAATTCCGCGGCCCTGGCTTGCATCACACCATCCAGCCCTGCAAAGAGCGATTCCCGCCCTAACTTTTGCAGCAGGGGTCGTAAAGTTCCAAACCCTGGCTCGGCAGCATAATCACAGACGAAAAGATAACGCGAGTCGCCGGCCAGACTGGCATCAAGTCCACGCCGTGCACGCGCAGCTCGCCCCCAGGCAAAAGCCGGATATAAACTGTTTTTTGCAGCAAACTTTGCTGGTGCAGAGCCCGCCTGCGCCAGATGGAAAAATGCATCGGCGCGGATAGAGTACAGGCAGCTCCCAGCAAATGGAACAAACATGTCGCAGATTGAATTCCACGTCACCGGCTTCATCGAGCTATTGGGCAACCACATACGCTGCGCCCTCTTTCATCTCTGCTCTCATTTCATACAAGTGGCATATCCTGGGAATGTTTGCCTCCCAGGAGTATTCAGCAACCACCATCTTGCTGGCCCGCTCGGCAATGAGCGAACTTGATGGGTCAAGCGCCGCTTTTACTGCGACGACAAACTCAGCAGTATCATCGTAAGAAAACAGAAAGCCATTCTCTCGATCTTTAATCAGACAGCGCGTACCACCGGTTGCCGATGCAACTACCGGCGCGCCAAGAGCCATGGCTTCAAGAATGACCGTAGGCAATCCTTCATACTTTGAGGCCAACACCAGCGCAGAGCACGCCTGATAAGCCGCTTTCAAATCATCGTCCGAAACTTCACCAAGGAAATGAACAGCGCGGCTGAGCCCCAGTTCGGCAGCAAGCCTTTGCCATTCGTCTTGGCAGCCTGCATCAGGACCGATGAAAACCAAACTTATGTCGCGCGGCAGCTCTGCCAAAGCACGAATGAGAAAGTCTCCGCGCTTCACACGATCCAGCCTTCCAACCGACAAGAGAAACTTGCCAAAACCATATTTTTCGCGCCAGGCACGAACATAAGTTTCGGGCAAAGCCTGGGGCAGCGTAATTGAATTCGGAATAATGGCTATGCGCGCAGCTTCGGCGCCGAGCATGACTGCGTCATTACGGTCATTTTCCGTGAGTGCAATGATAGAGTCTGAAGACTTCATAGCCGCTCGCCCAAGTGTTTTGTCAAAAACTTGCCGCTTGATCTTCCCAGCAAAATCCTGCGCCGGATAAAAACAGTGCGGCGTAAATGCGGTACGTATCCCACCTCTATTGGCAGCAAGCAGGCAACGCGCCGCAAAAATGGATCGTGCGCCATGGGCATGTAAAACATCAGGCCGTTCCGAGGTAAGAAGTCTCTTCACCGTTGCCAGCGTTGCTCCACGCACCACGCGCAACCCATTGCTCAGGCTGTCTGATGGGACACCCGATTGGACAATCGCACATGGCTCATGACCCAACGCACGCAGGCCTTCCGCAATACGGTACACATGTAACTCCACGCCGCCGCGTTGGGGATAAATGCCGTGCGAAATCAGAAAGATCTTCACTGTGCGATCCGAGCCTCCGCAAGTTGTGCCATCTCTGCTTTAACAATTTCTTCGAGACCCTTCGCTATAAAAAATGCCGGCGCCCAGCCAAGCTCGCGCCGCGCCTTAGCGATATCGGCCCGAAGATGCTGCCGGTCAGTGAGACGCACGTGGCGCTCTTCCGTAATAATGTCCAGCTTCACGCCTGCGGTTTGTCCCATGATCTCCACCACTCGCGCGATTGAACACTCCTGACCTGAAGCAAGGTTGTAAACCTCAGCAACCTGTTTGCCTGAAGACAGCAGTTCACCGATTTTCATCAGCGCCTGCACCAGATCGGCAACATAGATGAAATCGCGGAAGGTATCTGTGCGGCCCATGCGTACTTTGCCGCCTTCCATTACTTGCTTGAGCACGGCTGGGATTACGTGAGGATTGGTTTCATCCGGCCCGTAAACGTTAAAGAACCGCCCCAACACATAAGACAGGCCGCTCTCATCGGCATAGTGCCTGACCACCCTTTCGCCCAAGACTTTGCTCAATCCATAAACATCTGACGGGGCAGTGGAGTCAGTCTCCTTGTGAAAGACGGAAGATGTGTCATAAACAGCGGCGCTTGAAGCAAAAAAGACTCCCTTGAGTCCTTCACATTTTTGTGCCGCTCGCATCACGTTGACTGTACCTTCCACGTTTACTCGAATCGTTTCAGCTGGATGGTCATTGCAATAAGGAATGTAGTGAATGGCCGCTAAATGAAAGATCAACTCAGGCTTGAATTCCTGGAGAGACGCGCTTAACCGGTCGAAATCCAGAACATCTCCGTCCACCAGAGTCGCCTGTTCTCGCCACTGCAGGCGCTCTGCCCGATGGCCAGCAAAAAAATTGTCATAGGCCCATACTTGATGGCCCTCGCGAAGGAGTGCGGCAACAAAATGTGCGCCAATGAATCCCGCTCCTCCCGTTACTGCAATCCTCATTGGGTCACTCCGTTCCCTGATTTCGCGCTCATAATCGCTACCTGCCCACGGTGGGCTGCAGGCAATTCCCAGCGTGATGAATCTTGAATAAACTGCTTCATCCAAAGTCCCAAGCAAACCGGCAGCCAATAACTCTGGTCAACTGTTGTGGAGTTACGCAGGCTTGCGACTAAACTCTTCACATCAACAAAATTTTCCAGCTCGTGATTGTCTTCAATCAGATCGGCGCAGCGCCTGAACCAGAACTGTTCTGCCATGCCGAATCCGAGCTTGGTTCGGTTCCAGGCAATCTCATCCGGCAAGCGGCCATCCATAGCCCGGCGCAGAGCATATTTGCTGTAGCCGCTGTGTAACTTCATGCGTTCCGGCAACGCGGCGCAGTACTCCACCAACTCTGGATCAAGAAATGGCACCCGCGTTTCAATGGAGAAACGCATGGCATTGCGGTCAAGATGCCGTAAAAGCTGAGGCAAATTGAAGCGGGTTACATCAGCATCAAGCCGGTGTTGTAATGGCCCTTTGCGCCATTGCTCAACCCATGTGCGTTCGTGATCCTCATAAGTCTTAAAGAAATCAGCTGTCATCAGTTGTGCAACGGGATTAAATTTCTTCTGCAATGACAATCGGACATGGGCAGGCAGATGATTGAAAAACCCTTTGCCGCTGGCCTTTATTCCTGAACGTACACCCCAGGAACCAAGTTCCCATGCCCAGGTGATCCAATGGCCCTGGCGCAACAAGCCGGACATAAATAAAGGAAGATATACACGCTGGTAGCCGGCAAGGAGTTCGTCACCGGCTTCACCAGTGAGCACGACCTTGATGTTTTCCCGCTGACGAATCAGCCGCAGCAGGTTATAAGAAGCAAAAATAGAAACATTATGAAAAGGTTGTTCCTGCGTTTCAATCAGATCAATCAAGCCGCTCTCGAGCGTTGCTTCTGACGCTTGGATGAATGCAGGCTGCACGCTGCGCATTCGCGGCAATGCGGTGCGAACGCGCGGCGATTCATCAAACGCATGGCCTGCCGGATAGCAGTTGGTGTAAGTGCGCAAACTGCTCACAAAGGCGGCTTCATGCGAACAGATGATTTCGTCGGCCAAGCTCACAATGCTGGCGGAATCCAATCCACCACTGAAAAAGCTAGCTACCGGCACGTCACTGCGCAAACGCAATCGCACTGACTCATGCAGCCGCTGGCGCAAACCTTCTGCAAGCTGTTCTGGTGTTTGGTTCTTCGGCAGAGTTTTGGGTTTCAAATTGTAGTATTGCGAAATTTCCGGCGCACGACCTGGCGTCAAAAACAAGCTGGTTCCAGGCAACAACTGGCGGATACCGGAGAAGAAGGTTTCTTCCGTGTGGTCGGCCAAACCATACATCAGGAAATCCCATACCAAAAAAGCATTGACTCTATCGGCTGGCCCGGCAGCAATTAATAAAGGACGAATCTCTGAGGCAAACCAGAAATCGCCAGCCGCCGAATTACGAAAATAAAGCTGCTTTTCACCAAAGCGATCACGCGAACAGAAGAGCTTCTGCTCACGCATATCCCATAGTGCAAAGGCCCACATGCCGTTCAGCCGATGCACACACTCCGCGCCCCACTGAGCGTATGCCTTAAGCAGGACCTCAGTATCCGAGTACGAGCGGAAGCTGTGCCCCAGGGCAAGCAACTCCTGGCGCAGCTCACGATAGTTGTAAATCTCGCCGTTGAATACCAGCCAATTCCCGGTAGCCGGGTCTTGCATGGGCATGTGGCCGGCTACGCTCAGTTCGATAATGGAGAGCCGGCGAAATCCGAATGCTGCTACCTCATTTTGCGGCGTTGTTCCATCAATGGGAGGCAATGATGCCAGTTCCGGAATCGTATCAATTCCCCGGAGCGAACGTGCCCTGCCATTGCCGAGCAGGACATAACCTTCGTCATCGGGGCCGCGATGGGCCAACGCGGAAGTCGCACGTTCCAAGAGGAAGAGACCTTCGGCAGTTACTCCGCGTTCAGAGACAATTCCAGCAAAGCCGCACATGTCAGGATTCCTCCTTCATGCGCTGGAGAAATACCTGCATCGACGCTTGTCGCGCGTGGGCAGTCGTTGAACGCGCTATCGTCCTCTTGTCGGCGGCGATGATGTTGCCGAAACTGCTCATACACTAAATTCCCAGGGGGTTATCGGGTCCGTAATTCTCGAAAAAACAGCTTTAAAAACACCAGGTCTTCCACTAAATACCGCTTCCACAAACGGCGCGGGTCCTGGCCCAGCCGCCAGGTCCATTCCAGCCCCAATCGCTGTACTAGCCGTGGGGCGCGCTTTTTTTCTCCGGCCAGCACTTCAAAACTTCCACCTACCGGCATAACGATGCCAGAAAGTTGTTCATGATGTTCAGCAATCCATTTTTCCTGGCGCGGAGAGCCCATACCTACAAACAACAAATGTGGCCGGGCTTGCCGGATCAATTCCAGAACTGGCGTGCTGTCATCGAAGTAACCGTGATGCGATCCGGTGATTTGCAGTGAAGGAAAGCGTTGCAGCAGTGCGCGCTGTGCTTTGCTCAGGGTTTCTGGTTTCGCACCCAACAGGAAACAACGGTAACCGCGAGACGCAGACAGGCCACAAAGTGCTGCCATCAAGTCCACGCCTGTAACCCGGGCGTGCAGTCCCTTACGCAGCAAACGAGCCGACCACAATACAGGTGTGCCGTCGGCAAAAACCAGATCTGCGGCGCGATAGTAGCAACGGAACTCCGCATCATTGTTATAGCGAACAACATGGTCCACATTCGCCGTGAAAATCACAGAGCTTCCATTGGATTGAAGCACTGCATCCAGGTGAGCAACAGCTTTCTGCATATCAAAGGTGCAAAGATCCAGGCCAAAAAGCCGTTCCTGCGGAACCTGCAAGGCAGGCGCCGTGCCCACTGCACCGGAGATGAAGGAATCCGTCACCACTCGCCTTTATCCTTTTACGTCAGTACCGCGCAAATACATGCTCAGCAAGCGCAGCTTGCTGCCTCTTTCCGGATCGCGACGCCAGCGCTCAACCATTGATTGCATAAACACGATCATGAAGGCGAACAACAAACCGGCCAAAGCTCCGCCGCCTGCAAATGCAAGCCGTACCGGCGAAGATGGCTTTTCTGCTTCCACCGCGGGATCAAGCACCTGAATGACCGATGCATTTTTGGATTCATCCATTTTGGCGGCTTCATATTGCCGTGCCAGAATTTCAAATAGCGTCTCGCGGTACTTAAATTCGCGGAGCTTGCGCACGTATTGCAGACCGGCTTCAGGAAGCTCTCCTGCAGTCAGCTCGCCTTTTGCGTTTTTGCTCTGCAATGCAGCCTGCTGCTGGTGAAGCCCTGTCAACTCGGCGCGGAGGCGCTGCAACTCAGGGTTTTGGTCGGTGGCAAAAGAGGCCAGCCTCTGCAACTCAACTTCTTTTTCCGCAATTAATGCCTGCAGCCGGGCTGATGATTCCACGGCCGCTTTTGTCTGACCCTCCAGGCTCAACATTCCCGTGCTCTCTTCGGTCTGCTTCATTTCCACTTCAGCCCGAGAAAGGTCTTCCTTGGCTTTCTCCAGTTGCTGCTCATAAAAAACGCGCCGCTGTCCGGCCTCTGTCGTCGCCAGATTTTGGTTGAGTTTGTAAAGCTCGGTTACATAAGCATTGGCCATAGCGGCAGCTTTTTTAGGATCAGGATCCAGAACAGAGATAGAAATAATTCCATCTTTTGTTGCGGAGATCGAGCTGCGTGCAGCCAGCTTCAAGCGCGTGTCTGCTTGGGTTTTTAGGTGATATTCCTGCTTTAAGTTGAACTGCTCGATCAGGGCATCGGCAATGGTGCGGCTCTGCAACATGTCAACATACAGATCGCTGGTGCTTTTCAGCCCCAGGTCTTTTGCACCGAACATGCCCAACGGACCAAGCTGGCCCAGCAATGCAGAAAGCGTCGTCTGGCTCTGCTGCGGCGGCATAATGCGCGCCACAGAGGCATATTTTGTGGACATGATGAAGGAAAGGCCGAGCGCCAATGCGGTTCCAGTCACAAGAGCGGCCAGAACAAACCGCCATCTCCTGGCCAGAGGGATGAGCAGATCAAGCCAATCTTCACCGTCGCGTGAAGAGGCTGATCGCGCATTGCCTTCCTCTGGGACCAGCACATAAGTGCTTTCTTCAAACACCCGTTGTGGTCGCGTTTGGGCAGAGGCTTCCTGCTCAGCTTCTGAACTTCTACTATGTACTGTCTTAATCAAACTACACTCTTCTAGTATTTCCCAGGCACAATCTGGAAGCAGATACGTCCCTGCTTAACTTATTTAAGTTCTAGGTTCAGTGAAACTTATGTAACACAATTGGTAAAAGTGTTCAAGAATGAAACCGTAAAAATTCATCGATGAATAACAAGATTAAGTTAAGTAAAGTTAAATTCCTGTAATCTACTTGCTTGAACCAACGCGGAAGCCTGTTGTAGTGGCCTATCGCAAAAGGTCTCCAAACAGGAATCCAGACCTGAACCGCGTCACGGCTGCGCTACAGCCCAAATTGAAAGCCCTGACCATCTCATCGCTCTGAAGGCGCAAGCGGCAATCATTCCAGGCGCGTACTTAATCCTGCGGATTAGGATTTCTTTTTTCAAATGGCGCAAACGCGTACCTGCCATCACTTCAGGCAGTGTTTCCGGCATCTGGTTACGCCAACTCTGCAACGTGGTCTTGATAGAAACCGCGGTTGTCTCCAGCGCGATGGCAGGGGAATCATTCACTTCCACCCGGCTATAGCCGGCCTCTTTCAAAGCCCAATGCAAACTTTGCTGGTTCCATCGTGTTAAGTGATTAGGCGGATAATCTGCCGGATCGCGGTGGTTACCGGCTTTGGTCCATCGTTTAGGGCTAGGCACGCTCAACATAAAAGTTGAGCGCGGGAATTGTTTCTTAATCTGGGCGATGAAGGCTACCGGTTGTGGCAGATGCTCCAACACCTCAAACAATGTAACTACATCAGGCTGCCAGTCACTGGGAACAGATTCCAGAGACCCACAGACCACGCGGAATCCTTTCGCCTGCAGAAGCTTCACAGGCGCGGAACCTACCTCGACACCGGCCGCATCAAAGCCTAACTGCCTGGCCTGGGCAAGAAACCAGCCTGGACCGCAACCAACATCCAGAATGCTGGCCTTGGGCCTATTTGATTTAAGCCAGCGCAGGACTTCTAACTGGGCAGAAAAGAGCATCCAACGTGCTTCATCCAGATTGGGACTAGCTTCAGCAAGCCACTTCAAAGAAGGAACCACAAACTCAGAGGCATCCGGGGCCGAATAAGCCAGATCGTATTCTTGCCGGTTGTACTCAATCGGATCGGCAAATTCGAGCGTACAGACCGAGCAACGCACCACGGCAAATCGTCCAAACGATTCAACCCGTGTGCATGTCTGATTGCTGCAAACCGGGCACGCTGTTGCTTGCCCCAACGCAATTGTCGCGGTACTTGTCATATATCTGGAAACTCAAACCACTTAAAAATTGCTTAGTTGCTAAAAATTCATCGTGCCTGAGAGATGGCCGCGCCCATCGCCTTACTTGCCCAATTCAACCGCAAAAATTCTACAATCCGTTTGGCCGCAAAACCATCACCAAAAGGATTGCTTGCTCTTGCCATACCAAGATAAGCTTCCCGATCATCCAACAGGCGGTTGGCTTCGTCCAGTATCTTTTCTACCTGGGTACCCACCAGTTTGACTGTACCTGCTTCCACAGCCTCTGGGCGTTCTGTGGTATCGCGCATCAATAGCACCGGCTTGCCCAGAAATGGAGCTTCTTCCTGGATTCCGCCGGAATCAGTAATGATCAGGTATGACCGCTGCATAAGGAACGCAAACGGCAGATATTCCTGCGGCTCAACCAGATGAATATTATTCACTCCGCTTAGAACCCTGCGCACTGGCTGCTGCACGTTAGGGTTCAAATGGACAGGATAGATAATTTCTACGTCGTCCCGCTCCGCCAACTTGCGCAATGCCCGGCAAATTCTTTCAAAACCCAACCCAAAATTCTCCCGGCGATGGCCAGTCACCAGGATCAACCGGCGATCAGGATTGAGGTAGGCAAACTGCTGTTGCAAAGCCAGCGTTAATTGCCGGTCAGTCTGGAACCGGCAGACGATCTCACGCAAAGCATCAATCACGGTGTTTCCGGTTACCATGATCGACTGCGGACTTACCCCTTCAGCCAGCAGGTTCTGGCGCGCACTCTCTGTAGGAGCAAAGTGGAAGTGAGCGAGAATCCCCGTCAAGCTGCGATTGATTTCCTCCGGCCAGGGAGCATATTTATTACCGGTTCGCAGACCCGCTTCAACATGTCCTACAGGAATATTGGCGTAAAACGCGGCCAAGCTGGCAGCAAAGGTTGTAGTGGTATCACCCTGCACTAGCACCAGGTCTGGGCGCCACTGGCTGTAAAGATCGCGCATCCCGCACAGAACGCCCGCTGTCAGGTCAGGCAGATTCTGGTCCGGCTTCATAAGATCAAGATCAAAATCTGGTTTGATAGTGAAGAGGCCAAGCACCTGATCGAGCATATGGCGGTGTTGCGCGGTCACGCACACCTTGGTCTCAGCCAAGCCCGATTTACGCAGCTCGTGGACGACCGGCGCCATTTTGATGGCTTCCGGCCGGGTTCCGAACGTAATGAGGACCCGCTCCAACTTCAAAAAGACCAACCATTCTAAGGGGGTGCTGTAATTCTACTTGCAAAATAGGCTGATTTGGAGTCTTCACCGCAAACTTCAGGCAATTTTCTTAACTATTTCAGAATGTCTCTTAGTAATTTCTTAGGCAAATACTTATGGCAACAATACCTTTACCGCCGCAGCACCCAGTACAAACTGGGTCACTATCTGGGTCCAATCCTTGAATCCGCGCAAAACGGCCCCTTTATCGAGTTTCTCCGGGACCACGACGGTATCTCCCGGCATGAGCCTCAGAGTTTTAAACCCTCCGCTGAACAGTCCATGAAATGATTGGCTGCTTAATGTGGAGCCGTCGGCCCGTATCACAAAGGAGCGCCCTTTGTCTCCGTCACGGCTTACACCACCGGAAAGACGCAGATAGTCACCCACCGTTTTGCCCGGTTTGAAAATGAAAGCATTGCTGTTGTAAACGCTGCCCAGCACATCAACGGTGGCAGGGCGGAATGGCACCAGCAGCCGATCGCCATCTTCAAGCACCAGATCAGGGAAAGCGTTCACATTAGCAGCGCCGGGCTTTAACTCCAGTACAACTCTGCCGCTGGCTTTCACTTCACGCATTCTTTCCAGCAGGCGACGCTGCCCTTCGAGGCTTTGCCTCTCAGCTAGGGCCTCTTCCGGTGACAGGTTTCTCTGCGCTCCGGCATTGCGCTCAATCGCTTTGGCTAGATCGTCAATATATTGGTCAAGGCGCCGCTGCTGCTCTTCCCGTGTGGATTCACGCGTGAACTCAGCACCGTAAAAGTATGCCTGGGGCGTGAAGCCGCCTACGCGGACAAGCAAATGCCGCAAAGTTTCTCCTGGTTCAACCTGGTAAACACCTGCAGTGCGGAACTCGCCTTCCAGACGAACGAACTTGCTCTGCTGGCCGATGGGGACCTGCATATCTGCCTGCGAGAACACTGTGATCACGTCCCCTGGCTGCAGTGGAAGGTTCTGGCTATCGTCACCGGCAATGGCTTTTCCCAGGTTGAAAGGCAGCAGACGGGTGGTGAGATCGTCAGGGTTCAGACGTTCGATGAGCGCATACTCCCAGTTAATTTCGGCCGCAGAGCGCTTGACCTCATTCTTGATCTGCTCTTCCGTAGCTCGTTGGGCCTCAAGTCTGCCGGTTGGTCTTTCCTGATCTTGCTCGTACTCTCTGTTGTCTTGGTTGCGGTTGCGATCATTATCTAATGATGATGAGTTTTGATTCTGCCGATACGTGCGGTCTTGCTGGTCTTGCTGATCCTGTTGTTCCGATCTCTCCTTAGGGTTGGAAGAAGAATACGAGCGTTGATCGGAATACCGTTGCGTTCGATCTCTTCTCTGCTGGTCTTCCCGCAATTGAAAGCTCTCGCTCTCTGGATCAAGAGCAAGACGGTTCTGCCGCTTCCAGTATTCGTAAGTAATCAGGACGTCGCGATTGGGTATGAGGTCTTTTACGCGCATGCCCTCATGCCATGGATAACGCCCAGGCACGGAAACATTCCCGCGAAGGGTGACAGCATTTTCAAACCGGAGCGAGATATGCAGGAAGCGCACAACATCGCCATCGTGTAGTTCTTCTCGCAGACCATCTGCAGACAGGGAGAATTCTTCGGCACGGCGAGCATGGTGTTCGTCAATCCGTTCGACGAGTGCCTTCTGGCCGGCAGCAGTTGTGGTCAAACCACCGGCATAGGTGATGGCATCGTCTAGCGTGTCATGATCTTTCAATTCAAAAATGGCAGGCACATTAACGCTGCCGGAAAGCGCCACCAGATGCCCAACCGGCGCAACATAGATCACGTCACCGGGCAGAAGCGGCGCATCTTTTGACTTATCGCCGCGCACAATAAGGTCATAAAGATCGAAGCTTGTAATTTCCTTGCCCTGGCGCTTGAGCTGAATGTTACGCATTGATCCGTGGTTGGAGGGACCGCCGGAAGCAAACAGCGCGTTCACCAAAGTGCTGAGCGAACTTACGGTATAAACCCCGGGCCGCCTGACCTGTCCGACGACGAAGACCTGAATGGAGCGAAGTTCCCCCAGCGTTACGCTAAGCTCAAAATTCTTGAAGACGCGTCCAATGGCGTTCTTGAGCGCATCGTTTAGCTGATCATAACGTAGCCCGGCAACGCTGATGGCGCCTACACGCGGCAAATAAATGGATCCGGTACGGTCAACAACGGCGCGATAATTGATGTCGATCTGGCCCCAGGAACGTATCAACAGTTCATCGCCGGGACCAATCAGATAATCCGGCGTAACCGGAACGCGATCTAGCGGAGCGAAGGTTGAAGGAACGTTGCGAAAGAGATTCTGGCCGAAGATGGGAAGACGCTTTCCTAAAGAACTGGCCACAAACTGCTGAAATTCAGTGTCTGGCTCAGGCAGCAGCGGCACGTATTCATTTCGAGCTCTGTTCTGTTCACGCCTTTGGGTTTGCGTTTCTTCGCCTTCACGCTCGCGCGAAAGACCGCGCTGCTCTTGCTCTGCCGGGGTGTTGGTGATTTGTACGCCGCTGGGGCGCTCTGGCGGCGCCATGGGCCGCTCCGTCTGCGCAGCCGCACCGATGGCAAGAAAAAGGAGGACTAAAATAATCACAACAGTTCGTAACACGGTTCTCTTTTCACTGGCAAGAACCAGATAGACTGCCGTAATTCGATAGGCACACACTGTGCTCCAATCTAGTGCCTTCCTTAAGGTCTACCTGGGCTAAACCACTGGGATTTGTTGCATTTGGTTGAAGCAAAACTATACAGGAAGCTTCCTCGCCTTGCCTAGCTGGAGCATGAAATCTGTTGACCGATAGGAGCTTCCCAGGTGATAAGCCCATCCCCAACATGCCAAGCTGAGGAATGTCCACCAAACCAGTGCACGAGACCGCCGTTCCAGTTTCCACGGGAAGAGGTCTCCCCACCAATGCCACGGATGGTGCTTTAATTTAATCAGGCATTTTTATTTGGTTGCACAACAAACAATGCGGGCGAGAGATTCAAGAAGACTTCTTTGCATGTGAGCGAGATTGGCTTAATTGGAACTCAGGGCTGCGTCTATCCCTGGAGGCCTAACGCAGGGGACGCTTCAGCAAACGTTTGTATGACAGAATGATTTGTTTATCAAACAGCCAAGTTCTTCATCGCGCCTTTTGTTCAGTTGTGCGTTGCCGGATTTATGGTGGCAGCTCCGATCCATACGCTTAACAGGTAGACTAAGGATAATTTGACCTGCCTTCGGTGGCATCATAAAATTAATGTTGCCAGCCAAATCTGGCTGCGCATCGTCAACAAATTGCTGCCCCCTCGTTCAACGGCAGGACAGCTGACTCTGGATCAGCATATCGGGGTTCGAATCCCTGGGGGGCAGCCAATTAACTTCTTCAGCTTCTTCACTTTGCATAGCCTCTGAAATTTCTTCTTCCGCTTCCCTGTTCTGCGTGTGCGGCTGGTGTGCGGCTGTGGCCGTGACTTTTTGCGGAGTGCTGTCGAGCGTATCGATCCATGTCACATTCTTGCCGGGGATTAGGTGGCCATAGACATCGATGGTGACTTGGATGCTTCGATGCCCCATCTGCTTTTGAACATAGGCTGGAGAAACCCCAGCCTGGATTAAGAGCGAACCGAATGTATGGCGCAGGTCGTGAAATCTGAATTTTCGAAGACCAGCCTTCTCCAACGCTGGCGCCATGTAGCGCGGGCCGATATTATCCGGGCAAATCGGTGTCCCGGCTTCTGATGGGAATACCAATTCATCAGCCACACTCGTCTTGCCAGGTTGGAAAGCGCGGAGGAAAGCGTTCTCTTTGTGCGCCATCAAGACCGCGCGGAGCTGTTTGGTCATATCGACACAACGGCATTCATGAGTCTTCGATGTGCCAAAGTGACCCATATAGTAATGCCGTTGCACCAGAATGAAGCGATGCTTATCCTCTTCAGATTCTCCGAATTGAATATCACCCCACTGCAGCGCAATCAATTCGCTCTTGCGAAGCCCCGACCGCAGGGCCGTAAAGAACAGCGTGTAATAATCAGGACAGACATCCACACAAGCGTTGAGAAAAGCCTCCGCTTCCCTTGCTGTCATAGTCTGTGCCTTGCTCTCGCCCCGTTCTCGCTTGTTGAATTTACCGACCTTGGAAGCTGGGTTGCTATCGATCAATTTGTCCTCCACTGCCGCACTCAGGACGGCACGAAGAGCCGTCAGAATCAGCCGTACCGTATTAGGGCATGATCGCCCTTTTCGGAAATCGTGGAAACAAACTCCTTTACCTGATCCCGCGTGATCTTGTTCAAGGGTTTGTCTCCGAACCGCGGAGTGACATGCAGCCTCAACAACTGTTCATAGCTACGCTTCGTGGACGGCTCGATTTGTGCCCATGATTTTTGAGCCATTGCTCGGCATATACCGAAAAAGCGGCGCGGTGTTCTCCTTATTGAGAATTCCCAATTCGCCTCGAGTCAGTCTCTCCTGGATCTCGCGGGCGATTCCCCGTGCATATTCCAGGGTGCCGCCGACTTTCCTCTTTACTCGGCGGCCCTTGTGATCAATCACGACGTACCACGAGCTGCGCAGCTTCCTCACCTTAACCGACATTTAGAGTTCTCCGCTCTCTTCGAGTTTCTCAAGGCCGCGCCGGATCAGAACAGACATCTTGGGCTGCTTTTTCTTCAAAGCGCGATATTTCTTTGCGAGTCGTACGATCCGCTCCTTGTCCTCATCGTTCGGCCTGAAAGCGATCAATTCAGGAATATCTTTGAGTGTCATGGTTGCCGATTGTATAACAAATGTATAACAACTTCACAAACTTTTAGGATATTATCTACGATCCTGGCTGCGTCGACAATCTCCGATTCAATTGCGTGACGCTTCATCCATTCATCAAAGGCTCGGCGCGATACCAGGATTTTCCCGCTTCGTGCTGATGCTGGCAGAGGATTAATCGGGGTTTTTATCCAGTTCCGCAGTGTGCGGTTTGACATGGATGAGTACCGCCCCAATGTTTTCAGATCCATCCACTCAGGCCATTCGGGAATTGGCTGCCGAATTGTCCCACGGGATCCCATCAATCATGCTCCATGTCTGGACAAAGCTCTGGATCGGCTGCAATCAACTCCGCCGTCTCTCAAGTCTCGGCTTGAGTGTCTTTCTTCGGCTTGAGTGTCTTTCTAATCGCATTTATTTCTTCTGTGCGGAGTTCAGTCGTTCCAGCCTCGGCCAATTGAATACGCGACCTCGGTACGGCGGACTGGCGAGCAAGTTCTATTTGAGTCAAACCGCAGAGGCGCCGGAGTTCTTTCAGGGATTTCTGCACAACCATCTCCAGGCAGCATTGCCGCCGCGAAGATCATCGCAAAAGTGATCCGGAAATAGCGCGGCCATTCTGCTGGAAATAAGGCGGAATCTTAAGGTTAATCTGGAGTTAGGATGGAATTCGAGTGGAATGGTCGGATACTTACTCAGTGATATCGGGATGTAACCGATAAAAGCCGCGGTCGGCCGCCGTCCCTTCGCAATTTACGACGAGCGAGCCCCAAAGCTGTGAGCGGCTCTTGAAAATATCCCTGATCGAGGTAACGTCTTCGCATCCTGGAAGCCTTAGAATTGTTCGACCTGCGACCTCAGGGTGGCCCTTTTTCAAAGCCTCATGAAGCAACTTCACAACGGCCGCTTGTCTTGGTTGAAGGGTGTAACGCTTGCCTCTGAATGTAATGGAATCGTATTCCTCTGAGTGAGAGAAAATAGCTGCTGGCTCATTCGCCTCTTCCATCAGCTTGTCCAGCTCCTCCAGGGAAATGCTACGAGGAGGCCTAAGTGCATTAATCTCTTCGGATATTTCGAGTTCCGTCGTCCAAAAACACTTATCGCGAGTTCCGGTCCTTGGAGCTCGATTAGGTGCTGATAGATATCGTAGGCATCGAGGAGCGGCGCGGCCTTAAACGTGGCAAGCAAATCCTCGGAGATGCTTTCAATGAGCTGCTTGGGATGACCGTCTTCGGCAAAGCTTTTGAGCCGTAGAGTGCTACCTATCTTCCATTGGGCGAAGAGCTTGGTCGCAAAATCATGGAATGCTGTGAATTCGGCATGGCCAAAGATGGCAGGCTTTACCTCAATGATAGGGACCCGCAACTGGCAATACCCTGTGCGATCTCCATTTTTGAAGAGGGCTGCGCGGACGCCGGGGAGAATTTCCCAATATGGTTTCAGCCGAAATCATCCGAATTTTCGTACTTGTCAGATATGTACTTGATGAAGAGCATGAACAGGACGTAGTCCTTGTATTGACTTGCGTCCATGCCACCGCGCAATTCATCGCAGGAGGCCCAAAGTGAGGAATAGAGGTCGGATTTCTTAAGCCATCGACTAGATGCCCTTGCAGAGAGAGACCATGTTGGTTTGAGTGTCATTTGTAACCGATGCAGCCAAGCGCCCAAAAACGGGCAAACGCCGAGGATTGAGCATCCGCTGCGTCATCGCAACTTGCTGAATGTAAACCTTCAAACGCGCTGTGCCTTAAGTGTGACTGAGTTGAATTTCACCGACTGGCTATTAAAAGCAAATCCTTAAGGGCAACTATTTAAAGATTCTCAGCATTGCTAAGTGTTGAGATGAATTTCCTCTATGCCATTCCGGCGTGGCGCATGCACCTGACAATTGCTGTCCCAGTGTTTGGATAACAAGGCTTGTTACCATGAGAAATGCATTCCCTGCACAGGTACTGCGCGATCTGGGATGTTGCAGAACAGTGTCCCAACCTAGATGCGGCGGGGTGCCCGGCATGAAGAGATAGAGCGTCACCGGGATCGGTTTGCTGTGTATAGACAACGAGGCTTGCATGATAAGCACGTATCCGCGAATTCGCCGGATCCCGGAAGATCATCTCGACTATCAGGCACAGACTTCTTTGGAAATAGCAGGACAATTGTTGCCCGAATCAGAGCCATGTCGCGGATTATGGTTTCAATAGAAATATCGCGATCGCTTCTAATCCAGACACAGCTCACTGCGCTGCTAAATACTTTGCGGGATCCCAATTATTCCAGCAAGGACAGGAATCGCAACGCTTAAGCAGACTACCTGACAGTTCTGAACCTGACGTGCTGGACGTATTTGGATGCGTGGAGCATTCACGATTTCAAATCTCTGGCGCGCTCTCACAATCCCATTGAGTGAAAGACTTGGACAACCCGACTGCACTTGTAATGCTTGGTCAAGGCACGAGGGCCTGTTTCATACCTCGTAGAAATTCTAAAAGCCGCGACATAAGGCGCTCTAAGCCGCCTGCCTCTGCCTCAAACGAATCAACATGACTTGCTTAATAGCATCACAAAATCATGCGGAACAGATTATAGTTCTCCCCGGCAATTAAACCCGGACTCACGGTCACCCTAATTAGGTTCCTCTGCTATAAATATATTAAGTTATTTAACTCTTATCTGGTCATACTTAATGGATTTCCTGATTCATCATATGCTTCGTAGCAGTGTTGCGCGCTTTCCACAGAAAGAGGCGCTAGTTCACCGGAATGAGCGGCTTTCTTACACGCACGTCTGGCAGTACACTTCGAGTCTGGCGGCGGCTTTACTTAAGCTTGGACTGCAGCGTGGACAGCGGGTTGGCATTCATTTGGAAGCTTCCATACCACAGGTCATTTCCATTTTTTCTGTCTCGATGGCAGGCGGAGTTTATGTTCCAGTGAATGGCATGCTCTTCCCTGAGCAGGTACTGCACATCGCGCGCGATTGCGGAATGACTGTCCTCATTACCAGTCAGGATAAGATCGAAAGTTTATCGTCCGTTCTCGGCCAGGCCGCTTCGTTGAGATGTATTGTTGTGGCGCCTTCCGCTTCTCCTTCCCGGAACCAGGTCCCGAATGTTTCGCTGCCGGTGTTTTCCTTTGACGAGCTCATGCGGTCGCCGGCCCCTGAGAAATGGAATGATGCGGGAATTTCCAAAGACTTGGCTGCCATCCTCTATACTTCAGGTTCCACAGGACGTCCCAAAGGCGTAATGCTCAGCCATGACAATGTGATGGCAGGCAGTTCCATTGTCTCGAGCTATTTAGAGATCGACCACGAGGACCGTATTCTTGCCGTATTGCCATTCAGCTTTGATGCCGGAATGAACCAACTGATGACCGCTTTTCAGCAGGGCGCTACGCTGGTTCTGATCAATTTTGCACTGGCGAATGAGGTTGTGGCAGTTTTGGCTGAAGAGCGCATCACTGGCCTGGCAGGCGTACCCACATTATGGAGCCTTCTTGTCCAACATCATTCGAACTTGAAACAGATCCCATTGCCGCATTTGCGCTACATCACGAATACGGGTGGGGCGATGCCGCAAAATGTATTGGCGTTACTACGCCAGTATCTCGGCTCGACAAAAATCTTCCTGATGTATGGATTGACGGAAGCATTTCGTTCCACCTACTTGCCTCCAGAAGAACTTGATCGCCGGCCCACTTCCATGGGAAAGGCGATTCCAGACACTGAGATCCTAATATTGAATGAAAAGAATCAGCCTTGCTCTCCCGGAGAAATCGGTGAATTGGTTCATCGAGGGCCGACCGTTTCCTTAGGCTACTGGAACCAGCCTGAGGCTACAAACCAGGTTCTCAGGCCCAATCCCCTGCTCCCTCCGAACCTCGGCGATGCTGAACGGGTGTGCTATTCCGGTGACCTGGTCAAATGTGATTCTGAAGGTTTTCTTTACTATGTTGGACGTCGGGATACCATGATCAAATCTTCCGGATACAGGATCAGTCCCACGGAAGTGGAAGAAACGCTTTTCAGTAGCGGCAAGATCCATCACGCGGCAGTCATCGGTATTCCAGATGCTGTGCTGGGCCAAACCATCAAGGCTTTTGTTGTGCCGATCAAGGACCAGCCCGTGGATACTGCCGTGCTGCTCTCCTTCTGTGCTCAGAAAATGCCCCGCTACATGGTACCGAAATCGATTGAAATCGTGCCTGAGTTACCCAAAACCAGCAGTGGGAAAGTGGATTACCCCGCTCTACGCCGTCGTGAGGGACTTTGAAGTGCAAAAGGGATGGACAGAAGTTATCAGCCCTGCGAACCTTGCAATCCCGTAATTTTAATGTGGCTTGGAAATTGCCGCGGTAGGTTTGGCAACCTGTTGTATTTGGGTTGCGATCTTCTCTTCCAGTCCGCCCTCATAAAGATTGAAATGAGTGCGTCCTTCAAGATATTCAAAATCGGTCGGGATGTTGAGTTCTTTCATGGTGCTTTCCAGCAGCCGCACTGGCTCATCCAGATGGAACTCATCGGCGGTGCCGACAATCACATGGATTTTGCCTTGTAGCAAAGGCCGCAGCATTGATGCTTGTTGCCGAAGCAATTCAGCGATGTCATATCGTTCCCATGCTTTGGCCACTTTGGCGTCGATCACGCCGGTATCGCGATCAAACAGTTGTTGCGGCCTTCCATCATCACCACGTGGACTAAAGACCCATTCGAACGAAGCGAATTGTCCGCCGTAATCGCCCAGCACTCGCTCCTGGCGCACAAAGTCTTCCAGCGTCATGACTTCTTTACCATCCATTCGGACAAGCATTCTCGGCGAGCCATCCTTGTGATGGTAGAAGTTCACTGGCGGATCCGCGCGCAGGTTGGCTCCGACAAAATTGCGGAAATCAGGCGGGTCCGGCGAAGTGGCCCAGGATCCACCAAAAAATTTGGGATATCTCACCATCAGCCATAAAGATGTCCAGCCTCCGGAAGAATGGCCAGTAAGAAAACGCCCTGATGATCTGGCATTCATACGGTACTTGGACTCAAGGTGCGGAATCAGTTCTTCTGTGAGCGCCTTTCCCCAAGGACCATTGTTCACCGAGTCGGCAAATTCATGCATCCCTTCCGGACAGCTCTGGTCCAGGAAGACATAGATCATCGGGGGGAGTTTCTTTTCCTGGAAGAACTGCTGGTAGCGAGGCACAACGTACTTGGCCACGTTGTCCATCGTCCCGCCGAACCCCTGCGTGATATAAACCGTCGGATATCTCAGGCGTGGATGGCTGTTGTAGTCCGGAGGAAGGAGCACGTATCCGCGCATATGAACAGGCCTCCCCCAGAAATGGGAAAGCGCGGGGCTCAGGAAGTCCACGACTTCGGTGGAAGGGGGGAGTGGAGGTGCGGGTGCAACAGCCGCACGCTCCTGCAACGTGAGTTCCACAGGCGATGTGTCGGCTGGATTGAGATGTTCTATTTGAACAACTGGGGTGTGTAGTGTGCCTCCCGGGATGCCGCTATAAGGGTCGTAAGAGTAGATATGGCGCTCGTCGAGTAAAGCCATTGCCTGATAATCGCCAGCCGGAGCCTGAGAGAGCGGCTGCGGATAAGCAAGCTCGTCTGGATCAAAGTCGATGACTCCATTCTCTTTCAGATTTGAAACTTCCTTGGCGGCGAACCATACATGTCTGGCTGTCGGGCCAAAGCCGGGGCCCAACTCTCCAGATGCTTTATTGCCAGGTGAGAGAAAAACAATTAACCGGCCGGAAAGAGGCTCCGCGTTTCCAGCATGGACATGTATACGAAACCGAAGCGGATGCGGTGCGCTTTGGGACTGAGAGTTCGCCGCCAGCGGCAGCATCCAAGCGAGCAGAAAAAGGAAAATACTGAAACGTTTTTTTTTGATCAAAACATACTCACCTTTCGCATTAGTTGAGACAAAGCGCGAAACTTCAGAATGGTCCAGTGCTGCTCAACCTGTTCATCTTGCAATTATTCTGATCTGAGTGCCTGTACCGGCTCGACTGAAGCCGCTCGTAACGCGGGATACAACGAAGCCAGAATTGTCACAAGCAACAAAATCAGGATTGTTCCGCTCAACGCCACCGGGTCCCAAGGGCTGATTCCGACAAGCAGTGACCTCATTAGATAGCCGCAAAGCACCGCCCCCGCGGTCCCAATAGTCAAGCCTACCGCGCACAGGGCAATTGCACGAAAGACAATCATCCATATCAGGTTCCCACGCGTCGCACCCATGGCGATACGCACTGCAATGTCGCGTGTGCGCTGCCCCACGGTATACGACAGAACCGACCACACGCCAGCGCATGCGACAAGCAACGCGAGGACAGCCAATACTGCCACCAACGAGAACCCCAGACGGCGATCATGGACTGAGGAGGCAATTACATCCTCCATACTTTCCACGTGGTATACAGCCTGGCCAGGGTCCACCTGGTGAATGGCTTCCTGGACCGCACGGCTTACCATGGCAGAGTCGCTGTGTGTACGCACGACAACACTCATGATCTGGTTCAGCAGCACGTTATCCCAGATGGTATTGGGTTGGATCTGCCGGAATGAAAGATAAATTTCGGGCTCGGTTGGCATGGCCAGCGTTTGTTGGCGTGTATCACCTACAACGCCAATGACCATCAACGGCAGAGCTGCCTGGTCCGGCCCTCCCAGACGGAATTGTTTATTTAACGGGTCTTCGCCGCCAAGATATTTTTTAGCAAAAGCTTCATTCACGATTGCCACTGGTGGATGATCGAGATTGTCCTGGAGAGTAAAGAATCGTCCGCGTAAGAGTGGGATCTGCAGCAGGTTGAAATATTCTTCACTGATGGAATTCAGCAAGGCCAAGGAATGATCATTGGTTGCTGGCTGGCCTATGATTGTAAATCCAACGTGAGTATTTCCGGCCTCTTCCGCCAGCGGTAAATAAGTAACAAAGGCCGCGCTCTTTACTCCCGGAACCTCCCTGATTTTTTCCAGTTCAGGACCGTACAGGGTCGCTGTTAAGTTTCGGCCTCTCGCTTGATTGGGAGAAGGCGACGTTTGCAGTCGCAGAACGTGCTCAGTGGCAAATCCACGGTTCTCATGCAAAAGCCCCAGCAACGCTCGCATCAATAAGCCCGAACTGGCTAGCAGCAGAATTGCCAAGCTTAATTGGCTCACTACCAAAATATCGCGAAGGGCTTGCTTGCTGCGGCTTCCACTCACCGATGTAGCACTTTCGCGCAACGCAAACTCGATTGATTGCCGGGAAACCTGGAAAACCGGCACAAGCCCGAACACACCAGCGGTTAGGACCGCAACTCCAAGCATGGCGAAATACACTTCCACATGAATGTGGACTTCGCTAATTCTGGGAATAGTATCCGCTCCTATGCCTTTTAACAGATTCAGTGAGCTATACGCGAGGGCCACGCCCAATCCCGTGGCTACGAATGCCAGCAGCAATTTCTCTGTCAGCAACTGCCGGATCAGCCGCACCTTCTCCGCACCCAGCGCAGTCCGGATGGCAAACTCTCTTCTGCGCGCCAATGCACTTGCCATCTGCAGGTTAGCAACATTGGCACAGGCTATGAGAAGCAACAGGCCGACTGCGCCCAGCAACGCCAGCAGGGCCAACCGTGCTTTGTGTGTGACCTTTTGCAGATAAGGCGTCAAACTGATCGAGGTCTCGCGGTCTTCTGGATATGTATGCGCCAGCCTGTTGCCGATTACATCCAGTTCCTGGCGGGCCACGTTCTTGGTTGTGGAAGGCTTCAGCCGTCCCAGCACCTCCAGAAATTGGATAGCCCTGCTTTGTACCGCAGGCCCAGGGTGCAGCGGGAACCAAATGCTTGGCTCGTGAGGTGGAAGAGAAAAGCCCTCAGGCATGACTCCCACTATGTCACACACCATACCGTTCAGCGTGATTTTTTGGCCGAGTACTGAATTGCGGCCATCGAACTGATGGTGCCAGAACTTTGCGCTCAGGATCGCCACACAAGCTTTCCCGTCCTGATCTTCATCTCTGAGAAAATCGCGTCCGATCGTCGGACGCACGCCCAGCATCGAAAATAGATTGGTGGTAGTCTCCACGGCGGTTACATGGACCGGGTCCTGATTGGGAATCTCGATCACCTCTTCCAACTCGTCGTATGCCGCCATATCGGAGAATGTCTGTGCCTGCGCTTTCCAATCTTTATAGTTGAGCCATGAACCTGAATCTGTAGGACCGTCAGAATTGATTGTTCCAAGGGCCATGAGCTGATTGGAGTCTCTGTAAGGCATGGGCCGCAGCAACACGGAGTCAATGATGCTGAACATGACGGCATTGGCACCTGTTCCTATTGCCAGTGTGAGCAGCACCACAATGGTCAGGATTGGGCTTTTTGCCCAGCGGCGAAGTTCACCGCGAATATCCTGTAACATGTTCCTCATAATTACCCCCATATCGATTGCTTCCGTGTATTTTATCGACTCCACGCAACGGCTTGCTGTGTAACTCAGATTTTGGCACTCTGGATAGTAACCAAGGTGCTTTGGACCCGCGTGGTTTTCCTGGTAATCCTGAGCTGAGGTGTCATTTCACCAGCAGCCGCGCGGCGGCGTTCTTCCTCGGCAGCCGCTTCAAAGCTCTTTAGCATCTGTCCACCCAACCGGAATGAAATCACATTTTTGTGCTCAAGCGCTTTTAGATACCGCAATAATTTCGAACGAATCGGTTCAGGCACACCCAATAGCAGGGTCGCGGTTGTTGAGACTTCTGCCGCACGCTGCAGTAGTTGAAACACCAGTTTGTCGATTTTGACACAACGGGTCAAAGTAATGATCCAACAGCGTTTATCTTTACCCGGTTGCTCATAGGGTATGTTTGCTGCCCAGCGGCGAAACGCAGCATAGGTCGGTTCGGCAGGAATTGCCAACTGCTCTTCCACATACCTGAGGAAATGCTTGCGGTTTAGCAGAATTGCGCTCAAATCGAAGCAGGATACAACGAGCTCACCGTTTACGACGATGGCAGACTCAAGGGCTACCGCATCCGTAATTTCCTGCACTTTCACCGGTTCTTTGGCCGGATGCGTCTTGAAGAAGTCCTTGCCGAACGCGTTGTAATAAATCATGGTGTGCAGCGAATCTGTGCCGCCAGCCCACGGTCGCCCCATGATCGCCGGGAAAATGTCACCATCATTATCAAAAGAAGAATCACTGGCTTCGGTCAATCCCAGCCGCTGGCCGGCTTCATTGACAAGCCGATATGCGACTCCCCTTGGGCTATCGACATCCTTTACCTCGATTAATTCTATGCCGAACTTCTCCGGGTTCCTGGCAATGATCGATGTGCCAGTCAGAAGAAAAGTTCCCATCCCTCCTGCGGACCAATAAGGTTGATTCTCACGGATGAACTGGCGCGTAGCCTCTTTCTCCTGCTCAGTTTCTGTCGGAAAATCTGTGAATGCCATGAGCTGACAGGCGATGTCAGAGGAGGCAAAATTCTTCATGGTCACTCTCATATACTCTACTTTCGTGCCTTTATCGATAAGATCCAGGATGCGCTGGCTTCCGGATTCCATCCCGAAAGAAACAGAGACACAGCCGGCTTTCTTCATCTTCCTAGTACGTTCTTCGGAAAAGATCCGTTCCATGCGCAGTTCGGCGCTCCAGCGTATATCGAGATCGGAATCCAGAATGGCGTCGGAGAGGCGGTCCAGATAACCCGGGGCCATAACGTCGACTGCGAAATAGACGTAGCGGATGCCAAAGTCCCGCGTAGCATTGCTGAGATCTTCAATCACTTGGTCTATCTTGCGCTCTCGCCACGGCGATGTCGGCTTGTCAGAATTCAAGCCGTAATCGCAGAAAGTGCAGCGATTCCAGTAACAGCCCCGTGTAGGTGAGTAGTTGATTCCTCGCGCCGGAGACAAATAAAGATCCCAAGGGTGGTCATAGACAGGAGGGCCGAGCTGAGTCAAATTTTCATACTGCACCACAGGGAAGTTCAAGCGGTCCTGGCTGCATGAATAGGTAATTGTATTTGTAAACGTGCGCCCAGCCACGTCTCCATTGCTCGCCGCCAGTTCGCATATGGCGGTTTCCCCTTCGCCCACTACTACCGCATCACAAAAATCAAATACCTCCCGGAACCGCGATTTGTCCCGCAAATATTTGTAGAGCTGGCTAATGGCAGTACCTCCCAAAATGATGGTCTTGCCAGGCCAATGCCTCCGCACCATCCGGGCCAACTGAAAAGCGTGGTATATCTGGTGGTCGTATACCACGCTGATTCCAATCATATCCGCTGCGGAGAAAGATGAATCGGCCAGAACCATATTTTCGAAGTACTGCACGAAAGGCATGCATATTTTTTCGCCCAGTTCAGGGTTAAGAAGATCTTTCAAGCTTCCTGGAGAAAATCTGCCGCGGTGGGCGGGAGAAAAATCATGGTATTCGCATGGATAGGAAAGTGAACCCAGCATTTCCATGTACTTTGAGATTGTCTCCACATTCCTCAGGTAATTTTCGAAATCAAGGAATGTTTTCGGGTCGCGAAGACCGGCTGCAGCCCGGCTGATCTCATCTTGGTCTTTCTGTACGCAGGAAAGCACGCGGTAATACTCTTCCTGGTCTTCATAATTTAGAGAGCCCTTCCGGGAAAGGGCCGCGATCCTGTTGTGGCCCTGTTCGAACATTCGGGCTATGTTCGAAGGCTGCAATAGATAGTCGATAAACTCCACATTCAGATCGCGCAAAGCCACATCCCCAAAGCCGTTCCGGAGCAGATGTCCCTTCAAATAGGCGGTGGAGTGATATGGGATTGTGGGATCGTCCAGCGGCGGATGCGCCAGCATGATTTTCATACAGCTCTCCAGATACGTTTAATGACCGAGTAATCGGAAGACCCCTTTGGAGCTTCCGCGTGGCTTCAATGCTGCAGGATCGCGCATGCCCAAACTGCGCCCAGACCCACTGTAAATAACATGAAATAGTCGCCTTTTTGCAATCGGCCTGCCTCAATGGCATCGCTCAGGTTAATCATGAGGTCGGCGCTGCATACGTGGCCGCAACGTTCAATATTGTCCGCGAACAGCCTGTCCTCACCGCACTTGAGGGTAGAAAGTATCTTATGCCAGCTTGGGCGATTGATATTGTGCGGAATTATCAACCGTATATCATCCATGGCCAGCGCGGCTTTTTTTAGAGTATTTCGAATCAGCTGGTAACAGGCGAAATAATAAATAAGGTCAAACTTGTCGAATTCGTCTTCCGCTGCTGCTGTGCCTTTGTATAGAGAACCATCAACATAAGTAGAAATGGCGATGATCTGGTTGGTTGCACAATGGTTCTGCAAAATGGCGCAGCTTGCGCCTTCTCCCTGCAGACTGATTCCGTGTATCTCACGCTGAAGAGAGCCAACGAAGAAGTCGCAGCCCACGAGCAAAACATTGCGGGCGCTTCCCGCCAGAAGCATGTTTCGCGCCACCCGCAGAGCTGTTACCGGCGATGCACAGTGCTGGCCTGCTACGGAAAAAGCCACGGCATGTTCCAACCCGAGCTTCCGCTGGACTGCGCTGACAAAGGTCTTCGGTTCGAGAGAGAGAAAATTTAGAGTGTGATACAGGATAACGGTATCCACATCAAGTGGATGGAGATTATGTTTTTCCAGAAGCCGGCGGACGGCTTGTTCTGTCATGTCAAGCGCTGATTCTTCTCCCGCTATATGGACGCGTCTCAATCCATGATTTTCAACATACATCGACCGCAGGGTCGCTGACATACCCGTGGCCTGGGCCAGTTCATCTACCGTGATGCTTGGAGGAAGATAGTAGCTGCATCCCATCAAACCCACTGTCTTTTTCGCCTGAGGCATGACCTGTGCACTCATATAGCGCCTCTTCTCGGCTCATAACGGAGTATGCTTCCGCACACCGCGCCGTCTGAAGAGAACCCAAAGGCCATAATTTCATCACCGGGCAAAAGGACACCGCTCCGGCTTATACGATTCAGGTTTAAGACCAGGTCCGAACTACCGAGCGAACCGACTTCACAAAGCGCGCCGCAATCAAATTTTCCCCAAGGAAGCCTGAGTCTTTCCGCTATGCGGCACAGGAGTTCCGGGTTGCAGCCGGGAGGAAGAACAAATGCGATTTTCTCCGTGCTCATGCCAGCAGCCTCAAGCAGATGAGTCAATGCGGCGCCCGCTGCTTCCGACCAATAGTCAAGCAGGACACCGTACGCGTTGTCTGCCGCAATGGGAGGCTGCTCCATAAAATCAAACAATCCTACGCACACCAGCCTGAAGTCGTACTCGCCACGACCCAGCAGCAAGGCACTGGCGCTATCGCCCTGAATGCTGAATCCGGAAAACATTCTTGAATGCGGCGGCGCAAAGACTTCTGAACCAATGAGCAGGACCTTTTCCAGTTGTTCAACGTGAAGCATCTCCGCTGCTACCCTTAGGGCCGCATAGCTCGCGTTTGCTCCTTTTTGCCCGACTGTGAATGAGGTATCGCATTTTAATCCCAGCTCAAAATGCAGCCGGCATGAAGTACTCCAAGCAGGTCTGGAACTGAGAGTGGCCGAATAATAGATGATCGCTGCAATTTTTGAAGCGGCGCCAGAAAAGCCATTCAGGAGATGTTTGCCGGCGCGCACAGCGAGTTCTGAACTGGTTTCGTTGGAAACAGGCACGCTATGGATATTGGCCCAGTTGCCGGCTCTGGGACCTAAATCGAATGTTTCGCTCTGGCTTCTTAGAAAACCAAACAGGCGTTCGGGTTCAATGGCATAGTCACGCCAGTACTTCTCGATATCATCGAAGCTGCACGGCCCATGGTGAATTGCGATGTATTCTTCCACGCTGATGCGATTCTCCGGCACGATCATCGTGGGATTACTAATGCCCAGATCGTAAGCTTCACAAAGGCAGACCGAACCTGCGAAGGCTAGGGCCGGAGAGCAGCCCGCTCCTTTGCTCTGGATGCTTTGTAAGCTCATGGGACCTCACTCTGGGGTTGGATTGCCCGGTTTGCTCCTTTTCACGCTGCGAGTTTGGAATCGACGAATTGGGCTAAATTCGTTATACGCTGGAAGAGTTCGCTTTGCAGTTCGTCTGCCGAAATCGTAATACCGAACCTCTCCTCGATAGCAAGAACCAAGTCGAGAACTGACATAGAATCAAGGCCGCAATCCTCGAACAAGTTTGCGTCATCCCGTACTTCCGGTGTATGCGTAATTTTAGTGACAATCTGCTTGAGCGTAATGAGGGTTTCAGTGCCTGTAATCATAAATAACCTTATCCTTCAGACCAGAGTGGGTACTGCCACACGAATATCTCCGTACTTTTGCGATTTGACCCGAACCAAAGGCTGAAATTGCAAAATTTCATCCAAGGTTGGCGGCCGGCGAACCAGATGATCCTTTCCCCCATACACCAAGATTTCCGCAGGCCAGCGATGGCTCAGAAAATCAATGGGGCTTGCCGTCAGACCATAAGCGCCTGAATTCATGATTCCGATCAAGTCCCCGGCTTCAACTGCTGGAAGCTCAACTGACCGACTGAGGACATCGGCAGGCGTGCAGAGTGGGCCGCAAACCACCACCGCCCCTGCAACGGCCTTGTCCATTTTATTTAGCACGCAGAGAGAAAAATGATCCTTGAGAATGCTGCCTACGGAAGTAGTGCCCTGATGATGATTCATGCCTCCGCTGACCAGAACAAATGTTTTTCCTCGGGAAGTCTTCACATAGCGGACCCTTGCAACATAGATACCTGCTTCGGCCACTATATACCTGCCCAACTCCATGATAAGGCGCACCCCAGGGAAAGAGCGCTGGAAGCGGATAAAAGCAGGGTTAATCTCTTGGGCAAAACGGTCAAGATCGAATAGTCGTTCACCTTTGAAATAAGGAACGCCTAGGCCGCCTCCTACATCCAAAAGCTTCAAACCGAGAGCGTATCGCTCCTCTAGCTTTGCTGCCAAAGCGAGTATCTGCTGGATATTCCGAGCAGCCACCGTCCAATCCAGAATGCGGGTGCCAAGATAAGCATGTAAGCCAATGATCCTCACTCTTTGGAGTGACTGGCGCAGAGCAAAAATTTCACCGACCTGCTCTTCATCAATACCAAATTGAGTGGAAGTACCACCCATTTTCAGTTTTCCGCCAAAAAAATCAAAAGCAGGATTTAGACGCAAGGCTACGTTCGCATATTTGTTCAAACGTTCGGCAATCCGCTGCGTTTCGAGCAATTCCTCGCGGGATTCCACAACCAGGCAGCCAATATCCGCTTTAATCGCAGCCTCTATTTCTTCGTGCGATTTGGCTGGGCCTACAAAGAAAATCTGCGCAGGAGAAAATCCTGTTTGCAAAGCTATCTGCATCTCTCGCAGGGAGGAGACGTCAGCGCCATCAGCAACTGTGCTCAATAGGGCAAGAAGTGAGAGGTTGGGGTTCGCTTTAAGCGAGTAAATGATTTCAACGCCATCTGCTAATACAGACTTTATCTGCGCCACTCGTTGCTCGATGGCATTACCATCATAGACATAGAAAGGATCTGGGTATTTATCGGCTAATTCGGAAATCGAGGTTTGGCCGATGTGCAATGTTCCATTCTTGGCCTGAAACATTAAAATACCTCAATGTTCTAAAGGGCTGCGCCGTGCCTGTATGCAGCAGCCTTAGTTGAAGGATTAGGTATGGTAGAGCTGTCTAGCGCCACATTTGCTGGAAGTTTCAAGGTGGCTTGCAAACGATTATATGTATCATAGGAGTAGTGTCAAGCAATCATAGAGCTATACGAGCAAATCACCTTTTAGGTTGCACTTTATTAGCTGAATACCTTCTGTTTCATTTCGGGAAAAAATTCCCAAATCGGGAAACATCCAATTTCCACATTAGAAGCCTTCTCAGAGATGGTATATAGTTTTTTAATTCTAGCTGCTGCTATTTGTAACGGGTGTGCGAAGGGGATCGTCTGTTGGCTAATAATTACAAAAGAGTCAAAAGCACCATTAAAGGCCTCTCAGTCGAATCCATTCCTCGCGACCTGCCTCTAGATCAAGATATGTTAGCCAGAAACATGATCGGGTTTCTGGACGATATGTCTGCCGCGCCTGAAGACGTCCGTTCTTGTTTAGATGGTTTGAATGAGCATGGACTCAGGCCATTCAACTATCACTATTATTATCTGAATCTGCTTTCGATCTTTGGCCAACAGAAGTCTCCGGCAGAAATCCGGAATCTGGCTATTGCGTGCATAAGGTTTCGTCTATGGCGCCAGTGGGAAAGCCATGTCGACGGCCTTGAACTCCACAGGAGAAAAGATACTGGCGCAGATTTGCCCATGCGCTTAAAAGGCTGGAATCGGAAAGAGCTTGATTCACTTCTGGCCGATAGGCGGGGAATGATCATCGCCACGTGCCACTATGGCGCGTCTTGTTACCTCCTGGATGATTTAACCAGTATGGGCTATCACGTGGTCATCGGCCTGGATTCAAATTCGGCTTTCGGATTGAGAAAGCGTTTCGAACTGCTGCTGCAGAAAGACATGTTAGGGGACCAGGCGCAGGCGCTGGTCCCTCTTGCCCATGGCAGCGTTCGCATCATCGATGTGGAGAACAATCCTTTTGCAGCCGTCCTGCTGGCGCAGACGCTGCGCAGAAATCACATCGTACTGCTGTACTTCGATGGGAATTCCGGCTTCGATGGCGCCAGAGGGCACACCAATAAAAGCCCCCTGGAGTGTCTGGGATATCCGGTGCAGGTCAAATCCGGCGTGGCGCAGCTCGCGTTGAGCACCAAGGCTCCTTTGGTTCCGATTTTCTGCAGTAAAACCGCCTCACTTCTGGATTCCGATCAGCCTTGGGAACGCGGAGTGATTTATGACATGGTTCCCATCCTGCCGGAAGCGGCGGTCGGCTACGGAGAGGCATTCGTATCAAGCACACTGCAATGCCTATTTGATCGCATGGGAGCCCTGGTCATGGCGCAGCCCGAACAGTGGGAAGGCGCATGCCTGTTCCACAGGTGGCGCGCCTTGAATTCTTCAGACTCTAAAACTGTGCAAAAAAATCCATCAGCCCTCCAGATGGAAAGCATTCTCGAAGGCTCCCGGTCTCGGGTCAAGATCAACCACAGGCTGATCGCGACCATACCCTCAAGCGACGGTTTCATGCTTGTGAATGTAAAAACTCTGCAAGTCTTCAAGATCAACAGCAAGCACAATTCCATCCTATCGATTCTGGCTGGAGAAGGTATGGAAAGCGGAGTGTTGCACTGCGATCAAAGTGGTTCTACGGAAGAAATGAGTTGTTTGAAAGCATTGTCCGACTTGGGCTTTCTGGAAAGTGTAACTGACGGCCAAACCGTCTGAAAGTGCACGATCGTTGGGGCTGAAGCGTTCTGGTTTAGCGCTGAAAGCCGCAGCGTAACAGGTAAGCATTCAGTTACAGGAAGGGTTTGCAATAACCATTATTGAGGAAAGGAGGACGCTATGGAAAACAATAAGCTGGAACTGTTCAAGGCCGCAGAGCTCTCCCTGGAAGAATTTTCCATCACTGAGCTGGAAGATAGACTCGAATTCTTCCCCAAGTGCACGATCAACATCAAACCCGCATAAGCAGGTGAAAAAAGCCATAGGTAATTCCTGTGGCTTTTTACTCACGCCTCGGGCTTAGCCAGATACTCATAACCTCGGCGTAGTCAGAATGGTTCTCCGGAAGAAAGAAGTTGGCTGAAAACATTGTCCAGCCCGGATTTTGGGAAAGTGTAATTGCCCGTCAGACCGTCTGAAAGTGCATGACCGTCGGGCTGAAGCGTTGCGATTGAGCGCTCAAAAAACCGCGAGCATAGCTGATGGCGCTTAATTGCAGGAAGGGTGTAGCAAGCATCTTTGAGGAAAGGAGGAAAGGTTATGGACAACAAGCTGGAACTGTTCAAGACAGTGGATCTCTCCCTGGAAGATTTCTCCATTACCGAACTGGAAGACAGGCTTGAATTCTTCCCCAAGTGCACGATCAACATTCAACCGGCGTAACGGGCCCCCAAAGCCACAGAAACTTCTGTGGCTTTTATAACCCTTCGACTTTATTGCATGCACAATCCGTTTTGCCACATGGCTGCAGAAAACCGCCTCGATTTCATGAAAGCGCGCACGCAGGCTTTTTCTGGCCGTTTTCTGGAGCGATGTGTGGGATGCGGCTCAACCGGCTGCCTCGACTCGTCACTCCTTCATTTGAACGAATAACTTCGGAAAAGGATAAGAACCATGGACAATAAGCAAGAGCTGTACAAAGTCGCAGACCTTACCCTGGAAGAGTTCTCCATCACCGAACTGGAAGAAAGACTCGAGTTCTTCCCCAAGTGCACGATCAACGTACCGCAATAACAGATGCAGAAAAAAGCCACAGGTTTTTGCCTGTGGCTTTTTTATTGTCAAGGGCCGGTGCTCGCGGATCAGGCGCTCAAATTGCCGCGCAGCACTGCCCGCGTCAACATGAGCCGGTGAATGTCACCTGTTCCTTCCAGAAGGTCGAACGCTTTGGCATCGCGCTGCAGCTTTTCAAGGAGAGGATAGGCAAGGATTCCGGCAGCGCCGGCAATCTCCACCGCCGCGCTGCACGATTGCATAGCGACTTTGGCAGCAAAGGCTTTTGCCATACTGATCTCAGCAAGATTGGGTTGGCCTTCTTGTTGCAGCCATGCTGACTTCCAGCAGACCAGACGCGCGGCTTTAACACGCGTCTTTAGCGATTCCAGACGCTGCTTTTTTTCCTGCCAACGGCGGGCCAAACCATGAGACGCTCCATTCTGGAAGAGCCAGGCGTCTGCCAGATCCAATGCAGCTCGAGCAGTGCCAATCGCCATGGCAGCCACGGCGGGTCTGAACTGCTGCAAAGTAAGCAGGCTGCCATCAAACCCGCCTCTTTTACCGGCGCTAGGCGGACTCAACAAATTTTCTTTCGAGATCCGGCATTCTGTGAACTGCAACTCTGAAATCTGGACTGCGCGCAATCCCATTGTTTTAAGCACGCGCGAGGCCTTGAATCCTGGTGTCCCACGTTCAATAATAAACGCCTTGATTCCGAAGCTGCCGAGCTTAGGATTGGTGCTGGCAAAAACTACAATCCACTCGGCACGGAGTCCGTTGCCCACGAACCACTTCGTCCCATTCAGCACGTAGCAATCTTTTTCTTCACGAGCAGTCGTACTCAAGGCGGCAAAGTCTGAACCTGCGCCCGGCTCGCTCATGGCAAACGCCGCCCACCTTGGTTTAGTCTGGCCAACAAAGATGGAAAATAAACGTTGTTTCTGCTCGTCTGTACCAAAGGAATCTACAATCGGCACCGTCAAGCCAGGTCCCGGCAAAGCAATAAACAACGATGCGTCGCCATAAGCTGCTTCCTCATTCATCAGGATCCGCAACAATGGGTCGCGGGCGATGTCGAGTTTCTGGCCCGAGTGTCCTGGCCACCCGCCGTTGAATTCCACCGGGAGGAATGACTGCATAGCGGCAAAGATCTCGGGTACGTGCAAGGATGATGGGAAATCGGCAAGCTGATCCGCTATAGAAGAGAATGGGCGCAAAAAGGAAGCTGCAAAAGCAGCCATGTCCTCGCGGAAATCCGCTTGCTCGCGGGTAAGCTCAAAATCAATCATTGTGCAGATCAGAGAACGGTGCTGGGAGTTCGCCCGTGAGAGAGACCAATTGAAGGTCACAGAACCACTGCTGTACTGGATGATCCTGAAGATATCCATGACCACCCATGATTTGCATGATGTGCGGCGCTATCTCCTGTGGTATCTCATTTACGTATTGCCAGATTCGGCGCGCCTGTTGAAACAAGCTTGCACCCGCATTGCCGGAGAGGCAGGCCTCCTGGCACAAAAGCCGAGATGATTCAATCGCGGTCAGTACATCTGCCAGCTTAAGGGCCACCGCTTGGTGATGCACGATTGCTTTGCCGAAAGCCATGCGTTTTCGCGCGTATTCCAGCACATACTGAAAAGCGCATTGTGCAATCCCCAGAATCACCGCTGAAAAAAAGAGCCATCTTTCCGCAGTCAGTTGAAAGAACAGCTCTTCTCGAATGCCGTCGGCAAGATGGTTGTCGAGACTGAGTTCTGCCATATCCAGTTTCAAAGTGAGCTCACGGACTCTGAGCTGCGGAAACCCCGTTCGCGGAAAAAGGCGAAATGAAAATCGTACGGAACCGGCTGGAACAGCTATCGCAGTTATGCGGTTCTTCAAGGCAACAAATGCAATCGATGAATGTTCCTGGGGATCTGCCAGGGATAGTGCTTCTCTCGCGCTGGGCACCAAGCCGCCAGCGGCATCGGCAGCTTCCAGCCAGAGCAAATCCATTTGCTCAGCTCCCGTTGCGCCCGGAAAGGGACTCACTCCTGCATTGGTCAGGAAGTTGAGCGCGCGTGATACCAGGAAACCGTGCGTCTGGAGGAGAGATGAGGCTCCATCAAATCGGGCAAGATTCTCTATCCGAGTAAAAGCATCGGTCAAAGGAATTGTGGGTACCGCAAGGTCAATATCCATTTTGTTGTTTCCCAGCGATCTCATCGATGGCAGGATCTGTATATGCTTCTAACCTTAAAAAAGCCGCACGCAGGATAGAACCGACTGGGATCTCGATCTTGCCAACGGTTCCAATTGACGTGTTCATCTGGCTGAGACCGTATTCATCAACGGCTTGAAAAGATCCACAGAACAGAGATAGATCCAAGCCTTACGAAGCTTCTCTTCATCAGCTTCTTGTTTGCACTGAAATTTTTTAAGCAATTCAGCCCTGGAATGTTCGAATTCCGGATCTTCCAGGATGCAATTAATCAGCCACAGCCATGAGGGCGTCAACTGTATGCCAGCCTGCTTCTGCTTGAAAATTTCGCCCAGCCAGCGAACTACTAAAATCGAAGGCTGTTCATCTGGAAAGCGCTGCTGAATCAGTTTGTACATTTCCGCGCGGCTGGGAACATTCAGCAGGAGCGCCAGGAAGAAACGATGCACCGGGTCATGGGTGCTGGAGCGCAGAGCAACAAGTTTTTCTGTGCGCTGTGCCTCCTCAAGGCAAAGGAGAACATGATCGAGAAACCACTTGTCCCGCTCCCCCGCCAGCGCCAACAGCTCCGACCATTTTTCTTGGGAAGTTGGAGCTACCCTAAACGCCATAGAAAGGACTTGGTAAAGAACATAGGGATCGCAGTTGAGCGACAACTTGGCGGCGGCATCCCAAAATGAAATTTTATCGATGATCCATAACGATTGCAGCATCTGAAGCTGGATTGGAACAACTTGCGGCAGACCAATATCATGCAAGGCCAGATGGGGCTTGGCATAATAATATTGCGGACGCGGCTCTTTTCTGATGGGCGTGCGCACCACCACACTCACTGAAGGCCGATCCAGATGGAAAAGGGAATGGATCAATTTGTCCGCCGGGTAAATCGGGCGCACGTCGCCCCTCTTGAGAAGTTCGGACGAAACAAAATGGGTTTGGCCGATGGAAAACCGGTTCGACATGACTTTCTGCGTGCTAAAGGTGTATGTGCTTTCCACGCTCGATCCATGCAACACACCAAAGGCACCCACAAACCCATGTTCGTGAATGGAAGTAGTGCCATCCACCCAAAAGATCGCCTGTATGAAAAAGTCATCCCCAGCATAGACAATCATGGGAGGCTGCCCAAAGTCCTTATCTCCCTGTTCGGGAACATCTTTTGACGTCATCAACCAGGAAACGATTTCCTGCGGTTCCACTTCTGTCAGGACCTCAGATTTCGCAAGGTGATCTACAGCAATATCTACAAATGCCTCATCAGAATTGCCGGCCTTCGCCCATTCCCGCGCAACTTTGTCGCCTAATTGCTTAAATGGCTTCAGCAAGAAACACCTCCCAGCAATCTTTCAGAGCAGTAGCAACTCAGGTTCTGTTCCCGCCACTACGGCAGAAATGAAAATTATCGTAGACGGTGGTGAGAGCATTTGTCGAGTGATGAAAGCATTTTATCGATGAGTGCTTTAGAACTGGAACTGCCTAGATAGGACGTTACGGTAACTTTTTCCTAAATACCTGTCAAGTAAACATGTTCTCCCATACTCATGAACGCTGAGGCTTGTTTTGACTCAAAAAAGCCAGGTTCCATTTTGGGAAATCACTTATTTTTTTCTCGTGGAAAAATAAGTGGATTATATTGACCCACTGCGCAGAAGTATCTATGCTGTTTGTGTTGAGCACTTCAATTGCGAATACCTGAACTTTTGCATAAAAAGCAGACAAGTTTACGGCACTCTTGCCTACTTTAAAACATTCTAATTAGCCTTCTGACCAACCGGTCTATATCACAATAAGATCGGTGTCATGGAGTTCGATACATCGCGACTTCGGCAACAAGCCAGTATCGTGGAATGTCCTCGTCAGCACTTCAGGAAATCTGCTTTAAGTCTGATTATTCTAAGGAAAGGAGGCTAAATCACATGAAGAATGATAAGCTGGAGCTATTTCAGGCCAGTGAACTGTCTCTGGAAGAGTTCTCGATCGTGGAATTGGAAGACCGCTTAGAATTTTTCCCCAAGTGCGAGATCAACATCAAGCCTGCATAACTTTTCTTCACTGAAGAGCGTAATTCCATCATTGCGCTCTTCAGGTGATTCATTCGAGGTAGTCGAGACGCATGGCGGAGCTTTTGTGTTTCAACCAAAGTGTTCAAGTATATCCATTTGACGGCGCTTCGCCGCGCCCCATGTTCGTCTGCGAAGTTCCTGCTCAGGAAGCTTCTTCCAGACTTTTGCTCCCTCAGGATCTCATCGAATTTTTGCGAGGATTTGACGGCACCAAATCCACAGAAGACCTTATCCAGCAATATGTTGAAATGCACCCGCAGTACACAATGGAGAAAGTCTCTTCCCTGGTCCATCAATATTGCCTCAGCAAAGGTCTCTTAGTACAGGCGAACGTTTCCCAGCCGGTCCAGGCTGAAGGCCGAGCCCGCCGTCGTGGCTATCTTTATTTACGCGTAAAGCTCTTTTCTCCGAAATTTGTCGCTACGGTCAGCACTCCTCTGCGCTGGCTATTTGAATGGAAGGTGCTGCTGCTCCTTTTACCTATTTTTGTTCTGGCCCAGTCGGTATATTTCATTCGCGTGATACCCAGCTACCAATTCAGCTTGAATAACATGCAGGGATTTGATTTCTTTCTTGTGACATTGCTGGCGTCCTTGCTTGGGTTATTTCATGAATTCGGCCATGCGGCTGCCTTGAACCATTATGGCTACAACCGCTCTGAGATAGGTTGGGGGCTTTATATCTCTTTCCCCGTTTTTTATACAGATCTTTCCGATAGCTGGAAGCTGAAACGCGGGCAGCGGGCAATGGTCGATCTGGGCGGAATCTATTTCCATTGTCTTTCTCTCACTACCGTGTTGGCGTTGATCCTGTGGAAGCACAGCCATTTGCTGGTTTACTGCTTTTTCTTTGCTGATCTACAGATCGCGATGGCGCTGAATCCATTTTTGAGAATGGACGGATACTGGCTCGTGAGTGATCTTTTCGGCATCGCTGACCTGAATAGGCGCATTGTGCTTTGGTTGGAATATTGGTTCTATCGGCTGCTGCGGATCTCCAAGGCCATGGCACATCCTTTCTCCGATCTCGCCGTGCAAAGCAGACGCTTCCTTTATGTTTATGTGGCTTCGGTAATGGCTTTTGTTCTCCTGTTGGCTAAAATATTGCTCGTTCAAGTTGTGTTTGAGCTCATACCGGCTTATCCCAAATTGCTGGTGAAATTCTGGAGTCTGCTCACGGCTACGCACCTGAACGTGTGGGCCACCTTTGATCTGGGGAGTGGCCTGCTCTGGAAGGGGCTGGTCATCTACGGTTTTTTACGCCTGATCTATAACACCCTGATCAAAATCGCCAGCTGGGCCGTTCGCGCCCAACGTACTGCACGGGCCGCGGCTTAGGGATTGCTCAGAGGTGTTATGAATGTTCTTGGTTTCAGCGGACTTTGGAATTCTGTCATTTTTAAGAGACTCACATGGCCTGGGCTACAGGAGCGCGAGTACCGGATTGCACAGGGGCACGATGCTGCGGCCGCGCTCATCGTGAATGGCAGCCTTGTTTCTGCTGGAGCGGAAGAAAGATTTAACCGAAAGAAACACTCCGAACTTTTCCCTACGGGCGCGATTGAGTTCTGCCTTGCCAATGCCGGTCTTAAGCTCCAGAACGTGGATCAGCTCGTTCATTGTTTTGATTATCAGCCTTACCGCGTAAATTTTCTGCGCGCTACCCAGCAGACCGTTGCTTATGAAAAGGTTTACTCACACGCCGCCATTCTGCAAGCAGTAGAAGAGCATCTGCCGGGTTTTCCGAAAGACCGCGTCTTCCATGTGGACCACCATCTTTCCCATGCAGCCAGCGCCTACTACACCTCTGGATGGGACGATTGCGCGGTGCTTGTGATGGACGGCATGGGCGAAGTTGATAGCGTTTCAGCATACCGGGGCAGTAATGGAAAGCTCATTCCGCTCTTCCGTATAAATGCGCGCAATTCTATCGGAATTCTTTACTCTCTTGTCACTTTTCACCTCGGGTTCGACTTCAATTCAGATGAATACAAGATCATGGGACTTGCGCCTTACGGAGACCCTGCGAGATTTCGTTCCTTTTTTGAAAGAGAGATTATTCTTGGTCCTGGAGCCAATATCAGCATTCCGATGTTGGCCAAAGCTTCCACTGCATTTGAGCTTGAAACGTATGCTCCGGTGCGCCGCTACCTGAATGAAAACCTGATACCAGAGCGCCGCCCAGATGATGAAATCGGGCAATTGCATTGCGATGTCGCTGCCGCACTCCAGCAATGCCTTGATCGCACGTTCCAGCATTTAGGACGCGAGCTTACCCAGCAGACCGGATGCCGCCGGCTAGCCATGTCCGGCGGTGTGGCTCTGAACTGCACGGCCAACGGCCATCTGAGGCAATCTGGGCTTTTTGAGGATGTGTACATTCAGCCCGCCGCCGGAGATGACGGCGCCGCGCTGGGTGCCGCTCTCTTTCGTGCTGCTGAAACCGGCGAGGTGCAGAATCGGCGTATGCCTGTCCCATTTCTGGGGCCAGCCTCTTCGGACGCAGAAATTGAACGCACGTTGTGCACATACGCGGACAAGATCCAGTTGCACCGATTCAAAAATTTTCAAGACACGTGCGCAGAAGCTGCGCGCCAAATCGCCGCGGGAAAAGTTATCGGATGGTTTCGCGGACGCATGGAATTCGGTCCTCGCGCCCTTGGCAACCGCAGCATTCTGGCTGATGCCCGTCACCCCGAAATGCGCGATCGCATCAACGCCATGGTGAAGAAACGGGAGTCTTTCCGGCCATTTGCGCCTGCCGTATCGAGCGAAGAAGCTTCAACCATTTTCGAAATTCCAAAGGACCTCGAACTACCTTACATGGTCGTTGTCGTTAAAGTGCGCGAGGCCTTCCATTCGGCTTTTCCCGCTATTACTCATGTAGATGGCACGGCGCGCGTACAAACTGTTTCCGCGAAAGACAACCCTGAATTCCATACTCTGCTTCACCATGTTGGGAAGGAAATTGGGACGGAAATCGTGCTTAATACCAGCTTCAATGTGAAAGGCCAGCCTATTGTTAACACGGCTCAAGAGGCGATGGAAACTTTTCTAACGACTGGAATCGATACGTTGTTTCTGGGTAATAACTGCATCGTTAACAATCAACGATTCCCCAATAGTCACTATAGACCAGATGAGTTACAGTTCTCCATAACGTAAGCACTGGAAGTATAAGAAAGCAAAGTCTCGCGTGGCGATTCGCATCAAGCATGCGGCTTCGTTTATCCCAAGTCAAAGTGCATCTGTATTGGCTGATGAAGATGGTGGGGATCTGCTAATTGAGGTGTGAGGGCGGTTATAGAGTGTATCCCTTCAGCAACGCAATTGGCAGGGTAATGGATTTGACGGTAACGATATGCAGACACCTTTAGCTTCAGGCGACCAACCCATTTCATTTTATTGCCGCTGTTATGATCAAGCAAAAGGATCACGCCCGAAATCGTGTTTTAACGTATAGGAAAAACAAAAACTCAATTCAATGGGATAGGGCGGAGCGTCACCTGACGTGGAATAGCTGTCCTGCCAACATAATGAAACATGCACGTTTTTTAATCATTAGGAAAATCAAAAACTTTGAATTTAGGTGGGTGCGCGAAAACACCGCTTGCGTATGAGTTCTGAATAGAATCTTAGGTGATCATTGACTTACTCGGCGGATGCCGCCTGATGCTGCTTACGATGCTCAGCAGACAGATTCTGCTGTTGCTATAGGACTTGCCGCGCGAGGTGGCATACCCAGGGCATCCGCTGGCCAGTCCAATCCATAAGTAGGTCTCGTCCTGTCATTTTCTTAATGGACTCCGCCCAGCGTGGTGGCGATGGGCGTGGTCGACGCTTATAGCCTATGGCGGCGAAAATCTGATCAAACATCTGGTTCACAGCTCAAGGAGCAAACAGTCCAAAGTATCGAACCGCGTGCTTATAACACTTTAGGATGTGCTGGGCCCAGAGATCAATGAGATTTTCCAGAGAGCATCGGATTTGAACGAGTTTGCCGGAGTACTTATCTTTGGGGCGAAAATTGAACCGTTTGCTCGTCTAGTCGGCAATGCGTCCCTGAGCAATAACCGGACGGCGGGCATATCGCCCTCCATATTGAAAGAAGTGTTCGACAGAATCGAGTGATCGAATTTTCACGCTCCGCCAGCGTTCCTGCTCACTCAGCATCGCTTTCATTTCGTTCACTGTCATCGTTATTCTAAGCTGACCTGCATGGAAAGCCGAGCGCAGCAGGTCCAGCACTGCATCGCGCCACAAATGCATTAGGATGTCCTGGTTGTAGAATACACTTGGCACCCAGGAGCCAGATGAGATTCGCCATCCACCAGCGGTCGCCATTGTATGCACCATGGGAGTTGAATTTTAATTCCCCATTGAAAGTATGTAGGAAGGCAATGACACCGGTGCGCAAGTCATGTTTTGCGATTATCACACTGTTGATGGCATTAGCCGCAAGAACTGGAAGAGCATTGGCTAAGGCTCGATTGTCATGGAACACCCGCCAAAGAACATCCGGCATGCTGAACGTGATCCCCACGTAACGCACAGGCGGCAGGGCCGCAACCCGCTCCGATATCCACTTTTTTGTGGCCCAGTACCCGCAACTCGGGCACGCGCGAGATTTTCAAGTGTGATAGACAATCAACTCTCCGTTTTCCGAGGAAAATACCTGAGCGCCAAGCGCGGGAGTACGGCATTGAAGCACCTTGCGAAACGCCTCTCTCACCTGCGGGAGAGTCCCATTGTGATCCCAGTACGGCTGCGTCTTCTCCAGGATTTGCTTTAGCGGCTCATCATATTTCTTACCAAGCCAGTTACTTTTGCTGTGATTGTATTTCATGGCAGTCCCGCCGGTATTCCCTCTGTCAGGGTATTCAGATGATTTTTCCCAACGATAATAACCGTCTTTTTACCTGTGCCGGAACGTACTTCCACTGACCCTGGCGTTGTTGTCTCAAATTGTTGTAATTTGGCAAAAAACGCGCTCAGATCGGCGACGAGTTGTTCGACCTGCAGCTTATCTACGTACTCACTGTAGGTTTTGTTGTTTGACCTCTTCATCAGGAAACGTGCTAGTTCCTCAACTTGCCGGGTCGTATCGAACTTGCAGATCTCCAGGGCTGCATTGATGGTGATCGTGCCATTGTGAAGAGCTTCCACTACAGATGGGTGAGCTTTTTTGAGAATGGTTTTAACGTTGCCAACAGTTCGAGAACTTACCCGCGCAAGGTCGGCAATCTTTTCCCGCACGTCAATGTGCTGAGCTTTTGGCAAATTTGCCAAACCCTTGTGTCTGCCGCCGGCGATCTGATTAGCAAGAGCCTTCGACTGGAAGTAGAATTCCTGTTCAAGCGCCAACTCAGTCCGGGTGAAGTCGTTCCAAGCAACTCTCGGCCTGTGCAGAGTTAGGATCAGTTGCAGCGCTTCATCATCATTAAGCGCAAATTCGGTGCAATCAATCTCCGGCTGTCCAGCACAGACCGCGCCATGCCATTCTGCAAAGCCCCCGAGGATTATGCCCGCTCGGGTGATCAGAATTGGCTCGTGGACGTTCTGCTGCTTTCCCTGAAGCTCAGAGTTGATCAACCATCCAGACAAATTCAGGTCATTAAATGTCGGATGCAAGCGCAGTACTTCTGGCGACCGTACAGCCTTGGTAGGCACCAAGCCGTTCCGACCGGTAGAAATGAAAGGTGAGAGTAGAGCGTCATTGCGGAGGGCCGAGACCGAAGGCCGCAGTTCGCTTTGTTGGGTAAGGATCTGCCGCTCTGGGTTCACCAGGAGCGCTGCCGAGGGATTCATAGAGGAGTGGTCTTTCATAGCCCGCCCTCATCTTTGCGTGTGCGTCCTGTGTGCGTGTTCTGCCGCGTTTGGTCGCGTTTTGCCGTGTAAGTCCTTATTTCCTTTTGTTTTCAAAGGGGCTGATCTGACTCTGGATCAGCATATCGGGGTTCGAATCCCTGGGGGGCAGCCAAATAACCTATTTCAGTATCTGCGTCTTGCGCGACCTCTGAAAATTTTCTTCAAAATTCCCTGCCCTGCGTTTGCGTCTGTTGCCTAATTTTTTGAGGGTATTATCGAAGGGCATCCGAATCCACTCCGAGCACTTCATTGCCGGAAAACTGCCCTCAGTTCCTGTCGGATAACTCTAGTGCGAGTGATTGAACCGTCCCCTTAGTCAACCTTGCTCGAAGTTCCAACATTGATTGTGTAACTTTTTCTATCTCGTCGGCGTGAAATCCGTCGGCTATCTGCGGCAGATATTGCTTGAAAGCATGTTTTGACTTTTCTCCGAATTCCACGTATCCACCAGGAAGTATCCTTACGCCATCCGCAGCTGCGATTTTTTCATTCCAAGCGATTGCCTTAGCTTCTGAAAGACCGGGCGGCAAATTCAGTTCCATGCGTGAACCTGCTACTCGTACCGGATATCCTCCGGGAAGCCCAAATGGGCCAGGTACGTGAGTTTCTACATTTCGTTCGTCAATGATGTCGCGGAGCAATACAGCACCTGTACATCCAATCACCTTATTGACCTCCAAACCAGTGCTTGCCCGCTGGCCTGCCAGCAAGCTACCCACGTTCTCGCAGGGTTTTTCATCAACCCAAGCTCGTGCTTCCTCCACTCCAGGCTTTGGTTTGTATAAATGCAGATGATGAGCCATGACTTGTAAGCGCTGTTCAGGCTTAAGATCCAGTGAGGATCGCAATGTTGCCGCCAAAAGAGCAATATTGCCGATGCCGCAAAAGATGGGGAGATCCAGGGCACGCAATAGTGGATTGACCGCGTCAGGATAACAGCCATTGATAAAAAGCACTGGTTGGGAATGCTCAGCCACGGCCTTAGCAAACTTGATTGCGAAAGCTGATTGCAATGGCAATGTGAAACCAAATCCTGCACTGCGGAGAAGCTGAGTCCATAATGAAGGCTGGTGGATATCTTCCCATGGAGAGTAATAGGAAGCACAGTTCACCACCACGTCAGGTTGAATCGATGAAAGCAGCCTGCCGGCATCATCTGATTCGGCTTCAAATTGGACGGAATCAAAAGTGACTGGCGACTGTATGCTCGCGGCTTTTGCGCGTGAGACATACAGAATGTCATCCAATTGGTTCCTGGAGCGGGCGCAAATGACCACGCGATGAGGCCGGGAAAGCAGGAGAGCCAAAGAATAAGAGATGGCTCGCGCCAAAGAGCCACTGCCGACGATCAAGATGGTTGCATCCACGAATTTTATTCCGTCTTATCCTTTGTCATTCTTCCCTCAAGGCCACAATCGGATCGACCAATGTAGCGCGCCGGGCGGGAATGTAACACGCGCAAAGTGAAATAATGATCAATGCCACAACTACACCCACCAATGTTATGGGGTCATAGCGAGGGACGTTGAATAACAAGCTGGAAACATAGCGAGTCAGGAAGAACGTGGCTACGAGTCCTATCCCTACGCCTATCAATGTCAACTGTACGCCATTGATCAGCACCAGTTGCAAGACCCGGCCGCGTGATGCTCCAAGAGCCATTCGCAGTCCGAGTTCGCGAGTGCGTTGCGCAACCGAGTATGCCATGACGCCAAAAATGCCCACCGCCGCAAGCACCAAAGCGATGCCAGCAAAAACAGACAACAGAACAGTGCGAAATCTTGGCTCAGAGACAGACTGCGCTACGTTCTCTTGCATGCTGCGGATTGCAGTAACTGGCTGATTAGGGTCGATATTGTGCACTACGGAGCGTATGGCATTGGTTTGCGCCAGAGGATCTCCAGAGGTGCGCACAACCAGGGACAACGTCAAGACTGGAAGCACCTGGTCCGCCTGGCGGAAAGGAACATACATCTCTGAAGAAGATTCACTGGCCAAAGATTGCTTCACATCAGCAACCACCCCAACAATCTCCATCCAGGGCACGTTGGGATCAGGCGTGGCTCCTAACTGTATGTGCTGTCCAATGGGCGACTGGTTAGGAAAATATGTACGCGCGAAGCTGGAATTGATTACCGCTACGGTGGGAGCTCCTTCACGGTCGCGATCTTCAATCCATCGACCGGACATAAGCGGTATTTCCAGCGTTTTCAAGTAACCTGCGCTCACCGCACGATAGCTGGCGATGGTGTATTCCTGGGGAGAGTGGGGAGGGCGGCCCTGAATATTGAAATGGAGGGCGGCCCCAGTGCCCGTTACTGGGAGGAAAGATACAGCCCCAACCGAGCGCACACCAGGCAGCGCTCTAACCTGTTCAAACAAACGATCAAAGAAGCCCAAGCGCACATTCCGATCAGTGTACGCAATAGGCGAACGAACTATATTCGCAATCAAGATGTGGTCAGTGGAAAAGCCAGGAGAAACACTGGATAACCGCTCAAAGCTCTTGAACAGAAGACCGGCCCCAACCAGCAGCAACATGGCCAAAGCGATTTCAGAAATAACCAGCGCCGCGCGTGTACGCAGAACGGCGCGCACAGCCCCGCCACGGTTGCTTTCATTCAAGGTTTCACGCAGGTCAATGCTCCATGAATGGCGCGCCGGGGCCAAACCAAACAGAACGCCGGGAACAAGAGCAATGAGAGCAGTAAAGCCGAGAACCGAAAGATCGATAGAAACGTTATTACTGCGTGGAAGAGTGTTCCCCGCCAACCGCGTTAAAAGAGGCACTGCGGCCCAGGCAAGCGCAAGTCCCAAAGCACCGCCGGCAACAGACACCAGGACGCTTTCCGCTAATAGCTGGCGGATAATGTCAATGCGCTGGGCCCCCAAAGCGATGCAGACTGCCATTTCGCGCCGCCGGCCGGTGGCGCGGACAAGCAGAAGATTGGCGACATTGGCGCAGGCAATCAGGAGCACAAGTCCCACCGCACCGATCAAGACCCAAAGCGCAGTGTGAACGTTCTGCACAACCTGGTCCAGCATAGGATCAACCAACGCTGAAACATTGGTGTCGGATTCCGGATATTGCTTCTCAAGTTGTTTGGCAATCACGGTCATCTCTGAGCGGGCCTGTTCAAGCGAAACACCCGGCCTCAGTCGGGCGATAGGCAGAATTCCGGGATGCCAGCTCCGATCATCCGGCAGCGTTCTGGCCCAGGGCTCAAATGGCAGGATGACATCTGGCGTCTGCTGAAGAATTTCAAAGCCGGCGGGCATAACGCCGATAATTGAATAGTTTTGATTATCCAGTGTGATGGTCTTGCCAAGCACGTCGCGAGAAGAAGAAAAGTGCCGTTCCCAGAGACTATGGCTGATGAGCGCCACAGGCGCTCCTCCCGGCTTATCTTCCGAGTCAGAAAAGGTGCGACCAAATTCCGGGCTGACTCCCAACAGGTCAAACAGATTGGCCGTAACATTTTGGGCGGGCAGGCGTTCAGCTTCGGGGATCCCCGTCATGGTCATAACGTTGTTCCGCACGGCTCCCACGGCCTCAAACGAGTGGCTCTGATCGCGCCAGTCCTTGTAATTGAGATAGGACAAGGACAGCCTGGGAAACTGCGGCCAATGCTCAGCAAGCAGCACCAGTCTTTGCGGATCACGATATGGAAGAGGACGAAGCAGGACGGCGTTCACAATGCTGAACATCGCGCTATTCGCCCCGATTCCCAAAGCCAGCGTAAGCACAGCTACGACTGCAAATCCAGGATTGTTTTTTAATCTGCGAAGCGCAAATTTGAAATTTTGTGCGAGCGTAAACATTGACTAGCCTCTGGTTGTGGATCGCGAAATTCAAAACATTCAGTTCAGTAAAACTGAAAAAGCTATATCACTACTGGATTTACAGCATTCAATGAACGGCAAGAGCGGCCTTTAGTTCTTCCGGAGTCATGCTGTGGATTTTAAGCCATATCTTTGCAATTTTTTCCAGCTCCTCCACGGGGCGTCCGGAAATGGAACGCAGCTTCTGCGCAAAGTCCATCAGCACTGAATGTTCAAGTAGAGACGGCACAGAAAGTTCCGTCTGGAAGCAGTCATTCACGCGGAACAGTACGCGCAGCGCGAGCAATGAGTGTCCGCCCAATGCGAAGAAGTCATCGTGACGGCCTACCTGCTTCAGTTTGAGTACCTCTGCCCAGATAGCTGCCAGCGCAGTTTCAAGGTCTCCCTGCGGCGGCACATACCTATGTGTTGCATACGCATCCCCATTGGGGGCCGGCAAGGCTCTACGATCCAGCTTGCCATTCGGCGTCAAAGGCAAAGACTCCAACCGCACGTAGGCTGCCGGTATCATATACTCCGGCAAACGTTCACGCAGGAATGAGCGTATATCGGAAAGCAGGGATTCGGGATCCGGGAAAGCGTGCAAACTGGCAGGGCGATAGTAAGCTACCAACCGCTTCTCTCCTGGCGTATCTTCCCGCGCTATGACTATCGCTTTCTCCACTGCGGGGTACTCCTGCAGCCGCTCTTCTATCTCTCCCAGTTCGATTCGAAATCCGCGAATTTTAACCTGATCGTCATTGCGTCCGAGAAATTCCAGGTTCCCATCCGCCAGCCATCTCCCTACATCGCCTGTCTTGTACATGCGCGCACCCGCTTGTCCTACATAGGGATCAGGCACAAAGCGTTCCGCCGTCAGTTCCGGCCGATGCAAATATCCACGAGTTACACCCGTTCCACCAATGCACAGCTCTCCTGCTACTCCAATCGGAACTGGTTCACCCCAAGCATCCAGAATGTACACTTGCGTGTTCGCAATCGGTCGCCCGATCGGCACGGTTTGCCTGCTTATTGGGTGGGTACAACCGTGCACGCTCGCCCATACTGTGCCTTCGGTGGGGCCGTACTCGTTGAACAGCTCAACTCGAGGATATTGCTGCGCTGACTTTGCCACCAAGTCCGGTGGACAAACCTCGCCCGCAACGATGACCCGGGAAAGCTGGCTTTTCTGTTTACCGTCAACTGGGGACTCCACAAGATACCTATATAAAGATGGAACACAGAGCAGGCTTTCCACTCGCAGACGTTGGATCTCCTGATTCAGGCGCAATGGACTGCGAACTAAATCATCAGGAGCGATGATTAATGTGCCCCCATTGAGAAGGCTTCCAAAAATACCGGCCACTGAACTATCAAATGAAATAGGAGAAAGCAGCAAAAAGCGGCGCGTATTACCGTAAGCCAGCTTCCGGGCAAAGGTTGAACTCACAAGATTCTGGTGACTTACCATAACGCCTTTGGGCTTGCCGGTGGAACCAGAGGTATAAAGAACATAGGCCAAATCTCCGGCAATAGGCTTCGGGGCGACAGCCTCCGAGTTGCTTTCCACTTGGCTATTCCAGGCTGCGTCTGTTAAATCCACAGTGGGTATTCCGGCAGGCACTTGCCCCATCCGCTCTCTGACTTGAATTTGTGTCAGCAATACGACCGGCTGACTATCCTTCAGCATGTACTGCAAACGCTCTTGCGGATAAGCCGGATCCAAAGGCACATACGCGCCTCCAGCTTTGAGTATGGCCATGAGTCCTACGATCATCTCCAGACCGCGCTCCACACAAATAGCCACACGCGTCTCTGGCCTCACTCCCAAGAGCTGAAGATAGTGCGCTAACCGATTTGCTTCATCGTTCAGTTCGCGGTACGTCAACTGCCGGCTATCATACTCAACTGCCGGCGCTTGGGGCGTCATCTCCACTTGTTCGGCGAACAGCTCATGAATGAGCTTGTTTGAGGGATATTCAACCTTGGTGTCATTCCACTGGTATAAAACTTGTTCTCGTTCCCTATCGCTGAGCAGGCTCAAGCGATCTATTATTTCCGACTCTTCGGTTACCATTCCCTCGAGCAATCTGCGGAAATAGCCGACGTAGCGTTTGATGGTGCTGGACTCAAACAGCGCGGTGGCGTACTCCAACTTGCCGGTGATCGTTCCATCGATTTCCTGCAAATCAAGCGTCAAATCGAACTTTGCCGACTGATAAGGTATTGATTCCAACTGTCTCGTTTCCACCCCGGGGAGCATCATGGGTTCCACTGGCATGTTCTGCCAGCCTAAGGTCACCTGAAATAGAGGATGGTGCGCCAGACTACGCTCTGGTCGCACTATCTCCACTACCCGCTCAAACGGCAAGTTATGATTCTGTTGCCCTCCCACTGCCACTTCCTTCACGCGCTTCAACAACTCTTTTACTGTCACTCCGCCGCCTGCATTCACGCGCAGAGCCAGAGTATTCACAAAAAATCCAATCAGTCCTTCAATCTCCGCTCGCTCCCGATTCGCCACCGGCGTGCCAATCACCACCTCCGTCTGACCAGACAATCGTGAGAGCAAGGATGCCCAACCAGCCAGCAGCGTCATATATAAGGTTGCTCCCTGCCGCCAGCTCAGCTTTTTCAATTCCTCCGTGAGTTCCCGTCCCAGTACCAACTCTTCACTACTTCCCTTGTAATCCTGTTGCGCTGGTCGCGCGTGGTCCGTCGGCAATACAAGTAGAGCCGGTGCATCCTGCAAAACTTTTTTCCAGTACTCACCTTGTTGCTGCAGTTCCTCTCCTTCCAGCCACTGCCGCTCCCAAATCGCATAGTCCGCATACTGGATTTCCAGCTTTGGCAATGGATCTTCTGCACCGCTATTGAAGGCACTGTACAATTTGCTCACTTCATTACGAAAAACATCCATCGACCACCCATCGGAAACGATATGGTGCATGGTAATGAGTAACGTGAATTCATCCTTCGACTGGCGGATCAATCGCCCGCGGATCAACGGTCCCGCTTGCAGATCGAAAGATGCGGTGACCTCTTCGGTCATAAGACGATCCAGTTCCGCCTTCGCATCCCGATGCTGGCGCAGGTCGTGCTCCAGCAGATGGAACCGGCTCTCTGCCGCTAAAGCAATGTGCTGCCAAGGTTCGCCATCAATAGAAACAAAAGTTGTCCGCAATGCTTCATGACGTGCCACAATCCGATCCAGCGCTCGACGCAAAGCCTCAACATTCAGCTCGCCTTTTAAATGCAAGCCCATTGGGACGTGATATGCCTGGCTCGCCTCCTTTATCTGCGCCAAAAACCATAAGCGTTGCTGCGCAAAAGATAACGGTAGCCGTTGCCCTCGTTCCGCACGCACAATCGCCGGCAACTCGGCTCGTGTTGCGCCTTTCAGACTATGTGCCAGGTCGGCCAGCACCGGGTACGTGAACAGATCGCCTAACGTCATGGCCACACCCAGACGCTGTCGGATGCGCGCCGCTACTCGCCCCGCCAGTAGTGAATGCCCGCCCAAAGTAAAAAAGTTGTCGCGACGACCGACTCGCTTTACCTGGAGCAACTCGCTCCATATCTGCGCTAGCACCTTCTCCGTCTCTCCCTGTGGAGTTTCGTACGCTTGCGCTGCATACGCGTCAGCGCCCGGAGCCGGCAATGATTTGCGGTCGAGTTTACCGTTTGCCGTTAATGGCATCCGATCCATCCGCACATAAAGCGCGGGCACCATATAGTCCGGTAGTTTTACTTCAAGCCAGCGGCGAAGTTTTGGCACAAGATCTTCTCCTAGCGTTGGCAGAGGATCATTGGCGGCGTCCATCACGTAATAGGCCACCAAACGTTTCTCTCCCGGAGTGTCTTCTCGCGCAACCACCACCGCTTCTTCCACAGCCGGGTACTCTTGTAGCCGCGCCGCGATTTCTCCAAGCTCAATACGGAACCCTCGAATCTTCACCTGATCATCATTCCGCCCCAAAAATTCCAGGTTCCCATCCAGCCAACGCACCAGATCTCCCGTCCGATATAATCTCCCTCCGCCTTCTTCGCTATACGGATCTGGCACAAATCTCTCCGCCGTCAGTTCCGGCCTCCGCAGATACCCTCGCGCTACACTCGGCCCTCCGATATATGCTTCCCCTACCACTCCCACCGGCACTGCCTTCATCCCTGCATCCAGCACATACATCCGCCGGTCTCCTATCGGTTTTCCGATCGGCAGCGAGATCACCGTCTCCGCCAACTCTTCCGGCACTACATAGCAACTGCTGAACACCGTGCACTCCGAAGGCCCATACCCGTTCACCACTCGCAGTCCGGGCAATTCTTCTTTCACTCGCCGGATATGCCTCACCGAGGCCGCTTCGCCCCCGGTCATCAG
>DASTCT010000087.1:0-45571 GCA_035710845.1 Candidatus Angelobacter sp.
TCTTCCACGGCAGGCGGCGCAAAGATGTTGACCGGATCAGGAATATCGATACCCAATTTGCGGCCAACTTCGCGGGCCAGGCTGGCTGCGGTGGTGAGCTTGCCGCCAATAATGGAGATCAGCCCGGCAGCGCCGTCATGAGCGTGATCGTGCAGAAGATGCCGGCGCGTAACGGAAGATGCATCCTTCCCCGGAGAAAACGGCAGCGGCCGGATGCCGGCAAAGTCATAGCGGATATCGGCCTGCGTAAGCCCGGAGCGAGGAAAAAGATGCGCAAAGCTCTGGAAGAGGTATTCGATCTCCTGCGGCGTTGGCTGAGGATTGCCGGGCGCGTTGGAGTCGGCCACCTCACTGGTGCCGACCAGAAGTTGCGAGTTCCAGGGAATCACAAAGATGGGCCGGCCATCAATGGCTTCAGTGTAGATGGCTTGTTCCGGCGCGCCGGAAAATTTTGGCAGCACCAGATGCGAGCCGCGCACGCCGCCGATCATTCGCGGAGCGGAGATACTGGATGCGCCAATCACCGCGTCAGCCCACGGGCCGGTTGCGTTGATGACGTTAACTGCCTGGACGGCATATTCCTGGGCGGAAATGCGATCACGCAGGCGAGCGCCGGTAACGCGTCCATTGCTGCGGGAAATTTCCAGCACCTGCGTATGGTTGCAGACCACTGCGCCTGCTGCGGCGCTTTCCGCCAGCCACTCAGCTACAAGACGCTCAGGGAATTCGCACTGCGCGTCTTCATAGCTGTAGATGGACCAGTTGTTGCCGTTATCAAGCTGGTGCTCAAAGGTGCTGAGATCGCGTGCCACATTATGTTTGCCGCCGGCCCAGCGATGGTAAAGCCACAAGCCGGTCCTGATCGCAAGTGAACTGCGCATCAGCGAACGTGATTTTTTTGGCAGAGCCAGCAAAAACTGGATTGGACGAATCAGGTGCGGCAACTGGCTCAACAGACGTTCGCGCTCGCGCAGCGATTCACGCACCAGGCCGAACTCAGCGTGCTCAAGATAGCGCAGACCGCCGTGGATGATCCGGGTTGAGCGGCTGGTGGTGCCGGAAGAAAAATCGTTTTGCTCTACCAGCAGCGTGCGCTTGCCCCACTGCGCACACTCGCGCGCAATAGCGACGCCGTTGATGCCGCCGCCAATGACCAGAACATCAAAGCTCTGGTCGCGGAGCTGGGTCGTGCTACTCACCTCTGCCTATTAGATGCTTTTTGCGGGAAAGTACCAAGTTACTTGAGAGACATAGTTGCCGTAACGGTAAGTACTGGAGAAATGAAGACTTGCAGGATGCTGGAGCTCTGCGTTTTGGCTTTTATTTGCGATCTTGGAGGACTATCGCCGTTCAGATGTGATCGGCTGATCGCTGACCACCGATTGCTGAGCGCTACTGCTGGCCCAGCGCTCCGGGTCAATTTCGGCGAAGACAGAATCGCGCAGCTCAATGGCCTCAAGCTCCTTGATTTTTTCAGCGGGGATTTGATGAGTAGTCTCAAAGCGACGCCAACCATCCAGCAGAGTGCGGAACTGCTCCAAGTGAGTGTTGAAGCGCTTTTCCGCGTAGTCGCGCGCGTGTTTGGTGGTGATCAGAAATTGCCAGTCAGAAGATTCAAGCAACAGCAGTTCACGACAAATCTGGCGGGCCAGTCGCGTGGCCACTTCATGTCCGCGCCACAAACCGCTGTTGGCCATCTGCTGCACCGCCATTTCCGCAGGATAGATATGCTTCCACGTCCACGCCGTGTTTTCGTTGAGCCAAACGCTGTTGTTGCTATCCGCACCCCAGGAACCTTCAGGCAGTCCCACGGATGCAGCGGGCGGAAACTTGGCCAGATATTCGGCGCAGGTCACCAGCTTAAGCGGCGACTCAGGCCGCCCAAACTGCATCGCTACATTTCTGAGCCACTCTGGGCCTTCAAACCACCAATGCCCAAAAAGCTCGGCATCAAACGGAGCGGTCAGAATGGGAGCGCCCGGGCCATTGCTGCCAAATTGCTTAATCGCCGCTGCCGTGATGTGGGCAAAGTGCGCTGCGTGATCGCGCGTCCGTGCCAGCGCAACTTGCGGATCATAAGCTTGTTTCAGGCCGAGATCGATCTTGTTTCCAGTAATTCTCCAGTAACGATTGCCGCCGGGCCAGCGCTTCTTGTGAAACTCCAGGTAGTGGGCATCGCCGGGATAGCCGTGATCGCCGCTCCACACCTGTACGCCGGTGCGCGGGTCGCGCGTGAAAAAAGCTACGTGGGAATTGGAATCTGGGCTTGCGGCAAAATATGGATGGTAAAAATTTTTCTGTGGACTCTCCGGCGGAATCTCCATCGCCACAGGTACATCGCCGGCCAGCCACTGGTACGGCGTGAAGCGCGTGGAACTGTCAACCAGGTGAGTATCCACGTAAAAAAATTCAAGGCCATACTCGGCCAGAATTTGCTCAACCCCGGCGCGATAAAACGGCCGCCGGCTCTGCGGTGTGCCGTGGCCGTTGAGCGAAACAGGGAACTCCCATGGGCCAGCAGGGCGATATCCGCACTCGGGCAGCCAGATGCCTCTAGGTTTTTTTCCGAAATACTTCTGGTGTGTTTCCACGCCGGTCTTGACCTGTGCGCGGATGGAAGCGTCAGTGCCCAGCAGCGGAAAATATCCGTGCGTGGCGCCGCAGGTAATAATCTCAATCGCTCCACTCTCATAAAAATGGCGGAAGCCGCGAATAATGTCGGAACTGAGATCGTCAAACTGGCGCAGGGCCTGTTCATAAAAGTGCTGCCAGAATCGTGCCACCTGCACCATGTGCTGCTCGCCTTGCAGTCCAAAGTCTTCAGCATCTTTATGCGCAGCCTGAATCTTGCGCAACAAATATTTGGGGAACTCGTCTTTAAATACCGGATGGGCGAGTTGCTCCAGCAGAATCGGAGATAAATTTACATTGGCTTTCAGCGCCAGCCCTTGTTGCTCAAGCTCGCCAAAGACGCGCAGCAAAGGCAGATAAGTTTCTGCCGCAGCTTCATGCAGCCACTCCATGCCGTGCGGCCAGGTGCCATGATTTACCACGTAAGGCAAATGGGAGTGAAGCGTAAACGTCAGATAACCCAGCGAATTTTTATCCTGAGATTTGGGAGTCATGGAGCGCCAAAAAAATGAAACGTCAAAAAAGAAGCCTGCATCAATGCATAGGTCTCTCTATCTTGTAGATGCCTGAGCGCAAGAACAAATTTTAAGTTTACTACACTATTTTGCAGGCGAGAGCTGCGGCACAAAGACTGATGGACAGGCAGGCACACTCGCGCATACGCGAGTGTGTCCTTTTCAAGATCTGCGAATGAACGAGTTAGCTTTGCGCTATTTTGAAAGTCAGCGGAGCGGAAGAAGGCTCTTTGCCTTGTTTTTCCGCCAGCAGGTTCGTCACGGAATCGCTCAAGCTCACGCAGTTGCAGCCGCGGCGCTTGGCTTCATACAGAGCTTCATCGGCATAGCGCAGCAGGATGTCTGATGTAAGCACGCCATCCTGCGAGAATGAAAGACCGAAAGACGCAGTGATTTTGCCCAGCGCATGCCCGGCATGTTCAAGCTCCAGCTTGGCCACTGCTTCCCGCATTGCCTCTGCGCGCTCGCGCACGCTGTCCAGCGTGGTGTCCGGCATTACGATGAGAAATTCTTCACCGCCGAAACGGCATACGATGTCTTCTGTCCGCACAGAGCGGCGGAACATGTTGCTGACTTCCTTCAGCACAATGTCGCCGGCTGTGTGGCCAAAAGTGTCATTAAACAGCTTGAACTTGTCGATGTCTGCCATGATTACGCCCAAGCCTGTGTGATGGCGGCTGGAGCGATGCAACTCCTGCTCCAATGTCGCTTCCAGGAAGCGGCGGTTGTACAGGCCGGTGAGCGGATCGCGTATCGATTGGTCGTGAAGTTTCTCGCGCAACCGCAGGTTCGCCAACCGCAGGGCGGCATATTCACCGCATTGCTGGATCAGCGACAGCCGGGTAGGAGTCAACACAGCAGAATCTTGCACGCTGATGTGCAAGATGCCCAGCGTTTCACCCAACGCCGCGAGCGGAAGACAGAGATATGCGTCTGGAATGCTCCCAGCAAAGTGCCGGCAAGCTAATCCATGCGATGCCTCTACGCGCAAATGCAGTCTGCCGCCGCGCATGGCGCAGCAGTCTTCAGGCGAAAGAATGTGTTGCGTCGGGCTGAGAGAATCTCCCCAGCTTGCCATCACGCCCATCAGGTTGCGTGAACTGTCAATGGCAAAGACTGCGCCGGCGCTGTTGGGCATTAATCTTTCCACGTAACCGCCAAGCACTTCATAAGCTTCAGGCGGGTTAACGCAAATCTGCAAGTTCGCTTGCAATTCGTTCAGCAGCTTACCACTCTCGGTTTCCACCTGGAGTTGTACCAGTGAGCCTTCCAGTCTGGTTTGTGCGTTGAGAGCGGTTTGCTCGGCAATGCGCAGCTTCTTCGATTCCCGAAGAACCAGCGTGAAAATAAACATCATGAGCAGGCTGAATACGAGAACGCGGGCTGAAACACTGCGCTCTACTTCATGAGCGCGTGCCTGGGTTGCTTCGTTGCGCTCGTGCAGAAGCGCTTCCTGCTCTGTCCTGAATTTCTGGATAGCGTTGCGTACGCGGTCCTGTCTGAAGTCAGTAGCTGGAGTATGGTAGATGAGGAGGGTTTTGTTGGTGCGCAGGTTGTCGCGCAACTGTTGTAATTCCTCGGCAATCGAACCCTCAAGCTGCTTGATCTGGTCGCGCGTCGCCGGATCGTCCTTGGTCAGATCTTCCACGCGGGCAACTTTCTTCCATATCTGCTTGATAGACTCGTCAAAGGTCTCCAAGTCTTGTTTTTCTGGGGTCAGAACGTAGTGAAGCCAGGCTTCGCGTGCATCGCCTAACCCGTCCTGAATGGCATCCAGTTCATAAAGCACCTGGTGGGTGTGTTCCACATACTCCTGCGAGCTTAGCAACTCGCGGGTACGGGAAAAACTGTCCCATGCCATGGCGACTAAAAAGCCCAGCATTAAAAGAAAAGCAAAAGGCAGCAGCTTGCGAGCGTCCAACGCGCTGCTAAGAACGTTCTTACCATTATTGTTAATCGACCACGAGCGCATTGATTCCGTCCGTTCGCCGGCAGAAATTTTAGGGGAATGTGGCGCAATGATACCATTACTTTTGTCCCAACCGGAGCAAAACTTTTGTGTCAACCGGAGCAAAATTTGAAAAAGCGGTCGCGATTATGGCGCGTTTGCGCGCACCCGGCGGCTGCCCCTGGGACCGCGAGCAGACATTCGACACCATTAAGCGTTATACCTTAGAAGAAACGTACGAAGTCATTGAAGCCATTGAGAATCGAGACTGGCAGGAGCTGCCGGGAGAACTGGGCGACCTGCTTCTGCAAGTGTTGTTTTATTCGGAAATGGCGCAAGAAGAAAATAGATTCTCAATTGACGATGTTCTTGATGCCCTAAGTAACAAGCTAATCAGCCGCCACCCGCACGTCTTTGGCGATGTTACCGCCAATGATGCAGCGCAGGTCCTGAAGAATTGGGAAGCACTTAAACTGCAGGAAAAGAGAAAAAAATTGCACACCGCTGGCGATGCCGGGCCGGAACCGCTTTTGTCCGCGGTTTCCTCCAAAATGCCGGCGCTGCAAGAAGCTCACAAGATCAGCTCCAAGGTTGCCCATGTTGGTTTTGACTGGCCTGCCCTCCAGGGATTGTTTGAAAAGCTTTCTGAAGAGACGCGTGAATTGCAGGAGCACGTGCAAAACTTTCCACCTGCAAGCACGCCTGAAGGCAAGCCCAAAGTTCCCGACGAATTGAAAGAACAAGTAGAAGGTGAAATCGGCGATTTGTTTTTCGTCTTGGTGAACCTGGCGCGCTATCTCTCCGTGGATTCTGAATCTGCCTTGCGGCGGACCAACAAAAAATTCCGCCGCCGGTTTGGCTGGCTTGAAGAGCAGTTGCGCAAACAAGGCCGCACGCTGGAAGAAGCTACGCTCGACGAAATGGAATCCTTATGGCAACAAGCCAAGAGTCTGGAAGTGGAAAAGTGAGCATGGTGGTGCCGGAAGCCGGTGAGATCATCATCCGCAAGTGCCAGGGCATAGACGAACTCAACGCCTGCGTCGCGCTGCAGAAAGAGGTTTGGAATTTTGCTGACGTTGACCTGGTTCCCCTGCGCATGTTCGTGGTGAGCCAGAAAATCGGCGGACAGGTTATTGGCGCTTTCGATGGCAGTGATCTGGTGGGCTTTGCTTTTTCCATTCCCGGCAGCCGCGCCGGGCACGCTTATTTGCACTCGCACATGCTGGCAGTCCGTAGCGCGTTCCGCAACCATGGCCTGGGCCGCCGGCTGAAGCTGGCGCAGCGCGACGACGCGATGGAACACGGCTTTGATCTCATGGAGTGGACCTTTGATCCGCTGGAAATCAAGAACGCGCATCTGAACCTGGCACGGCTTGGCGCAATTGCGCGCCGCTACAGCATCAACCATTACGGATATTCGTCCTCGCCATTGCAGGGCGGACTGCCCACTGACCGGCTTGTGGCGGAGTGGTGGCTCAAATCAAAGCGTGTGGTGAACCTATTGGATAAAGGCCTGCCGCCCCAATTCCAAGTGGAAAAGAAGATCGAGGTCCCAGCGCAAATCTATTCCTGGAAAGCATCTGATTTGGACAGGCCGCGGGCTGCAGAGGTCCAGAAGAAAAACCAGGGGCAGTTCCGCGCAGCATTCTCGCAGGGGCTGGCAGCACTCGGCTATGAACGTGATGGCCAGGAGAACGGCGCGTTTCTGCTCGGCCGCTGGGATGAGAATTGGTCGTATGCATCGTCGAACGAGGATTAACGATTCTGCCGCCAAGCCAGAGGGCCGCGAATCAACGCAAATAAACACGAATTACAATAGACTTCCTGCCGATTCGCGTTTTTCGCGTGCATTCGCGGCTGAATTTTTCTGATCTGCGATCATCTGCGAAAATCTGCGGCGAAAGGTTTAGGAGTCGCAAGTGAAAATTGAAGCCATTACTCTCCGCGAAATTCGCATGCCGCTGGTGCATTTTTTTGAGACCAGCTTTGGCCGGACCACTGAGCGGCGCATTCTCTTGCTCACCGTCCATACAGACGGGCCTGAAGGATGGGGCGAGTGCGTGGCCGGTGAAGATCCGTTCTACAGTGAAGAATCAATAGATACAGCGTGGTACGCGGTAGAGAAATATCTTGCGCCGGCATTTCTGGGCAAAGAGATCAAAAAAGGTACGGACGCGCCCGCCATGATGGCCCGTGTACGTGGCCATCGCATGGCCAAGGGCGCGCTGGAAAATGCACTATGGGACGCCGAGGCGCAGACGCGGCAAGTGCCTTTATGGAAGCTGCTGGGCGGCTCGCAATCTGAAATTCCCTGCGGTGTTTCCATCGGCATCCAGAATTCGCATGAGCAGTTATTGGAAAAGATTGAGACCGAGCTAAGCGCCGGTTATCGCCGCATCAAGGTCAAGTGCAAGCCCGGCTGGGACGTGGAGGTGTTTGGCAAAATCCGCGATCGCTGGGCTGAGATTCTGCTGAGCTGCGATGCCAACTCTGCCTACACGCTGGCACAGACTGACCACCTGAAAAAGTTCGACCGCTTCAATTTGCTCATGATCGAGCAGCCGCTCTGGCATGACGATTTTTACTTTCACGCGCAACTGCAGAAGAAGCTCAAGACCAGCATCTGCCTGGATGAAGCTATTCACAACGCCCGCGACGCACAGGCGGCGATTGAGCTGGGCGCATGCAAGATCATCAATATCAAAGTCGGGCGCGCAGGCGGCTTCAGTGAAGCGATTGCTGTTCATAACGTTGCGCAGGAGAACAATATCCCAGTCTGGTGCGGCGGCATGCTGGAGACCGGTATTGGCCGTTCGCACAACATTGCGCTCTCATCGCTCAAGAATTTCACTTTGCCGGGCGATGTCTCTGCTTCTAAACGCTATTGGAAAGAAGACATCATTGAGCCTGTAGTGGAGGTTTCATCCGAGGGGATGATCATGGTTCCGCAAGCAACAGGACGGGGCTTCAAAATCAAAACTGATCTGATTGATAAGTTGACAGTCAGAAAGGCGACGTTTAAATAAAGCCTGTATCCTATACCTAACGCTACTTAGCCGCATGAGAAAGTATTTCCCATGCCTGCTTTCCAAACTGGCTCAGCAGGCTGCTCATGATCCCCATCGCGGCTGTACCTGCAAGGGCGACGATGGCCGGTTTGGATTTTTTAGCGGTTTCATGTTCATAGGTCAATTCTTCACGTAATTTGTCGTATGTAGCAGCCCATTTGCCGGCTTTGTCGATAGAATCGGCTTCTGTCCGCGCTTGTAAATCCGAGATGATTTCATTTATTTCGTTCTGCAGTTGAAACAAGGCATCATTGAATTTAAGACGTGGATCCACGTCTCGCGACTGATTCATGGCCCAAATCAAATCCTGAAATTCCGCTGGAACTTCATCCGGCGGAGCTTTTTCAATCTCCTGCATTTGCTTCAAAGTCTGGTCCGCGTCGATAAAAGCGCTGCGGGTTCGCTCAATTTTGTCTTTCAAGTCGGTCAGTCTTGGAATGTACTCGGTGTGGCGCGGGCGGCGAAGGAGGTTGGACATCTCTGCAAGATAGCCCTTTCGTTTCTGCAGCAGATCGAGTTGCCACTCCTTGTTTCGATGTGTTCCCAGAAGATAGGGTAAAAGTGTCGTTAGCACAAAAAATGATCCTAAAATAATGAGCATGCGCGGCGAGAACGTAGTCAGAGGACCTATCCCAAAAGTTTGTTCCTGTCCACCAACGCCGAAAGCCCACAGACCGAGTGCAAGAAAAAGGTATTTGGGTAACAACCCCGTCAGATCAGCAACAAAAAGCTTGCGCCGTGAATCATTATCTAGGTTTTCGGACCCCAGAAGGTTCATCTCCAGAAGAAGCGTCATCGGAAAAAAGCAATACAGCATAACTATCAAGTAACGAATTACATGGATGGTGAGAGGCCTGCCTGCCCCCGCGTACCTGAAATAAACAAAACCTATGACAATAGGGAACACAACCATCGTTAAAACCGCAATGATCATAAAAGTCAGCGTGATCCCGGGATGCCCCAAAAGTCTTTCACTTGTTACCCAAAGGAGGTGCGGCGACGACTGCTCTTCCCGTTTCTTGAAAACCTCAGAAATCGCCCAGCTCAAGAAGATCCCGATTTCTCCAGCGGCAAGGAAAAGAAGCACAAGCTTAGTATTCCATAGTCCAGCCAACAGGTAGAGTCCGACAAAAAAGAACCAGTAACCGTTCAAAAACATTAACTGGTTTGACAGGAAGGACTTGGATGACCTTATTTTGCGTTGATTGCGCTTCAGCGTTTTTTGTGAAAGCCACATCCAGAGCACATAGAACAATAAAAATCCAATGAAAGTGAGAAGCCGACGCATTGACCCTCCTATTCCAGCCCATTCCAAGTGGGCTATGTGGGCGATATTTTCTTGTAAGGGGGTGAGTTATCCTAGCTCAAACACAACAACAATGAAAGATGAAACTCTTAACATTATTTTGACAAATGTCGCAATGGATTAGAAACTTTTAATCAATCACAAATTTGCTTCAGGTGGGCTCTCTTGCTGACTCAATAGAGAATGCCGGAGAGCAGGTGGCCATGATCCAGCTCAGGGCCATTGCCAATTACAACCCGAGAGCGATTCCGGCAGCTGCGAGCGTAACGATTACCGCGATAGATGCAGCTATCTAGTTATTGCTTAATGTCCTTCCGCACGAACATTACAAGCGTGTTGCCAGGTCGCAACTGATGGGTGCTGTAAAGCCGGTAGTTGCTTCCTAACTGCTGCTCCACTTCCGGAACCTGCGGTTCCAGGGCGATCACAATTGGCTCCGATGTCGGGATAATGTGTCCCCAATAACCTGCGTTGGGGTAGTCGCGCAGGTACCAGGGCATAGGCCAGTGTTCAGGCGAGACTATGCTGATCCCAATATTTTTTTTGGCTGGATTGGCAGCCGCAATCTCGTTAATTTCCTTGATCAGCGAGAGGAAATCGCGATTGGTATGCGCGTACACATAGGCGTAGCTGTTATCGTCATAGTGAATAAAGCTGACATCGATTGCCTGATAAAGAGAAAAACATGCGGCGGCGCCCACAAGGACAACCGTAAAAGCGCGGAGCCCAGGCTGGTACATCTCTTCAATCAGATATCCAGTCATCAGCACCAGTGGCAGGATCAAGCTCAGCACAAGCCAAGGCGTCTTGTACGGCACCAGCGAGTAAGCACAAAAAATTCCCATGTTCCAGAAAGCGCAAAACACAATAAAGCGGCTGCGCGCCTGGAACAGCGCAGCCAGCGTGCTCAGAGCTCCCATGATCAGGATTGGACTTTCTTCCTGCCAGAGCCACTGCAGATAGGTTGACCACTCGCGGTTGTAGATGCCGTGTTCTCCGGTATTGGTCCAGTAGGTGAACGTCCGCACTGAATCCAGAATGCCCTTGGGATTAGTGAAAAACGATGAGTAGAGCAATACCCCAATCACCGCAAAGAAGATTCCGGCCTGTATGAATTGCTTTCGTGTGTCCTCTTTCTCGATTGCTCTGTCTTCTGCGCGTCTTTTCTTGTCAGGCGCTTCAGTGCGCTTGAGCAGCCGCATCCAAATCGCGGTGCAGGGAATCGCGATCAACCAGACGGCAACGGTAATGATCCAGGTCTCCTTGGTGGCATACAGCATGGCTGCGGAAGCAGAGGCCAGCATCAGGTAACGTTGCTTACCTGTTTCGCGATACCAGAGCCAGGCCACGATCACGCCCAGAGTGAAAAACACAAAAAGGATTTCGTGGATGAAATAGCGGGAAAAATAAACAAACCCGGGTGAGACCGTGGCGAATACGGCGGCAGCCAGCGATCCGGTTGTGCCCAGCCAGCGGCGCAGGCAGAGCATAAGCCAGACCACCCCGACGCCAAACGCTGCGGTGACAAAACGAATCACAAACGTGCTCAGCCCGTGTCCCCAGTGAATCACGTTGTTGATGGCTGTAGGGATCACCGCCAGGTAATAGAGCGATGGGCCGTGGTAGTTGGCAGGATCGTAGTGGTAGTAGCCGGTGCGAAACAGCGTGACCAGAAAGTTTCCGTTCACGCCTTCATCATGGTGCAGCGGCTTTACTGTAAGAAAAAGCAGGCGCAACAGGGTCGCTGCCAGCAGAATGGCCAGGCTGCTCCACCACCAGAAGTCGCGCGGTGCGCTGATTTGCTCGGCCACACGAGAGGCCAAGCCCACTTTTACCTGAGATTGGCGCTCGCTGGGATTTGCGGAAACCGATTTCATCCGTACGGTTATCTTAAATCAGGAGTTGCGCACCTCTTCAGCGTGCCGTTCGCGCAGGCTCGCGGCTACGTCAATATATTCCTGGCTGACATAGCGTGTGCGTGAAATCGCCTCAGCAATAGGAACAGAGGTAATGTTGGTCCCCTTCAGCGAGACCATCCTGCCAAACTGGTTCTTGTGCACCAGATCAATGGCTCCAATGCCATACCGAGTAGCCAGCATGCGGTCAAAAGCTGTTGGCGAGCCGCCGCGCTGTGTGTGGCCCAGGATCACGGCACGCGTCTCAAAGCCAGTGCGGCTCTCGATTTCGGCGGCCAGGGTGTTGCCAATTCCGCCCAAACGAACGTGGCCAAACTCATCCGTCTTTCTACGTTCGTTCTCCAGCGACGTGTTGGCCAGCTTCGCGCCTTCAGCAACCACCACAATACTGAAATAGCGTCCGCGATCATGGCGTTGCTTGATGGTTTCGGCAATCTCCTGGATATCGAACGGTTGCTCAGGAATCAGGATCACGTCAGCTCCGCCGGCCACGCCGCTATAGATGGCAATCCAGCCGGAATCGCGCCCCATGACCTCCACCACGATCACCCGGTTATGTGCCTCAGCAGTGGTATGCACGCGATCAATGGCCTCCGTGGCGATGCTCACTGCCGTATCAAAGCCAAAGCACAGGTCGGTGCCGCTCAGATCATTGTCAATGGTCTTGGGAACAGCCACAACTTTTACGCCACGTTCAAAAAGCTTCAGGGAGACTGACTGCGTATCGTCGCCGCCCAGCGCAATCAGGGCTTCAACGCCATCGGCTGCAAGGTTGGCAATGCATTTTTCCAGGCCGCCTTCCTTCTTCGCCGGGTTGGTGCGCGAGGTGCGCAAAATCGTGCCGCCCTGAGGCAGAATGCCCTTCACTGCTTCCAAGTCAAGAGGGTGCGTGACGTTCTCCATCACGCCGCGCCAGCCTTCCATAAACCCGACAAATTGGTCCTCGTAATGAAAAATACCCTTGCGGACAATCGCGCGAATCACCGCGTTCAGTCCGGGGCAGTCTCCGCCTCCGGTAAGAATGCCGATCTTCATCTTTTTTCAGTCCTCACTTCGCCAAGCATGGTATTAGTTTGATAGAGACGATACGGGCCGTCTCGCACCCGCACGCCATATTGTGACCAGAATTGCTCATTTATGTTGAATGATGCAAGCTCCTGCGGCCCAATCAGGACATAGTTGATGCCATAATGGCGCATCAGCGCGGCTGCATCGGCCCCTCCTGAATAGATGCGCTGAATGTCGGTGCTGCGCTGGGAAGAATCCAGCCCGCGCGACCACATCCATGCCGGGTAGCCGAGCAGAGAGCGCCGCCCGGTCAGGAACACCGGCGTGTTGTAAGTCGGCGTGTGCAGCACTACATCGTTCGGCGGCACCAACGCGGAGATATCTTTTGCTATGGCAATCTCTGAGGGATCGAATTCCCTGTACTCAGCGGCGGCCGAGACCACGCGAAGCACATCAAGTCCGCCGGCAAAGAGCATGCTCGCAAGAGCAACCGGCGCCAGCCAGCGCCAGAAAGATTTTTGCGTCCACAGCTTTGCCAGAAACAGCGCCACCAACGGCGCAGAAGCGAGATACCACACAAAAAGAACTTTTATGTTGTCCCACACCCACGGAGCCAGCCGGGTGAGGTTGGGAATAATGAAGCAGAAAATGAATGGCGTGTAAAACTTGATCAGTCGCCGCGGCAAAGAGAGGTCGCCGCGCCGCCACAGCAGGGCCAGAACCAGCAAAGGAATGAACAGCCCTGTATTCACCAGCCAGAACCATAGAATATTGTGCTGGCCGTGGTCCCAGCCAGGGTGCCAGCCAATGTAGCTGGACGCCTTGACCCCGCCGGTATTCGCCAGCCACAAGACTTCCGGCAGCGATAGCGGAATTGCAACCACAAAAAACAGCAGCCACCTTCGTAACGATGAGTGGAAAACCACAGCGAGGCATACTGCAGAAGCCATCACCACTAAAAACGTGTGCGCATGGACCAGAGGCAGCAATCCGGCAGCAACTCCGGCAATGATCATGCGGTTTCTGGAGAAAGACGCCGGTTCAACGATATCGAACATGCCTAATGCCGGCTTATTTCGTTTGGCCGCAGAGCGCGAGAGCTTGGGCGATGCAGAGGACGCTTTCGCTTGATCAAGACTCGGATTTCCCGGTTTTGATGTTGAGTCCTTCTGCGCCACTGCGATCCACCACTGGCAGAATACAAAGATCGCCAGCGGCAAGCCGAAGAGAATGCTGCGTTGAGGCGCAAATAGCGTCGTAAGTGAGTTGCCCCAGCGCAGAATGCTGTTGGGCTCGTTCAGGATGGTGTAATCGTGAGGCAGGTTTCCCAGCAGAGAAAAGATGCCGTCGGCAGAGCCGGCATCAGAGAAGAGCAGCCACCATCCCAGGCCGCCGCTAAAGAGGACGAGCAATGGCGCGATGATGCCCGCACGGCGATTGCGCGTAAGCAGCAGGGTGAAATAATGCAGCGATCCTACCAGCGTCAGCCCCATCAGCATGTTCTGCAGCCAAATCGCCCCGATGATGCCTGCACCGGAGCGCACCATCATCGCGGTCAAAAAATCGACCAGAAAAGGATAGGCAAAGCGCACACCGGCAAATGTGGGGTCCTGTGGCGGAAGATTATGGCCCTGGGAGAAGCTGTTGATGATCTGCAAATGCAGCGGCATGTCACCCAAGTTGTTGGCGATGCCGGTGAAGATGCCCTCAGGCGTCTCAAAGACTGCGCGGTTGAAGAACAGGCCGAGCAGGATGGCTATGGCAACATAAAAGAACACATAGCCCAGATTCACGCCAGAACTTCGCCGCGCGCCACGCGAAGATCGCTCAAGCGAAGATCGTCCAAACGAAGATCCGCCAAAGAAAGAAAGAATCCGCTCACGGCGCTCTGCACTAAGAAGAAGCAGCAGCGGCAAAAGCATGACTACGGCGCTGATAGCGATGCTGGCAGGACCAAGCCCAAACCAGAGGGAAATCGCATACCCGACGCTGCTCAGTAGAGGCAATCCCAGACAAGCGCCCAGGCAGATGCGGGCCGCTCGCGGCGTGCCAATATCAAACCAAAAAGTAAGCAGGGTTCCGCCGATGATCGCGCAGGCCAGAAGCAGGCAGGCGGCAAGCATGGTCAGGCGGAGAATCCGCTAGCCATGGCTTGGCAGAGGGCGCGAGAAAAGTAGATCGGCTCCATCGGCGTGCTTTTAATTCTAAATTATGTTGCGCAAAGGAACGCCGTGAGCGCGTTCTATCCGTGTTATATATAAGTTTCATGCCTGCTTTATTACTTAGAGTTGTAGCCATTGCTGTTCTCGGATTTGCTTTTACCGCAAACGCCAGTGACGTTGCTCCTGATTTTGAACTTCACGATCTGAAAGGCTCACCGCACAAGCTTGCCGACTATCGTGGCAAGCCGGTAGTGCTGAATTTTTGGGCCACGTGGTGCGTGCCTTGCGCAAAGGAAATGCCCTTGCTTGATGAAATGCAAAAGCGTTACCAGGGCAGGGTTGTGTTCATTGCCGCCTCGGTTGATTTTGACGATGTGAAGCCTTCCATTGCAGCCTTCATCAAGAAACACCATGCTGACGACTTGACAGTGATGGTGGGCGCTGACCTGGATAGCCTGAATAAATTCGGATTGAAAGAAGAGATGCCGGGAACCGTCTTTATCGACGCAGCGGGCAATATCGTGGGCCGAGCTAGTGGCGCGCTGAAACGCGATGAACTGGAAACCCAGATGCAAAAGCTTGCAGGCGCACCAGGATCGCTGCCAAAGGACGGTCAGAAGCCGGCAGGTAAAGCCGCCAAATAGAACTATGAGAGCGTCCATCGATTGCTGCTCTTGCGAAAATAGCTGCTCTTGCAAATAAGCGCGATGAAGAAATATTCGATTCTTCCCATCATCCTCGCTGTCGTGCTCACAGGCGCGGTGGCCCTTTGGATGGCGATCCAAGCCCCGGCCCGAGCGGTGGAGAGAGATCTTGCCGCGATCAACTCTCTCACTGCGGGGGAGACATCAGAAGCGGAGTTGCTCTCACGCAAAGAATTCCAGAACATCGATCGGATGTGCATTCAGGAAACCTGCTTCTATCACATAGAGGTGGAAAATAAGCTTCTTAGCAGGCTGCATCTTGCTCCCCATATGTTCATGGGGGCCATGGTGGATGTGCAGGATGGCATGGTAACTGGCGTTTCAGTTATCACGACCAAAATTGGTTTGCCGACTATCACGGTTAGGCAGGTGCAGGCGCTGCCGAAAGAATGTTCGGCCACGCCTTGTGTGAAGCCATGGATACTTCCCAACAAGACATTGATGAGCGTCAGCATCATGTTCGATCATCAATCCGACCTCCGCAATCACATACCTCAGGTCATCAACGCGCAATGTTGGTCGCGTCTTCACGGGTGCGCTACTTATGCTGAAGTAATACCGCTATTGCAGAGGCTGAACTTGGGGTTGAATGTGGACAAACCTCCAACTGGAATGAAATTGTTGTGATTAAAGCGTCCAGCTTAAGTCTTGACTAAAATCCAGAAGCAAGGCAACCTACTCTCCCTGGACAAATTCAGAGTCCAGAATGGCTTCATACTCCTGGCCGGGAGCCTCAAGAAATTCAAAGTCCCAAAACCAGGAGTCCCTTTAGTGAAAAAATTCGTCGTTCCCTTTCTGTTTCTAGTTTGCTCCGTGCTGCTCCAGGCGCAAATTCCCGCTGCAAACCATGTAGTAATCGTTGTAGAAGAAAACCAGAGTTATTCCGCTGTGATTGGCAGTCCATCCATGCCATACCTGAACAGCCTTGCAGAGCAAAATGGGCTGGCCACAGAATATTTCGCCAACACGCATCCCTCCATTGGCAATTACTTCATGCTGACTGCGGGCCAGCTAGTGACGAATAATGACTCGCTGAGTTCTACTGTGAACGTTGATAACATTGTTCGCCACCTACTGACGGCCGGTAAAACGTGGAAGAGCTACGCGGAGAGCCTTCCTTCCGTGGGCTATACCGGTGGAGATCGCTATCCGTATGCCCGCCATCACAATCCGCTCTCTTTTTTCAGTGACGTGGTCAACAGCAGCGTGCAAAAGCTAAACCTGGTTCCTTTTACTCAGTTTTCGGCAGACCTGGCCAACGGAGAGTTGCCCAATTATTCATTCGTGGTGCCCAACCTGAACCACGATGCTCACGATTGCCCTACGTCGCCAACCGGCTGCACCAACGATCAGAAACTCGCCACGGCGGATGCCTGGCTGAAAACAAACATCGGCCCACTGCTCACCAATCCTGAATTTGAGCAGAGCGGAATCCTGATCATTGTTTTCGATGAATCCGTTACCACGGATACGGCCCACGGCGGCGGCCACGTAGCTGCAGTGGTAGTTGGGCCGAATGTGAAAAAAAGCTTCAAGTCCACCGCTTTTTATCAGCACCAGAACGTGTTGCGGACTATGCTTGATGCCTTGGGCGTTAAGAGCTATCCGGGCAGCGCAGCCAGCGCCATTGATATGGCTGACCTGTTCGGCGCTACCGCTCCTTCCAGTTGTGCAGCAGAAATCACGGGAGTAACCGTGTGCTCTCCCACCGCCGGAAGCACTGATGCTTCACCAGTACATTTTGAGGCTGCCGCAGCTTCCTCGCACCCGATTATGGCAATGCGGATCTACATTGATAGTCTTTCCAAATACACCACGAACACCAGTTCACTCAATACGTCTCTTGCTGTGAGTTCCGGCACACATTCAGTGGTTGTACAGGCTTGGGATTCCACAGGCGCGGTCTTCAAATCACCATTGACGATTCACGTGCCTTGATTGCGGCTGCTTCTTCCGCTGACAATTAAGATCAGACTGAAAAAGGAATGAGCCCCAGAAATTCTGGATTCAAAAATTCTGGGGCTTGCCTTCCCGGAAGTGTATTCTAGCCCTTTCTATCGTGATGAATGTCCCGGCGGTCGTGGCGGATATCGCGCTTGTCATGCCGCGCATCCTTGCGATCATGATGCAGGTCCTTTTCGTCGTGATGGATATCACGCCGGTCGGACCGTAAGTCTTTCTTATCGTGCGCAACGTCCCGTTTATCCTGCCGGATATCTTTTCTCTCCTGGGCTGCCGCGGTTTTGTTCCCATCTTTCACGTCCTGGTGCAGTTCGCGGCGGTCACGGGCTATATCTCGATTGTCCTTGTTGATGTCGCGGCGGTCGTTACGCGTGTCGGTGCGGTCATTGCGCAGGTCGCGCTTATCAGATTGGATGTCTTTGCGGTCTTTGTTCAGATCACGCCGGTCTTGGCGCAGGTCCTTGCGGTCTCCTTGTACATCACTGCCGGTGCCTTGCGCCCAAAGTGTGGTTCCCAGTCCCAGTACAGCCAGCGCCAGCAGGTGGATCAAATGTCGTCGAATCATTGAAGTGTGCTCCTTTCATGCCCCTCCAGGCCGTAGGTTGTCTGCGGGTACTAACCCAGAGTTGCAGATTAGTTGCACTCTGGATTCCGGTTGGGATGATTACTTAGGGACGCTGTCTGGAGCAGAATCTTTAGGCTGAAAGCCGGGAAGTAATTTTTTTTATTTTTGGCGAAACCGGCCACTGTTTCTGGTGTTCCTATTATCGTCTTTATTTCGCCGACAGGGAAAAGCCGTAGTCATTGTCCAAAAGGCCATTGTCCATAGGTTCACAGCACTAAGCCGTGGCAAAAATTAGAAGTTTTTTGCAGCTACTTACAACAAATATAATTAGCTTATTATCAATAGCTTACAAGGTATTTCCATTATGGAATCAGGTGCTTAGGTTAGTATGTTTCGGTAACAAAGGTTCCGCTACAAAAGTCATTGATTTCGCACTCGTTTTTTAGCGCGAACGAGTTCGCTTGCGGTCTGCAAACTGCAACGCAAAAAGCGTGTGTTGTGGCAAGCCCAGGGTAGGTTTTTAACGAAACTGAACGGAGAAGCGGGAGTGGAATCGGCAGCCAAGTCGAGGAAACAGTTCGCCTCGCAAGCAGGCTTTACTTTAACGGAGCTGCTTGTGGTGGTTGCGATCATCAGTGTGGTGGTCGGGTTGTCTATTCCCAATTTCGCCCGCAGCATTGACAACGCAAAGCTTAAGGCCGCAACGCAGAAGCTTGCGGCCGTGTATCAGGACGCCCGGCTGCGCGCCACCCAGAACAATACCCCGTATGAAGTTTTGCTGGTGCCTTCGGCAACTGCTCCTTCACGGGCATGTATTGATTTGAATGGCAATGGCCTCTGTGGCGCCGGTGATCCCGTGACCGTGTTTCCTGTGCAGGTAAGGCTAAACAATGCCGGTGTTCCGCTGGGGCTAAATTCGACCCTGCTGGGATTTTCTCCGCTTAGCACTGAAACCTCTGTGATGCATGACCAGCAGAACGTTCCAGTTCCCGGCATTGCCTGGAACGGCCTGGGAACGCCTTGCCAAATGAGTTCTTCCGCTTCTCCATGCACGGCTGTGGGCTGGGTGCAATACCTGCAGCTACAGCGGTCGAGTGGCGAGATCCTCTATGCGGCGGTAACGGTAAGCCCTACGGGCAGAGTAAAAATTTGGACGTATACCTCAACGGGAAATGGAAACGGAAACTGGTCTTAGATCACTATTCAATTTATGAGTGAGAAGCGGCTAATTCGAGAGGGTAAGAGCGGCGCAAAGTCGCGCGGCTTCAGCCTGCTTGAATTGTCAATGGCCATGGCCGTACTGCTGGTGGGATTGCTGGGGGGCATGCTGGTGATTGGCGTGGCATCGGCTAATAATGGGCGATCCAAATTCCACACCACGGCGGCAACGCTGGCGGAAAGCACCATGGAGCGGATTTTGGCTATCCCTGAAACGGCCACCGGTGGAGTAGCGCAAACGCAAATCACGGATTGCAGCGGCAACACCTATACGGTTGCAACTGCCGTTGGCGGTTCACCCTTGATCTCGAGTGGGGCTTTTTCAGGATCGATCGATTTCTCCCAGGCGGCGCAACCGAACTACTCCATGAATTACGCCATGTGCGCGACCTCTGGCGGCACTTATGACGTCCGTTGGCGTGTGGATCCCGGTCCAACTCCTTCAACACAGCTGATTACAGTAAGCGTAAAAAGCATAAGCGCGAATGGAGCGTTGTTGACTCTGCCGTACACCTTGCATCATTTGCGGGGTGACTTCTGATGGCGGCTGCCCGCTCCAATTCGATTAAGCGCACCCGCTCCAGAGGTTACAGCTTGCTGGAACTTCTGGTCAGTTTGCTAATACTGTTGACGGTGACCGCAGTGGTGTTCCAGCAGATCGACCAGATGCAGAAAAAGTCCAGCTCTGAAGTCATGAAGGTGGATCTGAGCCAGCAGGCGCGGGAGTTTGTGAACCAGACGATCCGCGACCTTCACATGGCAGGCTATCCCAATGTGACGATGTATTCGAATCAGCAGGATTTGACCAAAGTCGCCGCCGGGTTGGTGAGCATTTCGCCTACGCAGATTTTGTTTGAAGGCGACGTGAATAATGATGGCAACGTTTATAGCGTAGATCTTTACTACGTGGCCAATGATCCCAATGATCCTAATTGCCCATGCATCCGGCGCAGCGTAGTGCAGAAAACTTCTGCAGATTCCCTGAATGAAGGCGTAGGCGGATCGTATACGGAGACAGACCACGTCTTTCCTCCGGGCACTGGCCCTGGGCAATCCGGTGAAGACCTGTTCACGTACTATGACCAGAACGGCGGCCCGGTGAATGTTGGAACAGGCATTGATATTTCAACTCCAGCAAACGCTGCTACGATTTCTACGATCAAGACCATAAAAATCAACCTGAGCATGCTTACCAATCTGCGTGATCCGGCTACACCGAATGGATTTATACGCACGTCAATTTCAGCGACGTCGAGGTTGAACCAATAATGGCGAGAGCACTAGCCAAAACGAAGAGCAAAAAAGAGCGCGGCATGGCGTTATTGCTCACGTTGTTTGCGCTGCTGCTGCTCTCTGGTATTGGCCTGTTCATGGTGCTCTCATCCAACACTGAAACCCGCATTGACGCCAATTACGGCAGCAGCTTGCGTGCATATTATGCAGCGCGCTCCGGCCTGGAAGAGGTGCGTGATCGGATCCGGACCGTTTCATCTCCAACGAATCCAGGGGGATTGGCTGACAAACTCCCAACCAACATCGCGGGTAATCCAAATGGCGTGCTGTACATTGTGAATCCCGCGAACGGCGAGACAATCGATCCCACTGACATTACCAGCCCATATTTTGATGACGACCTGTGCCATGCCTACAACTCGGGCACTCCCAAAGGGATAAAGTGCACCGGCGTTCCCACAACGTCAGGTTGGCAATTGCAATCAATCTCTTCGCAGGTGACGCCGGGAACAAGTCCACTAGGATACAAGTGGATTCGCATCAACATGAAGACTAACCGTACTGCGGCGCCGTATTTTGTAGACCAGGCTTCAGCGGCTGCGGCGATGCTGGCAGCAGGACAGTCCGGCGCTCCTCTGGATACGCCAGTATGCTGGGATGGCCAGGCAGAACAGCTTCTGCCCAGTAACAGCAATCCAACTTGCGAAACCAACGGCATGCAGACGGTTTACATGCTGACCGCGCTGGCAGTGACTTCACAGGGAAGCGGCGTAAATGGCACAAGGAAGATGCTGCAAGCTGAGGTGGTAGCGCCTTCCATTAGGCCTGCAGGAGTACTTACAACGGCGTCAATGACTGCAACTACCGCCAGCGTACCGCCAGTGGCGATTGACGGTCGTGTGCACAACCTGGATGGCTCGCTTTTTCTTAACCCTGACGGTACTCCCGCGATTAAAAACGGTTGCAGTGCGATATCTGCGCTTGCGACCAATACGGGAAGCAGCCAGATGGTGCAGATGCTGAACACGATCCGCCAGAATATTGTTAGTACGGCGAATTCATCCTGCAAGTCCGACGGCAGCGGTATGAATGGAAACATCTGTACGGCTGCCCTTTGGTGGGTGCGCGGCACCGACTCGACCACACGCTTTGTCACCAGCGTTACGACGACCACCAGTAGCGGGGGGGGCGGCCATGACGGAGGCAGTAGCGGTGGTCCTGGGCCGAGCAGCGGGAGCGATGGCGGCGACTCTCACGGCACTCTGAGTGGCAGCACGACCACGAACACACCGTGTGATTCGACTACCGCGAATTGCTACACTCACCTCAACCTGTCGGATCCGTCACTGTTTGCGACATCGGCTGTAAGCGGCTTGCATGTTCCGACGGTGACCGTGGCAGCCAATCAGCCTGCACCGTTTATCGGCAATTCCGGCAATCAGGCGGATTCCACGATTTATCAGCCGCCGGCGTCGCAGACAGTCCCGAATGAAATTGCTGCGGTGATTAATCTTGTCGCGCTCAGCAGAACAAAAAGCAATTACTTTAACCCTGCTGCAGCCACGCTGAGCACCAGCGCAAATACCTTTGGGACGGCAAATGCACCTGCGGTGGTGGAGGTGAGCGGTTCCTCGTTGGTCCTTCAGGGGAGCACAGCGAATCTTACCGGATATGGCGTGCTGGTAATTCCGGGCTCGCTGGAGATAACCAGCGGCGCTCAGTTGCACTGGAACGGCATTGTGCTGGTGCAATCTTCCACCGGACAATTGACTGTTGACTCAGGCGCACTAGGCTACATTAATGGCGGTCTATTGCTTGCCCCGGGAGCAGTATTCAGTGTGCCCTCCAGCGGGTCGTCGCAGCCATTCCAGATCACCTATAGTTGTGACGCCGTAGACCTGGCCTTCAAGCCGCTTCCGTTCAAAGTGGTTTCCACAGCGGAGACCTCTTTCTAGGCGATCTCCAGCGTCAATGTTGCTCCCGCGAACTAACCGTCTTTAGAAACCAAGGAACCTTTTTGCGATTTGAAGCGTATTAGGGAGCAGAGGGCGACGAATGACTTTTCTGTTGTGGTGTATTCTGCTGGTGCTTTGCTGGCCGCTGGCGCTTCTGGCGATAGTGCTCTATCCCCTGGTATGGCTGATCTTGCTGCCCTTCCGCATTGTCGGCATCGCCGTTGGAGGTGTGCTGGAGTTCCTGCGGGCCATCATCATGCTTCCGGCCCGGGCACTGGGTGGCCGGATTTAAAGCAAATCTAAAGTTGCTGTGTCCCGATCCGTGGAAGAGCGGCTCTTTAGAGCCGCGTTAAGGCGGCGAAAAGTTCTGGGCTTCAGCCCGGTGAAAGAAATCCGACGGGATAGACCAACTCTGAAATTGCTTTAGTGGACTCTACGTCAGATTTTGAATTGATAGCCGCAAAATCTCAGCAATCCGCACATGGCTGCAGCGCTGAATTTCATGCGGCTATATACCGATAATCTCACCCTTTTCATTCACATCAATGCTTGCCGCGCGAGAGACCTTTGGCAATCCCGGCATCAGCATCATGTTCCCGGCGATGACCACCACAAATCCCGCCCCAGCGGAAAGTGACGCATCCGTTACGTTGAGCGTCCAGCCGGCAGGTGCGCCCAGGAGCTTTGGATTATCGCTGAAAGAGTATTGCGTCTTGGCTAAGCAGACAGGCAGTTTGGCAAAGCACCAATCCTTGAGCTGCTGCAATTTGGCTTTGGCCTTGTCGCTGAAATTGACTCCGGCAGCGCCATAGATCTTTGTCGCCACGGCGGTAATTTTGTCTTCCAGCGAGCCTTCCAGGGAGTAGATGGGCTGCACCTTGGGATCAGGGTTCTTGTCGATGGTTTCGACCACTTTCTCCGCCAGAGCAGCCGCACCATCGCCGCCCTTGGTGTAGGCTTCACTCAACGCGCTCTCCACGCCCTCGTCGGCAGCGTATTGGGCCAGCAGCTTCAGATCAGCCTCCGTGTCAGTGGGGAAGCGATTGATGGCCACCACCACCGGCGCGCCGAATTGCTTAAGATTCTGAATATGCCGGACAAGATTCGGCAAGCCGCGCGCCAGATCGCCTTCACCTTGATTGCGCAGGCTCTGCGCCGTGGTCACCAGAACGGTGCAGGCCGGAGCGATTCCGGAGGAGCGCATCACGATATCAAAATATTTTTCCGCGCCCAGATCGGCGGCAAACCCCGCCTCATTTACAACGTAGTCGGCCAGCCGGATTCCCATGTTGTGGGAAATCACGCTGCTGGTGCCATGAGCAATGTTGCCGAAAGGCCCGGTGTGAACCATGGCTGGTGTGCCCTCGGTGGTCTGGACGAGATTGGGAAGAATGGCCTCACTCAGCAGGGCCATCATTGCGCCGGTGGCGTTGAGATCGGCGGCGCGCACTGGTTTTCCCGCCCGCGAGACGCCGATGACAATTGCATCCAGTCGGCGGCGCAGATCGTCAAGGCTGGATGTCAGGGCCATAACCGCCATGATTTCCGATGCCGCAGTAATCACGAAACCCGAATTGCGCGTGAGCGCGCCTTTTTTCTCGCCGATATCGAGTGTGATCCGGCGCAGAGCGCGATCATTCATGTCCATGGTGCGTGGCCAGGTAATGCGCTCAATATCAAGGTCAAGTGCGTTGCCATGGAAAATGTGAGCGTCAATCAACGCGGCCAGCAGGTTGTGCGCCGTGGTAATGGAATGGAAATCGCCATGAAAATGCAGATTGATTTTCTGGCTGGGTTCAATCTGCGATTTTCCGCCGCCCGCCGCGCCTCCTTTCATTCCAAACACCGGCCCCAATGAAGGTTCGCGTGAGGTGATGATGGATTTCTTTCCGATCCGCGTCAGCCCTTGCGTAAGGCCAATAGACGTAACGGTTTTGCCTTCGCCAGAAGCTGTAGGATGTGTGGCCGTCACCAGGATCAGCTTGCCGCGGCGCGGAAACGAGGGGTCGTGAAGAATATCGAGCTTGAGCTTGGCGCCGTATCGCCCGATTGGTTCGAAATAAGACTCAGGTAAATGAAGACCGCTGGCAATGGTTTGAATGGGTAATAAAGACTGGCTCATAAGCTCATAAAAGGGAAACGGATGAGTGTAGAACTCCGCCATAAAAGAGGCAAGTAGGGGAAGTTTTATTTGTCAAAGCTCGTTAGAAATGTCCCCATCGTTAACTCATTAGAAATGTCCTTTTTTGATTGTGGTGGATTAGACTGCGCACTGAAGCGGAGTCTGTTATGGCGCTACACATGGCAAAGTGCAGCTTCTCTCTCTGCGATTTTCGCAATCCTGAAGCTTTCTTGCCTCAATGTGGCATTATTGTGAACCGTGCAAAAGACAGCATCACTGGAACACGCCCAAGCCGGCCTGCGCAAAGAGCTTCGACTTCGCGACCTTGTAATGGCGCAGGTCCTGTGCGTTGTGGGCTCAACGTGGGTGGGCATCGCAGCCAAACTGGGGCGGGAGCACGTGGCGTTCTGGCTGGGCGCAATGGTGCTGTACTATGTGCCTCTTGCCATTGTTGTGATTTACCTGAACCGGATGATGCCGCTGGAAGGCGGTCTCTACCAATGGGCGAAATCCGGTTTCGGCGAGATGGCCGGCTTTCTCACCGCGTGGAACCTGTGGGTTTACGCGGTGATTGTGACCGGCGCAATCATTTTTGTTATACCCACGGATGCTGCATACATGCTTGGCCCTGCGGGAGCATGGCTGCCCGGAAGCAAAATCGCTACCCTGGTGCTGACCGGCGGCGTGATGGTCGGGATTACTCTGGTTGCCATTCGTGGCCTGGATATCGGGAAGTGGCTGCACAACATAGGCAGCATTGGAATCATGGCGGCCTATGTGATCTTGCTGGGGTTGCCGATCTGGGCGCTCCTCCATCATTCAATTGCGCACTATGAACCCATTCCCTGGCAGACGCCACGTCCGTCTCTGTTCGGCCTGGCGATCTTCGGTCAGATGACTGTCGGCGCGCTGAGCGGATTTGAATATGTGGCCATCCTGGCAGGTGAATGCCACGGCGCGGCGCGCACCATTGGGCAATCCGTGGCGATTTCAGCGCCCATCATTGCGCTGATGTTCATTCTGGGAACAAGTTCTGTGTTGACCTTTGTCGGCACGCAGCCCATCAACGTAATCGGCCCCATTCCGCAAACCATGCGGCTTGCTCTGGGCGCTGCCGGTTGGGCGGCGCCACTGGCTATTTCTCTGCTGATGATGCGCGCCGTGGCAAGCGCCAGCCTCATCTTTACCGGCCTATCGCGCCTTCCCATGACAGCCGGTTGGGACAATCTGGTGCCGCACTGGTTTTCTCGCCTGCATCCGCGCCGGCAGACGCCCGTGAATTCGATTCTCTTTGTGGCTGCGTTGGTCATGGGACTCATCTTTCTCAGCATGTTGGGCGTGCATGAACAGGAGGCAAGCCAGCTCCTGGCCGCGGCATCAATTGCTCTCTACGCCATTACTTATGTAGTGCTGTTTGCTTTGCCTCTCCTAGGTAGCCGTGTACTGCGAAGCGGGCTGCCTTTTTGGGTGAAGCTTGCTGCCTTCGGCGGTTTGATTTCCAGTGTGGTCGCATTGGTGATCGCCGTTTATCCAATCGTGGATGTGACAAGCAAAGGAACATACGCCGCGAAGATTTGCGCGGTAGTAGTCGTGAGCAATTTGGTAGGCGTAATGATCTATCGGACAGGGCAGAGACGGGCGCGGTTAGCCGCGAGCCAAGCGCGCAGCAGTGAATAGTAAATGGATCATTCTTTTGTAAAACTTAGCGCCGACTACTATGGCGAGGATGAGCGCTGGCCGAAGCTCACGCTGGTTTGCGTGAGCTTCGGTTTGTCATCCAGAATCACACAGCAAGGTGAATCGAAAATTGCTGTATGTCCTAGCAGTGCAACTCCGGCTCACCAGCGATAGATGGTGAATTGGTCAGCATAACCGGTGATACTGCTGCCTCCGGTGATACCATCCAGTTGGAAATTGGGTCCAAGCACGTTGGCGCCCCAGCTTGTGCCCGAAGGCACTGTGAACGTGCAGGCGGCGCCGCCGCACGTGAAGTTCTGTACTATTCCGTCGATGGCGTCAGCGTCATAGGTAATGGAAGACGAGCCCGAGGTGCGATGGAACTGGATCTGTACATGGTGCCATCCGGGCTGGAACTGGCTGCGGGAGCAGCTTTGGTCCGTATTCGTCCATCCAGTGCCGGAATGGTAGACTTGCCAAATTCCTTTTACCATGCTGCACTGTGTGCCAAAGATATACAGGTTTTGTGCCGGCTTGCCCACAGTTTGATTCAGGTCCATCTCAAGGTTGTAGAGATCATCAATGCTTGTCTGGTCGAAGTACACCCAGATGTCATATTGGAAGTTCAGATAAACATCGTCATTCGCGGCGATGCTTGAGTCGCTCAAGGGAATAAACCAGCGGACGCCCGCACCGTTGCTGCCGTCGTAATTCATCGTGTATTGCCGGACCTGCGTATCGCCGGAAGGCGGCGTCGCAGGCGGAGAAACCACACTGGTGTTGCCCGTCTTGCTCCCTACAGTTCCGCAGTCGGGCTGCGTCAGCCATAACTGGAAGCTGTTGCTGGTAGCGCCGCCAACACCCTGGCCTGCAGAGCCCGGAGGACAGCTTGCATAACTTCCCGTATAGTTATTCAGCAGTTCAATTCTGGTATAGGCATTGGCCGTTGATCCCGGCAGCAAACCATTATCGATCACGTTAATATCCAGTTGCTGTTCGCACAGTACGCCTGAAGTGTTCCATGCTTTCACACGCAGGAGATGAGACCCAGTGCTGGGCGCGGTCACGTTCTGATTGATAGATTGCTGGCCAGAGAGAATATGGTCAGTGAGTTGGTCAAAGGAATAGGCCATGCTGCTGGTCGCCACTCCCTGACACGTAGGCGCCGACGCCTGCAATGGGAAGGTCATGGCCACATTAGGATTAGTGGGATTTGTAATAGTGATGTCAGAAGCGGTGTTATCGATCGTGAGGCTCTCATCTACTTCACAAAGAGTGCCATTCACGTTCCATGCCTTCACGCGCAGGGTATGGCTGCCGGTGCCCGGCGCTGTGACATCCTGATTGATGGATTGCTGACCAGAAAGAATATTGTCCGTCTGGAGGTCGAAAGAATAGGCCATGCTGCTGGTGGATGCTCCGCTACAAGTAGGAGCCTGCGCCTGCAGCAGGAACGTGGTAGGCACAGTGTCATTGTTAGCAGGCGTACTGACTACGACACTGTTGGTCGACACCGTAATGTTTAGGTCGGTTTCACAGAATGCGCCGCCGTTTCCCCAGGCTTTTACCCGCAGGATGTGGTTGCCCGCGCTATCAGTTACCGTCTGATTAATGGATGTGGCGCCGCTGAGAATATGATCCGTTTGGGTATCAAACGAATAGGCCATGCTGGCAGTATTCTGTCCTCCGCAAGTTGCAGCCGATGCTTGCAGGAGAAAAGAGCTGGGAACAGTTGTGCCATTCAGAGGCGCACTCACCTGCACGCCTGTTCCCACCGTAATAGCAAGGTCCTTCTCACAGAAAGCGCCACCGCTTCCCCAGGATTTAACCCGCAGCGTATGCGTGCCCTGCGAGGCGCTAACGTTAGTATTAATCGAAGTAGCAGGATTAAAAATAGTATCGCTACCTGTATCAAATGAATAAGCCATGCTGACAGTAGATTGTGTCTGGCATGTGGATGAATTGGCGTTAAGGAGAAAAGGTGATGATACTACTGACCCATTCTGGGGCGCGGAGATTGTAATGTCGGTGGCAAACGCTTTTGTTGAAGCGCCGAAGATGAGAATGACGCTGAAAAGGAAAAACGCAGAGCTATAGAAGAAACGGCTCAGGAAGGGCATTGCTACTCCTATTTCTGGGGAAGAGGGTAAAAGGGACGTAGATTGGGATGGGAGGAAAGCCCTGAGATGTTGCTGGGCAGCAACATAAAAGAGAGTTGGAACTAGTTCCTGTTTGACGCAGGCGTGTCGATCATACAATTCCACTAAGTTTCATTCTCTACGGGATTAGCAAACCCTATAAGCCGTGCACTACTCGCGATTCTGTCATATGATCCTCGTGTCATGAAGAAATGGATGATCGCGACGTTGCTCATTGCCGCTGCGGCATTCGCGCAGCAAACCCACAATCAATACGAACCACCGAACGCACCGGGCGCAGGTCAAAAGCTGCTTGCACAATTTGCGGGCGAATGGGATGTCGTGAAAACGTTCTTTCCAATGAACGGAAAGCCGATAGTGACGAAAGGGACGTGTAAGCAGTACATGATCCAGGACGGGAAGTTTCTACAGTCGGATTTTACCTTCTTCAATCCTGACGGAAGCAAGAGCACCGGAACCGGAATCTCCGGCTTCGACTCCAAGACGAATCGTTTCACCACCGTGTGGTACGACTCGCAGCAGACGACAATGTCGATTCGCCAGAGCGACGGCACCTTTGATGGTAAAAATATTGTTCTGTGGGCCACGGCTCTCGACCCTGATCGCCCTGGGCGCAAGACTGTCGCGCGTGCGCACCTTGAAGAAAACGGCCACGTTCTTTTCCATCAGCATTTTTTGATTGATGACCAAGGGAAGGAACGGATGATGATCGAACTGCGGCTGACGCGGAAATAGAGTCCCGTACAACCTGAATATGGCCTAAAACCTGCTTATTTAGCGCTTGACTTTGCTGCCGGTGGGTGTATCGTAGCGTACTCGTATTGGAACAGCATCTAGCATTAAGAACCCAGGTGAAGTCCCAACGCCCGTGCCCGCCCGGTAATTTTCAAACACAACCGGGACAGATTGGCCGACAAGAAACCCAGGAGGAATAATGGCTGCAAATGCAATCCCCATTCCAGAGTTACAACTGACTACAGAACAGAAACCAGAAGAAATCATTATCCGTGGAACCGGCAAAATCTCAGCGGCAAGCGCTGAACTGTTGCAGAGCACGGTCCGTGGCCTGATCCCGGGCGCTAAACGCATTGTCCTTGACCTGACCGGGGTTGAGTATGTGGATAGCTCCGGCCTGGGCGCGCTGGTAAGCCTCTATGTGGCCGCGAGCAAAGCGCAGTGCATGTTGGAAATATCCAACCCCAAACAACGCGTCCGCGATCTATTCAAAATGACCAAGCTGGCTTCCTTCTTTGACGGCGGAGCTTGTCTCGGCGATGTTGGCGGTATGTGATTTTGTTCGGGCGCGTTGCTTGGTTTAGGTGTGTAAACGCGGTGGAAGATTGAAGTAGTGGCGCGCCCTAGGCGACGATCTTAGAACTTGGGTGGCACATGCTTTCCCTTGCCAGAGCGGGCTTTCGACTTAAGCTCTGGCAAGCGTCGTTGCAAATTCGCGAGTTTTGCATTGATCTCTTCCACGGAGAAGGCCTCGGGGTCAAAATGGCCACCGATCCACTCAATCATCTCCTCGTGTTGTTCATGATCTGGATCGCTGATGGCTTCCAAAAAATCGTAATATCCATAGACCCCGCTACAGTCCTCTGGCGGACAATGGAGTTTGCCTCCTGTACAGATCGGGTACGCAACGCCAGGTTCAGGCTTCATCAGCTTTTCCACAACGATGCTATGTTCCCAGCCATCCCCGAAGTCATACGTATAAATTGCCTCGGCGCCAGTTGAGCCGAGTACATCGCAGAGATGGACCGTTTTCTCGTTGATGGTCCGATCACCAAAATCCATATCCGGATCGGGAACTCCATATCCCTGGCCGGCGATTTCGTATTGATGGAGATGGCAGTCTTCCCATCCCATGGCAATTTGAAGCGCATCGTGCAATTGTGCCAGCGTCATGGCGGCAGGCACCAAAAGACTCCGCCAAATCGGCGGCTTGGTGCCAAGAAGAGTGACTTTAATTTGATAGATATCGTGCGGCATAATCGCCATCCATAATACAATTTGCGTATGAGAGGAAACGCCATGTCTCAATTAATTTCGGCAACGCCGTTCGGCTACGGCGGTTACCAATTCAATTGGTCGCAATCGGAGAAGAAGATCGCGCGGAGAGCCTTTGAACTTGCTCTTACCCACGAATCCAATGAGCTTGTGGCGGAAACGAAACGGAGAGCAAGCCAGATGACGCAGGTAGACCACTTGTGGGATTTGGCCGAGTATATCGCTGTTCGTCGAAAGCATATAAGTGATCAATACGACTACAGGTACTCCGTTCTGCCGACTGTATTCGCTACTCTCATTAAGGCAGGTCGTCTCAGTGAGAACGATCTCGAAGGCCTGAACGAAGACAAGCTCGCGGAAATTCGCAGGCTCTCAAGGGTGGGGTTCTGACCTCGTGCGCGCTCATTGTACGGAGCGCCGATTAGTTCTTGAACGGCTCATCAACAGAACTGTAAATGGAACTGGCGCGCCCGGAGAGATTCGAACTCCCGACCTATTGCTCCGGAGGCAATCGCTCTATCCAGCTGAGCTACGGGCGCGCTTGGTGGGACAGCCTTAAGATTATCATTTCTGACGAGCGGCACAAAGCCTAATACTGGTCGAGTCCAGCATCCAGGCCCAGCATTCAGGCATTGGTCATTTTCTTCCCGCGATCAGCAGCAGCGCCCCAATTTTCTTAAAGTCGCGCAACTCCTCAGCATTCTTGAACCATTTTCCAGAATACGTTTCCGGTGTGGGGCTGCGGTCTGGGATGCGCCGGGCCTGAACATTGCTGAAGCCATGCTTTTCAAGCAGGGCGATATATTCTTTTTCTGAAAGCGCCTGCACCGGGACCTTTAACTCGCCCACCCAGCGTAATGAATAATGGTTGTCTTTATAAAGGTTGATCAGGATAAAGAGTTTGCCTCCGGGCGCCATCACGCGGCGCAATTCGTCAAGCGCCTTTCCCTGATCGGCATAGTAATAAAACGATTCCACGGAGAGGACTTTGCTGAAGTAATTATCTGCAGTAGGAATGCTCTCTGCCGATCCCCAGACATAGCGAATGTTCTTAAAAGAGGAAGAAGTCTTTTCAGCGCGGCGCAGCATCTCATCGGCTACGTCAAGGCCTGTGACCTCGCCTGCCACGCGGGCCATCCGGCGCGAAGCCCAGCCAGTTCCGCACCCCAGATCAAGAACACGATCAGCGGCCTGAAGGTCCATTAAGGCAAGCGTCTGGTCAGTGATGTCAGAGTGGTGGTCTTCCATTTCATCGCCGCGACCTGCGGCAGCCCACTGGTTAAATTCCTGTTGGATCTTCTGATCAGCTTGGGAGGGAAGCACGTCAACTTTTTGGTTCATGCATCTATGTTACATTGAGGGGCTTGATCTCATCTATCAAGCGATTAAGATTTGATGATCATGACAGAGCCCGCCAATCCCGCGCAGCCGTCACCTGAAGCGCTCTATTGTCCCAACTGCGCGCGCGAGATAGCAGATCCGCTGATCTGTGGCGATTGCTCCGCGGTAATCTGCCGTATTTGCGGAACGCCGCTTGAATCTTCAGCCGATTTAGGCATTGGATGACATGGAAGCCCATCCATTAATTATCAAAAATAAGGAAGGCGAATGTTGACCATTATCCTGCTGACCATCTCCAATATCTTTATGACTTTTGCCTGGTACGGGCATCTCAAGTACCAGGATGTGCCGCTGTGGAAAATGACGCTGGTGAGTTGGGGCATCGCATTTTTCGAATATTGTTTTCAGGTACCCGCAAACCGCATCGGCAGCCATATTTTCAACGTAGCGCAGCTCAAGACCATTCAGGAGATCATTACTCTGGTTGTGTTTTCATTTTTTTCCATCTGGTACCTGAAGCAGGACATCAAGTGGAATCACGCAGTAGGATTTTTCTTTATTGTGGTGGCGGCATTTTTTATATTTAAGAAATGGTAGGCGATAACACCCAACAAAGCTCAAGCAATTGGGAGATCAATATAATTAGCCAAAGCGCGTTTGGTTTATACGGGCGTCTTGGTTTTCCGTTCAGGATTGAAAAATGGCAGCTTGGTGACTGTAGCAGTAACTTTTTGGCGCACCGCTTCAATCGTGATCTCCATCTGCAGCTTTGTTCCCGGACGCGAATGCGCCGTTTCCACGCTGGCCAGCGCGATCATCTTCTTTAATAGTGGAGACCAGGTAGTGGAAGTAGCTTTGCCTATCTGCTTGCCGCCAAGATAAACGGGCACATGCACACGCGAGGCTTGCGCCGGTGCAGCCGGCGTGAGTCCAAATTTTTCGTAGCGTGCTTCAATCTCGACCCAGTCCATCTCCAAGCCGACGAGCTGCCGCGCAACGCCTGTCTTCTGTTGCTGTGCCAGTGCCGCTTTGCCGACAAAATTTTCTTTGTCCAGATGCACCATTTTGCTGAAGCCCAGCTCATAAGGCGAATATTTCTGTTCAGGAATCAACGCTTTTTTGCTGCTGATATAGTCCACTTCAATCAGCAGCAGCCCTGCCTCAATCCGCGCCACATCAAGCGCCAACATTCCAGCAGCGTGAATATCAAATTGGCGTCCGCGATCCATGAGCGTGTCCCAGACTTTTACCGCGCCGCCTTTGTCGCGTAGAGGAATCCAGATTTCGTAGCCGAGGTCGCCGGTGTACCCGGTGCGAGAAATATCCACCGGTATGCCGGCGATTTTGCCGCTGGTCATGCGAAAGTATTTCAGGTTCGCAACATCCGCTTCGGCAATTGATTTAAGCAGCTTGCCTGAGGTCGGTCCCTGCAGCGCCAGGGCCGCAACTGTTTCTGAAATGTCTTCAATCTGAACATCCATGTTCAGGCCGTTCTGGCGGAACCAGCGCAGGCTGGGGTCGGCTGCGGTCCAGCGGTATTTATTTTCTTCCAGGCGCGTGATGGTGCCGTCATCAATCACCATGCCCTGCTCGTCGCACCAGCAGCAATAGATCACCTGCCCCGGCTTCACTTTATGAATGTCGCGCGTGATCACGCGGTTCACCAGCTTGGTAGCATCTTTGCCGGAGACCAGGTACTTGTAGAGCGGCATAATATCGATGAGCGCAGCCGCATTGCGAATGGCGTTGTACTCATGCTCGTGATGCACCTCATAGGTGCTGACCGTGTAATACCCCGACCATTCGCGATAATTCAGGCTCTGGCACAGGGCAAAAGTGCGCTCATGAAATGCAGTTCCGATAGGCAAAGGAAAACCTCAAAAGAAGCTGTGTGACCTTCCGATTATACGGAACCATATCACTGATCACACAGCGTTAGGGTACACTCATTTCTGGCGCGGGATGTTAGAATCACTTACTACATGCATCGCCTGATCCAATGGAGCGTTCTCTTCAGCGGCCTCTAAGCCACTCAGGGTAAGATACGTGCAGTTTCCTTATAAATTACATTTTCTCAATTTAATTTCGCTTCTGTCCTGATTGAGCCAGAAGCCAGGAGCTAGAAGCTAGTGGCTTCGAACAAATACGATGTCATCGTGATCGGCGGCGGCCATAACGGCCTCACCAACGCCGCCTATCTCGCGCGTGCGGGCAAGAAGGTTCTGGTGCTTGAACGCCGCCACGTGCTGGGTGGCGCAGCCGTCACTGAAGAAGTGTTTCCCGGATTCAAGTTTTCGGTCTGTTCGTATGTGGTCTCGCTTCTCCGGCCGGAAATCATCCGCGACCTCGATCTTCCGCGCCACGGCTTGGAGATACTGCCTTTGGACGGCACTTTCACACCCATGCCGAACGGCGACTATCTTTGGCGCGTGAATGACCACGGAAAAACGCGACGAGAAATTGCCCGCCACTCCAAGCTCGATGCTGAAGCATATGAAGAGTTCGGCAAGGCGATGCAGGCCATGTGCCGTTTTGTGAAACCGATTCTGAGCATGGTGCCGCCTGATCCTTCAACGCTCAACCCGCGTGAGCTGATGAAGTTGCTTTTCATTGGCAAGCGCTTCCAGGGATTGGCCAGCGAGGACAAGTACAACCAGGTGCAGTTGATGACCATGAGTGCCATCGATTTCCTCGATCAATGGTTTGAAACCGATGTGCTCAAGGCCACCATGTCGGCCTCCGGCATCATTGGAACTTTTTTGGGGGTGCGCTCACCAGGAACGGCTTACGTGCTGCTGCACCACTACATGGGTGAGATCGACGGAGCATTTCGTTCCTGGGGCTTTGCTCGCGGCGGCACCGGCGCCATCTCCAATGCCATTGCCGAAGCCGCACGCGAACTTGGCGCTGAAATTCGTACGCAGTCGCCGATTGCGAAGATCATCGTGAAGAACGGGCGGGCGATAGGCGTTGCACTGCAGAACGGCGACGAGTTTTATGCCGATGTGATCTCCTCCAGCGTTGACCCACGGCTGACTTTTATCAAGTTCATTGAAGAGAACCAACTGCCCAGTGAATTTCTGGAAGATGTTCGTCGCTATAAGTTCCGTGGTTCGTCAGGCAAGGTCAATATCGCGCTGGACGCGCTGCCCGATTTCAAATGCCTGCCCGGCCCCGGAGCGCATCTGCGCGGCGCGCTCTCGATTTCGCCCAGCGTGGAGTACATGGAGCGCGCCTACGATGATGCCAAGTACGGCAATTACTCCCGTCGCCCGTACATTGATATGGTGATTCCCTCGCTCACTGATCCTTCTGTTGCGCCACCGGGCAAGCACGTGATGTCGTGTTTTGTGCAATATGCGCCGTACAAGCTGCGTCCGGGGCTGAACTGGGACGAGCAGCGCGAAGCCTTTGGCAACAATGTGATTGATACGATTTCAGAATACGCGCCGAATTTGAAGAACATCATCATTAATAAGCAGGTGCTTACGCCGCTCGACTTGGAGCGCGAGTTCGGTCTGAGCGAGGGCAATATTTTTCAGGGTGAGCTTTCGCTGGAACAGCTTTTCTTCCTACGGCCCGTGCCCGGATATGCGCAGTTCCGCACGCCCATCAAAAACCTTTATATGTGCGGATCAGCAACGCATCCCGGCGGAGGCATCATGGGTGCGCCCGGCAGGCTGGCAGCGCTTGAGATTCTAAAAGATGTGAAGACAACACAACCACGCACTAAACCTGCACGCCTTGCAGTCGCTGAAGGAATCAGCTAGACGATGGCTGAGACTCGCGACGTCGTCATCATTGGCGGCGGCCACAATGGGCTTGTGACCGCATTCTACCTGGCCAAAGCCGGCTTCAAACCGCTGGTGCTGGAGCGGCGTTCGCAGGTTGGTGGCGCTGCTGTAACGGAGGAATTCTCTCCGGGGTTTTGCTGTTCTACTCTTGCCCATTCCGCCGGTCCTCTGCTGCCGGAGATTGTCCGCGATATGCGACTGGAGCGCCATGGTCTGAAGATTGTGACACCGGAAATCGGAGTGACTGCGCTTTCGCCCGATGGCCGCGCTTTGCGTCTATACAACGATGTCCGTCTGGCAGCTCAGGAGATCGCCAAGTTCTCGCAAAAAGATGCGGCGCAATACCCGGTGCTGCAAGAATCGCTCAGCAAGATTGGGCGCGTGATTGCAGAGGTTCTCAAGCTTACTCCGCCTGACATTGATGATCCGAATCGCGCTGATCTCTGGGCCATGCTGCAGACTGGACGAAGCCTGCGCAAGTTGGGCAAGAAAGATATGTATCGCCTGCTGCGCTGGGGGCCGATGGCCGTGGCTGACCTGGTGGCAGAGTTCTTCGAGACTGAATTGTTGCGTGCGGTGGTTGCGTCGCGAGGAATTTTTGGTACCGCATTGGGACCATGGTCAGCCGGCAGCAGTTTAGTATTGCTAATTCGGGTTGCCGGCGATTCTCATCCCGCAGGCTCAGCGTTCTTCGCGATTGGCGGAACCGGGGCGATCACTCAAGCCATGGCTGCCGCTGCGCAAGGAGCAGGCGCTGAGATCCGTACAAACGCGGATGTAAAAGAAGTCCGCGTGAAAGATGGCGTGGCGATGGCGGTGGTTCTGGCGAGTGGCGAAGAGATTAGCGCAAAAGCCATCATCTCCAATGCTGATCCCCGGCGGACGCTGCTCAAGCTGGTCGATCCAACGCACTTGACGCCCGATTTCGTAATGAAGTTGCAGAACTACCGCATGTCCGGAACTGTAGCCAAGGTGAATTTTGCGCTTTCTGCGCTGCCAAAGTTTACAGCGTTCAATGAATCTGGCGACGCGGCACTGCAGGGAAGAATTCACGTCGGCCCTGAGATCGACTACCTGGAACGCGCTTTTGATGAATCCAAGTACGGCAACTTCTCGCCGCATCCTTATCTTGAGATGACAATTCCGTCACTGACAGATAACTCATTGGCACCTGCGGGTAAGCATGTGATGTCGGTTTACGTACAGTTCGCGCCATTCAAACTCAAGTCTGGCGATTGGGACAGTCAACGCGACGCACTGGGCAATACCGTCGTGAAAACCATCAGCCAATATGCTCCGAATTTCACGGACTTAGTGGAAGATGCGCAGATCGTTACTCCAAAAGACCTGGAAGATAAATACGGTTTGACCGGCGGCCACATCTTTCACGGTGAACTGGCGCTCGATCAGTTTTTCACCATGCGCCCGCTGCTTGACTGGGCGCGGTATAAGACGCCGGTTCAGAACCTTTATCTATGCGGCTCAGGCACTCATCCAGGCACAGGGTTGACCGGGGGATCGGGGGCGAACGCGGCACGGGAGATATTGAAAGAGCTCAGGCGATAAGGCTAAGCTGAGACAGATGTCCACGCCCTACTCCAACACGCGCCCCGAACTTGCGGTTTCGGAAGCCACTACTCTCCCACAGAGCTACTACACCGATCCTGTCTGGTTCCAGCGCGAGATGGAAGCCATCCACTTTGACATGTGGCTCTGCGCCGGACGCAGGAGCCAGATACCGGATGCGGGCGACTACTTTGTCCGCAACATCGCCAATGCCGGCGTGATTATCACACGCGATGACCAAGGCAGCATTCGTGCGTTCCACAATGTTTGCCGGCATCGTGGCACGCTGCTGTGCAAAGACGAACAAGGAAAGTTTGCCGGTCGAATTCAGTGCCAATACCATGCATGGACTTACAGGCTAGACGGTACACTGGCCAATGCCCCGCACATGGAAAAAGTCCAGGGCTTTTGCGAAGAGGATTATCCGCTGAATGCCGTAGCAACGGCGGAGTGGGACGGGCATATCTTTATTAATCTGTCCGCCCATCCGATTCCGTTTGCTCAGCACCTTGCAGGGCTCGATCAGAAGTTTCGTCCGTGGCGTATGGAAGAGCTGCAGATGGTGGAGCGCCGTGTGTATCAGCTCAAAGCAAATTGGAAGCTGATCATTCAGAATTATTCTGAGTGCCTGCATTGTCCCATCGTGCATCCGCTGCTGCAGAAGCAATCGCATTACATGAGCGGTGACAATGAGTCGCCACAGCCGACTTATCTTGGTGGCCGCATGGATCTGCGTGATGGCGTAAAGAGCCTGACCATGGATGGCACCACCCAGCGCTGCTCGCTACCCGGACTCAATGCCGATGATCAGAGGCACGTCTATTATTATTGCCTGCTCCCGAATTTCTTTCTCAACCTGCACCCTGATTACATGCTTACGTTCACCATGTGGCCGCACGCGGTTGATCACACTGAGATCGTCTGCGAATGGCATTTCCATCCTGATGAGATCAATAGGCCCAGCTTCAATCCGCAGGATGCGATAGAGTTCTGGGATATCACCAACAAGCAGGATTGGGAATTGTCTGACTTGGCGCAGAAGGGCATCAGTTCAAAAGGCTATCAGCCCGGACCATATTCCAATCGCGAAGAGCTTCTGCTGGCGCTGGACAGGTTTGTGTTTGATCGGGTGAAGCAGCAAAGTAATTCGGGCGAGTCGAATACTTGAAAATTTTATCCAAATTCCCATCGATCCATGGCATTTTCTACTGGTCGCCGTCACTTATTAATCAAGATATTGAGTACTTGTCCCTGGAAGAAAGTCAGCGTATCTTTAGCGATACGGAGCTTCATGAAGCCTGAACGCCTTAATCGAATCACTGTAGAAGCGGGCAAGTGTGGAGGCCGCCCCTGCATTCGTGGCCAGCGCATGCGTGTCACCGATGTTCCGGAATTGCTGGCTGCAGGCGCTACTTTCGAAGAGATCATCCGTGACTATCCATTTCTGGAACGCGAAGACATTCTTGCTGCTTTGGATTACGCCGCTTATCAAACTGATCACGTTGTACTTCAGACTTCGTGAAATTCTTGGTTGATAATCAGTTGCCTATGGCTTTGGCGCAGTATCTTAGAACGCGAGGCTTTGATTGCCAACACGTTTTGGAGATCGGTTTAGCCGAAGCAAGTGATGCAGACATTTGCCGGTACGCAACAGGTGATGAGCGCGTGATCATCAGCAAAGATCAGGATTTTCTTTATCTCACCAATCGACCCGAAACAAAGATCAAGCTTATTTGGGTTCGCCTCGGCAACTGTAGAACGTCAGCTTTGCTTGAAGCTTCGAGCGATTCTGGTCAATGATCGAATCCTGTTTAAAAGCTGATGATCGGATCATTGAGATTCGCTAATATTAAAATTTCGCCAAACTCTCCATTGCCTTGAACAGATCATCCGCTTGCGGCAGGATCACATCTTCCAAAATCGGCTGATAAGCCACGAACGTATCCGTCGCGGCCACACGCTTGACGGGAGCATCAAGATCTTCAAACAGCTCGTCGGCAATGCGCGCAGCAATCTCCGCGCCGTAGCCCCAGCTCAACATATCCTCATGCGCAACGATCACGCGGCTGGTCTTGCGGACAGAAGTAGCAATGGCCTCCCAGTCGTAAGGATTCAGCGTTCGCAGGTCGATCAGTTCCACGCTCACATTCTGCTCGCGCTCAATCTTTTGTGCCGCCTGCAGCGCGCGCGGGACTACGGCGCCATAGGTGATCACAGTGAGGTCTTTGCCTTCTTTTACAGTTCTTGCTTTGCCAAAGGGAACCATGTGGTCGGGACCGGGATATGGCGCGCGGCCGAATGTTTCACGATAGAGACGCTTGTGCTCCAGGAACATGACCGGATCATCACAGCGAATTGCGCTGCGCAGCAGTCCATTGGCGTCGAGTGCGTTGGAAGGGAAGCAAACGCGCAGGCCGGGAATATGCGTGAACAGGCTCTCACCGGATTGTGAGTGATAGGCCGCGCCGCCGGTAAGATATCCGCCAATGGCAACGCGAACAACAGCCGGGCAGGAGAAGTTTCCGTCGGAGCGCCAGCGCATCATAGACAATTCACTCCTGATCTGGTGATACGCAGGCCAGATGTAGTCGAAGAATTGGATTTCGACCACCGGTTTGAGCCCCCGCGTCGCCATGCCAACCGCGCGTCCAACAATATTGGCTTCTGCCAGTGGAGAGTTGAAGACGCGGTCACTACCGAACTCCAGTTGCAATCCGGCAGTCAGCTTAAAGACGCCGCCCTTACCTTTGATCTGCTTTTGTTTGAGATATTCTTCACGGCTGCAATCGGCAACGTCTTCACCAAAAACCACAATGCGATCGTCGCGGCGCATCTCATCTTTCAGGCAGGCATTGATCAGGTCTGCCATGGTCTTGTCAGCGCCCTGGGGTTGTGGTGCGCTCGACAAAGTGCGCGGATCGAGATCTTCTGAATAAACATTGGTGTAAACGGAATCTGTGGCAGGCAGCGTTGCTTTCAACGCCTGGTCTGCTGCGGCAGCCACTTCTTCATCCACTGACTTTTCCAGCTTGTTAATACCAGCCTCATTCAGGATGTTCTCCCGCACAAGAAACATCTGCAACCGCGTCACCGGATCGCGCTTGGCATCTTTTTCGCGCTCTGTCTCGGGGCGATACAGTTTTTCATCGTCAGAAAGTGAATGAGAATACGGCCGGATTACGTGGCCATGGATCAGTGCCGGGCCATTTCCAGCGCGGATGTAATCCACCGCGCGTTTGCATGTAGCGTAAGAAGCCACTACATCTGTGCCGTCACATTCTTCCACCAGAAGATTGGGAAAATTGCTGACAAGCCTGGAAACGTTGCCGCCTGCGGTCTGTACTTCCACAGGCACAGAGATAGCGTATCCATTGTCTTCAATCATGAACAACACCGGCAGCTTCAGATTGCTGGCTGAGTTCATGGCCTCCCAGAACTCGCCTTCACTGGTGGTGCCGTCACCGGCGGAGCAGTAAACCACTTCATCGCCGTGGAAAGCCACATCTTTAAACTGGCGGTAATCGTCCTCATGCTTTTCCGCCGCTTCAGGATTCTGGCTGAAATAGCGCCCTGCTTCAGCACATCCCACGGCCTGCAAAAACTGCGTGCCGGTTGGAGAGGACTGGGAGACGATATTCAATTTTTTGTGCCCCCAGTGAGAAGGCATCTGGCGGCCGCCGGAATTTGGATCGTCGGCAGCGCCCACTCCTTCAAGAAACTGTTCATACGGAGTCATGCCCAGGGCCAGGCACAGCGCGCGATCGCGATAATAAGGGTAGAACCAGTCATAGCTGGGCCTCAGGTTCAAAGCCGCTGCCACCGTCAAGGCTTCATGGCCCGCACTGGATATCTGAAAGAAGGTCTTCTGCTGGTTCTTCAGCACTTTTTCCCTGTCGTCGATCCGCCGTGAAAGATACATGAGGCGGTAAATCTCCACCAGTTGCTGGCGTGTAAGGCCTTCGTAAGTCTTTTCTGTCTTTGTGGTGATTTCTTCGACTGCAGACGCGCCTTTGGGAGAGTCGATCTTGGTTACGGCCATAGTGCTCCTCTGGTTCCTCAGGTGGTGGTCAGGTGTACCTTCCATTTTAAATCGTAAGGTGTTTACCGGGTATACTGAAAATGAATGATTCGCAAAAATCGGCCCATTCCGAGCCATACCGCCAAACTGCTCATTTTTGACCTGGACGGAACGCTGGTCGATTCTCGTGAAGACTTGGCAAATTCTGTCAATGCCATGCTCCACCACTATGGCAAGCCTCCCCTGCCTCACCAGGTAATTGCCAGCTATATAGGTGATGGCGCTCCCATGCTCGTGCGGCGTTCCCTGGGTGATCCGGATGACGAAAGCTTTGTCCAGGATGCAATGCTTTACTTTATGACGTGGTATCGCGAGCACAAGTTGGATAGCACCTATGTTTACGAGGGGATTAAAGAGGCCCTGGAGACGATCCGCGCCAGCCGTAACGGCCAGCCATTGAAAATGGCCGTTCTCAGCAACAAGCCGGTTGGCCCTTCTCGGGCGATTGTGGAAGCGCTTGGCCTGGGAACCTATTTCTTCCAAGTCTATGGCGGCAACAGCTTTCATACCAAAAAACCCGATCCCGCCGGTGTGGAGGCCTTGCTGGAAGAGTCCGGAGCCAAACCGGAAGAGACGATCCTTATTGGTGACTCCAACGTTGACGTGCTCACGGCACGCAACGCCAGAATCTATTCCGTCGGCGTGACCTACGGCCTGGCGCCGCACACGCTGGAAGATGCGCCTCCAGATGTATTGATTGACAAGCCACACGAACTGGCGACAGTTCTAGGTCCAAGAGAGCAATGCCGGCTGGAGTTTAAGGCGGAATAGAACTCATAATCTCACCTTGCCGCTTCACGCATTGCTTTGAATCAGGATGATTTCGGCGAGCTTGCAACCCTCTGCTTAACCTTTGGGCAACTACGCTGATTTTGCGAAATTCAGCAGCTTTTTATGGCTCTTTTTAGCCTGATCTTTCTCGCTGTTCCTGCTTAACTGCTTGTTTTTCAATCGCGTGATTCCCCAATGATCAATTGTGCCGCCGATCCTCCCCCTACCCCCTATGTACACCCAATTTCACCCAGGGTCACCCAATCTCACCAACGTAGGCAGAGGGTCGTAAACTCCCCATCCCAAAGTTCTCGCTGGGTGGGTTCCCGCCGCGCCCGATTCTGACGCGTTGGGGGCAGAAAGGGCACCCAATCTCTACCCAAAGTTCTGCAGATTCCGAAGATCCTTTTCAGATTTCAAAGATCATAGTGCTCAACCGCCTCAGCGGTATGAGATAAAAAGCTACTTAAATCAGGTTCGTTTATCGCTTTTTATTCGTTCTATGTCAAGGAGATAAAGATGAATGGGAATTTAAATGCAAGAGCAGGCTTGAGTTTGTTTCTAAACGGGTTATGCTATGCGCTTGAAGCCAAGGAATTTGCATTTTAGTAGCGTATTCATGGCAGACTGACACGAGGTAAAGTGAAGCCATGAATCCAGAGGTTTCCGATCTTCTAAAACGAGCGCTTGCCCTCTCTGCGGAGGAACGTGCTGCATTAGCGAATACTCTGCTCGATAGCCTTGACCGCACGAATGAATTCGTCCAAGAGGCATGGGACCAGGAGGTGGCGCGTCGAATGGAGGGTTTGAAAACGGGAAAAGCGGTAACCGTGCCTTGGGAAAAACTTCGTTGTGAACTTCTGGCCATGGTGAATGAGCGCTAAGTAACGCACGCTCATTCAGGCTTGGCTTTCAAGTCCTTGAGATAAGCGCTGAGTTGGTTTTCAGTTATCCCTTCGCCTCGGTCAAGCTGATCAATACCACGCTGAATCTTTTCATTGATTGCCTGCCGGTTTTCCAAAAGCCAGCGGTCCTGCTCTTCTTGAGTTTCGAGCAATCGGAGCAACACTTCTTCCACGCTACCGGAACCGGTCGCTTCCAATTGCTTACGGATTCTGGCCTCTAGCGCTGCATCGCGGATTTCAATGTTCATGGTTTTCCTTAAGCGTTAGCCCATATTTACCATAACTTAAGAATCGAATCCCAATAGATCGACGGCTGCCGATTGCCCCTATACGGTCTTTCATGTCACGATAGAGAGATTCTGCATGACAAAAATTCATCCAGGAGACGCGGATTTGGGATTTCCCCCTCGTCTCTGTGCTGAAGATTTGGTTTTATAAAGACCGTTATGGATTTTCGACTTATTTCCGATTACAAGCCCAAAGGCGACCAGGCCAACGCCATTGATGAGCTTACCCGTGGCATTTATGCCGGGGAGAAGCATCAGGTATTGCTCGGCGTGACCGGGTCAGGGAAGACCTACACCATGGCCAAGGTGATTGAGCAACTCAATCGCCCGGCACTGGTGCTGGCGCACAACAAGACGCTGGCGGCGCAGCTCTATCACGAATTCAAGCAGTTCTTCCCCAACAATGCGGTTGAATATTTCGTCTCTTATTACGACTACTACCAGCCTGAGGCTTATATCCCCGCTGGCGACGTTTACATAGAAAAAGAAGCCACGATTAACGACGAGCTGGATAAGCTGCGGCTCTCAGCGACACGCTCACTTTTTGAGCGGCGCGATTGCGTCATTGTTGCCTCGGTAAGCTGCATTTATGGTCTGGGATCGCCGGAAGCCTATTACGGCATGTTGCTCTTTCTGGAAAAAGGGCAGAAGATCCGCCGTCAGGACATTTTCAGCAAGTTGGTGGAAATTCTCTACGAGCGCAATGATACCGAGTTCAAGCGCGGAACGTTTCGCGTTCGCGGCGATGTGATTGAAGTCTTTCCCACCTACGACGACAATGCTTATCGCATCGAACTGTTTGGCGACGAGGTAGATTCGCTCTCGCAGATCGATCCGCTCTTTGGCACGGTCAAGCAGAAGTACACGCGGCTGCCGATTTATCCCAAGAGCCACTACGTGATGTCGAATGTCACACGCAACCAGGCCATCGGCACCATTCTGGAAGAGTTGGCGTGGTGGGAAAAAGAGTTGGAAAAAGAAGGCAGGTTGGTGGAGTCGCAACGTGTTCACCAGCGCACCCGCTTTGACCTGGAGATGATTAAGTCCGTTGGCTATTGCCACGGCATTGAAAACTACTCGCGTCATTTCAGTGGACGCAAGCCGGGTGAGCCGCCGCCAACGCTGCTCGATTATGTGCCGCGTGATTTCATCATGTTTATCGACGAGTCACATCAGACCGTACCGCAACTGCATGGCATGTGGCATGGCGATCGTTCGCGCAAAGAGAACCTGGTGCAGTATGGCTTCCGCCTGCCTTCTGCGCTGGATAACCGACCACTGAAGTTTGAAGAATTTGAAGAGCGAACGAACCAACTCATCTATGTTTCTGCCACGCCAGGACCGTATGAGCTGACGAAGTCTGCGGGCGTGGTAGTAGAGCAGATTATTCGTCCCACTGGATTGGTCGATCCGCCGGTTGAGGTGCGTCCGGTGAAGGGACAGATTGACGATCTGCTGCATGAGATTCGTGATCGAGTGAGCCTCGGTGAGCGCGTACTGGTAACAACTCTGACCAAGCGCATGGCAGAAGACCTGGCAGAGTACTATGCCGAGGTCGGCGTGCGTTGCCGCTACATGCACTCGGAGATTGAGACGCTTGAGCGCATCAAGCTGCTCCGCGACTTACGCAAAGGAGAATTTGATGTGCTGATCGGCATTAACCTGCTGCGCGAAGGGCTTGACTTGCCTGAGGTTTCTCTGGTCGCGATTCTCGATGCCGACAAAGAAGGCTTCCTGCGTTCCAGCGGCTCGCTGATCCAGACCATCGGCCGCTGCGCTCGCAACCTGAACGGCCGTGCCATTCTTTATGCCGACAACATGACTGATTCCATGAAGCGCGCCATGGATGAGACTGACCGCCGTCGCGCCATCCAGCAGGCTTATAACCTGGAACATGGCATCACGCCGGAGTCGATCAGCCGGCCGCTAACAATGTCACTGGCGGGAATCGCCGAAGCCGACTACGTGGATGTAACGCAGGGATCGGACGGCCTACCGGATTTCAAGTCGCAGGACGAGCTGGATACTTACATCGCGAATTTGGAAAGCGACATGCGCGAAGCCGCCAAACGTTTTGAGTTTGAAAAGGCGGCCAAGCTGCGCGATACAGTGCGCGATTTGCGGACCAAAGAATTTCTCTTTACCTGAATAGCTTAGAAAGCTGTGCACCTTAATCCGGAGAACCGGATTTATAAACACTACATTTAGTGTTCGGCGATGAGTGTCTCTACAAGAGGCTGATCGACTACCCTTCAACTCTGGTCAAGAAACTTTTTTCCTCAGAACCTAAAAAATAACCCTTGACACACAACCGTTTAGGCGTAGGATGTGGTCTAAAGTGGTTGAAAGTGGTAAGTAACAGGTTCGATCAAGGGGTAAGTGGTCCAAGGTGGACAGAAGGACAGATGAACCAGAAAAACCCCAAAATTGCGGTGACCGAGCCAGAAAAGCAGCTAGAAATTACCGTTTTCGCCTCCTTAATACCAGTTTTAGCCAAGATAGCAGCAAAAAAGAACAATGTTTCGCGGAAACCATCCAACTCGCGTCGACGAGAAGGGACGTTTAAAGGTCCCCGCGGAATTCAAGCGCCTGATCGACGAGAAGTACGGCACGCAATTTTACATCACCTCGCTCGATGGGAAGGTTGCTCAAGTGTATCCCTTCGAGGAG
>DASTCT010000088.1:0-29324 GCA_035710845.1 Candidatus Angelobacter sp.
TCGAGAGATTGTAATGCACAGTTATTTGTGCTTTCATACAGGTCTACGCCCGTATTCGGAGAATTCAATGGCCAGTACCGTCTGGAAGGGACATCTTACCTTCGGCTTGCTGTCGCTCCCGGTTAAATTGTACAGCGCAGCACGCAGTGAAACCGTAGGCTTCAACCAGCTCCACAAGCACGACAATTCGCGCGTGAAGAACGTTCTGTATTGTCAGGCGGAGGATAAACCTATCCCGCGGAGTGAAGTTTGCAAGGGTTACGAATACTCCAAGGACCAGTACGTAGTTATTGACGATGAGGATATTAAGAAGGTAGCCCCGAAAACCGCGAAAACAATGGAGGTTTTGGAGTTTGTGAAGGCGGCTGAAGTCGACGCGGTCTTCCTTGAAAGCTCCTATTACATGGCGCCCGACGAAGCCGGCGAGAAGCCTTATGCCCTGCTCTTTGAAGCGTTGCGCCAGAGCGGCTGCGTAGGCGTCGCCAAGATCGCGATGCATAACCGCGAGCACATTGTGATTCTGCGCCCCGGACCGAAGGGTATTCTCCTCCACACTATGTACTACCCTGACGAGATTCGCCAAGTGGAAGAGTTCCGCACTGACACGAGTCTTGTGAAAGACCAAGAGCTCAAGATGGCCAAGATGCTGATTGAATCTCTTCTGGCATCATTCGAGCCAGAAAAATACAAAGATAACTATCGCGAAAACTTGATGAAGATGATTGATGCGAAAGTCGCCGGCAAGGAAATTGTTGCGACCACTGAGACGAAACACAAAGCGCCGGTGATCGATATTCTTGAAGCCCTGAAAATGAGTATCGCTGAAGCCAAGAAGCCGATACGCTCATCCACCGGAACAGCCGCCACACCGGATGAGGAGGCTGCCCCAATCAAGAAAGGTCGTAAAGCCGGCAGCTAAGATCGCAGCCGCAACTTCTACTCAGCAAGAAATTACTGCATCTTGCCCGGCGTGACCTTTACCGCTTTGTTCTTCTCAAAGGTCATCGTCACAGGTTTGCCGCCATTTTCAAATTCAATGGTGCGATCGCCGTATTTCTCTGAATCTGAACTGCCTGCGGCGCCGAACGCAAAGCTGGCCTGCAGTTCGCTCATCCCTATGGCACCTTCATGTTTGTCGATGGCGCTCCAAATCTCCGGCGGCCAGTGCTTGTAGAGTTCGTGTGGATCATCAAAGAACAGCAGATCGTTTACCGTAAAGGTGTAATCATCCCCGGTGTTCATTCCGATAGAGGCAGCATACAGTCCCGATTCACCTACCATTTCAAACACCGCCATAATCTGCTTTTGCACCACTGATACTTCGCCCGGTTTAAGCGCAACCGGCTTGCGCGCAAGAACAACGTCTTTGACCTGCAACTTGGCCAGCGGAGGCAGCAGCCCAACCTGTTTGAAATTTACGCTCTTCGTGCTCTTGTCATAGCGATAGTAAGGGACCTGGTTCCCGCTCTTCACCCACACCGGCTTGTCCATCAACTCTTTCTTTGCGGACTCCACGTTGTAAGGAAAAATCTTGTGTGGCGTGACGTAGTCGTCCTGGTTGGTCGAATAGGTTGGTTCGACTTTTTTCGCCGGCGTGCTCGTATCGCGGCGGCTGTACCACAGATAGCCTCCTTCAATGGCTCCAGCCACCACAAAAGCAATCAACGTGATGCTCAACCGCTTCTTGAGATCAGAATCCATAGTGGTTCAATGTATCACGTCACACAATGACCAACGTTGTGTCTCTCGAACCCGATGCTCCGCTATTCGCTTGAGGCCCACAAAAACCAGAGCACCAGCATGCCAAGCGACAAGACGGGAGCATGCCAGCGCAATGTGCTTCGTCTGAAAGCGCCAATAGCAGCACACACTAAACCACCCAATGAAAGCAGGATTCCAATCCTATATATCTGCAGCAACACGGGATCATAGTGCCGAAACCCTCCGCCTAGAAATGCAACCAGGATGCTGCAAGCAATGCTGAAGCAGAGCCGAGCATAAACCCAATGAATGAAATTCCAAGTGCTGTATCACCCTGTGGTCTGCGCCACCAGCGAATCCAACCGGTAATAAAGACAATCGGTACTACGATGTACGCCGCTATCGAGAGCGATAGAAGCAACTGTTCATTTTTTTGACATCCTCGTCTAAAACTTGAACAGTTTAACCTCTCCCTGATATTCAGCTTCCTGCTCCCACAATTAATGCGTAACTCATGGCTGCAAACCTCAGCAGAACTTGGTTTGAGAGATCCGTTCCACCCTCACAAATCCCTTCGCCAACAACAACTGTCACTCGCAGCATCCAATCTGCAAAGGAGGTTCTATGATTGCTTTGGTTTCGCGCTTGATTGGCCGCTTTGCTACCGGACTGAGAGCTTCAATGGTCTTGGCTCTGCTGACCGCCACCGCATCCCTTGCTCTCTGGAGTCAGCCTGTCCCGCAATTCCCACAGCGATCATCAACTCCCCCAGTCGCCGATACGAATGCGCCTAACACCAAGGAGCACCATGACCAAAAGTCCACCAAGGACGTTCAGGAAAAGCTGCAAAATGGATTAGACAGTAAGAACGCAGCTTATGCCGGATCTGACATCAAGGTAGCCGCCGATGATCAAAGCGTTACTCTCAACGGTACAGTCACAAGCTCAATGCAGCATGAGATGGCCATGCAACTGGCGCGGGCCTATGCGGGCAACCGGAAGATCGTGGACAAACTTACAATCAGGTAACAATGTTCACCGCTCAAGGGCGAATACCAGAGCGGTTCTTTAAATTCATCAAGGCGCTCGCAGTGGGATATTATTTTGTGCATGGCAGAATTCCCCGTAGAGCAGCTTCGCGCGGCCTTTCCCGCGCTGCAGGATGACTTTATCTTCTTTGACAACGCGGCCGGTGCGCAGTCACCGCAGACCGTACTGAATGCCGTCGCCAACCATCTTCTTCATCGCAATGTGCAACGCGGTGGGCGATACAAGCATTCGCAGGAGGTGGATACCGCCATCGCCCAGGCCCGGGCCAGCGTTGCCCTGCTGGTCAATGCGCGCCATCCCGATGAAATTTCTTTCGGCATGAACGCCACTTCTTTCATGCGGCTCATCAGCATTGCGATTGGCCAATCGTTCCAAGACCGCCGCGAAATCATCGTGACTGATCTTGATCATGAATCCAACATCGCAGTTTGGCTGGCGCTGGAGCGTGAAGGCGCAAAGATTGTGTGGTGGCATTTTAGAGATGATGGTCGCCTGCATCCAGAAGATTTGGAGAGCCTGCTTACTCCACGAACTCGCATTGTGGCTTGCACGCTGGCTTCAAACGCGATCGGCTCCATTTTGGATATCGCTGAGGTTTCCAGGCGCGCACATGCTGCCGGAGCTGAAGTGTTTGTTGACGCCGTGCATTATGGCCCGCACGGACCGATTGATGTTCAGGCATTCGACTGCGATTACCTGGTTTGCTCCGGCTATAAAATCTTCTCGCCGCACATGGGGTTTCTCTGGGGCCGCCGCGAGACACTGGATGCGCTGCCTACCTTCCGAGAGGATTTCGTACCGGACACCACCCCGGCCAAGCTGGAAGTGGGGACTTATATTTATGAAAACGTCGCCGGCATGGATGCAGCTGTGCGCTACTTGGAAGATATTGGTCGACGCATGAATCCGTCCGCATCGTCTCGCCGGGCTGCGCTGGTGGCGGCCACAGAGGCTATCAAGAGTTATGAAGCCAAACTTTCATCCGCAATGCTGGATACTCTCTCTAACGTGAACGCAACCATTTATGGCATCACGGCCAAAGACAAGCTTTCGTCCCGTGCGCCAACACTGTGCTTTAATCTTCCGGGCGTAGCACCGGCTAAAGTCACGGAAGAGTTGGCCAAGCGGAACATTGGCGTGCGCGATGGTCACATGTATTCGCCACGATTGATGAAGCGCTTAGGTCTGACCAAAGAAAGCGGCGCAGTCAGAGCATCACTGGTGCATTACAACACGTTGGATGAAGTACGCCGGTTTGGCAGTGCTCTGGCTGAAATAACAAGAGACTGATTCAACAAGGAACCCATGCTGACCGAAAAGCAAATTCAGGAGATACGCTCCCGCTTTCCCATCTTCCAGCGCAAGATCTATCTCAACAGTTGCTCTCAGGGAGCGCTGTCAGACTCTGTCCAGGCTGGCCTTGAGGCTTACATCGCTAGCTGGCATGAGCAAGGTTCGCCGTGGGAGCTTTGGGTGGAGCAATATGAAGCCGCGCGAACTGCCTTTGCCCAATTCATCAATGCTAGTCCTGATGAAGTTGCCATTATCACTAGCGCCTCGGCGGGCATCAATAGTGTTGCCAGCGCGCTGAATTTTAAGGATCGCAAAAAAGTTGTGCTGGGTGAGTTTGAGTTTCCCACTATGGGCCACGTCTGGCTGGCGCAGCGTTCACGCGGTGCCGATGTCCAATTTGTGCCTGCGCAAGACAATACCATTCCCGCAGCGCACTATGAAAAGTTGGTTGATCGCAATACCTGCATTGTGCCGTTGACTCACGTTTGCTTTAAAAACGGATTTCGCTCTCATGTAAGCGCTGTCACGCAAATTGCCCACCGCAACGGCGCTCTGGTGATGCTGGATGATTACCAGGACTCCGGAAGTCGCCCAATCGACGTGAAAGCAATGGACCTGGACTTCTATATCACCGGGACTTTGAAATATCTGCTTGGGCCGCCCGGTCTGGCTTTTATGTATGCGCGCAAAGAGCTGATTGCGTCGCTCATGCCCACGGTAACAGGATGGTTTGCGCAAGCAAATCCGTTCGCCTTTGATCCACAGCATATCGATCTTTCTCCCACCGCGCGGCGGTTTGAGTCCGGCTCTCCTTCCGTGCCGAACGTCTATGCTGCGGTCCCCGGCTTCCAGCTACTACAGCAAATCGGCATGGAAAACGTGGCCGCGCACATCAGGAAGCTGGCGCAATCGCTCTTGAGTCAGGCGCTTGATCTTGGCATTCGCAGCAAAACGCCTGCTGAGAGCGCTGGCCCCCTGGTAGTGCTGCAGTCCAAAGATTCCAATTTGCTGGTGCAGAAGCTCGCAGAAAATGACATTGTTGCTTCCAATCGCCATGACGGCTTGCGTCTTGCATTCCATGTGTACAACACAATGGGCGATGTAAACGCAGTTGTGGAAGTTCTCAAGAAAAACATTGACCTGCTGGTTCTTGAACCTGCCGGTGTTGGTCGCCATGGCTGATCAGGAGCGTTCCGCGACCGTGCTTTCAGCAGAACCTTCAGTAGCGGCGGATGGTCTGCATCGCCGCCTCGGCCAGCGGCAGCTCACCATGATGGCCATTGGCGGCGCGATTGGCGTCGGCCTGTTTCTGGGAAGCAGCGTGACTATTCGCCTGGCCGGCCCCGGCGTAATTCTTTCTTATCTTCTGGGCGCTGCCATCGCTCTCATCATGTCTTACGTGCTTACGGAGATGGCGGTGGTCCATCCTGTGGCCGGAGCGTTTGGTGTTTACGCGGAGAAGTATCTCAATCCCTGGGCCGGCTTTTCCGTTCGCGCTACGTACGGCGCTGCGCAAATCATCGCCATCGGCGCCGAGGTTACGGCTGCGGGAATTTATATCTCGTATTGGTTCCCGAATGTTCCGCAATGGATTTGGGTGGTGCTGGTCTCTGCCGCACTGGTCGCGCTCAATTCCATGCAGGTCAACAGACTCGGCGAATTTGAATACTGGTTTGCCATGATCAAGGTAGCGGCAATTCTGGCCTTCATCATTGTTGGCGTTGCGCTGATCTTCGGCGTTGGGTCGCGGCACGCAATTGGCCTCACCAATCTGACGCAGCACGGCGGCTTTCTGCCTTCTGGATGGAAAGGCGTCTGGCTTTCGCTCACCATCACGGTCACCAGCTACATGGGCGTGGAAATTATCGCCGTCACGGCCGGTGAAGCCGAGCGCCCTGAAGTTACCATTCCGCGCGCTATGCGCAACATTGTTTACCGGCTTATTTTTTTCTATGTGCTTGCCATCGCCATCATGGTAACCATGGTTCCCTGGAACCAGGCCAGCGGTTCGTCCACGCTTTCCGGTAGTCCCTTTGTAACCGCGTTCTCCGCGGCGCACGTTCCCTTTGCTGCCGCGATCATGAACTTTGTGGTGCTCACAGCAGCGCTTTCCAGCGTGAACACCAATCTCTATCTCTCTACGCGAATGCTCTACTCTCTGGGCCGCGGAGGCTATGGCCCCGCATGGATGGGCAAGGTAAGCAGCAACGGCGTGCCGCACCCTGCGCTGGCAGCCTCAACAGCAGGGATCATCATTGCTATCGTGCTTGCGCTCAAAGCGCCTAAAAACGCGTTCCTCATTCTTTATGGTGTCGCTGTGGCGGGAATGCTTTTTGTCTGGCTGGTGATTCTCAATACCCATCTGCGTTTTCGCAAAACCCTCAGCCGTGAGCGGATAGCAAATTTGCCAATGCGTCTGCGCGCCCACCCATTCTTTACGCTCCTTGGAATTTTGTTGCTCATCGCCATTGCCGCTACAACTTTTTTTGTTGACGGGATGCAATGGTCAGTGCCGGAATTTCTGGGTTTCCTGGCAATCATCTCGCTTTTATACCTGCGCACCTGGTTGAGCAAGCGGAGTACGAGATGATTGAAGCCTCCGCAGACCTCTACTCTTCGCTCCGCCAAAAATTCAAAGGCGACCTTCTGCGTCCCGGCGGTCCAGACTACGAATGCGCGCGCGGCATCTGGAATGGCATGTTTGATCGCAAGCCGGCGCTCATTGCGCGCTGCGCGGATGTCAGCGATGTGCAAAGTGCGATCCGGGCGGCTACTGATGCGGGAATTCTTACCGCTGTTCGATGTGGCGGGCATAGCCTTGCCGGTTTTAGCTCATGCGATGGCGGAATGGTGATTGACCTCTCGCGAATGCGGCAGGTCACGGTCAATCCTGAAAAGCGTCGTGCGCGATTTGCCGGAGGCTGCCTGCTGGGATCAGTCGACATGGCAACCCAAAAAGCAGGGCTGGTCTTCCCTTCCGGCGTGGTCTCGCACACCGGCGCAGGCGGATTAGTTCTGGGCGGTGGAACCGGATGGCTCACGCGTCGCTTTGGACTCTCATGCGACAACGTGGAAGGATTCACGCTTGTGACCGCGGATGGTTCAGTCATACATGCAAATGCCAGAGAAAACGCAGATTTATTTTGGGCGTTACGCGGAGGCGGTGGCAACTTTGGCGTGGTAACTGAATTTGAAGTAAAACTTCATCCGCTTACATCCGTTGTGCTCGCCCAAGGATTGTGCCCTGACAGCAATATTCGCCGGCTTCTCGAGTTCTGGCGAGACTTCATGTCTGAAGCTCCGCTCGATCTCAAGTGGAACATTGATCTGAGGCTGGCTCCTCAGACAGAAAACGTACCTGCAGAGCTGCGCGGGCGTCCTGTGGTGGGCAATTCCCTGGTCTGGACCGGCGATCCCGAAGTTGGCCGGCCTTATTTGCAACAAGCGCTTTCTCTGTGCCACAAGGACTCTGTAAGTTGCAAGACTATTTCCTTTCTGAACCTGCAAACCATGGCTGACTCCGACTTTCCTCATGGTCGGCGCTATTACACCAAATCCGGCTACTTCACTTACCTTGGCGACACCACAATTGACCGACTGGTTGAAGTCGTGGCGACGATTCCCTCACTCGAGACGCAAATTGAGTTTGCTTATCTGGGCGGCGCAGCTGGGGAGATCAGCGCAGACGAAACTGCATTCGGCGACCGCAGTGCGCCTTTCATCATGAACCTGCTGGCAAACTGGCAGGAGACGTCTGCCGACGCTGGCAATATCGCGTGGGTCCGCGGGCTTTTCAAAAAACTCCAGCCGGCAATGAAGCCTGGCGTTTATGTAAATTTTATGAGCGGCGATGAACAGGATCGCGTGTCTGAGGCATATCACGAACGCTGGGAGCGCATGGTGGCAGTGAAGACGCACTATGATCCCGACAATTTCTTCCGATTAAACCAGAATGTGAAGCCACGGAAATCGACCGAGAAAAATTTCTGATCAACCTCAGTCGAAAAGTATCAAAGCTTAAATCACTCCCATTCAATGGTTCCCGGGGGCTTTGAGGTCACATCATAAACCACGCGATTGATGCCGCGCACTTCATTCACGATGCGGCTGGAAATGGTCTTGAGGACTTCATAAGGCAGCGGCACCCAATCGGCCGTCATGCCGTCTTCAGAGTGCACGGCGCGGATGGCGCAGGTATAAGCATAAGTGCGCTGGTCTCCCATGACTCCCACAGACATCACCGGCAGAAGTACTGCGAACGACTGCCAGATTTGCGTATACAAACCAGCACGGCGGATTTCATTCACTACAATGTCGTCAGCATCCTGCAGCAAAGCAATGCGTTCCGGCGTGACTTCGCCAAGAATACGCACCGCCAAGCCAGGACCGGGAAAGGGTTGGCGTTGCAAAATTTCTTCCGGCATACCAAGCTCGCGACCAATGCGGCGGACTTCATCCTTAAACAAGTCCTTTAAGGGCTCAATGAGCTTGAGCTTCATCTTCTCCGGCAAGCCACCCACGTTATGATGGGTCTTGATGGTCTGTGAAGGGCCGCGCACGCTACGCGATTCAATCACATCAGGATAGAGTGTTCCCTGCACCAGCCAGTCAACTTTGCCCATCTGTTGCTCAAGTCGGTGGGCTTCCTGGTCAAAAACTTCAATGAACTCGTTGCCAATGATCTTGCGTTTCTTTTCCGGATCGGTCACGCCTGCTAATTTGGCGAGAAATCGCTGGCCGGCATCGGCGGCAATGACGTTCAGGCCCAGCTTCTCGCGCAGATTCTGCTGGACCTTTTGAAATTCATTCTTGCGTAGCACGCCGTTGTTCACAAAAACCGAGATCAAGCGGCGACCAATGGCGCGATCCACCAGCGTAGCCGCTACAGCTGAGTCTACGCCACCGGAGAGAGCGCAGATCGCTCTTCCCTGCTCGCCTACGGTCTCGCGCACCTGGCGGATAGTCTCATTAATGAAGTGCTGCGGCGTCCAGGAAGGGCTGGCTCCGCAAATGTCATAAACAAAGTTGCGCAGCAGGTCGACACCGCGCTTGGTATGGTGCACCTCAGGGTGAAACTGCACGGCCCATATCCGGCGCGATTCGTCTTCAATCGCCGCCAGAGCGTTGCTGCTGCGCGCAACTGTATTGAATCCGGACGGGAGTTTTTCAGCTTCGTCGCCGTGAGACATCCATACGTTCAAAGATTGCGGCAACTGCCGAAACAGGCGCGAGTTGCCGTGGCTTACGCTGATCTCCGCGTGCCCGTATTCACGCTTGGGCCCGGGACGCACCTTGCCGCCCAAATTGTGGACGATATAGTGCAGCCCGTAGCAAATACCAAGCACAGGCAGGCCGAGCGCGAGGACTCGTTGATCGGCGGGCGGAGCGTCAGAGTCGTAAACGGACGAAGGCCCACCGCTCAGAATAATGCCTGCAGGCCGGTAGCCTTTGATTTCATCCAGCGCGGCGTTACAGGGGAGAACGACGGAGAAGACTTTCAGTTCACGGATGCGGCGCGCAATTAGCTGCGTGTATTGCGAACCGAAGTCGAGGATGACAATAGATTGGTCTTCCACGAGCAATTTTCTCTGATTCGCGGCGCGGTGTAAAGCGTTAGTTCGCTGGATTGCCGGTCGCAGCTGGCGGGGCAGATTGCTCCAGTTGCAGTATCACGTCGTTTTCCAGCGCAGCGGCCAGGGCGACATAAGAGGCCATTCGCCAAACATAGAGGATGTCTGAGATCGCAAAGTATGCCAAGGCAACCGCGACCACCAGCATGGCGTAGCTCTGGGGCGCTGTGGCCTGCATTTCAGAGGTCAGGCCGAGAATGGCGACCACGATACCTAACAAGACCAGCCGGAGAAACAGAAAGACAAAGCCTGTTCCAGCAAAGTCAGAACGCTGTGCGCGAACCACCTGCCTGGCGCGGTGAAACGCTGCGCCAAAACGCTGGCCTCCTTCCCCGAAAATGGCTGCGATAGAGAGATACCAATTCAGCGCAAGCCAAATCAGCAGGACCACCACAATTGCTGGAATACCAACGCTATAAAAAACCACCGGATCAGATCGCGAACTGCTGGCCAAATGGATTGCGAGAGCCACGGAACCGATCACAAGCAGATATGCAAACCAGGCGGCAAGGGCACGGATAAATTGCAATTTAAGCATCGGGCCGAAGTTTAGAGGTGCTGCGGCACGGAGCCTGCGGGCGGTAATTCGGCGGACGGCGGCAACAAAGAACGTCCAGACGATGACGATGACCAGAGGAACGACAATAACGGCAACGATCGCCTTTACCCCAAGCAGCAGCCACGTAAAGAACAGAGTGGCGCCGATCATGCGAGGATCTTTGGTCTGCAGAGCGCGGGAGAGCGAATCAATGTGCACGGGATCAAGAAGGATGGCCCCGGCCAGAAAGATGATCAGCACCGCTACAGCGGCAAAAGACCATCGCCAGACGATCTCAAGCAACCATACCGCGGGATCGTGGCGCATGGCGCGGAGGCTCTGTGCTATGGGATTGGGAGGTTGGGTCATTTTAAAGCAGCTAGTTCTTGGCTATCAGCATGTGGCCAATCAGCTATTTCACCACCACATTCACAAGTTTTCCGGCGATCACGATCACCTTAACAATCTCTTTGCCGGTAATCGCTGCCTGGACTTTTTCTTCGGCGAGCACACGTTCGCGCACGGTGGCCTGCGGGCTGTCCGCAGGCAAAATTACGTGACTGCGGAGCTTGCCGTTGATCTGCACGGCGTAGGTGATTTCGTCTTCTTTCGTCAGTGCTGGATTGAAATCTGGCCAACTGTGCCGCAAAAGCTGAGTTTCGCCGATCTGCTCAGGCGTGATGGCTTCCCAAAGCTCGTGGGCAAGAAAAGGCGCAAACGGCGCAAGCAAGAGAACAAGATTGTGCAAAACTTCAACCAGGAGATCGGTTGATGTTTTGTTTGCAAGCTCCTGCTCTGCTCCATAGAGTTCATTCACGAACTCCATGATCGCGGCGATTGAAGTATTAAAGTGCCAGCGTCCCTGAAAGTCCTCAGTCACACGCTTGATGGTCTGATGAAGCTTACGCTGAATCTGGCGCGCTTTGGGCGTAAGTTCGCTTGAACCGGAGCCTATTCCGCTATGCGCTGATCCCTGTGTTAAAGCCGCGTTCCGCATCACAAAGCGGTAGGTGCGGCTGAGGAAGCGATGCACGCCTTCCACGCCTGCTTCCTGCCAGTCAAGCTCGCGATCTGGCGAGGTGGCAAAGAGCGAGTACACACGCGTAGAGTCGGCGCCGAATTGAGCAACCATATCGTCAGGCGAAACCACATTGCCCTTGCTCTTGGACATTTTTGCGCCGTTCTTAATCACCATGCCCTGGGTGAAGAGGCGCGTGGCAGGCTCATCGTGGTGGACCATGCCAAGATCGCGCATGAACTTGGTCCAGAAGCGCGAGTAGATGAGGTGCAAAATCGCGTGCTCCACCCCGCCAATGTACTGATCAATTGGAAACCAGTAATCGACGGTCGCGGTATCAAGCGCGCGGTCTTTGAGCTGCGCGTTGGTGTAGCGATAGAAATACCAGGACGAATCAACAAAAGTGTCCATGGTGTCAGTTTCACGTCGCGCCGCACCGCCGCACTTGGGGCAAGTGGCATTCACAAACTCAGGTACGCGCGCAAGCGGCGATCCTCCCTGCAAGGTGATGTCAACATTGTCAGGCAACAAGACCGGCAGATCTTTTTCCGGCACGGGCACCACGCCGTCTTTCGGGCAATAAATCATCGGGATGGGCGTTCCCCAGTAACGCTGGCGGGAAATGCCCCAGTCTTTAAGCCGGTAAGTAACCGTTCGCTTGCCAAAGCCGTGCTGCTCGGCATAGGCGGACATCTTCTCAATAGCTTCCATGTTGGAAAGCTCATTGAACTCGCCGGAATTAATGAGCAAGCTGTCTTTTGCCGTGTACGGAAGCACGGGCTGTTCAGGCTTGCCTGGCGGGGGCGGCTCAGTGGTTCGGCGTGGAAGAATCACGACACGAATTTCCAAATCGTATTTTTTGGCAAACTCGTGGTCGCGTTCATCGTGCGCAGGGACAGACATGATTGCGCCGGTGCCATAGTCCATCAAAATGTAATTCGCCACCCAGATAGGAACTTTTTCCTGGTTGAACGGATTAATGGCGTAGCGTCCGCTAAAGACGCCGTGCTTTTCCACCGCAGCAATGTCACCTGCATCTTTGGCGCGCGCTTGTTCGTGCATAAGGTCTTCAACCTTGGCATGCAAACCGGGATCGTTGCCGATCAAATCCGCCACAAGCGGATGCTCCGGCGCAAGCTGGATGGAAGTTGCGCCATAAATAGTGTCAATGCGCGTGGTGAAGACTGTGATTTTGTCGATGGAGCCGGTTACCGGCCCATCAATTTTGAAATCAACCAGCGCACCTTCACTGCGGCCGATCCAGTTGCGCTGCATGGTGCGCACTTTTTCCGGCCAGCCCTCAAGCTTTTCAAGTCCGGCAAGCAATTCCTCTGAGTACTTTGTGGTGCGGACAAACCACTGTTCCAGTTCGCGTTGTTCCACCTGCGTTTCTTCATGTCGCCAGCAGCAGCCATCAACTACTTGCTCATTAGCAAGCACTGTGGCGCATTCTGGACACCAGTTGACCTTGCTGTTGCGGCGATAGGCCAGGCCCTTCTCATAAAACTTCAAGAAAAACCACTGGTTCCACTTGTAATACTCAGGAAGACAAGTAGTTACTTCGCGTGACCAGTCATAGGCAAAACCCAAGCGCTTCATCTGCGCTTTCATGTGCGTGATGTTGCGGAGCGTCCACTCGCGGGGTGGAACATTGTTCTTGATCGCGGCATTTTCGGCGGGAAGACCAAACGCGTCCCAGCCCATGGGATGAAGCACGTTGTAGCCGTTCATCCACATATAACGCGCGAGCGCGTCGCCAATGGAGTAATTGCGCACGTGTCCCATGTGGAGAGCGCCGGAAGGATACGGCAGCATCTCCAGGACGTAATATTTCTTGCTCTTGCTGTCATGCGGATCGGCGGCGTAAAGCGCGGGATCCGATTCCCAGCGGGCATGCCACTTCTCTTCAATGCGCTGCGGCTCGTAGCGAAGCTCGCGTTGCTCCGGTTGGTTGGCGGCGATGTTAATGGTTTCCGACATTTTTTCTATGCTCTCTTGCGCCCTGCTGAAGGTGTTTCCACCTTTACTAATGACTTCAATACTTCTATGTTATGCAAATCGTCGCCCGGCTCTTCAATCGGCGTTTCTGCGATGAACGATGCGTGCGCGGTTCGCGGATCATTCAACAACCGGCGAAACGGCTCCAGTCCCATCGTTCCCTTCCCAATATGCTCGTGGCGATCGCGTTTCGAGCCGCGCGCATCTTTCGCGTCGTTACAATGCCATACAATCACATTCGCCAGGCCAATCGTTGCATCCAGCTTCTGCATGGTCTCGTGCCAGCCGGCTTCGCTCACAATGTCATAGCCGGAAACGTGGGTATGGCATGTATCAATGCAAGCTCCTACCGGACAAACTGGTCGCAGGTATTCAAGCAACTGCGCTACCTGATCGAACGACCCGCCGAGCGAAAACTCAGCTCCGGCGGTGTTTTCAATCAAGACCTTGAGATTTGATTTCTCAAGTTCCAGACCTTCCGCCGCTTCCGCAATGGAGCGCGCCACCAGAGCCAAACCTTCTTCACGGCTACGTCCGCGAAACGAACCGGGATGCAATACCAAAAACTCAGCGCAGAGCGCCGAAGCGCGCTGCAACTCGCCACGAAAAGCAACCACGGACTTGCGATGAAACTCCGGCGTCGCGCTGGCCAGGTTCACCAGATAGCTGGTGTGAATAGCCATGGGACCGATGCCGTATTTCTCTCGCAGTCCACGCAAGGCGTCACACTGCGAAGATGTAAGCGAATACGGCTGCCACTGTCGCGGACTAGAGGAGAAAATCTGAAACGTATTTGCTCCCAGCCTGTAGGCGCGTTCTGCTGCCATCTGAACGCCGCCTGCGGTCGAGGTGTGTATGCCTATCCGCCTTGGCCCCTGCTTGGGCGGCTCACCTTCAGACCACAGCAGCACATCCTTTATGCTTAGGCGCTTGTGACCGCTTCGCGGGCTATTCACTTGTTTTTTCGAAGCTAAGTTATTGGCTGCGCTGCACATCCATCAACAACTATCGTTTGCCTATTTGCGTTTCGGATTTCTCGCTGTAAGGCTCAGGTTTCTATTCGCAACATGCGCTAAATAGTTGATTTTAACATGCCTAGATCAATGTATCCGTTGCTACTGACGGCAAAATCACAGTACACTGAAGCTTCAAGATGGAGGGTCCAGGGCCAATGTTGGTGGTAATGAAAGCGCATGCTACTGAAGAACAGGTGCGGGCGGTTTGTGAAAAGATCGAGTCGCTGGGCTATCGCGCTCACCCCATATCCGGAGCGCAGCGCACAGCTATCGGCATTACCGGCAACAAAGGGGCCTTGGAACCAGGCGCGCTGGAAGAAATGTCCGGCGTGCAGGAACTGATTCAGGTTAGCAAGCCATACAAGTTGGTGAGCCGTGATGTGAAGGAAGAAGATACGGTCATCCAATTTCCTGGCAGTGATGGCAGTTTTGGCGGGCGCGACCTGGGGATAGTAGCAGGACCGTGCTCCATTGAATCGCGCGAGCAGGCGTTCACGATTGCTGAGCGGGTGGCAAGGGCTGGTGCGCGCTTCTTCCGTGGCGGAGCTTACAAGCCGCGCACTTCTCCTTATGCATTTCAAGGGCTGGGTGAAGATGGCCTGAAGATCATGGCTGAAATCCGCGAGCGGTACGGATTGCGGATCATTACAGAGGCGCTGGATGATGAGTCACTGGAGTTGGTGGCCGAATACGCTGATGTGGTGCAGATTGGCGCGCGCAACATGCAGAATTTTTCTCTGTTGAAGAAAGCCGGACGGCAGAGCAAGCCGGTGATGCTGAAACGTGGTATGGCAGCCACGCTGGAAGAGTTTCTGATGGCGGCAGAGTACATCCTGAGCGAAGGCAATTACAAAGTGATTTTGTGCGAGCGCGGCGTTCGCACCTTTGCCGACCACACGCGCAATACGCTTGACCTGAGCATCGTTCCGGCGGTACAGCGGCTAAGCCATTTGCCTATTGTGGTCGATCCCAGCCACGGCACCGGCAAGCGCAACAAAGTCGGGCCGCTTTCGCGCGCGGCAGTGGCGGTGGGTGCAGATGGATTAATGGTGGAAGTACACCATGATCCTGACCATGCCCTTTCTGACGGCATGCAATCTATTTTCCCCGACCAATTTGATGAACTGATGCAGGAGATACGGCAAATTGCCGCTATATTGCACCGCAATGTACAGGAGTCCCAGACATTCCCGGCCACAGCAAAGGCCGGCAGGTAACTTGCGCCTCCTTACTACCGCGCTCTGTCTGGTGCTGGCCTATCTCACAGGCTGCAAGGCAGCGCCTGAACCTAATCCTAACTATCGTGAATACGCTTACGTTTCCAACGGCGGCAGCAACACGGTAACGGTCATCGACCTGCGCGCTCTGGCTATTACGAAGACGGTTCCTGTGGGCAAAAGCCCAACCGGGCTAGCGGTGAATCCCCGAAAAAATGAAATCTACGTTGCTAACACTGAGTCAAACAGCATCAGCGTGATTGACGCGGAGACCAATACTGTTGTCTCCACGATTGGCGTGCATCGCGCGCCTTATTTTGTTGACGTTTCCCGCGATGGCAAGCGGGCGTACGTGGCCAATTCTGGTTCGGCGAATTTGTCGGTCATTGATCTGGACCAGCGCCGCGTGCTCAAAAATATTTCCACTGGCAATGGCAGCAATTTGGCGCAGGTCACGCCTGATGGCAAACTAGTGATTGTTGCGCTGCGCGATGAAGATTCAATCGCCATTGTGGATGCCACGCAATTAGCTCTGCACGACAAGGTAAAAGTTTGCGCCAAGCCGGTAGAGGTGGCGATTGTGCCGGATTCAAGCAAGGTGTTTGTGGCGTGCAGCGAATCAAAGCAGGTGGGCGTTGTGGATTTGAAGACCGATAAGCTGCTGGCGTTGCTTGACGTGGGCAAAACGCCGATTCATCTGGCGGTGAAACCCGATGGCGGCGAGGTGTTTGTTGCCAACTATGACGGCAGCTCGGTATCAGAAATGATCGCCAGCTCCAATGAGGTCAACAGCACATTTCCCATTGGCGATCATCCGGTGCGCTTGCTGATTTCACCAGACAATTCCCTGCTCTATATTGCCAACTTTGGCTCTGATTCCGTAGCGGTGTACAACATTGACAACGCTAAGCGGACAAAATCGGTGCCCGTAGGCAGCCATCCTGAGGAGATGGCGTTGTCGCCGAACCAATTGCTTTTGCTGGTGGTGAACAGCGGCAGCGGAGACTTGACCGTGCTTTCCCTGCTGGATAATAAAGGGCAACCGCAACCAGACGCGCCATCACTGGAAACGATGATTCCGCTGGGTAAAGATCCGCGAGCAATTGTGGTGAAGGCGTTTGTGAGCCAGCGATGATTACGGTTTGCTTTGCGCCTTGCTCAATTTTGGAAAGACAATGAGACGTCCTTTTGTCGCCGCTTTTGGACCGCCTAGCTTTCCCGCGATATAGCCGAGCAATTCCGGCAACGTGATGTCCAGAGACAGGGCGAGGAGCAGCAGCGTCCCCAGCTTGATGTCTATCTCGCCGCGTTCAATGGCAATGAGGCGGCTGATGGAGATGCCGGAGCTTTCCGCGAGCTGCTGCACTGTGAATCCAGCGCGTTCCCGCAGCTCATATATGCAACTTCCCACTGCTTTCTGAAAGGACATAAAGAAAAACTGCAAGATCATCTTCAGTGAAGGTTCGGATGAAAATTCAAAAGCCTTGATACAGTTTTGGGTTCTATGTCCACGCTTGCGCGATGAACACGTTTATCTGAGGCGTGCTGGCGGTTCTCAGGCACTTGCCTCGTCTACGTTTTCTTCAAGCGCCTGCACAAGGTGCTGCAGCGTTTCCAGGTTGTCCACCTGGGCCACAGACCTGATATGCAATGAATTCATGAGGGTCTTTGTGGCTTCAGGGCCAATCCGCTCCTGCGCGGCTTCCAGCCGGCGAAGTCCCTGAGCGGCCGACTGCATTGCAGCGGAAACTTTTTCCAATACCGCACGGTCGTGTATCTCTGAGGGCCGCCAGACGCGCGCTATAGTCTTCAACAATCCCCGGTACATGGCTTTGCCTAGCGGCTCTGCCATGGCCTCGATCTGCTGAATCAGCCGCCTGTCTTCAGGCGAAATACTCTGTTCTTCGGGTCTGGAATTCTTCTTTTTTCTGGCTACGGCGGACGGCTTCGCTGCTTCAGACTCGCCGTGTGGCAAGGGCCGCAAGCCTTTTCGCCATCCTTCAGGCGTGGCCCAGCCACCAAGGTGCGGTGTTTCCGCCGGATGTCCATGTTCGTTCAGGTCCACCCATACGCCGCTGAGGTTATATAAATACCTTCCCAGCCCGAAACAGGAGCAGGCGCGCTTAAAAGCTTGCGCTTCCGCGCTGGTGCCCGCATTTTCATTGTCGGTCCACTCTTCTCCGGTGGCGGAGTGGGAACCGATTCCATGGATTGTCAAGTCGCATGTGACAAACACCTTGGCAGCAACTTTATTGTCGCGGCTGCGCTCGAAGGTGGCACTGGTGTGGACGGTATATTTTCGCGTCCAGCCCGCTGGCGTAAAAAGCTCATTCAGGCGGTCGGTGTAGGCCCGCTGATCAGCATAAGGAATGACCTGCCCGCGGCTCCGGTCTTCGCTCACGTTTACTACCCGCCACTCGATCACAGAAGGGCTGAACGGCACCTCCAGTTCGGCGACAAATGCTCTCACCTTATCGAGATTGAACCTTGACCCCGTGGAAGCTGGTGATTCTGGTGTGAATCTAGCAATTCCATTGGGTCGAACGCTGGCAGGATTTTTTTTCAAAGCCGTCATGTGTCCCTCTACCAATCTTAGATGTGCTTTCATACGAGCTAGCGATCTTCGCCAATTAACAGTCCTTGCTTCTCCAGCTCAACCGATCCCGGCCTTTTTTTAGCAGTAGACGCCTGGCAGAGCCTGAGGATGTCTGATTCATTGGCCCGGATTTGTGTGTATTCCTCCAGCACTTCCTGAAGGATGTCCCGGATACTTTTCATGGAAACCATCATATAGCGAAAGAAAGGAGAAAGCAAGTGACTTTTGGGCATATCTTGATGGTTTTTCTGAGGTGAGCGCGTCAGCAATTGGTCTTTTCTCCGCCAGCTCTTACCCTTTCAATCCGCTATCCTGAGATCGAGCAATGGGTTACGGATCGGTTCTGCTGAATTTGGGATAAGCTTTAATATCTAAGCTAAATTTTTTGGTCCTTGAGAACAGCGGAGCAGATCTCTCGCCTTGCCCAGTAGCACAGCTGGAGATAGGAGCAACGACGGCTCGGCTCGGGGTGGAGTGTCGTGAAGGTAGGACTTGCTTGAGTCGGCTCGAAGCTGGTCAATCCAAGGATCTACCAGTTCTTCTTCATGTCCCTTGCCTACTTTGCAGTAAATCCTCAACGCAAGCCCAGACCACCGTCCACCATGAGCACCTGTCCGGTGATGAAGTGGGGCGCGGTAGCAAAGTACATGACCGCGCTGACCACGTCTTCCGGAGTGCCAGCCTTCTTCATGGGAGTCTGCTCCGCCACGCGCTGCAGCAGTTCGGGATATCGCTCTGCTCCGCCTGCATCAATCATGCCGGGAGCAACGCAGTTAACGGCGATTTCAGGCGCCAAGCCTTTGGCCATCACCTGGGTCAGCATGTGGAGCCCAGCTTTTGATGAGCAGTAATGCGCATGTGTGGTCCAGGGCTTCTCTGCGCCCAGAGATCCCAGATTGATGATCTTTCCACGCTCTTTGCGCAGCGCAGGAATGCAGTATTTTGAAACCAAAAAAGGCGCACGAACATTGACGGCAAAAACCTGGTCCCATTGCTCTGCTGTGATCTCTTCCAGCTTTGCTGTCTGAAAAACTCCAGCATTGTTAATCAGGAGATCCAGGGTATGGAAACGCTCGATCACTTGGTTAACCATCTGCCGAATGCTCTGCTCATCGCGAAGATCGCATTTGAGAGACAAGCCCTGGACACCGGAACGTTCAATTTCCTTGAGCGTCTGCCTGGCTTCATTGGCAGACGTTGCGTAAGTAAGGGCAACGTTAGCGCCTGCCTGGGCTGTGGCCAGCGCAATGGCTTTGCCCAGTCGACGAGCGCCGCCGGTAATAAGGACTGTCTTGTTCTTTAGGCTCACGCAAGCCATTGTAAAGGCTTGAACCGATTAGCAACGGCGTTGCGGTTCGGCGACTGCGGTCGGCACATCGCCGCGATAATTGCTTGGTGTGCCTGCAAATTGTATGGTAGCTTAATTCGCCCCTTAATCCTTATGCGCAACCTCTTTCCATTTGCCCGGACGGATGCCCGCCCTGCCGCCACTCCGGCACACGCAGAGGCGCCCGATCTAAAGGAAGCGCAATTAGCGGCTATCTATTATGGGCACCGCACAGGCGGAGATTTTTACGACTTTATCAGGGTCAGTCCCACGCGCGTGCTCTTTGCCTTGCTTGACGTTGCCGGACGGCTGGATGCAAATCGCGGGATTGTGGCAGCGGCGCAAAACACCCTGCGCAAAGCCGGAACGGAGCTGCTATTGCGTGAAGATATTAATGAGCCGGACGCGATGATCGAGATTTGCCTGCAGTTAAATCACAGCATCCGGCAGGCTGCGGGCTGCACCTGTCCCTGCCCGGTTTTTTCCGGCTGCTACAACGAAGGGCTGGGGACAGTTTGCTACTTCAATGCCGGGCACACGCCAGCGCTGCTGCAGGATGAAACCAGCATTACTGAACTGCACGCCACCGGCCTGCCGCTGGGATTGTTTTCTCATTGCACGCCGGACGCATCCATTGTGGCGCTGGCGCCAGGCTCTGCCCTGCTGGTGGTTTCACGTGGTACCGTGGAAGCGAGGCGCAAAGGCCAAGAGTTTGGCCTGAAACAGGTGAAAGAAAGCCTGCATCATGCCCGAACGCACACGGCCAAAGAGATTTGCTCCAGCGTTGTGAATCAAGTTCGGGAATTTATGCACAAAGCGCCCGCCGGGAATGATGTGACAGTGCTGGCGTTGGTGCGTCCGATGGCTGCAAAGGCGCTGGTAGCGGCAGGCTGATTCCCGCCAAGCTGATCCTCACAGGCTGCTAGGCAGTTCGTGCCGGCAGCAATTTATAAGCCTCATCCCGGCTGCGCACCACAAAGAGGTTAGCGCGCGTGGATTGCGCAAAATCCTTGAACCTGTTGGCGATCTGAAAAAGCTTTTCGTCCGGAGCAACAATGATGTGCAAAGCCGACTCCTTGAACAGGCTCGGGTTTGCCGCCATGGCAGCCAGGGTTTTCTCAGACAGGCTTGCCTCTGTGACAGCGCTGAAATCTACAATCTCATTGAATGCAGAATTGAAATCAGGATCAGAAGCAATGGCAGATCGATGGCCTGCGAGTTCCGCGCCCGTGAGCTTTCCATAGAACGCTGAGTACACAATTCTTCTGTGCAGATCGATCTTGAGAACGACTGGCATAAGGGGATGAACTTATTGTGCAAAATGGCTGCAATATTTTGACACAAGCGGCAGAGAAATTTTCTATTTGTTTAAATGATTTCTGCTTTTAGAAATCGGCACTTTAGGCCAATTATGTACGAATTTTGGCGGGAGCAAGTGCGCCTTGTTGCGCAATAGTTCGAGTTCAAAGCTTCCCTTTATAAGTCACGTTGTTTCTCAGGGTTGCGGCTGAGTTACCAAAGGCTTATCCCGTCAGTAGGCAACTCTGCAGGCAAAGCAGGGTTAGAATCGCCTAACGCTGCCAACATTCCCCATCAAAGGCGCGGAGAGAAGTTGCGATCCCACAAACGTGGGTATTTGCTGAAGAGCGCGGTCCAGCCGAATTGGGCTTCAGCGAAAAAACTTGCGAAAAGCGTTTCGATCAAGAAAGGTTGATCCACAACCAAGAAGGAGAGTTCGTGATGCCGCAAAGACACATTTTGAATCGTGCGCAGAGAGCAGGCAGAGTTTTAATGGCCGCGCTGGTTTTGGCAATGATGTGCTGCGCGTGGGTAGCGCCGGCAGCAGCGCAGGACGCGCCGTATTATTCACCAGACCAGCTTGACCATCTGGTTGCACGAGTTGCGCTGTACCCTGATCCGCTGCTGGCACAGGTGCTGGCCGCAGCCACGTTCCCTGACGAAGTTCCCGACGCCGCGCGCTGGGCCGACCAGAACCGCTACATGCACGGCGACGAACTGGCAGCGAGAATTCAGGACGACCAACTGCCCTGGGACCCATCCGTGCAGGCGCTGCTTCCCTTCCCGAACGTTCTGGACTCAATGGCGTCTGATATGCGCTGGACCACCGATCTGGGCGACGCATTCCTGGCCAATCAGCAGGACGTGATGTTTGCGGTGCAGAGAATGCGCCAGCGCGCTCGCGACTACGGCTATCTTCGCAGCGGGCCGCAGATTGTTGTAGCCGGCGGGCCGTATATCACGATTCTGCCTGCGCGTCCGGACTACATTGTGATTCCAACCTATGATCCGGTAGTGGTCTATGAGCGCCCGCGGCCTGGCTTCTTTATTGGAGCAGCCATCGGCTTCCGTTTTGGCGTGACCGTGGGAGCGGCTTACCGGCCCTGGGGCTGGGGTTACAACCGCATTTCATGGAACGAGCGCGTGGTGGTGATCAACAACGCGCCGTGGCATCGCACGTGGGTGAACCGGACAGTCTATGTTCATCCTTACACTATCCGGCGAGTGGTGGTACACGACCGTGGCTGGAACGAGCGCCATGAAGCCATGGAGCGCGACCGCGACCACTGGGGCCACGAACGCCAAGAAGAACATCATGAAGCGATAAGGGACCGGCAGATAGAGCATCACGAAGCCGTGAGAGAACGGCAGGAAGAGCATCGCGATGCAGTCCGGGACGCGCACCGCGATAACTATCACGATGCGCGGCGTGACGATCATCACGACGCGTACCACAACGACCATCCTGTCCACGAAGCGCACAATGACATGGGACACGTCGATCGCCGGGACGTCAGCCACAACGATGACCATGGGCGCGACAATCACGGAAACGGCAACGGCCATGGCAACGACCACGGAAATAATAGCAATCACAACGGCAATGGCAAAGACCATGACGACAAAGGTCATGGCGACTACGACCGTCACTAAATCTTTTAAATCAACTTCGGCGCGGCCTGCGGGCCGCGCTTTTTTGTTGAACCCAACTCACCAGCGCTGATTCTCGGGGATAGGCTCGCAGGACTTCACTTCGCGCGGTTGCTCCTTGAAGTCAGTAAGCCAGCACTCATCGAGGACCGAGCAGTAACAAGCCTCGGCTTGAACCTTGTATCGTGCCTCGCTATCCAGGAACTGATAGATCTCAGGATCAACACCGCTGGCGGGGACGGCAAAAACATTCCGAATGTCTTTTGCAGGCAGAGTTGTGCCGGAGGCTACATCGGTCCATGATGACCGGAGTTTCACCGGCTTTCCATTGCCACAACAGCGATCCATGAAATTCTGCGGGCTGGTGGTGGGCTGGCCATCCCACTTCAGTTGGAACCATTCAATAATGGCGGGACCAGTCCCTCCATTCATCAACTGAAAATGGATCATTTTCTGGTTGTCGGTTATGTTGCCCGTGCCGTACCGCAAAATGGGCAGCGTTGAGGCCTTAACCTGTTTCTCATTGGCGGCGACAAGCGCCTCCATTGTGTGTCCGTGACGGATGGAGATAACCAGGGAAATGATGGAAATAAAAATAGCCGAGCCTGCAAGCACCAGGTCGATCCAGCGGATGCCGGTGTGATGCCCGTGCGAGTGGCCTTCATGCTCAATCATCGAATGTAATCCTCGAACAGTGGTGCTGAATAGGCTTCCATCATACAGTGGCGCACAACCTCTCCGGCTGCTTCCGCTTTCACGATCCGGGCGCCGGACATCTGCCTGTGTTTCTATTTCATCCGATTGCGATGGTTCTTAAGCGTAAGCGTTCGTGAGACATGGGACTGGGGTTTATCCATAACGGCATCATCATAGCTGTGATTGCTCACGGCCTGATTGGTGCGTCTCTGGTTTGGGATAAGGTGCTGCTGCGTCGCCCGCACACTAGCAGTCTTCTCTCTTACGTCTTCTGGTTGGGATCGCTGAGCTGTCTTAGTCTGTGCCTGATTCCTTTCGGCTTCCATATACCTGAGTGGCAAACTGCGGTCCTGGCTTTTGGGACGGGCCTGCTGCATCAGGTGGCGATCTGCTTTTACTATATGGCGCTCAAAAGAGGCGAGGCATCGCAGACGCTGGCCATTATGGGAGGATTCAGCCCTGTGGCCACCGTGTTGATTGCGGTCGCGCTGCTCAACCATCCTTTGAACGGAAGCGGCACGGTCCTGGGATTCGCGCTCCTGGTGGCCGGCGGATTCATGATGTTCTTCTCTGAGCCGCTGGACCTGCATAAAGTCCTGCCCAGCGTACTTATGGCTTCCGGCAGCTTTGGGTTGGTCAATGTACTGCAAAAGCTGGCGTTCAAAGAATCGAATTTCGTGACCGCGTATGTGATCTTCTGTTTCGGTCAATTCATGGGTTCTCTCGCTCTTCTGATTCGCCCTGCATGGCGACGGGAAATATTCGAACAGTCTGAACAAGCCGAGCCTAAAAGCCGCTTTTGGTATTTTGTGAACCGCTTTATCTCCGGCGTGGGATCGTTTCTGGTGTTTTATGCCATCAGTCTGAGCAGTCCCGCGCTGGTGGATGCCATTACCGGATTGCGTTACGTCATCATTTTTGCCGGGGCCTATGCAATCACCGTCTGGCGGCCGCAATGGCTCCGCGAAAACTTCACTGGCCGCGCTTTGGTGGGAAAGGTAATCGCGACTGGACTGGTGCTGGCAGGATTGGTGGTGCTTGGATTGCACAGCGGTGCTTCAGGCAGTCCCGCGGCTGCGAATCATCGTGAGCTACCACTGCAGAAGGGCCACGCCACAAGCAACCAGGGTCGCCGCCAGCCATCGCCGCCGATTGACCTCTTCATGGAGCACATGCTTGGCCAGGAAAGTCTCCAGTACGTAGGTGAGCGCAGTGGCCGGAACGGCAAAGCTTACGTTGGCAATGGTGAGCAGTGAGAGCAGAGCGAAGAAAGAAATCGCCAAAGCGAGTATGCCCCCCATGACCCGTGGATTATGAAAGATTCTGAGAATCATGCGCGATATCGCGCGCGGGCTGAATTTCTCAATCTCGCCTTGCCGCTTCATGCCCGCCGTGTTCAGGACGTCGCCTACGGTGGTACACACCACGATAATTCCGACGAGAAGCCACTTTATTCCTGAATGCATGTTTGCCCCTCCGCCGGCGCTCTGGTAGTGCGGGAGGGGGTTTTCTCGGCAATGGCCGCTCCCAGGCTGATGAGGATGATGCCTGCCCAGCGGACCGCGGAAATCTTTTCTCCAAGCAAAAAATATCCGGCAACAGCGATAAGCACGTAGCCCGTGGCAGTAATAGGCAAGACGAAGCTGAGATCGGCGCGGCTGAGCAAGGCAAGGTCGGCCACCATCCAGGCTACAAGCACCAGAACGCCGATCACGGCCGCAGGATGAACAAATGCGCGCAGGTAATCCAGCGGCGATGCGGAAATAATCGGCCCGGTCTCGCGCATCCCCTTACCCAGAGCCAGGTTGCCAACCACATTCGCCAGCACTACAAACAAGATCAGCCATTGGTTGCTGCGCCGGTGGACGACTGACTCAGGAGGGCGATCCATTTCCCTTCCTTAGATGCAAATTATCAAATTCATTTTTTTCGAGTCGCGAGCGATCGCGCGATGATCGCGGCGTCGACATCGTCTGCAACCTCATCTTGATATAAGCGAAGCTCTTGCGTGATGCAAGGCGGCAGAAGCCGGAGTTGCGGCAGCAAATCGTGATGGAAGAATTTTTTACGCTCTGGACCAATCACCTTGGCTTCAGCACTCAGCGCCGGGAGGCGCGACGAGACGTTAGCCCAGCGCGACCGGGTTCCCCAGCACGCGCGGGTTTCGCGTGCTGGGGTGGGTGAGCGCTGGGTAAAGGTTGAAAAAAGACCAGAGCGCCGGAGGCGCGACACCGGGCCCCACGCCTCCCGATGTTTGCGCGCGATGGGGTGGAGGCACATCATCCGAAAACGTATCGCGGATCATATTCAATGCCGTGCTTCTCCAGCAACGCGATGAATTCCTCTTCAAACGTCATCTTTTTGTGGTGCTGTTCCTGATTCCGGATATATCGCACCACTGCCGCAATGTTCGACTTGCTCACTCCAAACCCGCCATAGCCTTGTTGCCAGCCAAAGCTACCGATCTCGTCGGACATCCACCCCGACGAGATCGATTTAATGTCCCTGATGGCATCGGCAATCATGAGGGTGGGCGGAAATTGCAACAACAGATGAATATGGTCTTCCATCCCGCCAATGGCATGGACAAAAATTTTCTGGTGCTTGCAAATTCCGGCGATGTACGCCCATAAGCGTTCCTTCATTTGCGATGGAATGATTTTCCGCCTCTCTTTTGTACTGAAAACAATGTGCATTACATTTTGAAAATAGGTGTGAGATAAGGTGTCGCACCTCCCTGCCCCAACGTGCGCAAACCCGGCGCACGCCGGGGGCCCCGTTCGGCGCTCGCATTCTAAAACACCGCAACCCAGCGCTCGCCGACCTATCACGCGAAACCCGCGCGTGATGGGAACCCGGTCGCGCTGGGCTAACGTCTCGACGCGCCTCTGGCGCTGGGTTTTATAGCGAGGTAATACCAAACCTTCTCCGTGGAATGTCTAGGTCTGCAGCGCAAGGAAGAACTTTTACTTTTGCGCCCGACTAAAGTCGCGCCCTGATACGTGTCCCATGAACCGAAAAATTACGCGGGAGGAGAGAGCGCTCACCCTTTGCGCAAAGAGTGGGGTACCCGGCGGATCGTCCCCCTTATTCCATCTGAAAAAATTGAAGAAACGAAATGACGCCTGGCAACACTACATCCATAGCGCGGCAAATCCGCAATACTTGCTGTGCATTCTCTCTTTCCGGGGAGATTTGTAAGAAAAAGGAGAAACTCGCATGTCGTTTATTCCAGGCGGTGGTTCCAGCATTTTCATTGGGAACGGTGTGACCCAGGGTTGGGTATTTACCTGGGGCAGCGGCGGCTGGCAGGGTAACACGATTTTTGACCCGCAGCCTTTCAATACGGGAGCGGCCTTGTCAGAAGCGGCCGGATCCGTCAACCTCAACAGCAACGGCACATTTTCGTTTGGGTTCAGCATCACCAACCACGGGCCGAATTCAACCTTCTACAACATTCAGGCTTCGAACAACTAGTCGAAATGCACGACTCAAGAAAGGAATACCATGAAACTCGCAGTCAGTTATGACGGTCAGGGCAACATCACCACTCTTTTTGATCCGGAAAAGTTGAAAAGTGAACATGGCTCCCTGTCTTATGTGCCCGCTCCGGGGGAGAAACATCATCATCTCGAAGTTCCCAAGGAATTCGAGACCAAGTCCGTCATGGAGCTTCCCCATCTGGTCCGGGTGAATGTGCATGGCGGCCATCCCAAGCTGGAACGCAAGGGATAACCACTTTCCGGGCAGCAGCCTCCGTCATCCTACTCTACAGCGTTGCAAATGAGTCCGGAAGAATCATCGTTTGCAACGAGCATCGGCTGGCAGGGCAGGAATGGATTCTTTGAAAGTCCTCCTGCTCTGACGGTATCCGACGAAGAGCGTCCACTCCGGCGCTCCGCTACGTTACGCGCAAGCCTTCGGCAGAAGTGGAGAGATTCTTTTTACGTCTTTACGGCACGACTGAAATCGTGCCCTGATAACGTGTCTCGTGACCGAAATTACGCATGAAGGAGAAAGCGCCCACCCTTTGCGAAAAAAGCACGCGCAAAGGATGGGGCACCCGGCTGTCCCATCGCCGTATCACTTGAATTGGAAATAGGCGATGTGTTGGAGGCCATCCCCCAAATTCAGTAAGAATGACAGGCATGCGCCCGTTGACGGCAGCGGTTTCCAGTTGTACTGATACACACCGCCCCCGAGATTCTGCCAGCCTGCGTTTCCCGCCGAAGCAGTACTAATTGAATTATCAGGGTTGTCCACTGCGCATAGATTACTGTTCGCAGCGGTGAGACCTACAGTCCCCTGTGGGGCGAGTTCCAAGTTCGTTGCGGGATTGCCGCGGCAGTCGGTCACGGTGACCTGCAAAGGGATTGTCTGGTGTACGCTTGCCGAGTTGATGTTGGGCAGAGATCCAGAACCAGGGTTCAATAGCGGAGCCGTGAACCCGAAGTTTCCTGCGTTATCCGTGGAAACGATTTGGTAATTGCAAACTGGTGTAAAGGCTTCATTGGCCGCGGATATTGCGCCTGAGGACTGGCTTAGCAACCCGCCCATGACGTAAACCGTCCCGTTGACCTCTGCTGCCGCAGGCGCGTAAAGCCCTGTGGGCATGGACGGTAAGGTGGTCCAGGCATTCGTTGCGGGATCATAGGATTCCACAGTGGCAACAGGTACGGGGCCACTAGCGTCAACACCGCCCATGGTATAGATAATGTTGCCAACTACTGCAGCCGCCAACCCGTTTCGTGGATCAGAGAGTGGCGCTTGTGTGGACCACGTATCAGAGATGGGATCGTAAGCGAATGTCGATGTCGCTAGAGTGGCATTGTTATTCCCGCCTACGACGTAGAAAGCACCATTGGTAGCTGCGCCCGATTCACCGTTGCGAATATCAGGCATGGAGGCTTTGGCCGACCAAGTGTCGCTCACGGGATCGTATATATAAAGGTTTGAGAAAATTTCAGAGAGCCCGTTACCGCCGCCCGCCACGTACAACATGCCGTTGATCACCCCGACGGCGGAGTCTGTGACTCCCAACCCAGAACCAGTGTCAGGAAATTGGGCCTTGGTACTCCATGTGTCGGTGCAGGATCATAGGCTTCAACCACCCTGCTGGGCGGAAAACAGCCTTCACTCCCGCCCACAATATAAATGATGCCATTAACGACTGCTGCAGCATAAGCCGCGCGCGCAGTTGGCATCGGGGCCATCGTCGTCCATGTATCCGTCGCGGGGTTATATGCCTCGTTCACACCGGTGAACCCACAGCCAAACCAACTTACATCTCCTCCGATGACGTAAACGATACCGTTCACGGATGCGGCGGCTGCAGCAAGTCGGGGCGTTGGCATAGGCGCCTTAGCCACCCATGTCCCGGCTTGGCCAAACAGTTGAACTGTAGTGGCGCCGACAGACAGAGTGAAAATTAGGACGAGAATGGCGTTTGGGGCAAATCGAGTGCGTTTCATAGATACTTCTCCTCAATTAGTTTTTAGGGTAGGTGGCCGCGGGTCTTGCTACGGCATCTCGAATGATGGCGTGACCACAAGCGGGAGGAGGTTACTTGCTGGCTGGTCTCAGCCTGACATGTGATGAGGGCCGCCAAGCAGAAGGGCTAATTAGCTTCATTCTCGGCGAGTGAGCCCGTGATCTTTGCACTATAGGCGCAATTCCTAAGCACGCAAGAGAATAAGAGACCTAAAAGCTTACTTACTACGATTACGGCCTTTTGTGAGTTTCTCCTCTACAATTTTGTACTACCGAGAGAAAACTCAAAGCACGACATTTGCGGCATGTTCAGGTCAGAAATCACGATGGCCGGAACCTTTATCTTAAAGTGGAGAAGAGCGTCAAAACCATGGATTGCGGTGACGTGATAGCCCGACGATTGCAACGCAAAGCAAGACTGTCCCGAACAGCGGCGTAGTCTGCTTTGTCAATGTGGAGAGCGTGGACTGGATTATTTGCGCAATCTTCCAGCTCGACTGGAAAAACCGCACCCCTCAAGTTTTTTACACAAGCAGCTTGGACATCACCTTCTACCTTTTTTTCTTGACAAATAAGCGAATATATGGCAAAGTTAATTCGTTAGTGGTTTCGCTTTTCTTAATTAGATCCACTAGTCCGGGAGCGGCGCCGGGGAATCAGTGATCGCAGGCGAGGGCGCCTAATGCCACTTACTTAAGGATAAGTCGTTGATTATCAGAAGACGCGCATTAACTATGTTGATTCATTTCATGCGGTCCTCTGAAGCTTTTACACAGTGCTTTCAATGCGAAAGCGACCAAAAGCA
>DASTCT010000089.1:0-5225 GCA_035710845.1 Candidatus Angelobacter sp.
AGAATTGCCGTCACAATATTTTTTGTATCGGTGACGTGCAAAGCCCATCCGCTGTTTTCCCCGCGAAAAAACCGGCTGGTTTCAAGCTCTCTGTCGCTGATCCCGGAGTTCGGTTCCTTCCAATGCTTTGTGAAATCAAACGCCTGATCGTTTCACTTTTGCCGCTCTTTTTGTTGTATGCCAGTGATGCTGATCACTTCTACCTGGGCAAATTGAGCAGCAATTGTTGTCGTTCAGAAATCTATCTGACTTCTACTTAAACAGCTGAACTCTTTTTCTAAAAAAAAACTAAAACAGCACATTCACTCACGGAACTAAAGCCCGCATTTGCTGTGCCCATTAGTACAGTGATTAAGTTGTACCATAGTACACATAATTTCTAAAGATGGAACAAAAATCTTTAAAAATTTCGTGAATTTTCTTGCAGTCTTCGTAATTGCCGAGCGCAAAATTTGCGAGTAAAAGTCAGCTTCACGGTGCCTTTGTTCACGAACAAAGTACCATGTCCTATGGTACATGGTCAATACCTGTACTTGTGTACAATATATAAAATTTTCCAGGAGTACTGCTTTCATCTTAGTTCTTTATTTATCCATAATTTACAGAGTTGCTGGACTTGCATTCTAACTTAATAAATTAGCTGCCTGTGGAAAAAATTGTTGAGCATCACAAGTTCATCGGGCAAAAAGCTGTAGCTGGCGTGAAGCATTATTCTTGCGGACGTGGTTGGAATTCTCTGGTGATTCCCCAAGCCGGTATTTTCGCGCGAACTTTTTAACCAGCGCAGAAACTCTGCGGCCGTACTCCGCCGGCAGGAACGCACGATTTTTAAATCTGGCTTTATACAGTTCAACAAGCTGCGGGAAATTTTTCTCAAGAAACGGCATAAAGACTTTTTCTGAACACGGCTTCAGGAATAAAGGAATTGCCGCAACCGATCGAACTCCCGTTGCTGCCGCTGCTCGCACAAGGTTCTCCAGGTCTTCTGCAGAGTCTGTGATTCCCGGTAGTACAGGCGCGCAGTTGATGGTGGTATGAATGCCCGCAGCAACAAGCGCTTTGGCCGCTTTTAACCGTAGATCCGGGCGCGGTGCACGCGGTTCAAGGATGCGCGCAAGATCCGTCTTAATGGTTGTGACAGTGATGTGAATGCTCAATCGATTTTTGAGCGAGATCGCCTGCAGTAGATCAAGATCGCGCAAGATCAGATCCGATTTGGTGACCAGCCCAATGGAGAGTCCCTGATGTCGCGCAAACTCTTCCATGATGGCGTGAGTGACGCCAAATTTTCTCTCCGCAGGCTGATAGGGATCAGTGGCACTGCCGATAGAAATGCTTTGTCCGGGACGGACCTGCTTTAGCTCCTGGCGCAGTAGCCAGGCGCTGTGCTGCTTCACGTAAATTTTGCGCTCAAAATCCAGGCCGTCGCGCATCTCCATGAACTCATGCGTATAACGTGCGTAACAGTATTTGCAGGCAAACTCACAGCCCCGATAAGGGTTGATCATCCAGTAAAAGGGCATGCGTGGCGAGTTGCAACGCGTGAGAAGGCTACGGTTCTCCAGTGAGATGTAATCCACGTTATGCCCTTCAGAGAGCGATTCTCCCTCTGAAGCAAGCCGCGCGATTCCAACCAAAGCAGGTGCAGATGTGTTCTGCGGGAACAATAAGTCCATGACGAACCAACTCTGATTCGTATTTTATTCACTATACGAACAAAAAGCAAACAAATAGTCCTTGGCTCTGGTCTTTAGCTCTTAGTGCTTCTATTTCAGAGAGTTGCGGGCCTTGAGAAGAGAGCCCTTTGTAAGTCCCCGAATCAAGCCGGATTTTGGGGGAGCAGGCTTGCGGCCGCCTGATCAAGCAGCCATAGCAAGCGGCCATGTTCTGGATTAATCCCTTGAGCAGGGAACGCGCCAGAGCCGGATGGGTTAAGAACATCCTTGAGAATTTGCGCCTTGCCGGAGCCGGAGACAAGGAATTCGACCTCAGCGGCATTGTTCACGACCGGATATGTCAGCGTGATGCGAAAAGTTTTCTTCTTTTCCACCCAGGTTGGTGCCACCAGTCGTGACTTTTCCTCAAGCGCAGAACTCCCGGGGAAGAGAGAGGCAGTATGGCCGTCTTGGCCCAGGCCAAGCATAATGAGATCAAAGCGCGGCCAGGAGTTATTGGCTAATTGAAAAAAGCTGCGAAGCTGGCTTTCATAGTCCTTTGCTGCCGCTTTAGGATCAAGCTCCGCGCGGATCCGGTGCACGTTTTCAGATGGAATAGGCACATGGGAAAGCAAGGCCTCATTTGCCATTCGATAGTTGCTGTCAGGATGATCGGGCGGAACGCAACGCTCATCGCCAAAAAAGATATAGATTTTGTTCCAAGGCAAGCTGGTCTTGTATTGCTGCGCCAGCAGTGAATAAACACTGCGTGGCGTATTACCGCCTGAGAGCGCCACGGAGAAGCGGTCGCGCTGAGCAATTGCCTGTTCAGCCGTGGTCTGAAATGCCTGCGCGACGGCACGGTTCAGGGCCGCAGCATCAGGAAGGATTTTGATTTCGGGCGTCAAAAAATGCGCTTTCTGCTTCACAATTATGGAGTGTTTAGCTTGCGTTTAAATTCTCGCGCTGGCCCAAGGCTCGCCGGGCAGCTCCCATCAATCCAACCCGGTCATTGACAATCACTTTCACCGGAATCATCTCCAATAAAGGCTGCAAGCGCCCTTTCTGCACAAAGGACTGCAAAAAAGCCGGCTCTGTAAACTTGGCTGTAATCCGGGCGGCAATGCCGCCGCTGATGAATACGCCGCCGGTAGCCATGAGCTTAAGAGCTACGTTGCCCGCTTCTGCGCCATAGACGCTTATAAAAACATCCAAAGCGCATTGACAAATGGCCGCAGTCGCCTTCATGCCATGCTGCGAAATCACAGCGGCCGGATCGACCGCCTGGGCCAGTTCATCGCGCAGCCACGATGGCTCTTCTTCTCGCCCGCAATCACGCAGGAAATCATAGATGTTTTTAAGACCTGCTCCGGACAAGATCCGCTCATAGCTGACGTGACCAAACTTCTTCAGCAGATAATCCAGCATTGCGATTTCAAGTTCATTGCGCGGAGCAAAATCGCAATGGCCGCCTTCACAGGGAAAGGGGCGGCGGCGGGAGCCATCCCAGAAGAGGCCAGCTTCACCTAGTCCAGTGCCGGCTGCGATGAGCGCAGCATTCCCCTGAGCGGGAACGCCAGCATTCACGATTATAAAATCCGTGGGCTGAAGATCATAGACTCCGGACGCATGAGCCTCAAGGTCGTTAAGCAATTCCACATCCGCAATGCCAGCTTCACGCGCGAGCGATGTTTCTTCAATCACCCAGGGCAGGTTAGGCGTGGAGACATGCCCGTTGATAACTGGTCCTGCGATCCCGAAAGCCGCGCGGCTCACGGTAGTATTTTGGCTGGAAAGAAAAGCAGTGACGATTTCCGCCAGACCGGCATGTTCACGGCTGGGATAGATTTTTTCTGTTTCCAGATGAAGACGGCCTGAGGCTTCACTGAACAGCCCCAGTCTGGTGTGGGTGCCACCAATATCCCCGGCCAGTATCATTCGGGAATTTTTCTCCAGGAGCGTCCATCTCTGTTGATCAACTCCGACGCCTCCGCTGGTCCCCACGAACCGGCAGCATAATTGGGAAAATTCTTTGGCGGAAGGGCCTTCCAGACGTCGAGCACAGGATCCACCACCGCCCAACCCGCTTCCACCATGTCGGCGCGCTGGTACAGCGTTTGATCGCCCATAATGCCGTCATAAAGCAGGACCTCATATCCTGTGTTGGGATCGGTGCCAAAGTAGTCTGAGTAATTGAAGTTCATCTCGACGTCGCCAACATGCATCTGGGCTCCAGGAACTTTTGCGCCGAAGCGGAGAGAGATGCCCTCATCCGGGGCGATATGGATGACCAACTGATTGGCATCGAGGCTGTTTACAGGCGTGTCGCGGAAGAGCACAAGCGGTGCGCGCTTGAATTGTACTGCCACCTCAGTATGCCGCTTGGCCAGGCGTTTGCCCGTGCGCAGATAAAAGGGAACACCAGCCCAGCGCCAGTTATCAATCATGAGCTTCAGTGCGACAAAAGTTTCTGTGCGTGAATCGGGTGGAACGCCATCTTCCTGGCGATAGGCCGGCACGCGCTCGCCCTGCATGTTGCCGGGACCATACTGCCCGCGAACGGCGCAATGCAGCACATCTTCCGCGCTAAAAGGCTGGATGGCATGGAGGATTTTGGATTGCTCATCATGCACGGCTGCAGAGCTGAAAGAAATAGGCGCTTCCATGCTGGTGAGAGAGACAAGCTGGAAGAGATGGTTTGGCACCATGTCACGTAGCGTACCTGCCACATCAAAATAACCGCCGCGCTTTTCTACACCCACTGTCTCAGAGACCATGATCTGAACATGATCGACGTAGCGGCGGTTCCAGATAGGTTCAAAGATCCCGTTGCTGAAACGAAAAACCAGGATGTTCTGGACCGTCTCCTTGCCAAGATAATGATCGATGCGGAAAATCTGGCGTTCATTGAGTACTTTGCTCACCTGGCAATTCAGCTCCTTGGCCGACGCCAAATCATTGCCGAAAGGTTTTTCAAAAACCACGCGACGCCAGTGGCCATCTTTTTCTTTTGCCAGATCAGCAGCGCCCAGTTGCTGAACGATGTCTCCAAAAAAGGTGGGGCTGGTGGCCAGATAAAAGAAATAGTTGCCCTCAACTGTGACCGATTTCTGCTCGATCTCAGTCAGCAGTTGCTTCAACTGCGCATAAAGCTGGGGATCCTTGAAGTCGCCGCCCAGGTAGAAGACGCGCTTGAGCATCCAATCACGCAACTGAGGATCAACGCCGCTGGTGGAGAAGCTTTGCAGCTTTTCCCCCATCACCTGCCGGTATTGCTCAGTGGTGTAATCATTGCGGCCCACACCCACGATGGCAAATTGATCTGACAGCAGCTTGCTCTTGGCCAGGTTGTAAAGAGCAGGGAAGAGCTTGCGCGATGTGAGATCGCCGGTGCCGCCAAAAATTATCATCGCGCAGGGGCCGGTGGGAGATGGATTTCCGGAAGGAGTCCGTTCCAGGGCAGGCAGTTCACGTTCAAGAGAGGGCGTTTGTGGCATGGGCAATTCTCCGGCTTGTCAGGCTGTTTTGCTTTTGGGCGCGGTCAATTCAATGTGACCGCCAAATTGCTGG
>DASTCT010000090.1:0-5390 GCA_035710845.1 Candidatus Angelobacter sp.
CGGGAACACCTGCTGGAAGAGATTCTGTTGATCGCCATCGCGGCAGTGTTGAGCGGGGCCGACAGTTGGAACGAGATTGAGGACTATGGCCAGGCCAAGGTGGAGTGGTTAAAGACATTTTTGAAGCTACCTGGGGGAATTCCTTCCCACGATACTTTCAATCGGGTGATCGCGGCTTTGGATCCGGAGGAACTGGAAAAGGGATTCGTGGCCTGGGTGAGTTCGATCGCCAAGCTGACGGCGGGCGAGGTGGTTAGTATCGACGGCAAAGCCATGTGTGGTACGCGAGAACGAGGTAAGCCAGCACTGGTCCATATGGTTTCGGCCTGGGCCAACAGCAACAATCTGGTGCTGGGACAACGCAAGGTGGAAGAAAAGTCCAATGAAATCACCGCCATTCCCAAGCTACTGGCGGCTCTGGAGTTGAGCCGAACGGTGGTGACCATCGACGCGATGGGCTGTCAGAAAAACATCGCGCAACAGATCCTGGACAAGCAGGCGGATTACATTCTGGCAGTAAAAGAAAATCAAGGCCATCTGCTGGAAGGAGTCCGGGATTCCTTCCAGATGTTGTCGGCGGACGCGGTGGCCGAACAAATCGATTGTGGTCACGGACGGGTGGAACGGCGCACCTGTGCGGTGCTGGCAGATTTAAGTTTGCTGGAACAGGCGGGGGAATGGGCCGGCTTGCGCGGATTGGTACGGATTGAGGCGGAGCGCTATCACAAAGCTACCGGGATGACGGAACGGGAGACCCGTTATTACATCACCAGTCTCCCTCCGGATGCCGTCCAGTTGAACCGAGCGGTACGCCAGCACTGGGGCATCGAAAACAAACTGCATTGGGCTCTGGATGTCAGTTTCGGCGAAGATCTGGATCGCAAACGGCAAAAACATGCGGCCCAGAATTTCTCTCTCCTCAAACGTATTGCTTTGAACTTGCTCCGACAGGACAAAACTTCCAAGCTCGGCATTCATGGCAAACGTCTCAAAGCAGGCTGGGATCATCCTTACTTGCTCAAAATCTTGGGAATTTAGATGCGTCGACCCTGCATTTTGGCGCGACTCTATGGACTTGACGCTTCTACAATGATTAACTGCTCGGGTTTTAACATCTTCGCCAGTTCACCGTTGTAAACTTCATGGTCGGATTTGAACTGTTTCTTCCCCGCGTAAAGCAGTTTTCCTGTGTTTGCGTCTCTGATAACAAGATCAACATAATCGCGTTTACCGAGACCGAGCACTTTCGCGGTATCCTTGCCAACCTGAAATCTTCCCTGAGAAGGCCCGACTTTTGTTCTAAATGTGACGTAAAGAACCGCTTTCTCTTTGCTCATAACTTCTCCTCACTTCTTCAACGGGGGACCATATATTTTTGTTCACACATAACAACATAGAATCAGCGGCATTTGTCCACGAAATGCAGACGATCAAAGTAGTCCATCTTCGGCATGACCGTCTCGACAACCTCACCACGCTCCCATTCGTCTAATTCTTTCCACTGCGGCTCTTTGCAAATGTCGTCCAAATACACCACTTTCTCAATCTCTACCTCGGACGGATCAAGTTTAGGGACATTTTCCACCGGAGCTTTCACGGTTGGGTTCTCCTTATCCAGTTCATCGAGTGGCACCGACTTTGTTCGTTGGTCGTCCCACTGCACTGCTGGTGCCAGAACCGCATTGTGATACTTTTGAATCAAAGTTTCCTTCATCTCAGCATGGTGTCTCATATAGCGAGCATTCTGCCACTTGCGGTATTGCTGCTGCCCGAATATCCACGCCAATCCCACGATAGCCAACAGCGCAACAATCCCAGATGCCCGTTTGAGCAGTCCATGCTTATCCAGCAGATACAAAAGCATAACGATCACAATCGCAGTGCCAATGGTCATAGCATTTCTCCAGCTACATCACCCGCAATCATCATTTGAACAGATGGTGGTATTCCGTCAAGAGCCAATATGTCAGCAGCATGGTAAGGGAAATCAAACAGGCAATGCGGATCAGGAAGGCTTCGAGTTTGTTCACAGGGTTTGCTCCTTAATCAAAAGCAAACCCGAAAAGAATATGGAGTAATGACCGGAGTGATGTCAAGAGGATGGGTTGGAGTTTTTCTCCTACTATTGTGCCTATGCGAATGAACCATTTCCCCGGTCCCGGGCAAGAATCCCACTTTTTAGTGCTGCGAAGTAAGGCAAAAAATATTTTTTACGAATGTTACAAAGTTGACTGAGTACCACTCGCATAGCACCACATCCCGCAGGTCGGAATGAAGTAGCGTTCGTGGGGAGTTGCCGCGGTCAGCATTTGACTATTTGGCTTCCAGCGTGACCTGCTCCACTTTATATCCTTTGTCGCGGAGCAGTTTGGCGATGCCTTTTTCGCTGATGATGTGAGCTGCCCCCACCACGACGAAAGCCGGTTCTGTACCTTTCAGGTATTCATCCAGCCGGGCGGCCATGGTTACATTGCGATCATCGAGAAGTTTTTTGGTGAGGCTTTTGGTCCCCGCGTCAGACTCTTCATCCATCACCTTTTGCAGAGCGTCGGGATCACCAGAGATGTATGCGGCATGGACGCGCTTGATCATGTCCTTGATCTTGTCTCCCTGCTTGAGGGTGGTCTGCAGCAGACCTAGCTGCTCTTCTTCAGTGGCGTCGGCAAAAAGCGAGAGCTGGGATTCCATGGATTCAAGTTCATCGATGCGCTGAGGCGGCTTGCTCTCATTAAGAAAGTGCATATCGATGCCAAGGCTGGGATCCTCACCCGCTTCCTTCCAGGAAAACGCGGCGATGGTCACAGCCACCACCCAAGGTTTCAGCTGCTCAATACCGGCACGCGGCAGCCCATGCTTGGTGCAAAAGGCTTCCAACGCAGCAGAGGTTTCCTTGGTCAAATGCTTCGACAAGGAATCATCAGGACCATACATGCCATATTTCTGCACCAACTGCAGGGTCTTGGCCTCATCAGGGTTCTTGATGTTAATCTCCACGGCCAAAACTTTGGCGGCGGCAAACGCTGATTCCACTTCCTGCGGCAGAGGATACATGCTGCTATCGCCAACATGGATTGAGCCAACCAGGTAAAGAGTCACAGTAGGCGAAGTGGCTTTCCACATCAGAAAACGACGCGGTTTGGGCTGCGGTTGAGCAGCAACCTGGGTCTGGGCCGCGCTCAAGAGAGCCAGCAAAAAGATCAATACTGCGGGAACGCGGAAGCGCCTGAACATGGAATCTCCAAAAAGGTGAGCTTGTTGAACGATTATACCTGTATCAAAACAGGGCTGAGTGCTTGGGTGCAAGGAAGACTTAATCTTTTGTAGTGAGGAAGAGAGTAAATATTGCGGATGAAAAAAGAGCGGGCTGTTACGCCCGCTCCTAATTTATTTGCTCTAGCGATTTCCGCCACCGCCGCCGCGTGGGCCTCGATCTCCTCCCCCGCCACGACCTCCTCGGCCGCCTCTGCGATGCCCACCTCGGCCGCCTCTTCCACCGCCACCGCCGTGCGGACGATCACCTCTGGGACGATCCGGTCTCCCATGTCCCGCATGAACAGTCTCTCGATTAGCATCTTCGCGGTTGAAGTTCGGCTCGCTCTCTTCATCGCTAAAATCGCCGCCACCTTCAAAGGTAATAGTTTCCTCGCCTTCGCCGCGCGGAGCAGCACCATCACCGCCTTCGCGCCCTTCTTCGCCAGCTGCTGCACCTTCGCCTTCAGCCTTGGGTTGTGATGCTTGCATCTTGGCGCGCTGTTCGCGCAAAATCGCTTTCCGCGACAGCTTAATTCTGTTCCCTTCAATTCCCAGGACCTTCACCAGCACCTGGTCGCCTTCTTTCAGTTCGTCTTTCACTTCTTTCACGCGATGCTCTGCAATCTCGCTGATATGCAACAGCCCGTCAGTCCCAGGAATGATCTCGACGAACGCTCCAAACTCAGCCAGCCGTACCACTTTGCCCAGGTACGTCTTGCCGACCTCCGGCACCGCAGTGATGTCGTTGATGCGCTGAATCGCCTTTTGCGCGCTCGGCCCATCGCTCGACGCCACATTAACGCGGCCAGTATCGTCCACGTCAATCTTCACGCCGGTTTCTTCAATAATGCTGCGAATCATCTTTCCGCCCGGCCCAATCAGATCGCGAATCTTATCCACCGGAATCTGCAGCGTGTAAATACGTGGCGCAAAGCTTGAGATATTTTCGCGTCCGCCGGTAATCGTCTCTTCCATCTTGTCCAGGATGTACAAGCGCCCGCGCCGTGCCTGCTCCATCGCCTCATGCATGATCTTCGACGTGAGGTTCTGGACTTTAATGTCCATCTGCAGCGCGGTAATTCCTTTGCGCGTTCCAGCGACTTTAAAATCCATATCGCCGTAATGGTCTTCTGCTCCAGCGATGTCTGTAAGGATCGCGTATGAGTCCTCTTCTTTCACCAGGCCCATCGCAACTCCAGCTACAGCTGAAGAAAGCGGTACACCGGCATCCATCAGTGAAAGCGACGCTCCGCAAACTGAAGCCATTGACGATGATCCGTTCGATTCCAGAATGTCCGAGACAACGCGCATCGTGTAAGGCCATTTGTCTTCGGTCGGCAGCACAGCGGAGATCGCGCGCTCTGCCAGTGCTCCGTGGCCAACCTCACGACGGCCAACGCCGGTCATGCGGCCCGTCTCGCCCACTGAGAACGGTGGGAAGTTGTAGTGCAGCATAAAGCGCTTTTTCGTCTCGCCTTCAAACCGCTCAATGCGCTGCGCGTCGTCCGGCGTGCCTAGCGTGGTGGTGACCAGCGCCTGAGTTTCACCGCGCGTGAACACCGCAGAGCCATGCGTGCGCGGCAGCACGCCAACTTCAATGGAAATTGGCCGTATCTCATCAAACGCCCGATGATCTGGCCGCACGCGCTCCTTCGTTACCTTCTCGCGGAAGATCCGCTCGCGCAGTGCTTCGTAATAGTGTGAAAGCTTTGCCGCTGCCTCGTCATCGTCCTCCGGCAGCTCTTCTTTCAGCTTGCTCTTGATCTGCTTCACCAGATCATAGCTTTCAAGCTTCGGATGCTTCTTCGTATCCAGCGCATCCGTCAGCTCTTTGCCAACCTTCTTCATCAGTTGGTTGTAGTACGTTTCGTCAAACTCGGGCGCTTTAACTTCCAGCTTCTTCTTGCCGCCACGGCTGGCCAGCTCAACCAGGGCTGCGCAAATCTTCTTGATCTGCTCATGCGCAAACTCAATCGCGCCCAGCACCTGCTCTTCTGAAACTTCCTTCGCCCCTGACTCAACCATCACAATGCCTTGCTCCGTGCCCACCACCATAATGTTGATCAGGCTTTCGCGCATCTGCTCATACGTCGGGTTAACCAGGTATTCGTCATTGATCATGCCCACGCGCACCGCGC
>DASTCT010000091.1:0-16013 GCA_035710845.1 Candidatus Angelobacter sp.
CCATGGCAAGCGCAACAAGGTTTTAAGCGACTACACTTTTGCCGTTCGCGATGGTGAGAAGCTTTTGAACGTGGGCAAGGCTTATTCCGGCCTCACAGATGCTGAGATCGCAGAAATGACGCAGTGGTTTCTGGAGCACACGATTCAAGACCAGGGCTTTCGCCGCGCCGTTGAACCAAAGATCGTGCTGGAGGTGGCGTTCAACAACATGATGCGCTCCAACCGTCATGAAAGCGGCTACGCTCTGCGTTTTCCGCGCATCCTGCGCATCCGCACTGATAAGTCTGTAGATGAGATTGATACGCTTGAGACGGTAAGAGAGATTTTTACCCGGCAGCAAATCAGCCCGAAACGGCGCGAAGCTTAAAAAGTTTTAACGTCTGGTTTTTACTGCTTGCCGTTCCCCTACGTGGCCAAAAGGGATCACGCAGCCGTGAGCGATCTCACAATCCACGTTTTCCAACTGAATTGTGGTGTGGTCAATGTGGTAGGTATTGGCCAGCACTTGCTTTACCCGGCGCAGGATGGTCTGGCTTTCAGAGACGGTAATATCATCGATCCGTATATGGCAAGAGAGCGCGTGGGTATCGGACCCCAGGCTCCAAACATGGACATCGTGAACATCCCTAACGCCATCAACTTTGCTCAGCACGGTGCTTACATGCTCAACAGAAAGGCCTTGCGGCGCTCCTTCCAGAAGAATGTTCAGCGTCTCGCGAATAATGCCAAACGACGACCACAGAATCAGGCAGCCGATGCCGATGGAAAGCGCCGGATCAATCCAGGTACGTCCGGTTAAAAGAATCACCCAGCCACCCACGATTACTGCTGCGGTGGAGAGCGTGTCGCCCATCTGGTGGATAAAGGCGCTGCGAATGTTCACGTCACGAGCGGCTTTGAACAGTACCCAGGAAATCGTTCCGTTCATGACCACGCCAACCACGGCTACCCAGATCATGATCTTGGGTAGGACCAAGACCGGGGTGTGTATCCGCATAAACGCTTCATAGAAAATATAAAACGCGATCGCCACCAGGGTAAGCGCGTTGACGAAGGCCGCCAGAACTCCCGCGCGATGATAGCCAAAGGTCTTGGTGGCGCTGGGAGGCCGAGTCTGGATAAATACCGCGACCCAGGAAAGCAACAGGGCGATCAGGTCAGTAAAGTTATGCCCTGCCTCAGAGAGCAAGGCCAGGCTATGTGCCTTGAGGCCTGCTATCAGCGTAATGAGCACATACGCGAGAGTAGCCACCAAGGAGTACCGCAAAGCTTTCGCGCTCAGTGGCGCATGCGTGTGCGTATGCGCAGAATGCATATTCTTAAGTGTACCGCCGAATTCGGTTTGGTTTCGAGCTTACTTGAGGGGTGGAACCTTAACGCCCACTCTGGCATGAATATGCCAAATATGAGCACGGCGCGGGTGCCAGCATCCTTATCTCTAGAGGCATTGTCCTTTGTTTTAGCTTGCAAATCCAGAGTTTTTAAGGCCTTGGAAGGACTCTGGTAACGTAATCGCGATCAAAACTTGGCCTCAAACTTGCATCATAAAAGAAAGAGCATTTTTGTCTATTTAGGATTGTCGGAGCCGCCAAGGATGGGCTCTTCAAGAGGTTTTCTTATGAATATACGGTTTTTCTTGCTCGGCGTGGGGTTTTCCGTGGCTTTGGCCGCGATGGGACAAACTGCAAGCCAAACACAAAGCCAAACACAGACACCTCCTGTAACCTCAACAACACCCTCGACTCAGGTGGGAAACGGCGCGCAAACTAAAGCCGGGACGCCTGCGCCATCTGCCACCACTCCTCCAGCGGGGCATGTTGACCCAACGGGTACAGCGCAGGCGCCGACTACGCCGCCAACGGGGGGTGTGGGAGGAGCAGCCAACTCCAGCGCTACTCAAAGTTCGCCTGTTGAGCCTTCTTCTACCGGCGTAGCCGCTGTTTCAGACCCCGATCTGGAAAGCCAGATCCAAAACGCGCTGAACAAAGAGCCCACTTTAACCGGCGATAGCACTCATGTAACGGTTACTCCGGACTCTATTGAATTGTCAGGTAACGTGAATACAAGCAAGGAGAAGCTTACGGCCAGCCGCATCGTGCAGTCGTATGCCGGCAATAAGAAGGTTTTGAATCATCTGACGATTGGTGGCAAGGGTTCGCCGAGCGCTCAGCAGCAACAGGAAAATCCGGCAAGCACCACAAATCAGCCGAGCACATCAAATCCTACAAGCACTACGAATCCGGCAACCAATCCGGAGCCTAACAAGGGGAGCCGGCCGCCACTCAGATAAAAATAAGTTAAGGTTTAGTATTCAAAGCGCGCCTGCTGGACCTGCTGGTTCACGGCGCGCTTCTCATTGATCGGAAGGCGGAAAGTCGCGCCTTCAAGGCGAAGAAGTTTTTCTTTGGTGGTCAGCCCACCGCCGTAGCCAGTGAGCATACCGTTGGCCCCCAGAACGCGATGGCAAGGGACCACAATCGCAATGGGATTGTCATGGTTTGCCTGTCCCACGGCCCGAAAAGCCTGTGGCCGGCCAATTTCGCGGGCAATCTCGGCGTAGGTGCGGGTTTGCCCGTAGGGAATTCGCAACAGGGCCTGCCAGCAGTCTTTCTGAAAGCTGGTACCAACTAAGTCAAGAGGAAAGGTAAATTCGCGTAGTTCCCCTCGAAAATATGAATTTATTTGCTCTTCATAGGTACGCAGGCGCTCACGCGACTCAATCCAAACCTCCTCGGCAGAGGATTGGGGCAGATTTCCGCAATAAAAATGCAAAAAGCGCAGACCTTTTTCAGTAGCCGCGATCAGCAAAGGACCTGTCGGCGACTCTATTACCGTGAAGAAAATTGTCTTGGTCTCAGCCATAAACAAATTCTAACAAGGTTAAGGTTGCCAGATAAAAATTCCCGCAGGTGCTCTGACCTTACAACACGCGCTGAGAGAAACACATCTATTTCAACACTGCTGCCAAAAAAGAGTGGCGGTGGCGTTCTGTCTTGGGCATTCAGAACGCAATCAAAATCAGTTCTGCTGGCTGCGTGCGACAGGTGTAAGTCACGGATTGCAGAGCAGAAGGGTTCCGATGGGTTCAGTAGTACAGCCATTCGCGTTTCGAAGTTGGGCTAGTGTTACAAAACCGGGTGTTCCTTCTTCTGTCTTTCTGCGGCCATTTGCGCGGTTCGCAAGAACGTTGGCAGGTGAATGAATGGATATCCGCGGGCTGTTGTTGGTGAATTCGGAGAACACCAGAGAAGAAGATTTTTCGTTCCTCGCTTCAGGCCCCCTGGGAGTTGTGGATATTGCCGGGAAAACGCCACTGGAGCGCATGGCGGAACGGCTTCAGCAGTTTGGTATTTTACCAGCAGCAGCTGTGGTGGAAACCGCAGCTTTCCCCGCTCGTCCAGGTATTTCCACTTCGGGCCTTAATTACGTTGCTGCCCAACCTGATCGTTTCTGGCGAGCCGCCGAGAATGCCTTCAATGAAATGGTGCAGAACGGTGCCGAATTGGTGGTGCTGGTTCGTCTGGGCGCCTATGCGGAAATTGATTTTGAACAGCTCGTGCAATTCCATCTGGATCGTGGAAGCCGTGTAAGCCAGGTCAGCCATCAGGGTGAGAATCTTGACATCTTTTGCATCAGCGCTTCGCGGCGCAACGATGCTGCCTCATTGTTTCGTAGCCAACTCAGCCGCTGCCGCAGTGAATGCCCGCTCATGGAGCACGCAGGATACGTTAATCATCTAAACAGTGCCCGCGATCTTCGCCAGTTTGGCATTGACATTCTTACCCGCCAGACGCAAACCTGCCCGGCTGGAGAAGAGATTAAGCCCGGCGTATGGGTGGACCGCACAGCCATCGTGGAAAAAGGCGCGCGAATTCTGGCGCCAGCTTTTGTTGGTGCTCTTGCCCGCGTCAGGACTGGCGCAGTAATCACGCGTTGCTCCTCTGTTGAACATCACGCCCAGGTTGATTGCGGATCTGTTGTAGAGAACTCAAGCGTACTCCCTTACTGTTACGTTGGGGCGGGACTGGATCTGGCTCACTCCGTCGCTGGAATGCGCCAGGTGGCGAACCTTCGCCGCGATGTGACCGTTGAAATTCCTGATCCCAAACTTATCGACCTGATTTCCGCGACATCAGGCAAGAAGTTTTTGACTTCTGCGGCAGAGCTTATTACCTACCTTCCCCGCGTGGCCTGGGGAGGTTTTGCAGGAAGCAAGCAGCCGCAGCCCGATTTGAACGCAGCTTTGCGCAAGACTTCACCCGCGTTGGGCGACACTGCCGGTTATGAAGCCCCGGCCTGCGATACCGAAGCCGCGCACAAATTTCCCAACATGGTTGTAGCGAGGAGATATGGACATCAATAGCAGACCAGTTGTTGTCAAGAGAATGCCTGAGCGCCTTAACAGCCGCACAGCACGTGAATTTTTTCGCGATGTCCAGGCCTTTCTTCATGCCGATCGGCCGCAACTGGTGCTTGATCTTTCCCAAGTGGTGCAACTGGATGCCGCCGGCGTAGAGATGCTGCTGCGCTGCATGTCTGAAGCGCACAAGCGCGATGGCGATGTGAAGCTAGCCTCGCTCTCCGATCAATCTGCTGTGGTGCTGGAACTCACGCGCACAGAACGCCTGTTTGAAATCTATGAAACGTCCACGGACGCTGCCCGCAGCTTCAGCGGATTTCTGCCCAACGCCATGCGGCAGCAGCTTCTGCATAACAAACGGCCCGCCGCGCCGGTTGCGGCTTAGAAACTCGGGGTTATGTCCCAACCAGAGAGCATTGTTTCCCTCCCCAGAACCGATGTGCCTGTTCCGCTAAAGGCAAAGCCGCAACGCAGCGCCCATGCAATGGTGCTCAGCGGAAGCCTAATCATGCTGATCAGCATGATGCTGGTAAACCTTTTTAACTTTGCTTACAACGTGGTCATGGCGCGCATGCTCGGTCCGGCCGAGTTCGGCCATATTAATGCCGCAGTCACCATTCTTCTCATGGTTTCATGCGTCAGCCTTGCCTTTCAGCTTGTTTGCACAAAGTTTGTCGCGCGCAATGAGACAACCGGGGGCAAAGCCGCTGTTGTGCGCACGTTGCTGAGCAAAGCCTGGATCGCAAGCCTCGCCATGGCGGCAGTGCTTTTTCTTGCGCAGAAGCCGATTTCCGCCTACCTGAATTTGCCCAATCACTGGATGATGGGAGTTCTGGCAATCGGCATTGCGGCCTACGCACCGCTTGGCGTGAAACGCGGCGCCATGCAGGGCGTCTGCGTGTTTCCACGATTGGGCAGCAACTATGTTCTGGAAGCTTTCACCAGATTTGTGGTTGGCGCAGGCTTGGTGGTGACGGGATACGGCGCTTTGGGGGCAGTGGGCGCGATTTCTGCCGCGGTAATCGCGGCATATTTTTTGCCGCGTATCCCACAACAGCTTCGCGAAAAAGGTGAAGCCGGCGAGCCACCCTCTTTTGCTGAAGCGCTTCAGGCAATTGTTTTCTTCATCGGCCAGGTCATCATCAACAACATCGACATTCTTCTGGTGAAACACTTTTTTCCGTCCGATCCGGCGGGCATTTATGCCGCTGTTTCCCAGATCGGCCGCCTGCTCTACTTTGCCGCATGGTTTGGCGTGGTCAATGCCATGTTTCCGGTGGCTGCGGCGGCAAAAGAGGAGCACCATAAAAACCACGGCATCGGATTGCCGCTCTTGCTGGTGTTCGGTATCTCCATTGCCTTTGTGCTGATTGCCGCACTGTTCCCGCACCTGATTATGGGGGTAATTTTCGGCTCCCGCTTTGTTGAGATCGGCTGGCTGCTGGCGCTCTATGCTGTTGCAACCGGGCTTTACTCACTGTGCGTCGTATTCATCGCCTATGAGATGTCGCGCCGCATCGCCAATACCGGATGGCTCCAGCTTATGTTCAGCGCCGCGCTGGTGCTGGGAATAGGTTTGTTCCACGGCAGCCTGCTTGAGGTCATCATCGTACGCATTGTTCTTATGGCCATCTTGCTGGTGCTGGTGGCGGTCCCGTTTCTTCGCAAGCACTCTGCTCGTGAGCCGCTGGCGGAGGCCGCATGAAGAAGCTGCGCCGCATTACTGAAGCTGAGGTCATTGCGGAGTTCTTGCAGGGCGAGTTCTTTCATAAGGAATATGACGCTGACCGCGAACAGTTTGCAGATATTGTGAACCATCCTGACCTGACCAGCGAGGCGGAAAACGAGATTCGCCGTGTCCTACTCTTCCGCCGACGAGACACCATGTGGTGGGAGCTGCCGGATGATCGGCAATGGTGGCAAGTTGAGTTTGACCCGGCTGATGTGGAACGAGTAAGCGTTTTCCCGCGCGCGCATTGGCGAATGCTTGCTCAGGGAGATTTTAAGGCCCGGCATGTGGCAGAAAATGTTCGCAAGCAAATCGAAGCCGGGCAGCCGGATGAATTTATCGCCAAAATAGGCGCAATAGCTTCCGGCAAGCAGTCTTTCTCTGCTACATCTCTGATTATCTTTTTGGGGCTGGACGAGCGCCGGCCGGTAACGCTGCTGGAAGGAAATCACCGGTTTGTTGCCTCATTGTTAGCCCCGGAAAAAGACCTGCTGGCTGGAGCGCGCATGGTCGCCGTATTTTCGCCCAGCATGGAGAAGTGTTGCTGGTATAAAACCAATTTTCAAACCCTTTTCCGTTGCCTGAAAAACCGCATCCAACATTACTGGGACAGAGATCCTGATGTGGCCGGGCTGTTACAGCAAACAGCCAGGTTCCGGAGCACAAGCCCCTCTGTTGAAGGACCGGGCCCCGTCAAATCAAAAATTGCTTGAATCGAGAATGGTTAAGTTCCCCGAGGTTTCTATGAAGAGCCAGCACCGAATCGCAAAAATCCTGAGCACCACATTGACGGCAGGTATATTCCTGTCGCAGTCCCTTTTTGCCCAGCAGGGCGGCAACCAGCAGCCCGCACAGCAATCAACGGAAACTACGCAACAGCCGGCTCAGCCCGCTACTCAACCTGCTACTGCTCAGCCTGCGCAAAATCAAAATGCGACGCCAGCAGCAACTGCCGGCCAGCAAGAACAGACGCAGCAGGACCAATCCGCTCAACCGCAGCAGCAGAACCAGCAACAGCCTGTAAATCCGTCAGGCACCACGGTGAACCCATCGCAAGCGCCGTTGCAGCCGGTAACGACTTATCCTGACGCTTCGGGCGCACAGCAGGAACAACAGCCCAGCACCACAACAGCACCGGCGCAGACCAACATTCCTGAGAATCCGCAGCCTAAGAAACAGCCGAGCGAACCGGTTGGTGCAGCCGCCGCAGAGAGCGTTCCAACCGCCGGCGGAGCGGCAGCCAAGCCTGCAGGCGTGGCTATTGCTCCGGCAAAACAACACCAGACTCGGTCATTGCTGATCAAGGTTGGAGCAGCCTTGGCCGCAGGCGCAGCGATTGGAACAGTGTTTGCGCTCAGCCACAACTCGCCCTCTACGCCTCCGGGATCAGGATTGCCCGGGGTTACGCAAAAATAATTCGTAACGATCAGGAGTAAAGTCGCACAAGTTATATGGACGGGCCGAACCCAATGACTAAAACTGAGACTCCGCTGCTCATTTCTTTCTCCGGTGTGGATGGTTCAGGGAAATCCACGGAGATTGAGAACCTCTGCTCCGCTCTCCACGCCGCTGGATTGAAGACCACCCTGCTTGCTTTCTGGGACAATGTGGTGGTGGGCGTGAAGTATCGCGAGGGCTTTGTTCACAAGGTGTACAAGAGTGAGCGAGGCATTGGAGCGCCGGGGAAGCCCGTCAATCGCCGCGACAAAAATATGCGTGGCTGGCACCTTACCCTGGCCCGCCACTTTCTTTATTTACTTGACGCGCTCAATCTGCGCCGCGTTGTGGCGCGGGCAAAAAAGAGCGACGCCGATGTCGTGATTCTTGATCGCTATATTTACGACGAACTCTCGAATTTGAACCTCAGCAACTCGCTCAGCCGCGGGTTCGTGAAGTTGGTCCACGGCTTTGTGCCTCGACCGGACATTGCTTACCTGCTCGATGCGGACCCTGTTGCAGCCTATGCACGCAAACCAGAATATCCCGTAGAATTCATGAAGAAGTGCCGCCGCGCTTACTTTGAGCTTGCGTCATTGCTGAAAACGATGACCATCATTCCTCCATTGGCTTTGCCAGAAGCCAAACTGGCCGTGTTGAAAGCGGCTGAAAGAGAACTTACAGCCCAGGGAAAGAATGCTGATCTGGTTTCAGGAAGTTTGTCGGCGGCGTAGACGAGATCCATATACCTTGCGAGATCAGGTCTGATTGTTTCGCGCCATGCTCGACTTCGATGTTGAAGTCCATTTCTGTAGAATTTTCTGTATGGCCTGCTCCGAAGCAAACTTGCCGCGATCTGCTTCTGCAATCGCTTTCTTGATCTCTTCCACTTGCCAAGTCGAAAGCGTTCTATTCATTTGTTGCACCTTGTCTTAGCAGCAACTCCGCAATCTCCTCCTGCTTGCCTTCCAGCGCCCAGCCCGCCGCAGTAGAGTTGAATTGCGTGTCGCGTAATGCGAGGTCAGCGCCGTTCGCAATCAGAAACTCGACCATCTGCTTATGGCCGTTGATCGCAGCCCAATGCAATCCCGGTGCGCCAAAAAATCCACGACAATTTATGTCTGCTCCTTTTTCCAGCAGGAATCGCGCTACCTCAACATGCCCATTGCGGCTGGCGATATAGAACGCCTCAGAAACCAGATCTTTGTAATCTTCTGGCGGCGGAGCTTTGCCCCACTTGCCGTTGCCAAGATCACGCGATCGCATTTGCCCTGCGCCAGGCTTGAGCGTATTTGGCGAATCCCAGAATGACTGCACCACATCCAACATGCCCAATCCTGCGGCGCACCACATGTTCAACTGCGGGCGCGCCCCGTGCGCTAGCAGAACACCCGCAACGTCTCGGCTGCCCATATTGGCGGCCCATTGCAGCGGCGTCATGCCCCAGGTGACTTCGGCATTGATATTTGCGCCTCCGGCCACCAGTAGCTCTGCCAATTCGCGATAATTCTTCTCTGCCGCCCAATGCAGTGGAGTTTTGTCATAAGCTCCTTTGGCATTTGCCAATGTCGTATCGAGAGAAAGGAGTTGGCGGACCCGATCCACGTCACCGCGCTGAGAGGCTTGCAGCATCTCCTCAGGATCGGTCATGTAGCAGACATTGCTCTTCAATGCAGAGTCTCCTCAGGGAACAGAGACAAAAAACTTACCGCTTCTTCTCCGCCACCATCGGCTGGATCTGGTCAAGCGGAACGAACTCAGTGGGATAGATGCCGGTGTAGCAGGAAGTGCAGTAAGTGGCTTTATCACCCTCCGCGCAGGCCACGCGCAACCCTTCCAGAGAAAGATAGGCCAGAGAATCCGCGCCGATATAGTCACGAATTTCTTCCACCGACTTGTTTGACGCGATGAGGTGTTCCTTGGAAGGCGTATCCACGCCGTAGTAACAGGGTGAAATCGTCGGTGGACATGAGATGCGCATATGAACTTCCTTTGCGCCGGCGTCGCGCACCATGCGGACGATCTTGCGGCTGGTGGTGCCGCGAACGATTGAATCATCCACCAGGATCACACGCTTTCCCGCCAACAAGCTGCGGATAGGATTGAGCTTGAGCTTGACTCCGAAATCACGCACGCGCTGCTCCGGTTCAATGAAGGTGCGACCGATGTAATGGTTGCGAATCAGCCCGAAGCGAAACGGCAGCAACGATTCTGATGAATAACCCAGCGCCGCTGCCACACCGGAGTCCGGCACCGGAACAACCAAGTCGGCTTCCACAGGAGACTCTTTCGCCAGTTGGCGTCCCATGGCTTCGCGGCTGGCCTGCACTGATCGGCCAAACACCACGCTATCTGGCCGCGAAAAATACACATGCTCAAAGATGCAGGCCGATTGCTTCATCTCAGAAGCAAAGAAGCGCGAATAAGTACCTTCGGGACCAACCACCACCATCTCGCCCGGTTTCACGTCACGCTCGTAGACCGCGCCAATCAGATCAAAGGCACAGGTCTCAGATGCAAACACAATTGTGTCGCGCCCTTCGCCGCCTGCATTGGGAATGCGTCCCATGGAGAGCGGGCGGAAGCCGCGCGGATCACGAATGGCAAAGACACGGTCGCGCGTCATCATCACCAGAGAAAATGCGCCTTCAATCCGGCGCAAAGCATCGCACACCGCTTCCGGCAGCGTCTGCTCCTTGGATTGCGCGATCAGGTGAACGATAACCTCAGTATCGCTGGTGGTCTGGAAGATGGAGCCCTGCGTCTCCAGCCGATGGCGGATTTCGTTGGCGTTGACCAAGTTGCCGTTGTGCGCAATGGCAATCATGCCCTTGTTGCAATCCACCATAATGGGCTGCGCGTTGAGCACGGCGGAATCACCGGCGGTGGAGTAGCGTGTATGGCCGATTGCGAGAGTGCCCGGCAGACGATTCAAGACTTCAGTGGTAAAAATCTCCGCGACTTCTCCCATGGCTTTATGGACGAAAAGACGCTCGCCATTCGAGGACACCACTCCCGCCGACTCCTGTCCGCGATGTTGCAGTTGATGCAGGCCAAGGTAAGCCAGCGTGGAAGCCTCACGATGGTTGTGAACCGCCACTACGCCGCATTCGTCTTTGAACTTGTCGGGCTTCATTTCTTTGTCGCTACGCTCCAAACCGCTCACCGTTTGATCTCCACCTAAATTTATCTTGCTCCTCACGCACGCCGCTCGGCGCCGCACGGGCCTCGCGGCCTTTTCGTCTAAATTGTTGCTTCGCTCCACACCGCTTAGGTTCGTCTGCCAAAATTAGTCTGTTTCTGCACCTGTTGCTCGCCGCTTTTCCGAAGTCCCGAGCGGAGTGAGGGATCCATATCCTCTGATATCCTCTCCCGGAATAACAGCAAATCGTCAGTTTTGATCCTACAAACCTTACCGGCTATAGTGATCCCTCGCTACGCTCGGGATTGCAGAAAAAGCCGGAATTTCAGAAACACTAACTCTTCTGCAAAACTTCCGGCACCAAATGCTCCGGGGCCTCCACATGCAAAGCCTTCTTAAGCGCAGAATCCCAGACTTGCCTCAGCTCCGACACGTTTGCTGAGACTGCCAATTTGCCGTCGATACGAATTTCTAATTTTTCAGGAACAGTGCGTCCGATCTGGTCCGCCCGTAAGCCCCATTTTAGCCCTATTTGTTTGATGTCCAACGCCTTTTTCGGGTCGCAAGTAATCACCACGCGGCCGGCGTCTTCGCTGAACAGAACGCCTTCCGCAAAGACACCATTAGACTTAAGGTCGATCTCTGCGCCAATATTCTTAGGAAAGGCCGATTCCGCCAGCGCCACCGCCAATCCGCCCTCAGAGCAGTCGTGCGCCGATTCAATATGCTGATTCTGGATCAACTCCCTCAGGCACTTCTGCAATGCTACTTCGTGCTTAAGGTCGAGCGCTGGCGGCACGCCCCAGATCTGGCCGATCACTTCCTTGGCGTATTCTGAAGAGCCGAACTCAGCTTCCGCTTGCGCCTGATTTGCTACCGGCCCTGAGCTCAGCAGAATCACATCGCGCTCAGCTTCGCGAAAGTGGAAAGTCATGGCGCTATTCACATCCTGCAGGATTCCCACCACTCCCACAACCGGCGTGGGATAAATGCCTTCACCCAGCGTCTCGTTGTAGAGGCTCACATTGCCGCCGGTGATTGGCGTCTCCAGCGTAGTGCAAGCTTCGGTGAGACCGTCCACCACTTGTGAAAACTGCCACATGATGGGGGGCTTTTCCGGGTTGCCGAAGTTCAGACAGTTGGTTGCCGCTACTGGCGTAGCTCCGGTACAACTGACGTTACGCGCAGCTTCAGCAACCGCGTGCATCGCCCCCAGCTTGGGATCAAGCCAGCACCAGCGTCCGTTTCCGTCGAGCGCCATGGCCAGCGCACGCTTCGAGCCTTTGATTCGCATAACGCCGGCATCCGCGCCGGGGCCTTCTACAGTGTTCGATTGCACCATAGAGTCATATTGCTCAAAGATCCAGCGTTTGGAACAGATGTTTGCTGCTGCTAGAAGCCGCTTCAAATTTTCTGTGAGATCAGCGGCAGTGCTCCACTTCACACTCTCCGGCTTCGTGCGCGAGACCGGCGCAGTCCACGGCTCCATCGGACGGTTATATAAAGGCGCATCGTCGGTCAGGGCGTCATTGGGGATGTCCGCCACCAGCTTGCCATGCTCCAGCACGCGCAACCGGCTGCCGCTGGTCACCTTGCCAACAATTACCGCATCCAGTCCCCACTTCTCAAAGACCTGCAGAACTTCCTGCTCACGCCCACTCTCCGCCACCAGCAGCATGCGCTCCTGCGATTCGCTCAGCATGATCTCGTAGGCGTTCATACCGGTTTCGCGCTGAGGTACGCGGTCTAACTCAATTTCAAGGCCCACACCGCCGCGCCCGCCCATCTCGCAGGTGGAGCAAGTCAGGCCAGCCGCTCCCATATCTTGAATTCCAACCACTGCGCCGGTGTGCATCGCTTCCAGGCAGGCCTCAAGCAGCAGCTTTTCCAGGAATGGATCACCCACCTGCACGTTGGGCCGCTTCTGCTCCGATCCTTCGCTGAACTCTTCGCTGGCCATCGTCGCCCCATGGATGCCGTCTCGTCCGGTTTTTGCGCCTACATAAATCACCGGATTTCCTTCCCCGGCGGCCTTGGCATAGAAGATTTGATCGCGCCGCACCAGACCCAGCGCAAAGGCATTCACCAGCGGATTTCCCGAGTAGCAGGGTTCAAACTTGGTTTCGCCGCCCAGGTTTGGCACACCGAAGCAGTTGCCGTACGAAGCAATCCCGCTGACCACGCCCTCAAGCACCGAATGATTCTTGTGTACAGTGGTCTGGTCTGGGTGCTGATACGGGTGCGGGTGCCCCATCCTTTCCGCGTTCTTTGCGGAAAGGGTGGGACTATTCGATGGCGGTGTGATCGGCCCGAATCTCAGCGAATCCATCACCGCCAGCGGACGCGCACCCATGGTAAAGATGTCGCGCAGAATGCCGCCCACGCCAGTAGCCGCGCCCTGAAACGGCTCAATAAAAGACGGGTGATTGTGCGACTCAATTTTGAAGGCGCAGGCCCACCCGTCGCCAATGTCGATGATGCCCGCGTTCTCGCCCGGCCCCTGTACCACCAGCTTGCTGCGCGTCGGCAGCCGCTTCAGGTGCACGCGCGACGACTTGTACGAGCAGTGCTCGCTCCACATCACGCTAAAGATCCCGAGTTCAGTGAGCGAGGGCTCGCGGCCCAGAGCGCTCTTGATCTTCTCGTATTCCTGTGGCGTGATGCCGTGCTCGGTAATGACTTCGGGCGTAATGGCGGCAGCTTGTGTGGTGGGCATGGGGTATTTCTATTCTCGCATTTTTCCGGAGTCCCGACCCGAAGGGAGGAATCCCTGCCCTCTTCTAAATCTTCGGGGTTCGATTTTGGCGATTCTCCCTGCCCCTCCCGTTTCATCCCACATCATCCCAGGTCATCCCAATTTGGCGTAGGGTTTGAGGTGCACCCCTTGGTTGAGACAGAAAATTTATCCCAGATGTGTGATTGTGAACGGTGAACCCCTGATTTGAGACAGTCCATCGAGTCATAATGCACCCTCGTTGTTCTCCAGCAGGGGGTTGGGGTTCGGGGAAGGGGACGGCGTTTGAGTCCCCGTCCCCGATCCCAGTAATGGACTAGCCTTCCCAAAGGTCAAAGTCACTGTTGCCACCTTCAGACTTTGGTCCTGGTTCTGGCTCTGCTCTCGTTCAAACTCTTCCGGTGTTCGATATCCCAGCGCCGAGTGTAGCCGTTTCCGGTTGTAGTAATGCTCGATGAACTCACCCAGGTTTTCCCGCAGATGCTCCAGGTCGCGATACGCACTGGCGTGAATCTCTTCCTGCTTCAGCGTCTGCATGAACCGCTCACAGCGAGCATACTCCCGGCTGGCGTACTGCACCCCGCGATCGGAGTGGTGCACCAGGCCCGGCGCCGGCTGCCGCATCACAATCGCCTGCTGCAGCGCTCTTACTGCCAGCTCGCTGCTCAAACTACGGCTCAGTTCCCATCCCACCACCTTGCGCGAGTATGCATCCATCACCACTGCCAGATATACAAATTGCTCGCGCAGGCGAATGTAAGTGATATCGGACACCCACAGATGGTTGACCGCTGTCAGTTTCATGTGCCGGGCCAGGTTTAATGCTATCTCCAGGCTGTGCTTGGAATCGGTGGTCATCACAAACTGCTTTCGCTGCAATGCCAGCAGATTGTCTTCCCGCATCAGCCGCAGCACCCGTTTGTGATTCACTACCATCCCCAGCTTCTGGTTCAGCTCAAACCATACTCGCCGGTAGCCGTAGCGTCGGCGATGCTCCACCACGATCTTCTGGATCACCGCTCGCACCATCATCTCTTCTTCCTCCGGGCACTGCTGGGCAAAGCTGCGATAGTATCCGGCCCGGCTTACCACCGCCACCTGGCACATCTTCTCCACACTCAGACCGCCACTTGCCTTTCCTTCTTCCAACTCGCTGCTGCCTTGCACACGCATTACTTCCTGGATTTGGTCGTAGACTCCGCTCCGCCAGCGCTTTCGCTCTGCCGCCGTCGCGCCTCGACCTTGTGCAAGGCACCGCGCAAAAAATCCACCACCAGTACCTTCTCGGCCAATGCCTTTTTCAACTGCTCCACTTCCTCCGCCAGCGCTTTCTCTCGCCGCCGGTCCGTTCGCAGCATCTCCGGATCCAGCCTCTCTTGCCACCGCGCCAGCCCCCGGCGATCCACTCCCAACTCCATTGCCACTTCCGCTAAATTCTCTCCTGCTTGTACCCTCGCCACCGCAGCCTGCCAAAACGGCAGCCCGCGTTTCTTGGCACCTTTTAAATTCGCCACGCGCAGCTCCTTTTCTGCTCCGTGGGGATATTATCTCTGTCTCATTTTCGGGGTGCAGGACACGTTCGTGGTCGGATCCACAAACTGTACCGAGCCCACGGTCACACCGTTCAGGCTACGCTTCCCCATCGTGATGTGGTCCACGGCAGGATGCGTCAGGGGTACTGGAATCTTGAAAAGTTGAATGCGTCCGTCTGAGAAGCGGATGTAAGGACGGCCCTGTGCATCCAGGCCAACCAGGTTGCCGTAGCGATTAATAGAGTTGGCAGTGCCCTCATGGGGCAGTGTCGGTCCGGAAACGGTGTTGAAGGGTTTGATGTGGCACGTCACGTTCGTTTGCGCGCTGGCGCTCATGAGCGAAAGGAATAGCATCGCGAGGGCGACGATAGGAGAAACGATTCGCATAGCAACCTTCCCATACAGGGGCTACTTGCTGATCCTGTTAGCTTATTCGGATACAGATGCTCGGGACTGAGTTGCTGCAGGAGTACATATTCTGGAGCGGAAGAATGTTCATTTGATGCCGTGCAGCCCGCAACACCGGACATGACGCGTAGTCGGCTTTCCACCCACTTTCGGGAGGAGCGCTGGGTTGAGCATCTGGATCATTTTGCTCCTGTTGCCCTCATCGAATTTCAATTCATATAGAATCATGAGCAAACTCTAATCATCAAGGAGAAGCATGGATACAGAAGCGATCATCAAGGAATTGGAGGCCGAAAGAACTCGCCTGGACGAGGCAATAACGGCATTACGGGGGAGCAAGCGCGGAGTAGGAAGGCCAACCGGAAGCACCAATGGCAGAAAGCATAAATTATCCCCCGCAGCGCGCAAGAGGATCAGTGAGGCAATGAAGAAAAGATGGGCTGCGCGGAAAAGGGCAGCTTAAAAATCCGCTCAAGCGATTCTGGATACAAGATGGAAGAGACAAAATCGCGACCCAGTCCGCACTGGGTCGCGTCAGTTTTGCAGTTAGTTGTTCCGAGCTTTGCGTGGCTTTTGTTTGGAGGATCTGATTTTCTTTTTCCGCAATTGAGAGCGCTTGTATTCTTCTGCCTGGATTAGAACATCCGCTGGATCTCTGAGCCGCTTTTCCT
>DASTCT010000092.1:0-18178 GCA_035710845.1 Candidatus Angelobacter sp.
CTGGCTGCCGTGGAACTTGAGCCGGTTGGCCTCATTGACTGATTTGCCCGTCTGCACGCAGACCAGAACGTCCTGCGCGTGGGCATCATCTTCGCAAAGATAGTGGCTGTCATTGGTGGCCACCATAGGAATGCCCAGCTCTTTTTCAATGCGAAAGAGATCGGCGTGAATGCGATGCTCTTCCGGCAGGCCCTGGTCCTGGATTTCCATGAAGAAGTTTTCCGGACCAAAAATCTCGCGGAAATAGCTGGCGGCATCACGCGCAGCTTCATACTTGTTTGCCAGCAGGTTCTCGCAAACTTCGCCCGCCAGGCAGCCGCTGAGGCCGATCAAGCCCTTGCTATGCTCCGCCAGAAATTTTTTGCTGATGCGCGGCTTGTAATAGAAGCCATGCAGGCTGGCTTCAGAGGTGATCTTGATGAGGTTGCGATAACCTTCTTCATTCTCCGCCAGCACCAGCAGGTGGTTATAGGTGTCGCCTTCCGGCGGAGCGCGATGGTCATCTTTCTTGCAGATGTAAAGTTCGCAGCCGACGATGGGCTTGATGCCTGCCTTGGTCGCTTCATCCACAAACTCCACCGTGCCGTAGATGTTGCCGTGATCGGTCATGGCGACGGCTGTCTGCCCGACCTCTTTCACGCGCTTGACCAGGTTGGGAACGCCGCAAGCGCCGTCAAGCAGGGAATAATCGGTATGAAGATGAAGATGGACGAATTCAGACATGGTGGGCGTTACTCACAATTATAGCCGCTTATTTGTGTTATGGGCTTCGGGTAAGTGTGTGGAAAAGAACGCCGAAATTGCCAAAAACCGCGGGATTGCCAGAATTCAACGCGAAACTCAAGTCAACAATTTTGGCCATCCTGGGCTTTTGGAGACATGATTTTTACGCGTAGGCTCCATTGAAAGAACCTGCCGCTGTTAAGCACTTATTTTGAACTAATAGTCAGATAACATTTATAAACATGTTGCTCAATGACAGCTAAGTAGATTTTTACTTTTTGGAATATCCAAATTAACTCTTCAGCATCTGGCACTTCAGGACTTGCCCTCCTTTCATTTGGCTCCCCCAAAATCCTAATTAGATGTTGAACTACTTTTTTGTATTCAGCCAACGCAATTTGGTCTGACCAGACACCTTCTGGATATAATCCAATATATGCCGAAATCCTTTTAAATGGATTTTGTTTACCAACGCCGTTCTCAGAACAAAGTAAATAACTTAATCCATCAAAATATTTGGCATCTTCCCAGACATAGCGATCCTTGTGCCAAATTCCTCCGCTCATTCTTGCTACTTCATCCAACGGTTTATCCCAAGGCAGGATGATATTCGGTGTATCCAATGGGAATCCCTTTTCAAGATCAAGCAGATTCATTTTTTTGATTTTAAATCTGGTAAGCCGTAGCGTGCGCCGATTTATTTTTTCTTGTCCATCATGATGTCGTGCCTGGCCTGGCACTCAGTAGCAGGATCCATAGTAGCGACGCCCACAAGGTCGCCCTTGCTGGCGCGGAACTCAATGGGCGGCTTTCTTACCCTGGTCGGAATTCCGGTAAACCGCGCTCTGCCTTGCGCGTTGGTGTAAACGGTCATGTCGAGCTTGTGTGTCCCCATGAATCCATACGCCGTTTTGTAATCGATGCGGGCGGCATAGACCGGTTTGGTGTCAGTGCCGCTCACTGTGAGTTCAATGGAGCAAGGACCTGCCTCTGCGTCTGTGACCGGGACATCTTCAGAAGGTTGAGCAGGCTGAGCAGGTTGTTGCGCTTGCGCTGCGAATAGAAGAAGGCCGGTGAAAATGATGAGCAGAAGAATGCCGTTGGCGTGAAATGTTTTTGGCATAGTGCCTGACTTCAGATTATAGCGGAACGCTCTGTCAGCTTTCAGCGTGTTGCAACAGTTCGCGCATGGCTGCGATGACCGCTTCCGGCTGTTCGAGCGCGCTGCTGTGGCCCGCGCCGGGTATGTTGATCATCCGCGCGCCGTGAATGCCGGTGAACAAGCTGGCAGAGTTGCGCGGCGGCTGCGCGGTATCGTCACCGCCGGTGATGATCAGCGTGGGGCAGTGAATGGCGGCCATTTCATTGGCACGAAATGCGCGGCGGTTCATGACCGCCTGTAATGAATATGCGATGTTGCGCGGTCTGGTGCGCAGCTTGGCCGTCCATTCCTGCAACATCTGTTTTTGCTCCGCGCTGGAGCGCGTGGTGCGGCCAAAGAGTTCTTTCACTGCAATCGGCGTGAACGGCGCCGGGCTGAACATTTTCACCATCTGGGCCAGGAATGCGTATTTCACGCGGTTGAACAGCTTCTCTGCATTGGCCGTGGTGTTCATGAGCGTGAGCGTCTTGATCAGCTCAGGATGGTGCGCCGCAACGCGCATTCCGGCAAAGCCTCCCATGGAGAGGCCGGCAAAGTGGCAGGGCGCTGCTTTCAGGGCGCGAATTAGAAGCGCCGCGTCGTCAGCAACAGTGGACATATCATAGCCACGGCCAGGATCCTGTGACTGCCCCTGCGCGCGGTGGTCATAAGCGATCACGCGATATTGCTTTTCAAAGGCAGCCCGCTGCGGCTCAAACATCGTGTGGTCCATCAACAGACCATGCGAGAAGACGATGGTTTCCGGGCCGGAGCCGGATTCTTTGTAAAACAGCTCAACGCCATTGACAGGAATAGTAGGCATTTGATTCCTCAGGTCATCTTTCGCAGAGGATTTTGGGTTCGCGTTAAGCGTCATCCTGCATGTACAAATTCCACGTGCCATGCACGGTCGCATCGGGATCGGATTCCAGGTCCGCGAGCATGTCCTCAATCTCTTCCGTCACCGACGTATCTTCCAGGAGCCTTTCTTCCACTACTTCAACCAGCCACAAACCCATAATTTTGGTCGTGGTCTCAACTTTTGTCCGAAACTCAGCGGGACCTCGCGCCCAGGTCAGGAATTTGGTAACAGCTCCGGCTGCGCCATCCAGCAGGCCGTCGCGGGCTTCCTGGGTACGCGGTCGCACATGCACCACGCCGATCCATAGTTCTTGTTGATCTTCCGTATCCATATACGCGGCTTACCATTCTAACCACTGCCAGCGCCCATCGCCGCCGGGAGTGCATTAAAATTGAGAAATCCATGGACAACAAAGCCATCGCCAACATCCTGTATGAGACTGCCGACCTGATGAAGGTCGCCAATGAAGACGGTTTTCGCATTCGCTCGTATGAACGCGCGGCGGAGGCGCTGGAAGGCTGGCCGCAGCAGGTTTCGACCATGGCGGAGAAAGAGGTGTTGGAGATACCCGGGATCGGAAAGAGCATGGCGGCGAACATCCGCCAATTGAACACGACCGGCAAACTCGACCTTCACCAACAGATGCTTGAGAAGTTCCACCCATCGATGCTGCAGCTGCTGAAGATCTCCGGACTCGGGCCCAAGACAATTGCGTTGATCTGGGATGCCTTCAAAGTCTGCGATGTAGACGGCGTCGCCAAGCTGGCCAGTGAAGGGAAACTGCGCGAACTGCCGCGGCTGAGCGAGAAATCCGAGCAGAAGATATTGAAAGCGATCGAGAGCTATCGGCAGCTTACGGGCAGATTTCTGCTCGATGTCGCCGACCAGATTGCAACCAAGATGACGGAGCTGCTGAAAGATGTTCCGGGGGTTGAGAAGGTTACGCCTGCAGGCTCTCTGCGTCGCGGCCGTGAGACAGTGGGCGATCTTGATTTGCTGGTAACGGGTAAGTGCTGTGAGAGCGAGCCGCAGCGCGAGAAGGTGATTGACAAGATCCTGAGCTTTCCGGGGATTCTGGAAGTGCTGGCGCGGGGCGAGAACAAAGTCAGCTTCAAACTGCGCAGCGGTATGCAGGTGGATGTGCGGCTGCTGCCGCCTGATTCTTTCGGTGCGGCGATGCAATATTTCACCGGCTCCAAAAATCATAATGTCCAGTTGCGGCAGCGCGCGCTCAAGCAGGGCTACACGCTCAGTGAATACGGCCTGGTGCGTATGGAAGACAACAAGTGCGTCGCCAGCAAGACCGAAGAAGAGATCTATACAAAGCTGGGATTGGCTTACATCCCGCCTGAGCTGCGCGAAGATTGTGGTGAAATTCAGGCCGCGGCGGAAGGGAAGCTGCCTGAGCTGATTACCCAGGCCGATCTCCAGGGTGACGTGCACATGCACACGGTGGAGACGGACGGTAAATGCACCATTGAAGAAATGGCAGAAGCGGCGCGCGCACGCGGCTACAAATATATGGCCATCACAGATCATTCCAAGAATCTGGCCTTCGCTAACGGACTTGATGATCAACGCGCGGAAGCGCATATAAAGAAGATTCGCGAAGCTGCCAGGAAATTTTCCGGCCTTACGATCTTTGCCGGCATCGAGGTCGATATCCTGGCCAATGGCGAACTTGATCTCTCTGATTCTGTTCTGGAGCAGATGGATATTGTGATCGCCAGCGTGCATTCGCACTTTAACCAGGAGCCGGCGCAGATGACTGACCGCTTGCTGCGGGCAATCAGCAATCCGAATACGTCTTTAATCGGCCATCCTACCGGGCGAATGCTGCTGCGGCGCGAAGGCTTTGCTTTTGACTATGACAAGGTCTTTACTGCTGCTGCGAAAGCCGGAGTGGCGATGGAACATAACGCCTATCCGGATCGTCTTGATCTACGTGACCAGCATCTGCGCATGGCCAAGGCCAGGGGCGTGAAGTTTATTGTGAATACTGACGCGCATCACACGTCGCACATGGAGAAGATTCGCTATGGCATTCTGCAGCTTCGCCGCGCATGGCTTACCAAGCAGGATGTGTTGAATACACTGCCGGTGGCAGAATTCGCTAAGGCAGTGCGGCGCGGGCGGCCAGTGCTGGCAGAAGCTTCTTAGCGATTTAGCGGGCGTATCTTTACCCAATATTCCTGTGGGGAAGCGCTCAGGCTTTTCTGAATACTAGGTCGTAGATAATGCGTTCACACGGGCCATGAATTCAGCATCTCAGAAGAGTATCCTTTTTCCGGAGCCAGCTTATGCCTGAAAACGCTAACCCAAATCCGCCAACCGGCAGTTCGAAGCCGTCATCAGCAGCGCCAGCGCCCAAGAACCAACCTGATGCCGGGCATATCCCCATTACTGAGGAGATGGATAGCGCCAAGTGGACCCTCCCGCCCATTGTTCCTATGTTGATAGCTTTTGTTTTGGTCGGGGTTGTGGTGGCGGTGGTTATGTTTTCCACTCGCGCCAAGCCAAGCGCGTCATTGGCCATAACCAAGGTGGCCTCGGTTGACCTGCAGGGAAATACCATGGCGGCCATCCAGGTAAAGCTCGATAACCAGATTAATGCGCCGCTGTGGATCAAAAATATTACCGCTGAAATTGAGACGCCAGACGGCAAAAAATACAGCGACAGTGCCGCGCCTTCCACGGATGCCGCCCGTTACATGGATGCTTTTGCTCCACTGCAGGAAGCCAAAGCAGACTGGCTGAAGGAAGAGCTGAAGATCCCTTCAGGAAACTCTTTTACCGGCGTGGCGATTTTTGCTTATCCGATAGCGAAGAAGGACTTTGATGCCCGCAAATCACTCACGCTGCGCGTGGAGCCGTATGACCATCCTACGCTGGTTGTTGCAGAGCCGGCGTCAGGGAAATAAATCGCGGCTCTAGTTCCTTATGTGCGAGATCTGCGCAGCCAAGCATACGTCTTTCATCTTTAGACTGGACGAACCGGCTCTCCTGGCTCTCAAACCTGTTACTCCAAAAAGACCAATTGCTTTGACATTAAATTTATTCCTTGACATTTCTCGTGGCTGAGGGAAAATTGGCCGCTCAGGGACGGTGGCCCCGGGTTTGTTCGCGTGGCCGTTTTTATGAACGGCCAATTCGAACGAACGTTCGTAAGACTCCACCCCCTCTTTGGAGGAACCATGAAGCGTCATTGGGCCTTTGTCATGCTTGCCCTCGTCTTATTTCTTTCTCATCGAGCGGCGCTGGCGCAAGCCAACACCGGAGATGCCCAACTTAACGGCTCTGTACGTGACCAGACCGGCAGCATGATTGTGAAGGCGTCAGTTTCCTTGCGCAACGTTGCCACCAATCAGGTTTATAAGGCGACTTCCAACAATGTGGGGTTTTACATTCTCACGGACGTGCCGCCCGGCAATTATGACCTTACTGTGGAGTCGCAAGGCTTTGCCAAGTATGAGCAGACAGGCTTGGTTCTGCGCGTGGCCCAGGTTGCGACCATTGACGTAAACATGAAGGTGGCTGGAACCACGCAGGAGGTAGTGGTCAACACGGAAGCGCCAACCATTGAGCCTACCCGCACTGAGGTGAGCACAGTGGTGGAGACGCAGCAGATTCAGGCTTTGCCGATTGCCGGCCGCCTGTTTACTGACTTCGCATTGCTTAGTCCCGGTGTTACCACCGGCCGCATCAGCCTGCAATCCACGTTTACTGATCCCTCGGTTACGCGCATCTCGTTTGGCGGGCAGCGCGATCTCAACAACAGTGTAACCGTCGACGGCGCGGACAACATCAATACAGCCACCGGTTCGCAGCGCGCTACGCCATCGCAGGAAGCAGTGAGCGAGTTTCGCGTGGTCAACAACAGTTTTGGCGCAGAGTATGGGCGCGCGCTGGGCGGGATTGTAAACATCGTGACCAAGTCCGGCACCAATGACCTGCACGGCTCGGTTTACGAATATTTCATGAACAACTCGCTCAATGCGAATTCGCCGCTGGCGCTGCAGGGCTTTGATACCTTCCGGCAAAACCAGTTTGGCGCCACGCTGGGCGGCCCAATCAAGACCGATAAAACTTTCTACTTCGTGAATTATGAAGGCCAGCGGCGCGGCCAATCGCCTCAGTATCCGGGGCTGCTGGTGAGCAATCTGGCTGCGATCAATCAGGTGAAATCCAGCTTTGGTTTAGCGCCAGAGAACCTGAATGTTCTAAAGACGGCCGATATCGATAACGGCTTCATCAAACTGGACCACCAGTTGAGCGAGCGCAACCGCCTTTCCGCGCGCTACTCGATTCAAGACGGGACCAACCTAAACATGCTGGTGGGTGAAACGCTGGATGGCGGCGGAATTGGCGCACCCAGCAGCGGTCGCAATGGCGACCTGCGCGATCAGGACCTTGTGGGAACACTCACAACAACGCTCAGCGAGAACAAAGTCAATTCATTCCTGGTGCAATGGGCGCGGCGCAACTACGGTTTTGCCGGCGTGACCGGACAGCCGAACCTTGATGTGCCGAACCTGCTGCTTTTTGGCCACAACTTTGGCGCGTTCGATCGCTATAACGAATCGCGCATTCAGGCGACAGACACCTTCTCTCTTGTGCATGGCAAGCACTACGCCAAGTTCGGAGTTGACACCAATTACATTCGCAACTTCGTGATCTGGCCCGGCTTTACTCCGGCGCGCATCATCTTCCCCAGCCTCGATGATCTGCTGGCTTCAGGCAAATCCGGTTGGGGCAGCACCCCGTGTCCTGCGCCGCTGGTTGGCCTGGTCTCTCCCTGCATCGCAGCATTTTTCTGGGGCGCACCCATTGGCCCAGGTCCGTTCAATCCGAATGCGGCATCGCCTTCGCTTCCCACCACGTGGGACAATGCTTTCGATCCTGCATTGTCTTCCGACTTTTTTGTTCACCTGAACCACAGCTATTTCGGCTTTTTTGCCCAGGACCAGTATCGCCTGACGCCGAAACTTACCGTGAACTACGGTCTGCGTTATGACGTGGAAGCCGGGCTGGGATTCTTTGTGAACGGCGACCACAACAATTTCCAGCCGCGGGTTGGTTTTGCTTATTCGCCGGATTCCAAGACGGTGATCCGCTCCGGCTTTGGAGTCTTTAATGACAAATACACGCTCACGTTCTTCTTTGTTCCTGCGCCGCAGCGGCCGCCGGTGATCGCCGGCCTGCCGCTAGTAAAGAACCAGACAACAGGCACGTGGCTGCTCAACAGCATGTTCCTGCCTACGCCGTGCGTTATCCCCGGGTGCCCTACGCCTCCGCCGGGAGCTCCGCTACCGCCAGGAACGGTGCCGCCTCCGCTGCTGAGCTCGGCATTTGAAAACCTGATCAACAATGGAGCATTTCCGAACAACTCGCTGTTCGTGCAGGGCGGAACTGCTGTGGATCGCAACATGCGTTCGCCATACACGGAGCAGGCCAACCTGGAAATCGATAGAACACTCGGCGGTGGCTTAACCATCAGCGCCGGATATTTGTTTGTGGCTGGCCACAAGCTGGTGCGTCCTATCGACCTCAACGTGGGGCCGCCGGTTGGCGTTGAACCTGGCACCGGCAAAGATATTTACGCCTTTGCCATCAATGATCCCAATATCCCCGCGCCGCCGTTCGGTTCACACGGGACCAACGGAATTTTCTATTTCACTGATTCCTCCGGCAACTCCATCTATCACGGGTTGACCTTGCAGGCGATTGAGAAAGCCGGAAAGTATTTCTCAATGAACGCCAACTACACCTTCTCTCACACGCTGGATGATGGAACGTTTGTCACGTTTGTGAGCACGCCGCAATCCAACGCGCAGCGCAACCTGGAACGCGCTAATTCCAACCAGGATGCGCGCCATCGTTTTGTGGCCAACTTTGTGGCCGATGCGCCGCAGAACACTTTCATGCGCAACTTTGAGTTGAGCAGCATTGTTACGCTGCAATCAGCACGGCCCTTTACCTTGTTTGTGGGTTTTGACGCAAACAATGATGGCAATCCGGTTACGGACAGAGTGGGCAATTCACCGCGCAACAGCTATCGCGGCGACACTCTGCAGACCGTTGACCTGCGGCTTTCTCGGGCCGTGCATATGGGCGAGCGCAAGCTGCTGAGCCTTTCCGTGGATGCCTTCAACCTTTTCAACCGTGACAACATTGATGAGGTATTTTCCGTTTACGGCGCGCCGGATTTTGTTCCCGGCCTGACGGTACCCAGGCACTTTGGCGATGGCGGTGTCGGCCCCAGCGGCGCAGTAGGCGCACCGCGCACGGCCTTTAACTCACGCCAGTTCCAATTGGCGGCGAAGTTTACTTTTTAATTTACTTTGTAATTCCGATATCACCGGCAGCGCTTGCAAGGGCTGCCGGTTTTCTGTCCTGAACTTTCTGCGTAAAAACCGGGCCTTTGTACAGGGATGAATGGCAGAGCAGCCCGTTCCCTGCAAAGGCCCTGGTTTTGTCTTCCTGTTACTTTAAGACACGCACGGCGTTGATTGAGAACGGCATTTATAATTTCCTGCCATGCGTACGGATTGGACACGGCAGGAAATCGCCGCTATCTATCGTGAGCCGTTGCTCGATCTTCTTTTGCGGGCGCAAAATGTTCATCGCGAGCATCATCCTGCAAACCAGGTGCAGATGTGCCGGTTGCTTTCCATCAAGACCGGCGGATGTCCGGAAGACTGCGCCTATTGTCCGCAGAGCGCGCGGTATGCTACAGGCGTGGAGCGGCAGACGCTAATGAGTTGCGATGAGATACTGCCCGCGGCGCGCCGGGCCAAAGCTGAAGGCTCGACCCGGTTTTGCATGGGTGCTGCCTGGCGGCAGGCGCCGCAAGGCCGCGAGTTTAATTCCGTGTTGGAGTCAGTGAGAGCCGTGGCCGCGCTGGGAATGGAGGTCTGTTGTACGCTGGGCATGCTGACGGAATTGCAGGCCATGCAACTGAAAGAAGCTGGTTGTACGGCCTACAACCACAACTTGGATACGTCGCCGGAATTTTACGGCAACATTATCAGCACTCGTATTTATCAGGAGCGGCTGGAGACAATTGCTGCTGTGCGCAAAGCGGGGATTACTGTTTGTTGCGGCGGGATACTCGGCATGGGCGAATCAGAGGAAGATCGCATCGGGCTGCTGCATCAGCTTGCCACGCTCAACCCGCATCCGGAGAGCGTCCCGATCAATATGCTGGTGCGCGCACCGGGTACGCCGCTGGCGGATGCGCCTGATCTTGATCCTCTGATCATGGTGCGGACGATTGCCTGTGCGCGGATTCTTATGCCGCAGTCGATGGTGCGCCTGGCGGCTGGGCGTAAGCAGATGTCGCGCGAGGCGATTTTGTTGTGCTTCCTTGCCGGAGCCAATTCTATTTTCACCGGGGAAAAGCTCTTGACTACGCCGAACCCCGGACAGGATAAGGACGCGGAGATGCTGGAAGAGTTGGGATTGAAGGCGATGCAGTTGGCTTAACCAACGAGCCCGTAATAAAAGCTCTTTGGGCCGCGAATGCACGCAAATGAACACGAATTGGAAAAAATGGGGATAATATCCGTACATAGTTGGAGGTGCTTATGAAAACCGGGATTTCTTCCAGCTTGTTATTTCTGCTGCTTGCTGCGGTTCCTTCTGCGGCGAAAGAAATTCACGCCGCCATTATTTATGACGACATTGCAACTGATCTCACCCTGGCCCGTGAAGACGCGGACCAGCTTTGGATCACCACATCCGATCTCAAGCGGGCGACGCGATTTGAGGTAAAGCCGCAGGGCGTCTGTCGCGACGAGCTGTGCTTCCCTCTGCCCAAGGCGCGGCAGCAGGATTTTTTGCGCAAAGAATCGGGGACGAGCTGGTTCAACCTGTCTGCATTCGCTGCGCTGGTGCATCAGCCGGTGGCGCATGATGCCGCGCTTGAGACCTGGTATTTTGGGCTGCGCGCAGACCAGCGGCAGGGACTGAGTTCTCTGCAGGCGCCGGACTTCACGCTGCCGGACATCAACGGCAAGCCTCACTCGCTCTCTGATTTTCGCGGCAAAAAGGTTTTTCTGGTCACCTGGGCTTCTTGGTGAGGGTGCCGCTTTGACCTGCCAGGCTGGCAGGCAGTCTATGAGCAACTGAAAGATAAAAATTTTGAGATCGTCTCTGTGGCCCAGGATACCGGCGGAGTGAAAGATGCAGGCCCGTGGATTGATCCACTGAAGTACGTAGACAGCAGACCAGATCTGCCAAAGGAAACTATTGAGACGGCGAGGAAAACCGGCCCGCTCACTTATACCGTGCTCATCGATGAGAAGCACCTAGTCTCCAAGCTGTACAACATGGTGAACGTGCCAACTGGCGTGTGGATTGACGAGAAGGGAAGGATTGTCAGGCCGAACGAAGTGGCGTTTGTGGACGACCGGTTCAAGAATTTCAGCGGCCTGGATGCTGCGCCGTATCTCAATGCGCTGAAAGACTGGGCAGAGAAGGGCGATAAGAGCGCTTACGTGATGAGTGAAGACCGGCTGCGCGAAAAGCTCTCTGCCAACGATCCCAATATCGCGCAGGCCGCGGCGGAGTTTGGCCTGGGTGAGCAACTCTACAAATCCGGACATCCTACGGAAGCCATTCCGCATTTCAAAGAGGCCCAGCGGCTCAATCCCAAGAGCTGGAATTACAAGCGGCAGGCATATGCTCTCACCAGCGAGAAGGATTACGGAACAACCTTCCGCGATGAAGTACAGAAGAATGGAGGGAGCAAGGTATATTATCCGCCGCCGGAACTGCCGGGGGAGAAAAAGCCTTAGGACAGCCTTCATTAAACCCATTGATCTGGGTGGCCAACAAACTTTACCGAGAAGGAAACAGTTTCTTGTAACGCTTGCGCCTTGCAGAGCACTAAGATTACAGGTGACATTTGTATGAGCGATTGAGGGAAGAGGAACGACGTGTACGCCCCTCTGCAAAAGCAAAATAAAGCGGCAGGCAAAACTTCAAGCCAAGGTCTGGCGCGGGCCAACCGTCAACCTGCAAACCAACCAGAACACCTGACTGCAAATCTGCAAGACTCAAGAGAAAACCAAACCGCAACAAAGATAGCTCATCCCAGTCGTGGCGGCACAGGAGTGCAGCCAACGGGCGGAGGAAACCACTTCCGGCATAACTTTGCCGATATCCCTGTTTTTCACCGGCCTGTCAGAGGCATTCAGGCAAAGCTCACGGTGAATGTCCCCGGCGATGCCTACGAACAAGAAGCAGACCGCGTGGCGGAGCAGGTGATGCGAATGACCGAGCCACAGGCCGCGCCGATATCTCAAGTCTCTGGCCGCGCTGCTGGAGTGCAGCGCGAGTGCGCCTGCGGCGGAACGTGCGATGACTGCAAAAAGAAGAACCACGACGAAGAGCACGCCAAGGTTCAGATGAAGGCCGCAGGGCCGGTGAATGCCGGCGGCATGGAAGCTCCGCCGATTGTGCATGAAGTGCTGCGCTCGTCCGGCCAGCCGCTGGATGCGAGGACACGAGCCTTCATGGAGCCGCGGTTTGGACACGACTTCAGCAAAGTGCGCGTGCATACGGACGAGAAGGCAGTGGAGTCGGCGAAGGCGGTGGGAGCGAGAGCGTATACGGTGGGCAGCAATGTGGTGTTCGGGGCAGGGGAGTTTGTACCCGGATCACGCGCGGGAAAGAGATTGCTGGGGCATGAGTTGGCGCATGTGGTGCAGCAGGGTGCATTTAACCCGAAAAGTGGAGCACTTGTTGAGAGCAGATTACAGCGCCAGCCGGGATCTGATCCACCTGTACCGCCCGCAGGCGGGAATATCCTCTATATCGGGATGAGCAAAAACGCTGCCTTGGAGGCGACTTCCCTTCAAACTGCGTACCATGGAAAGCCAGTCACCGTAACGGCCGTCACACTGTCCGATACCGAATCAAAAACCAAGACCATCGCCACCGGCAGTGCAACATTCGACCTCACCAGTGATGATGGCATTAAGAAATTCGTCGCGGCCCTGCCTCTCAGCGACAAGCAGCAGGTCGAGAGCGTTACTGAGATTTTGAAAAAAGCGCCAAACGTCTCCCGGGACGACTGGGCCCATGTGATTGCTGTCTACGCGCAGACGGAGAGTGACGGCAAGGACCGCATGTCGCGGGTGATTCTTTCCGGACATAGCGGCGGTCAATCAATCTATTCCAAAGAGAACAAAGGAGAAATTGAATTCTCCATCCTCGCCGGGCTGTCTGCAATTTTTCTCAGCGCCGCAGCCCAGACGAAGCATCTTATGGTTGCCGCCTGCTTCGCGGGAGATGAAGATATTCTGCTGCAGTACTACCAGAAGGCGTTTCCGAACCTGAAGACCTTTGCCGGCTGGACGTTCTTCTCTCCAACCGATGCTCAAGGGGCGAAGGAAGTCACTGGGTGGTCACATACCACCGATGTAGACCCTGCTACGCTTCCAGCGCCGAAGACCGGTGAAGCAACATGGGAGCAGGGAACTTATCATGGCGCCAACCCAAAAGAGTCACCAGCGGACACTATCGCCAGTTTGAAACTGCAGGAGCAAACTGTATTTGACGACTATTTCACTGGCGCTAAAGTTAGCCAAGACTTCACTGGCGAAGTACCGGTTTACTATCAGCGTGCTCTAGCCGCAGCCAACCGCAGGGATATTACGGGCAGTGATCATGACTATGCCCAGACTCAGGCCAATCGAGCTTTTCGCATTCGAAAATGGAAGCAGCAGGCTGCAGGGTTCTGGGGAAAGTACAAAACTACGATCCAGAAGGGATATGGCACTGCAAAGGCGCCTGATTATGCCCACCTCTCGCGCAAAGCGGCACTGGACCAGATCGCAGCGTTTCCGAGTAGTGCGAATGGAACGGCGGCTGATCAGGCGGAGGCGCAAAGGCTACTCAATGCTCTAGGTGATTTGAGTGACCCAAATATCATGGACAAGACTTGGCAATAGCCAGCGCAACATATAGATGTTGCAAGCAGCCGGAAGCCCTGTCATGTATCTCACTGACAGCCCATCGGGTAATTGCGTAACTGTATTACTATCGCCGATCGCCCAGGCTGGACATTCGCGCTCCAAATCGCTATAAAAATCGGTTTCGGACAGGAGCCTCCATGCCACATATAAGGCGTTCTCTTTTCATCGCGCTCTGCCTGGCTGCCGCGATTGCCGTTTTCGCTCAGGCGCAGAAGCGTTCCATCACTGAGAAAGATATTTTCCAGTTCAACTGGATTGGCGATCCGCAGATTTCACCTGATGGTCAGCGCGTGGCCTTTGTGAAGGTGACGGTGGATGAAAAGAAGACCGGGTATGACACTTCCATCTGGAGCATAGCCATTGACGGCAACGAGCAGCCACGGCGCATGACTGACGGCAAGCATGATTCTTCTCCGCGGTGGTCGCCGGACAGCAAGAGACTGGTTTTTGTGCGCGCGCCTGAGCCGGGCAATTCTGCCGGTGGTGGAGCGGGTGCGGGCTCTGCGGGCGAACGCGCAGAGCCGCAACTTTATATGCTTCCGGTGGGCGGTGGCGGCGAGTCATGGAAGATTACTGATCTACCGCGTGGTGCTGGAAGTCCGGTGTGGTCTCCAGACGGCACGATGATTGCCTTCGAGAGCGGCACATCTCCGGAAGACCTTGCCAAGCAACACAAGCGCGAAGCAGCAGCCAGAGAAAAAGCGGAGAGCAAGCGTGAAGAGAAGAACAGTGCCAACAGTGCCGGAGAAAAATCGGAGGCGCGAGCCGCGAACAAAACTGATTCAGCCGATGCTGACCATGTGAGCGATGTGCGTGTGATTACGCGATCGGTCTATCGCAGTAACGGCGTTGGCTACCTTGATTATAAGCACCCGCAGCACATTTGGGTGGTGGCTGCGCCGCAAAGCTCAGAAGATGAGGTAAAGCCAAAACAGCTTACCAGCGGTAAATATCAGGAAGGAAACATTATGTGGTCGAAGGACTCAAGCACTGTCTACTTCACCACGACCAAAGTTGACGATCCTTCTTATGAACAGCCGCATGCTGACGTGTATTCCGTGGCGGCAAGCGGAGGCGAGCCGCAGAAGATCGTTACCATTGATATGGGGCCGCGCGAGCTGTCGCTCAGCCCGGATGGCAAGCGGCTGGCTTTCTGTGCTTCAGTGAATGAGCCGGTGAGGTCTTTTGCGCAGCCTGATCTATGGGTGATGGACCTGGCGGCAAATGCCAAGCCGCGCAACTTGACTGCGAACTATGACTATGACGTGTGCGGCGGCGTAGGCGGCGACCAGGGCGCGCCACGCGCGAACGGTAGCAACCACATCTTATGGGCGCCCGATGACGGCTTGGTGACAACTGTTGCGCGAGAAGGCCGGGCGAATCTGGTGGATTTTGATTCAGCGGGAAAGAGGCAGCCCATAGAAATTACGCAGGGCAACCAGGCGGTGGAGCATTTCAGCATGAGCGCTGATAAATCGCGGCTGGTGGCGCAGATTTCCACGCCCACCTCGATTGGCGATCTGTTCCTGATGACGCACGGCGTGCCTGAGCGCCGGCAGATTACGCATATTAATGACAAGCTGTTTTCCCAGCTTAACCTGACCGAACCGGAAGAAATTTGGTACACCAGCTTTGACGGCAAGAAGATCGAGGGTTGGCTGCAGAAGCCGCCGGACTTTGACGCGAAGAAAAAATATCCGTTCATCCTTAATATTCATGGCGGCCCGCACACTGCGTACGGTTATATTTTTGATCATGAAATTCAATGGATGGCAGCGAAGGGCTATGTGGTGTTGTATCCCAACCCGCGCGGAAGCACGTCATACGGGCAAGAGTTCGGCAACATTATTCAATACAACTATCCCGGCGACGATTTTAAAGACCTGATGGCCGGAGTGGATGAAGTGCTGAAGCGTGGCTACGTCGATCCCAAGAAGCTGGGCGTGACCGGCGGCAGCGGCGGTGGACTGATGACTGACTGGGTGGTTGGACATACAGACCGCTTTGCCGCAGCCGTGGCGCAACGCGATATTGCCAGTTGGGCTGCGTGGTGGTATTCGGCGGACTTCACTTTGTTCCAGCCTTCATGGTTCAAAGCGCCGCCCTTTCAAAACCCGCAGGATTATGTGAATCGCTCACCGATTACCTACATTCAGAATGTGCGCACGCCGCTGATGCTGGTGCTGGGAGATGCTGACTATCGCACGCCGCCTGCTGCCGGCGGAGAAGAAATGTTCCGCGCGCTCAAGTTCCTGAAGCGTCCGGTGATCATGGTGCGATTCCCCGGAGAATCGCATGAGCTTTCACGTTCAGGCCAGCCGTGGCACCGCGTTGAGAGATTGGAGCACATTGTTGGCTGGTTTGATAAATATCTGCAGGGAATACCCAAGCCTGAGTATGACGACGTTGGTCCTGGTGAGGTCAGCGTGAAACCAAATGAGTTGTCGGGCAGGTACAACCCGAACCAGCCGCCAGAGCCAACGCCGCCGCGAAAACCAAACTGAGAGTAAACATGAGCTTTCTGTTTTGCGCTATGCATTTGGCCTGAGCCGATCACAAACAGGTTCAGGCCACGTTGCTTTGATGTCTGGTTCAAAAAACTTCGACGCCAAAATGAATCTAAACGGTTATGAAACCCTTTCAAGTATCGCTACAGCATCGAAAGAACCGAACTTTTTTCCAACGCCATGGTCTGACCATCATTACATCGGCGATTCTTGTGTTCTGGATTGTGCTTTACAGCGTGAGCGATGAGAAGCGGCATATCGGCTCATTCTTTGGAAACGCGATCGCAGATTGGACTGGCGTGGTCGTGATGCTGCTGGGAACCAAGTATCTGTATGAGCGCGGATCGCAAGAGAGCAAACGTCCGCGCCATAAGTGGCACAACCGGTTGCGTGAGGCCTTGCACGAGCATTCACTGACGATTTTTCTGGTGATCACTGGTGTGGGCTGGGTGCTGCTGTTTGCGCATTCGGATTCAGAATCAAAATGGGGACAAGTTGTGGGCAATATTGTTTCTGAATGGACGCAGATTCTCGGCGTGGTGCTGCTGACGAAAAAGCTGGTGGAAGTTGGGTCGAAGGAGAGCAAAGGCAGCAAATGATGACAGTTTTGTTTCTCCATGGGAACGGCAGATGCAAAGAATTTGGGTTCGGGGCCGTAGGGTGGACGTCTCATTGCTCTTAACGTCCAAGTAACGGATCTCCCGCACATCCGGGTGAACGGTACAGTGACCATCTGGTCATCGCGCACCAGAATGCTTTTTGTTCTCCCTACCTCGATGCAACTTCAAAAAGGCTGCTCCCATTTCAGATTTGGAATCTTAAATCTCACCACAAATTCCGAAATAACACGCTGAATCGATGTTATTGCAGGAAAGGCCGGAAAACACATTGTTTACAGTGCTGATTGCGCACATAATTCTACTCGTAGCGAAGCAAGGAGAAGGTTCGTCTGAAGGAAATGGGTCAAATGCGCTGGAATCATCCACTCCGAATTGTCTTTTATTGCGAAAGTCCGCTCGCCGTGCGGTATCTAACGGGGCTATTGCCTGGAATCCAGACGTCAAACCTGGCGCTCATGGCCACAGGTGACGAAGTCGTTCGAACTCATGGATCGGGATTCATCCTAGTCGCCGAGGAAGGATCCCAAGAAACAGCGAAGCACAAGCTATTGTCCCTTGTGAGGGAACTCCGCGAGAATGCCAGAACTCTGGTGATCGGAAACGTAACCTCACCTTTATACCTGCGCCACCTATTTCTGGCTGGCATCCACGGATTCATTGATTATGCTGATCTGAAATCTCAATTTAAACCCGCCTTGGCGGCCATTCGAGACGGGCGGTTATGGATGCCGGTGCAAACGGCTGAAGGTTTTTCCCCGCGTCCAGAAGATAAGGCGCGAATGGGGTTTGCATCCCCTGGCGTCCTCACGCCTCAGGAGGGCACAATTCTGAGCCTGCTCTCGAAAAATCTTTCTAACAAGGAAATCGGCCATAGGTTGCGGATCAGCGAGCGCACGGTTAAGTTTCACCTTGCCAATATGTTCGATAAACTCGGTGTGCGAAACCGTCATGCGTTAGCGCGTTTCGCCCATGTGTTTGCCGAGTGCAAAGGAACAGACCAGCAGGCCGTTGGTTCTGAAGTTATTAAATTAGTCAGCTAACTTACTGCAGGCACAAGAATGTGCCCACAGTGCAATGGCACCCGACAAAGTACAGGCGAAGATGAAGCGCGGAATGCTCAACCATTTAGGGTTTGCTGTATCCCCAAAAACTCCGTCATTGCGATGCTCGTAAGCGAGCGCGCGCAGTCATCAGCGCGCGCAAGTAGAGCGGAGGAAGCCTTGTGTTTAAGAGGGCACAACATTCCTTAAAATGGTCTAACCATTCGGCAAAATTCGTTCGCGAGGACAGGTTGGCCAGACAGGTGGTGGACAGGGTGAAGTACAGGGTCGCTTGGTGGCCAT
>DASTCT010000093.1:0-3391 GCA_035710845.1 Candidatus Angelobacter sp.
TTCCATGAGTGCGTCATCTCGTGCGGCAAAAGATCGGCGTCAAGCCAGCGCGCATCATCATCCACCATGGTGCGCTCCGTTGCACGGTCATCGCTGGATTCATGATGTTCCAGGCCAAAGTGAGCTGTGTGGTCGCTCAGCGTGAGCAGAAAATGATAATCGCGATAGTGTCTTGCCTGAAACAGCGCGCCGGTTTCGGCGATCAGGTTCTTGTAATGCTGAATGGTTTCCTCCGGCATCTGCAGCGCCGCGTCGCCATCTGAAACTTCATCGATATAGTGCTGGATGGGGCCTTCCGGCGTAAGCGGAATGCGGCGGAAGTGCGCGCCTGCAAGCACCGGCGAATCCACCAGCGTGGTTAGCGATACTTGCTGGAAATTGATTTGCCCTGCGCCTTCACTCGCCACCGGCAACGCCGTACCATAGTGCCAACCGGAAGGAAGCTTCACGGAAGCAACAATCGGAATATCATCTGTGCGCGGGCCTAGTGGATAAAGCACTACCTGATTCCAGCTCAGCATATCGAGCTGCGTGGTGGCTGAAGCGCCGGAAGAAAAACCTTCTGGCGGCGCAGGCAAAACGAGATCAAGCGTTGCTTCCAGCGTGGTTACGCCTTGCGGGACTGTTACGTGAAACTCATACATCTGGACCAGGTCGCGACGCCAGGTTAATCTCTGCCCGTTGGCAAAGAATTTCAGGCCCGTCAAATCAACAATCGGGCCGGTGGGGCCGTGCTCTCCTGGGATCCACTCCGGATAAACCAGCTTCACCTCGCCCGGCGCCACTGGAATCTGCAACTGAGCATGAATAATTTTTTGCGGGACTTGCGTAGCATCCACTTGCAGCTTGATCGGCTGCGTCAGCGGCGACTCGATGGCAGCAGCTCGCGTTGGATGTTTTCTTTGTGAAAGTGCGTTTGTGGTGAAACTTGTAAGAACAATAAGAAAGCAGGTACAACGCAGGGTGCGTTGGGAAATAGACATTTAGTTGTCTCCAGGGCGAGCAAACCAAGACTAAAGAAGCTCCACCGGGAACGCAAGTGCGGATAAAGCCCTGCGACTGCAGATCCACGGTTTTAAGATCAATATGCTGTTGTGAACTAGCCTTTTTTCTTTTTGCCGGGCTTCGGTTCTTCCACTTGGCCGGTCACGGTGGCCAGAACTTTGTCAAAGGCCTCTTTGGCGGTCATTTCCTTGCTGCGGCTTTTGTTGTGGCGATACTTGTGTTCGCTGTTGCAAGTGCGGCAACGCGCCCGCAGAACCTCTTCGCCCATCATCGAAACAATAGAATGGTCAGTGGTGCGTTTGCATGATGAACAATGGTCGTCAATGTCGTCGCCCAGCCGCATAAAGATCCCCTCCGGAAATGATCTGTTTATTTTGCCTGAAAGCAGGGTCGTTGTCGCGGCTTTATGATTAAATCTCTATCGTGCCTCAGCGACAACGCGGGAAATTCATCACCTTTGAAGGGCTGGATGGCGTGGGCAAGTCCACGCAACTGGAGAACCTTGCCGCAAACCTGCGCGAACGCGGCATTCAGGTGATTACTACGCGCCAACCCGGTGGCACTGCGCTGGGGCAGAAGCTCCGCACGGTCTTGCTCAGTTCGCGGACAGCCGGCCTTTCACCTTTGGCCGAGCTGGCGCTCATGTTTGCGGACCGCGCCCAGGACATTGATGAGCAGATCATTCCTGCGCTTGAGCGCGGACAATGGGTGCTTTGCGACCGCTTTACCGATTCCAGCGAGGCCTACCAGGGCGGCGGACGTCAACTGGGAAGCGATCTGGTGTTGCAGCTCCACAAATCGCTGTGCCATGACCTGCAACCCGATCTCACGATTCTTATGCTTTCCGATGCGGCACGCGCTGTGGCCCGCGCGCGGCGGCGCAACGCTGATCAGGCTAAACAGACCAAAGATGATGAGAGCCGTTTTGAAAAAGAGAGCCGCGCATTTTATGAGCGTGTGCTGGCCGCATATATGGCTATCGCCAAGCGCTCGCCACAGAGAGTAGCTACCGTGGACGCGACAGACCCGATCGCTAAGGTGCAAAAAAAGATTGCAAAGATCGTGGAAGAACGATTCTTCTCGTGAGAGGAACTAATGCGCAGTCTCTCTGCGCCGAAAATAATCCACTCTCAACTTATCCCAGGGATTAAGTAGAAAAATTCCCGGCCTGGAGCTGCTCGTCCTACCAACTCAGAGCTGCTGCCGGACATCTTTTCTATCAAACAAGCAAGCCTGTTCCCCTCCAAAGGAAACCATGAATTCTCACACCAGGCTTTTTCTATCTACTGCGGTTTTATTTTCAGCCATCATCATGCTTGCGGGGTGCGGCAGTGTAAGCAGCAATACTACGGGGCCTACTCCCACGCCTACACCCACGCCACCGGGAGCCACGCCTACGCCAACTCCCGTAGGCCCCACTCCAACTCCAACGCCTCCTCCGAGCCCTTCTCCGACTCCCACGCCCGGGCCTTCAGCCGCGATCACCGGCCGCGTAGTGGATCCATCAGGCGTGCCGGTTGTGGGCACAGTGGTTGTTGATCTGGAGCGTGGTGGAGGTGATTTTTTTACCTTCATGCAAACCACCGCAGACGCTCAGGGCCGGTTCCGTTTTAATAACGTCCCGCCCCTTCCAGCCCAAAGCACAGGTTATGCGATCATGGTGGCTGCTCGCGCCGCACATGATCCGGGCACAGCACCGGGCTCTCCCGGCAGCTTCTATGCTCCGGCTCTTTTGCTTCCGGGCAATGGCGTTTTTGGCGCAGGCGATCCAATTGTTCCCGGCATTGACGTCGGGACAATCACTCTTAACTTCACCAGCCAGGGCGACATGGAACCCTCAGCGACCTCTACGGATTCGAGCGGCACCGTGCCGGTTCCGATCAAGGTGAAGATCGCGCCCATGCGGATCTTTACCCTGGATTTTCTGTTCGATTATCCATGGATCGGGCAGGCGCCCACGTTCCAGACAGCGCCCGGCCCTTCTTGTCCTGCAGGCACTGCCTGTGGAGGAATCACTCTTAACGTGGTGCCTGAGTCTGCGGTGGAGCAGGCAGTTTTCAGCAAGGCGGGAAACACGTTTGCTCCCAGCCAGACTGCGCCCAACTTCGTGCTGCCAATGAATGCGATTTCACTGCTCAATGGCCAGCCCGACTGCAACCCGAGCGAAGTGGATCTGTTCGCCAACACACTTAACCCAGACGCGGCGACCCCTGTAGGACCGGCCGCCTTTACCAGTTGCCATTAACAATCGGCATAGGGGGAGCGGTCACCCGCTCTCCCCTGCCACACCACCGTACATGCGGGTCCGCATACGGCGGTTCGGTTGGGTTAAGCTATCCTTCGAACAGGCGTGGAAGTCCTAGCGAGTCAAAGTAGGCATTAGAAA
>DASTCT010000094.1:0-20970 GCA_035710845.1 Candidatus Angelobacter sp.
ATGCCGATTCCCGTGTCTCTCACCTCAAAGCGCACGTTTTCGCCAATCAGGCTTGCGTAAACCCTTATTTCGCCCTGGGGAGTAAATTTAATAGCGTTGGAGATAAAGTTTCTGAGGATCTGTGAGACTTTGCCGTCATCAGTACGGAGCTTTGCCGATTCCGTGTTGTCCTCAAAGACCAGATCGACGGAAGAATTATCTGCCAGCAGCGGCTTGAGCATTCCTTTAAGCGCGCTGAACAGCTCGTCAACTCTAAAATTTTTTACCCGTACATTGACCTTGCCTGCCTCCACCTTGGCAAGATCAAGCAGATCGCTGACCATGTCTGAAAGCAATCCTGATGCTTCAGCGATGTAACGCACCTGCTTCTCCTGTTCCGTTGTCAGGTCTCCATCAATGCGCTCCAGCAACATGCGAGAAAGCGAGATGATGGAGTTAAGCGGCGTCTTGAACTCATGCGAGATATTGGAAAAAAAAGCTGTTTTTAGCTCTGAGGCGCGACGCAGATAATCTGCCCGGTCATCCAGCTCTGCGTATAGGGCAACCACGCCGCGATTGGTGTCTTCCAGTTCGCGATTCAGAAGCGCCAGTTCTTCCTGTCGCTTTCTCAATTCCTCCAGGGTCTTAAGCAATTCCTGGTTCTGGCGCTCAATCTCTTCATACGGACTTTCCGGCTCGCGAGCTTTTATTTTCAGGGTCATTTCCTTGAGCTTGTGAGCAGAAACAAACGGAGCTGTTCCGGGCAGACCCTTCCGCATTTTTATTATTGTGCCGCTGGCAGCGGTTTGCAGATCAAAGCCATCCATGAGCCTTTTGGTGCCAATAATGCCAATGCCCAATCCAGTTTCAGATTTGTACCGTCCTTCCAGGACCGCATCCAGATTTGGAATGCCTGGCCCAGAATCTGAAATCGTAATCTCCAGCGCCTGCGGCCGTTCTATCTGCAGATCGAACACAACTTTTCCATGCCGCGCATAGCGAAAGGCATTTCTGGCCATCTCAGAGACAGCCGTGGCCAAGCCAATCTGGTCTCTGTTCTCAAATCCCAACATGCTGGCGATGTCCCGCGTCCGCTGCCGCGCTTGCACAACGTCGCGCTCATTGCGCAGTTGCAGCATGTAAAGGTTCGTCGCCATTTCAGCTCTTCTCCTTGATCACCACAACGCTGGCGTCGTCCTTTTCCCGGCGGTTGTCGCGCAGGAGCACTCCCGCAATCAGTTTTGCCTTCCGCTTGGTGAGACCGGGATAGCGGGATAGGTCCCAGCGGGTATTCAGGCCGTCAGAGTGCATGATCAACATGCCAGAGCGCGGCCACTCCACAGTGAATTCCTGGATTCGATGCAGTTGATGACCCACGATTCCATTATGCGAAATGAGGCTCCGCGACTGCGAATCGGAAATCACCGTAGCTGCGATATTACCCACTCCCGCATAAGTCAAAGCAGCCATTGCGGGCCGAATTTCCGCCACGGAAACGGCTGCTCCACGCGTCTTCTTGAGCGCGTCGTGAATCCTTGAAAGGACCTCACTGGGTGTCTCCTGACTATGCTTCTGAAAAATATGTGCGGCCTCATCGGCTGCGTCAGCAGCCAATGGGCCATGTCCAAGCCCGTCTGCCGCCATTACCACCGTGCGTTGCGCTTCCTGCCGCCAGGAAACACGGTCTCCGCAAATTACTTCTCCGGGATACGGCACAACAACGCTGCCTATTTCCAGCTCGCTTCTGGATGCTTTTTCCCCCTGAGTAACACTGGCGACAATCGCCGTACCGTTATTGTTGGAAAACAAATCAAGATCGCTGCTCAACCTGCGAATCGCTCCCAACCCTGTTCCTGGAGTTCCTGCCGTGGAATATCCATCTTCAAAGGCGCGCGTTACATCTTTGATGCCCTTGCCGCGATCCAGGGCCAGCACGTCAACGTTAACCGCGCCACCCGCGTTCTGGCCAGTGACAATCAATTGTCCCCCTCCGCCGTGGATGAGCGCATTGCGAGCTGCTTCAGTGATGATGATGCCGAGTTCTCCGTTAGAGACCTCATTCAGTCCCAGCAACGAACCCAAGTTCATCCCCTGGCGGCGGGCTTCTCCCACTGAAGAAATATCAGAAAGAGGAATGGCTACGGACTGGAGGACTATTTCCACCGGATCACGGTTATGCGGGTCCCTTCTCCCGGCTTTGAAATAATTTCAAAATCGTTTACCAGCCTCTTGCTGCCGCCTAAGCCCAGGCCCATGCCGTTTCCGGTGGTAAATCCATCGCGCAGGGCAGCTTGAATGTCTGGGATTCCAGGCCCGTGGTCTTCAAAAATGAGGCGCAAGCCCTGGCGGCCACTGTCTTCCAGTTGCTCAACCGTCATGCCGCCACCTTTTCCATGATCGAGGGTATTGCGGGCCAGCTCACTGGCGGCTGTGACCAGTTTGGTTTGGTCAACCAAGCTGAACTTCATTTCCGCCGCCCATTGCCTCACTTTTTGTCTTGCCAGCACGACGTCAGAAGAGGTGGTGATGGGCTGGGTCTCACCCTTCAATGGCTTCATTACCGCGCTCCGGACGGAAGTTGCCACGAAGTTCATAGAGGAGCTCCATGCCAGATTCAACATTCAATGCAGTGCGCACACCCGCCAGCGACATGCCCAGCTCTACCAGCGTGATCGCCACTGCCGGCTGCATGCCCACCACTACAGTTTCAGCGTCAAGCACCCTTGCCATGGCAGCAATGTTCGCCAGCATTCGCCCAATGAACGAATCGACGATCTCCAAGGTGGAGATATCAATGAGAACGCCGGTTGCGCCTGTTTCAGAAATTTTCTGCGTGAGGTCATCCTGCAACTGCAGCGCCAGGCGATCATGCATATCAACCTGAATGGTGACCAGCAGAAAGCTTCCCATGCGCAGGATTGGAATACGTTCCATTTACTCCGCCTTCCCGTTTGCTGCTGGGGTAACTTCGGCCGGTTTTGCTTGTGCGCCCATTTTTACCACCGCACGGCCACTGCGTTGCAGGCACACTGCAAACGCGTCCGCGAGCTTTGCTTTCGTCGTAACCTGGGTAAGATCGATTCCGAGATGGACGATGGTTTGCGCAATCTGCGGACGAACGCCGCTGATGATGCATTCTGCGCCCATCAACCTTGCTGCTGTAATCGTTTTCAGCAAATGCTGCGCCACCAGCGTATCCACCGTGGGAACGCCTGTAATATCAATGATGGCAAACTTGGAGTTGGTCTGTACCACGGTCTGGAGCAGTGACTCCATCACCACCTGGGTGCGCGCGCTATCCAGCGTTCCAATGATCGGCAGCGCCAGAACTCCTTCCCACAGTTTCACTACAGGGGTGGAAAGCTCCAGCAGTTCCTGCTGCTGGCGCTTGATCAGTTGTTCGCGCGTGGCCATAAAAGCTTCAGTAGTAAAGAGCGCAAATTTGTCCACCAGCAAGGTGGCGTTCCATATTTCTTTGAACATCTCGTCAGGATTGCCAGCCAGCTCCTTGCGAATCACGTTGAAGAGCGGCTGCTTTAATGACAGGATGAAGCTGGCGGTTTCGCTGGTGCTAAACCCCTGCATAGCCCGCGATACAGAGATGGTCCGCATCTGTTCCCGGAGCTTTTCCCAGGCTGGGGCATCAAGGTCGGTCGCGACCCCTGCGCGCAAACCCTCGACCATTCCCTCAAGGAAATTATGGATCTGCTGCCTTACTTCTGAATCTTTTATCAGATCCCCGCGCCTGGTTGCTGTGCTCATTTGCTCCAGCCAACCGGTCCTCAGGTCCTGTTCGTGCTTACGGATTAGCTCCGGTAATTTGCTCATAAAACGCTCACACCTCTCATAGAAGCTCCGCTTTCAAGAAAGCAATCTTCCATTATAAAGCAGGCTTTTCAAAGCGAATCCGCGTTCGCTGTATAGATCATCGACAAGAATTTGAATTTAGGACCTTCAGAATTGCGGAATCGATTTGTGCCATAGGCGCAAACGCCAACTTGCGCCAAACCCCGATTTTTAAGATGAGGAATCAGCTGTAAATGTTCGCCGGTGCATCACATGGTGGGGCCGAAATTTCCTTTTTGCTTCGCTTTGTGCGGATTTCTTGTTTTACACACGGCGTTTACGCGGAGGAATGCTCTCGCCCGTCAGCTTGCATTGACAGCCACTCTGCACGATATAATTATTTACCGCAACGTATTCCAAATTTAGTAATCGGGCAAATTTGGCATGGCAAATGTATTGATCGTAGAGGATGATGTCTCTGACCTTCGCAAAGCAACGTCTGCTTTGGCTGAGATTGGGCTGGGACCGGTTGATCCGGCTTCAAGCGTTGGTGAAGCCTTGCGGTATCTCGATGAAGCCGTCGAAGGCAAACGCTCACGGCCTGCGCTGATCATACTTGACCTCTCTTTGGGATATGAGAGCGGGTTTGAAATCCTGCGCCGCTGGAGAAGCGACCGCAAGCTCTCCGGCATTCAAATTGTGGTATGGACGCAGATGGGAGAACGCGAACAGGAAATTTGCCGGCTGTTTGGCCTGAAACATGTAATTTCAAAATGGGCCGACCCCGCTGAACTGCAGGAGGCCGTAAAAGCAGCAATGCAGTCGCCTTCATCCCCCTCATCAGCCGCTAAATAAATTCAATCGTTAAAACCGCACGCTTGTTGGCTGGGCCGGCGTGTGTCCGTGCCGATCTTTGGTTGCGCGCAGTAAACGCATTTAGAATACAAAACTATCTTTTTGCAGCGAAATTGGCAGACATACGAGACTTAGGATTGAGTACCGGGCATTTTTCCCGATTTGTGTATTCTGAATTTGTCGGATGGGCTAACGTCCTGCACCACTCCTAACATGATTGGACTCCCGGCGTTATAAAACACATTGCCTTGCATCTCAATCAAACGTGACTCCTGGCCATTACCGATACGAAAACGTACGGTAAACTCCTTGCGGTGACGTTGCGCATGCTGCAATTTCTCGAATACCAGCTCTCGGTCTCCTGAGTAGTACATGAGTCCGAGGAATTGCACCAAACGCAACCGGCTAGCGGATTGGAACCCTAACACCTTCGCTGCTGCTGAGGAGAACGAGAAGAGGTCATTCGTTATATCCAATTCCCAACTGCCAGCCCTGCTGATCTTCTGCAGCAAGAAGGCGCGCTCTTCACCGTGCCACATTGCGTCTTTAAAGGCACGGGATTTCAGTTCCAAATGCGGCCCGCTGCCGGAGCGTTGCGCTGGGTTGACATGGGTATGTTCGCCGCAAAGATTAAAGAAGAGTTGCTTATGTTCCATTTCAGCAAAAGCTTGGCTAGGATATCCGCACAGCAAATTAAATGAATACAGCTCTGCCAATTCGTTCCACAGTTCTTCAAGCCGCACCGTGGCATCACGTTTGCCTTCGGCCCAGAGAAGCGCCACCATTTCTCCAAATACAACAAGTTCTTTGCCAGGCGCTGTCAGGGCATGGGTTCGTCCTACCAACGCCCCAATAGTGCTCTGGAATTTCTCTTTGTCAGGAACACCGGCCACCATAAACTCGGCAAGCGCTTCAGCAGCATCAAGCTCTGCGTATCGTCCTTCCTTGACTGCGCCGCTAATATCGATGCCCCGAAGCAGTTGCTGGAGAGCTTTGCGATGGCTTTCAGTAGCTACCACGATGGCGCTGTTTCCTTGCCTCAAAGCCAGCCCAATGTGAGCGCTCAAGGCTTCGCTCAGTACTGACTCGCTATCGTAGAACTGTACCCCATGTCTACAGGAGGGAATAATGGAAGGGTTTTCGTTCGCGTTCAAACCCGTGATTTGAACATCGGCCATTTCTACAACCCATCTGGATAATCTCGTTACGTCCATTTAGCAACATCCAGTCGTTGCTTATGGTCATTCTATCGCTTAACGAGGCAAAAGGAAATTTTAATGCGTCAACGAAAAAATGCTGTGACCCTGACAGACTTTGGCCTGTCGGACAGATGCATTTACAATATAGGCAATCGCGGGACATGCCTCTGTGATCACCTCACAGCGTGTACACAATCCCGATGACGATCCAGCAAGTGCGAGAGTGGCGGAATTGGCAGACGCACCAGACTTAGGATCTGGCGGGTAAAACCGTGGGGGTTCGAGTCCCCCCTTTCGCACCATTAGATCTACATTCCGAGCGGAGCCAAGGATCAACTTTGCACAAAAGCAATCTCACCACTGATTAATACTGATGACACTGATAAGGAAGACCAGTTTTTTCAGTAGATACATCCACGCGAAGCATTTGTTTGATCAGTATTATCAGTGTTATCACTGCAGATCAGTGGTAATGCAGTTTTTGTGCAAAGCGCGAGGAATCTCTGATTCAGTTGGTATTGGGATCGGATAGCATCTTAAGGATGAGTTCAGGTCTAACTGGCTTGGCTATAAACTCAAAGTCATTACTCTCAGGAGGCATATTCGCTACCCTGTTTTGCATGCTGGCATGACCTGAAAAAAGAATGATCCGGCAGTCGGGTGACAGCTCACGAACCTGCTTTGCGACTTCAAAACCATCCAGGCCAGGCATCGCGATGTCACAAAGAATCGCATCAGGCCGCAAAAACTCAGCCCATTTGATTGCGGCCGCTCCATCCGAAACGGCAATGGCCTGAAAACCTTCTCCGCGCAGAATATCCACGAGCGATTCCGCAATCAGCATCTCGTCATCCACCACCATCACACGTTTTATTTTCGGGGAAGGCTGCTGCTTCTCTTTCAGTTCACCACCCTGCGGCGGGTGCGAATCATCCAGAAAGTCAGGACAAAAATGTGATATCTCGATTAATCGCAATATGTTCATTTTAAGTTCGTGGCAAATGAGGTGAGTAGCAACACACGAGTCTCCTCTGGTCTGTGTGTAACTGTCTTTTTAATTATTGTAAGTCGATTTTTGCTCGTATTACTACGATGTTATGATTAAAAGCCCGGGAAATTCTATTAATCCCTAATCCTCTTAATTCCTCAGATACAAATCAGAGATCCAGGGTTGGCCACCTGCATTTTTCGGGGGTTCGGATGCGGGACCCAACTCATTTGCGGAGCAGCAACTCTGCCAATTGAAGTATCCGGTCTACCGCGACGGCAGCAATCCCTACCAGCACAACGCTCACGATCTCAAGCGTGAGGCGCTTTGTAATTTTCTTGTCCTTCATTGTCCGCCAGACAATGGGCAAGTTGATGGCAGCACTGGCTAAAGAGGCCAGAACAGTAGCGCTGCCTGCAAGAGCCGGGCTAATTTGGCCGTGCATGGCCATGGTTGCTGCCGCAGCGGTTGTGCTGGCGCTGCTTACGAGTCCACCCACCGTGGCAACTACAAACATTCCGGAAACGCCGAAGAGCCTTGTCAGCAAAGTCCCAAGAATCTGGATCACAACGAACAAAAAACCAAATCGCAACACCTTGTCCAGCGCGACAGGAGAGGTCAGAGACACGGTACCGGATGGCCCAGCGTTTTCAGTTTTTCGGTCGCGCAAAACCCAAAGCCCTGCAACCAGGATCATGGCAAGCAACGGCACAAGCGTGGCGCTCAGCGATCGCGGTGAGAAGAGAGCAGCCAGAATCAGGTTTCTGGCGAACATGGCCATCGTGGTGATCAGGCACAGGCTGGCGATTCTCCCGACCATGCCTGTTTCCTGCACTCTTGAGCTTAGCTCCGCAACAGTGGCGGTGCTATTCACCATGCTGCCGAAGACTGCCGAGAGATAAAGCCCACGTGTGCTGTACATGCGTAAAAGCACGTAGTTCGCAAATCCGATTCCGGCAATGGCGATAACGCTGATCCATGCGTCGCTGGGATTGAATAAGTTCCACGGATCAATATAGCGATTGGGCAGTGTGGGATAGATCACAAATCCAATCAGGCCCAACAGAACCGCGCTTCGGATTTCTGAGGGCTGCAGCCCACCGGCAAACCGGCTTAGTTCAGTCTTCCACGCAAGAAGCATGGTAATAACGATTGCTCCAGCCACCGGCGTGAAAACGTGGCCAAGCCCCACCAACATGCCTAAAAGATAAATCGCAATTAACGCGGCAGAGGTCGTGATCTCTAATGACCGAGTCGTGAGGATACTGCGGCCATTCATCGCCACAATCAGCAAGAATACGCCGATCAACGCAGTAATGGCGATGTGTGGATCAACGATAGCAGCCAGCATTCCAAGCAGTGAGACGATGGCAAAAGTTCGGATGCCAACATCTTTGTTTGACCATTCACGTTCCAATCCCACCAGCATGCCGATGCCAACGGCAACTGCCATCTTCAAAGCGATGGGGGTTGGCGGGAACTGGGCTGTAATTGATGTCTGCATCATCGAGTTATGGCCGAGCAATCCTAAAAGTGATTTATCAGAATCCGTATGCTCGGATCATTATAAGAATGAGTGCAACAAGGCTCACCAAGAAAAGTAAATTTCCCCGGTTATAACCCCAGCTCCTTTAAATCTTTAAAAGCAAGAATTCTAGTAATGGGTCAGTTTGAATCCTGATGTCATCGTAAACGGCACGTCAATTGCGCAATGATGTGCTCTGGTCAAGCATCGGCTCATCGGGCCGCGGCACTTGCCGAATAGGTGGTAACATAAAATGTGGTGAAGTTGCATAAGATGAATAAACGGGAAGCGGGAATTCTACTGATCGGACTCGGCATTGGCCTCATCCTTGGAATAAAGCTAGGGCCAGATTTTTCCCTCCTCGTATTGCCTAACCTATTGATCGTTGTAGGCATCATCCTTCTTTTCCCACGAAGAGAAGCTCAAAAATCAAACTGACCCACTACAGAATTCTCTGTACAGAGTGGACACCAGCTTCAGCCGTTTATAAATGTAATAGAGGACGTACTCCAGGCGTGAACACCAATATTGACAAGGTTCAAGCTGAAGCGGGAATGGAATTGCGCGATCTGCTCACTGATCCCGGATTTCCTCTCCGCAAGAAACAGCAGCGCGATCTCAAGCGAGAAGCTGATTCATTTCGGCGGCTGGCCGCTGTATTTGCAGGCAGCTCTAATGTCATATTGCAGGAGCTGGTGAACATCGCCGTGGACCTCTGTGGCGCGAACAGCGCCGGAATCAGCCTTGAAGAAGCCGACGAAGCCGGAGAACTTCGCTTCCGCTGGGTAGCAGTTGCAGGCAGCTTTGCTACGTTCGTCAACGGAACTACGCCGCGCTTCTTCAGCCCATGTGGAACCTGCATTAACCGCAGAACGCCTCAGCTCTATAAAGTAACCAAACCATACTACGATTATCTGGGAATTGAAGCCGAACCTATTACCGACGGGATATTGATCCCTTGGATGGTAGGGGACGCTCGCGGAACGCTATGGGCCGTCGCTCACGATTCTGAGGAAGCTTTTGATATTGAAGACTACCTGCTGCTGAAAAGCATTTCCGATTTTGCCGCCGTCGCGATTCGGCATCAGCTTCAGCAAGAGGTTTTGCGCAAGCAGGAAAAGATGACGGCTGCCATATCAATGGCGAATGATCTCGCCCATCAAATCAATAATCCTCTTCAAAGCCTTACCAACGTCATCTATCTTGCGGAGCGTGGCAGCCAAGACATACAGCCTTTGCTGAGACAGGCGTCAGCGGAGCTCGACTGTCTTTCCGATTTGGTTCGGCGGTTGCTAACTTTAAAAAACACTGTAACGGGTGACGTAAGGTAACAGCTTGCGAGGGAAGGCTTTCAGTTTTTCCAGAAGAAAAGTTCACGCGGCTGGATCATTAATGCGCCTTCGACTCAAAAGCTCCTTGTGACGAGCTTTTGAGTTTCTCTAACAAAACATCGGGGTTAATGGGTTTGGCCAGTACCTCAAATGAACAGCCCTCAGCCTGGGCTTTTGCCAGCAGACCGGTGCTGGCAGCCTGGCCGGAAAAGAGAATAATCCGGCAGTTGGGAAGCAATTTGATGATGCGTTTTGCAGTCTCAATTCCATCCATGTCGGGCATAATCACGTCGGTCACAACGGCATCGGGACGAATAATTTCTGACCATCGTATGGCCGATTTCCCGTCAGAGACTGCTAAAGCATCGTGGCCTTCACCATTCAAAATATTCACCAGCGTATCCGCAATAATGGGTTCGTCATCTACAACTATGATCTTCACGCGCTCACAACTCCATTTGAGATTGCAGTGGGGGTATCAGTTTTATCCTCTGGCTTAAGCACTTCAGTCTGCAACGGCAGGAAAATGGAAAATGCTGTTCCATGGAGTTCCGGCCCGCGTTTACTCTTTACCCGAATTTGCCCATGGTGCTTCACAATAATGTTGCGCGTGATCCACAACCCCAAGCCTGTACCCACATCCGCTTTGGTGGTAAAGAACGGTTGAAACAGATGGTTCTTATCCTGTGGCTTGATCCCGGAGCCCGTATCAAGAATGGTGATCCTGACGCCCGGCTGGCATGAGTTGCTCCAGGCATGTGACTGAGTGGCCCTGACGAGAAGCGTTCCTCCTGCCGGCATTGCATCGATAGCATTGGTTATCAGGTTGGAAAATGCCTGGCGAATCTCCCCGGCGAGCGCTGTGATTTCTATAGGTTTGTCATACTGCTTTACCACTTTGATTTTTCGTGACTGCAGCCTTGTTTCGTACAGAAACAGAAGATCATTCAGTATCTGCGTGATATTGATGGTAACGGGCTGTGAATTCTCGCGGTAAAACCCAAGTGTCTGGCGGGCAATGTGGGAGACGCGGTCCAGTTCGCGGCTGGCTAATTGCAGGTAATCCCCCACCTTTTTGCGGTCAGAAAGGTCGCGCTTGGCCAAAAAAACCAGGTTTGTGACTGCTTCCAGCGGATTATTGATTTCATGCGCAACCGTAGCGGCAAGGCGGCCGGCTGCAGCAAGCTTTTCAGTCGTTCTAAGGGCGCGCTCAATTTTCTTGCTCTCGGTAATGTCGCGGATGATCTTGGCTGCTCCAATGATGGTCCCGTTTTTATCTCTCACCGGGGAAATCGTCAGCGAAACTTCGATCCTTTCCCCGTCCTTCCTCACCCTGACGGTTTCAAAGTGGTCAATTTTTTCACCACGCCTTATCTTGCCCAGGATCATGGTTTCATCGGGATGCAGTTCCGGAGGAATGATGAGGGTGATTGGCTGCCCGATTATTTCTGCAGCGCTGTATCCCAGGAGCCTCTCTGCGCTCCTATTCCAACTGGTAACAATCCCGTTCAGGTCCTTGCTGGCAATTGCGTCGTCTGAAGATTCAACAATGGCAGCCAGCAGACGCTGCGCCTCTTCAAGCGGTTTAATCCTGGATTTGAGTGGCGCGCTAAAGTCGCTAATATCGAAAGGTTGTACCTTGGTCTTTTCAGGATGCGCAAGCTCATGACGCTCGCGCGCGGTCTCGCGTTCCTGCGCCTTTTTGTCAGTAATATCGCGCCCTTCCAGCAGGAGAAATACGACTTGGCCGCTTTCATCCTTAACCGGGACCAGAGTGAAATCCATGGCCGTGGTTTCTTTGCTGCCCTTTCTCGCGAACAATTCAACGTCATAGCGGACATGTTCGCCCTGGGCGGCGCGGTGGATTGCCTTGCGTACCTCTTGCTGCATGGCTGGCGTAACGGTGCACCAGAACGTCTCCCAGAATGGCTTCCCGATTACATCGTCGCGGGTAAGCTCACAGCTCTCCAGGGCTGCGCGATTGCATTCCAGAAGAATGCCATCTGGGGTAAGGATGCCGACGAATTGGCCCATCTCATCCAGAGTGATTCGGGCCAGCTTCTGCAGATATTGCTGTGGCGTGTCGTCTGGATGGATCTCGGTCCCGCGCACGGTAATGGGGTGGCTGATTTCAGGCGCAAAGAACTTCATGCTTTAATTCCCGTGTCTAGATCCCTTCCTCCACTCGAATAATGATGACGATCAAAAAATTGAACCGTAAATCGCAATTCGCTCAGAATAGATTGAGGATTTCATTCCCCGCTCTGCTTTAAACAACATGCGGCATCCTCGTTTTAGAGCCATTTTGCCTATAACGGCCATGACCACGCCCCATCGGTGCAACGCATCCGCGCTCTTTCAACTTTTGGGAAGGAAAGATTTGAGTTAACCCGAAGATAATGGCCGCAGAAGCCCTAGATTTAATAATAACAAGTGGTTAGATGGCATAACTCGCAATCGTGCTGCTCAGCCATTATGTTTTTGATGCACAAAGACTTATCATAGCGGCAGATCAGGCCGGTAAACAGCTGGCCTTCGCTGAAAAAGCCTTACCTCAGCCTCTCTTGCAGCCTGGCTTTCACGTTCAGCCATTCTGTATCCAGAATGCTGAAATAGACAGAGTCTCTGATCCTGCCTGTCCAGGTAACCAGATGTTTGCGCAGTGTACCTTCCTCTTTGGCGCCCAGGCGGAGGATCGCCTGGCGCGAACGCTGGTTCAACGCGTCAGTCTTGAGCTCAACCCGTATGCATCCCCAGACCTCAAAAGCATGCCTCAGCATCAGGTACTTGGCTTCAGTGTTGACGGCTGTCCGCTGCCATGCAGGCGCAATCCACGTAGAGCCAATCTCCACCCGGCGATTGGCGCGGTCAATATTCATGAAACGTGTGCTGCCGATGACCTGGCCAGAACTGCGTTCGACCGTAGCAAAGGGGACGGATTCGCCGCGCTTTTCTTCTTCCAGCAACCTGGCCACGAACCGCTCAAAGTCTTCCAGCGTCTTCATGGAATAGGGGATCCATTGAAAGATGGAATCCGGATTATCTTTGGCCACGGCCCAAAAATGAGCGCAGTGCTCGCGACGAACCGGTTCAAGCCGGACCACTGAGCCTTCCAACGTGAGCGGCGTAACGATATTCAATTGAGCAGCAGCGGCAGGCATCTATATCCTCTCGTTTTCAGACTACGGGGCAGAATTGTCCTAAGGTGCTAATACTTTTGCTTGGCAGCTCTGGATTGTACATTGCCCTAAAATGTGTTGAAATCTGATACACCCACTACGTCGTTTGGATACAATCTCACTCCGGGATTCGACGTAAATCGCCCAATCTTATTGAAAACAGGTTTGGTCATCTAGTTGCCTTCCTGAAGGGGATATTTGTGAATCCGCGCGTGTTCTTGAGACGTACTGCCGCACTCGTCATCTTGGTGCTGGTGCAACTATATGGATTAACTGAGGCGAGCGTAGCGCAGGAACCGCGCCATGAGGTCCTGCAAATCGTGGCGCAAAGCCAGCAAGCACTTGACCAGCACGATGAAACCAAGGCCTTGACGCTGATCAAGGATGGACTGGTGCGCTTTCCCAACGATGAAGACCTCAGGATTCAGCTAGCACGCATATACGCGGAGCAAAAGCACGATCGCCAGGCGATTGGGCTTTTGAACAGCATTTTGCTGGCGAACCCTTCCAACCGGAATGCCAAGCTGGAGCTGGCCCAGATTTTTGGTTATCGCGAAAACTACCGGGAGTCTGACCGGCTCTATAACGAATTGCTGGAGGCCAATGCCGACGATGAGGCCGCGTCGCTGGGGCTGGTGCATAACCTGCTCCTGGAAGGCAAGCGCGATGCTGCGCAACAGACTCTGCAAGCGGCGCTGGTTCGGCACCCTACCAGCCTGGAGCTCTTGCAATTCAACGACTATCTGACAGAGAAGCCCGCGAGTGAAGTGCAGCAACCCCGGACAGTGCATCGCGCGGTAAACACTGAATCGTTCTTTGCCGATACTTCAGGAAACCGCTCAGTCTATTCGGCGCAGGGCATCAGCTATCAGTTCACGCACAACCTGATCAGCCGAGTACATGTGGAAGAGAACTCGCTATGGAGGACCGGCACCTTCACTGAAACGCTGCTCTCTGGTGACGCTGAAGGCCGCTACCGACTGAACAAATATCTTGCCGTCCGCAGCAGCGTGGGCGCGGTGCGCTTTATTGACGAGAGCAGTGAGGTTCTTTACGGAGGCGAACTGGAGATATTTCCCCGGAAAGACCTTTACCTGTCAGGCGGGTTTTCGCGCTATCCCATAGCGCCAACCTTTGATTCTTTGCCATTCAAGCTTTTGGCCCAAGGCTGGAACAGCCGGCTGGACTACCAGCCGCGGAACTTTACCGTAAGCGTGAGCTTCTCCGTGGCGCACTACTCTGACGGCAACCATGGCGAGCGCGAGTGGGCAGAAGGCCTGCGCTGGTTTCCCTGGGATGATGGCAAGTTTGCCTTGGGCGGCGGATATGCGTTCCGCCACATCCACTTCACCAAAGATTTGAACCACGGCTATTTCAGCCCGGGTCAATACCGCAGCCATCTGGGCGCGGCAGGGTTCCGCATGCGCCTGGGCAAGCATTATCGCGGAGAATATCTGGGCTATGGCGGCGCTGAGGTGCTGGAGAATTTTGATGGTTACTCGCCCGCTGGCGAATTACTTCTTAAAAACGATTTCTTCTGGGGCCGCTGGGACTTGGCCGCCGATTACTCATATTTCCACTTGATACAGACCACCGGTGCGTTCCGTGCAAACGCCGCCACGGTGACGCTTGGCTATAAGTTTTAAAGCAGTCGTGTCATGACTGTAGAAAGGCATTTGGATGTCCGGCAGTGAAAAAAATCGCAACTTTAGGGTCCTGATCGTGGACGATGATGACTCCACGCGGAGCTTCCTCAGCTCAGTTCTTACCGCCGAAGGTTACGAGTGCTTGATGGCGAACAGCGTTGCCGCCGCGGATGCCATTCTGCGCCAGGAACCTGTGCACATGGCTTTGCTCGATCTTTATTTGGGCACGGCCAACGGGCTCAATGTTCTTGACCTGATCAAAGTTCTGCAGCCGCAATGCGCCTGCGTGATCATGACGGCCCATACCAGCGTTGAGACCGTGACCAAATCGCTTGGCTCCGGCGCTATTGAATATCTGGGCAAGCCTTTGCTCATTGATGACCTTTTAGCGCTGGTGCGCAAAGTGCAAGCCAGCAAGCAGACATCGAAGGAGACCAAGGCTGCCATTGACGAAGGTCCGGAGACTTCAATCATTGGCCGCACGCCAAAAATGCTGGAAGTTTATCGCGCCATCGCACGCGTTGCTCCTACTGAAGCCAGCGTTTTGATCCTGGGAGCAAGCGGCACAGGCAAAGAGCTGGTGGCCCGCGCGCTGCATGACCACAGCTCGCGTGCACAGATGCCGTTTGTTCCGGTAAACTGCGGCGCATTGCCGGAAAATATTCTGGAAAGCGAGCTGTTTGGCCACGAAAAAGGCGCTTATACCGGCGCGGACAGCAGCCGTCCTGGCCTGTTTGAAGCAGCGCACGGCGGCACGCTTTTCCTGGACGAGATTTCTGAAACCAAGCCCGGCTTCCAGGTGAACCTGCTGCGCGCAGTACAGGAACAGCAGATCCGGCGCGTTGGCTCGCATAAATACACGCCGATCAATGTGCGCATTCTGGCGGCAAGCAATCGTGACCTAACCAAGCTCATGAATGACGGCCGCTTCCGGGAAGATCTTTACTATCGGCTGAGTGTGGTGGTGATTAACCTGCCGGGACTGGAAGAGCGGCGGGAAGATATCCCCTTGCTGGTGCAGCACTTCCTGAAGCGCGCAAATCGCAAGAGCAAACGCGCCATCACGATTACCGAAGCGGCAGTAAAGCTGCTTACCAGTTATTCCTGGCCAGGCAACGTGCGTGAATTGGAAAATCTGGTGGAGCGGCTGGCCATCTTCTGTACTTCCGGCGAGATCGGCGTGGCGGACGTGGAGCGCGAACGCCAGTTAGTCCGCGACAACGGCGTGCCGGACAAAACGCCTCCTACAACGCTGGAAGATATGGAGAGGCAGCATATCCTTCGCGTACTGCAGGAGCATGCAGGAAACAAATCAAAAGCCGCGCGGGCTCTGGGAATCGAGCGAAAGACGCTTTATCAGAAAGCAAGGCGGCTGGGAATTGATTTGATGGTTGGGTAACGAACTTAAAGTAGTGTGATGAACATATTCTCCAATCCGAAGAGTACCGGGCACATTACCTGGGGCCGATGGATACGGCTTACGGTAGTGCTGCTGGCATTGGTATTTCTGGTGAGTTGGAGCTTTCCGGTTTCCACGCTGAGCCAGAAACTGAATGATTTCTTCTTCCGCGTACGCCGGCCGCTGCCGGTTTCACAAAATGTTGCATTGGTTCTGATTGACGATGCTACGCTGGCGCAACAAGGCAGGTGGCCATGGCCGCGCACAGAACTAGCAAAGCTTATACGCGCCGTGAGCCAGCAGCAGCCAAAAGCAGTTGGCCTTGACGTGCTTCTCCCTGAAGATGAGGACGAGCAAAACGATTCTGAACTGGCTCGCGCTATCCAGACCGCGCCGAATTTGGTTTTAGCGGCCAAAATCTCTTCATCGCCAACCGGCGATTTGTGGATTGATCCTCGGCCACGCTTTGCACAGGTAGCCAAAGGCGTTGGGCACGTTCAGGCGATCATTGATTTTGACGGCGTGTGCCGCGGCATTCCCATTGATGAACCCAGCGCTGACGGGCCACGACCGGCCTTTGCCCTAAAGCTAGCGGCGTTGGTACAGCCATCGCTAGGACCGCTGGAGCTTAACTCCAGTTCTACTTCCGGCGTAGAACGCATTACCCTGCGCCCGCCAATGTTGATTGACTATCGCCATCAGTTTGAGCCGGGCCAGACGAATCCGCCTTTTGAAGTTGTTTCTGCCGGTGATCTTCTTGTTGGCAAGAGCGCACCCCAGCTTGCAGGCAAAGTAGTGCTGATTGGCTTTGGAGCCATTGATGTAAGCGACCGGCTCTTCACGCCGGTGAGCAACCAGCTTCCAATGCCGGGAGTGGAGATCAATGCCAACGCAACGGATATGCTGATTGCCGGCAGGTCACTCACTCATATCGGTAGCGTGGAGCAGTTCACTCTGGTGCTGCTGATGAGCATGGCCGCGCTCTGGGTGGTGGTCCACTTTCCGGGGCTGCGCGGACTTTTATTGCTAACTGGCATGTTGGCCCTGGGTTATGTTGCCGCATTTTTCCTGTTTGCGGATTTCCATCGGTTGCTCTCCTATGGCCCGCTGCTGGTTGCGGGCGTGCTTGCAGCGCCTATCGCACAGCTTGAGAACCTGCTGATTGTGGACCGCGAGGTTACTTCACGCTTGCAGCAACTTCGCCAGGCAATTTCTCCGCATTACGGAGACTTGAAACCTGCGCAGCAAAGCAACGAGACTGTCGGGCAGACAGCCGCCAAAGATCTTTATTGGAAGCTGGCCGCGCTCAAAGACCTTCAGGCTGAGTTGTCCTCACTTTATAGCTTCAATCAGACCTTGCTGGAGACGATGCGTGAAGGCTTGGCGGTCTATGGGGCAGATGGATCGCTCAAATTCAGCAACGCAACCTGGAAGAAATTCTGCGATCGACAGGACGCTCAACTGGAAACGCTCACAGGCGTAACACAACTGGCGGGCGGATGGCGCGAACTGTCAGAGTTGGCAGCCGATGCACCTGCCTGGGCGGAAAAAGAAGTTCCGCTGGATGAAGAGTTGTGGCTTTTCCATGCTGTACGCCTGCCCTGGACTTCATTCGCGGAAGCAGGAGCGATTCTGCTGATTGCTGAAGATATCACGGCTCGTCGGCAAAGAGACCAGGCGCGTTCTGAAGCTTTGAGCTTTGTCACACATGAACTGCGCACGCCGCTTATTTCGATTCAAGGTTTTTCTGAGCTTTTAATGCGCTATCCCAACTCTCCGGCCAGCAGTGAAGCGCCAGCTACCATCTTTCGTGAAACCAATCGACTGGTGGCAATGATTAACACTTATCTTGAAGTCTTGCGGCTCGATGCTGGAGCGCGTCCGTTGCGGCTGGCGCGCACAAACGTTCGTAAGATGGTTGAGCATGTAGAAAAAGTAGTGAAACCGCTGGCCGCTGCCGCCAAGGTTCCAGTCAAGGTCGAATTGGATTGTGAAGACGAATTTGTGGTGTGCGATGAGACACTGATCTCTGGCGCACTGCTCAACCTGGTGAGCAATGCCATCAAGTATGGCGCGGCAAATGCCGGCGTAAGTATGCGAGTAAGCTCTTCTGCTGAAGAAATACAATTTGAAGTAAGAAATTCCGGTCCGGTCATCCCCGAGTCTGAGCTGGAACAGTTGTTTGAACGCTTCTATCGCCCTGGCCGAAGCGAATCAATACCCGGTTGGGGTCTGGGGCTGAGTTTTGTCCGCCGAATATCGCAGCAACACGGCGGAAAGGTCAACGTAAGCAGTAGTGAAACTGCAGGAACCTCATTTGCGTTTACATTGCCGCGAGGCGCCTGTGAAGTATCAGAGGTAGCGCCATGAAAAACAAGTTGTCTTTCACCATAATCGCCGTAGTGCTGTATTGCATGAGTGCCGCGGCGCAGCAGACACCGCCTGCTGCCGTGAGTGCGCCGTATGCTGGTGCGACCATTTCCGACTTCAAAGGAAAGGTCAGCATCCAGCTTCCCGCGCAGGCATTCTCCTCGCCAACCAGAGGCGAGATTCTGCCGCCGGACACAACGGTAAGCACTGAGGATGGCCGGCTGCTGCTGAAGCTTTCTGACGGCAGTGACATTTTGGTGCGTCCGAACACCAAGCTGGTGCTGAAGCAGCCGGAAACCAGCGGCTGGAAATATTTTCAGATGTTGATTGGCCGCGTGCGCACCAGTATTCAGAAGCGCCTGGGCGGAGCGCCTGCATTCCAGATTGGGACGCCCAGCGCCGTGATTTCTGTTCGTGGAACCAAGTTTGATGTGGAAGTTGATCGCCGCGGCTTTACTGAAGTGGACGTGGAAGAAGGCACAGTGGAGTTAGAAGCGCTCTCGGGTCTGGGTGAGTCCGTCCTGATCACTACCGGATTTTCCAGCCGCGTGGGCATGGAGACCGGGCCGGAAGTTCCGCGCCCGACGCGCGAACTGCGCCCGCAGCTTGACCGCCCAAGCCGCAAAGACAATGGCAGCTCTATTGACGACGATCCTACAAAAAAGCTGCTGGCTTCTGACCATGACCACAACGGAGATCACCACAGCGGTGGCGATTCTTCTGGTTCCAGTGGTTCTGGCTCAAGCGCCAGCAGTGGCGGCAGCGGCGGTGATTCGGACAGCGGTAGCCATTCCTCGGGAGGATCTGACAGCGGCGGCGGCAGCGGGCAATCGACTTCTGGCTCTGATGGCGGCAGCCCGTCTGGTTCAGGAGATGACCATCCTGGCGGAGGTGATGACCATCATCACGGCGGCAGACCACCCGCAACAATTTACTGGAACTGGCTCTAGATTTAGGCGCTCAATTTTCTTATGGCGACGCATCCAGGCGTCGCCATTTTTCTTCTCTGATGGGTGTATCCAACTGACACACATCTGGGTCGCCAGAACCCGCAGCAACTCTGGAATAGCCCCAAAATATCAATGCAAATAAAGGACTTAGCGGATATGAACTTTGGCAGCAGAGCTGCTTTTATCAAGCTGGGTAAGCATGGATCCCCGCTGTGCTCGCCTCGCCTGAAGTGAGAAAGGTGCAGTCTTGAAGAGCAAATTGCCAATCGCGAACCAAGGAGTGCTGCCCGTGTACCCGTCTGGGCAAGAGCACACCGGAAATCCGTTATCAGCAATTTGCGCCGGGCATGTACTGGGGAGCGATAACCAGACGGAGTCGCCCCGCTCTCAGCGCGCGGTTCATAGTACTCTAACGCTACAACGCCACTCGATCGAATTCATGAAAATGTTAAATCTTGGAGGCCCCATGAAACGGGTTTTTTCATTCACACTTCTTAGTGTGGTGTTTGCTTTGTTGCTGACAGGTTGCGGCAGTGGAAATAACACGCTTACCGCTACGCCAGGATCGGGAAATGTCACCATCCAGACCGGAGATGCGGTCAACGATCAGGTTGTAAAATTTGAGCTGACCATCAGCTCCATTACACTTACCGGCGTCAGCCCGACGGCCACCACGGCAAATCTGCTTTCCAAAGCCGGCGAAGTAGAGTTTGTGCATGAGGCAGGCACGCTTGAGCCGCTGACTCTGGCCAATGTGCCCGCCGGAACTTATAACGGCGCAACGCTGACCATATCGAATCCAGAGGTCGTGGTAGTCAACGCCGGCGTACCCACAAAAGTACCGGCGACTCTTTCCAGCACCACGGTCAACGTTACTTTCCCCAATCTCACGGTTGGCTCATCGCCGCTGTTTATCAACTTTGATCTGGATCTGGCAAGTTCCATTACGCTTAACGGAACGCCTGTCACCTCAGCCACGGTCAATCCAACGTTCACCGTGAGCACTTCCACCGTCGCGCCGAACAAAGAGAATGAAGATGATCACGACGGCGAAAATGACGACGTTCACGGCAGCGTGAAATCGATTAATGCTCCGAATTTCACCATTACCACCAACTCAACCGACATTACGTTCGCCACAGATGCCAACACTAAATTCAACGATGGCCTGAAGTCACTGGCCGACCTGAAAGTGGGAGACGTTGTTGAAGTTGACTCCGTAACGCAAGCGGATGGAAGCAAGCTGGCAACGAAGATTGAACGTGAATGCGATAACCAGGGCGAGGAACTGGAAGGCATTATTTCCGCCGTAACAGGAAGCCCGGCTACGCAGATCACCGTTGCGCATCAGGTTGATTCTGATGACAGCACCAACCCACCAACGACGGTCGACATTTCACTGAACGCCAGCACGCAGTTCATTGTGCGGGCAGATAAACTGAACCTGAGCTCACCGCCTGCCTTTGACGCGTCAAATATCGGCAAAGGCCAGCGCGTTGAAGCTGACGCCGACGGTACGACCTCGCCGGTTCTGGCTGCGAAACTGAAACTTCGTGAACAAGCCCTGTTTGGTACGGTTGCAGCTTCGCCTGCGCCTACTTCTTCAGGCTTTACGCTTACACTCAGCTCAACTTCAGCTTTTGCAACGTTGAGCGGAACAACCTCTATCCCGGTAACGATTGTTAACGGCACAAACCTTCAGGTAACCCCCGCTGCTGGTGCAACCGTTCGCGTGCGTGGCCTGGTGTTCTTCAACGCCGGCG
>DASTCT010000095.1:0-5384 GCA_035710845.1 Candidatus Angelobacter sp.
AAAAAAGACAGACAGGAGACCATCTCGAATGCAGACAGTGTCGCAGGTGCTTTCGCACGGACGAACTGAGCTGGCCAAAGTCATCGTCGGCCAGGAAGACCTGATCAACCAATGCCTGCTCACCATTCTGTGCGGCGGCCATGCGCTGCTTGAAGGCGTGCCGGGGATTGCCAAGACGCTGGTCATCAAGACCTTTGCCCGCCTCTTCGATCTTGAATTTCGCCGTGTGCAATGCACCTCTGATCTCATGCCGGCCGATATCATCGGCAGCAACGTACTGAATCTTTCCACCAGCACTTTTGCTTTGCACCACGGGCCGCTCTTTACCGATCTTCTGCTGGCTGACGAAGTCAACCGTATGCCTCCGCGCACGCAGGCCGCCGTGCTTGAGGCCATGGAAGAGCGACAAATCACCATTGATGGCGCAACGCATCCGCTCTCGCAATTTTTCACCGTCTTTGCCACGCAGAACCCAATCGAGTTTGAAGGCACTTATCCTCTGCCGGAAGCGCAGCTTGACCGTTTTCTCCTCAAGATCAAAGTCACTTACCCTGACGCGGAGCAGGAGATCAGCATTCTTCAGCAACATCACCAGGGCTTTGACGCGCACAATCTTGAAGCTGCCCACATCACCGCTCTTTCCACAGACGTTCTGGCGCAGGCCCGCGCGGAAATAAGAGGCGTAAAAGTTGAGCCCGCGCTCTTCCGCTACATGGTGGAACTCATCCGCCGCACGCGCAACTGGCCATCGCTCGCTCTTGGCGCAAGTCCTCGAGCCGCCATCAGCCTTATGCAGGTGGCCAAAGCCTCTGCTGGTCTTGAAGGCCGTGATTTCCTGATCCCTGATGACGTTAAATCTTCCGCTCTGCCGGTCTTACGTCATCGCGTGATGATGAAGCCTGAAGCCGAACTCGAAGGCCTGGATAGCGACCGCGTGCTGACCGAGATCATCAACTCGGTTGAGGTCCCCAAGTAATGCAGCAAAGACTTTTAGCGCCTGCGGCGCTTGCTGTGCGCGCTCACCGCGCCAAGCGCCTGAGCTTCGGCTTTGGCCGGCGATTTTTTCTCATCACGTTGCTCAGCCTGCTCTGGGCCATTCCTGCATTCTGGGACGTGCGCTTTCTCATGGTGATGGCCGCGTGGGACCTCTGCGCGGTCATCGCCTGGGCCATTGATCTCGCTCGCCTTCCTGCTCCTGACCGATTGGTGCTAGAACGCTCCTGGGCTGGCCCGCCTTCGCTCAGCAACTCCCTGGAAGTCACATTGGAACTGCGTAACCAAAGCGGCGTATCTGTCGCCTGCCGCGTGCTCGATGATCTGCCGCGATCGATCATTCCTGAACCTCCCACCGTCGAGATCAAAGCTCTTGCGCGCGACTCCGGCTCCGCTCACTACGTGGTTCGTCCGCTGGAGCGCGGCGATATCAACCTGGGCGCGGCTTATCTGCGTTACCGCAGCGGATCGCAGTTTGCTGAGCGCTGGGCCCGCGCGGATTTGCAGCAGACCATCCGCGTCTTTCCCGATCTTGAGGACGCCAAGCGGCAAAACATTTATCTCTCCCGCGCCCGCCAGATCGAACTGGAAAGGCGGCTCATCCGCCAGCGCGGCGTAGGCCGCGAGTTTGAAAGCCTGCGCGAATACCAGAAAGGTGACGAGTTCCGCAACATCTGCTGGACTGCCACCGCGCGCCGGGGCAAACACGTCACCAAGCTCTTCCAGGTGGAGCGCAGCCAGGCTGTCTGGATCGTCATGGACGCCGGCCGTCTCATGCGCGCCCGCGTGGGTGAACTCAGCAAGCTCGATCTCGCCGTCAACGCCGCGCTTTCACTGGCGCAAATCGCGCTCTACTCCGGCGACCGCGTTGGGCTTCTGGTGTATGGCCGCAACATCCAGCAGCGCATTGGCCTGGGCCGCGGCCTGAGCCACATGCGCGCCATCATTGAGAGCCTGGCTTCTGCGCGTGAAGAAGTCGCCGAGGCCGACCACCTTCGCGCCGCATCCGTTCTTTTGCAACTTCAGCGCCAGCGCGCTCTCATCATCTGGGTCACCGATCTTGCTGATACCTCCATGACGCCCGAAGTAATTGAGAGCGCTTCGCGCATTCTCTCCAAGCATCTGCTCCTCTTTACCGTGATCGCCCAAACCGACCTGAACCAACTAGCAGCGCATACTCCGCAAAGCGTTGAAGAGCTTTATGAGGTCTCCGCCGCCCAGGAGATGGTCTATCGCCGTGAAACCCTCATCGGCAAAGTGCGCAACCAGGGCGCTCTGGCCTTGGAGATCGCCCCCAGCCGCCTTACCACCACGCTGGTAAACCAGTATCTGGAAGTGAAAGAGAGGAACCTGATCTAGCCGCGTGCTTCCTCACAGCTTGTGCAGCTTAAAAAACTCCACAATCGCCGCGCCTGCCCACGGCGGATAGATGTGGCCGCCGTTGTGGATGCGTGTTACCACCGGTGTCTGGCTGCTTGAAGGATAGAGCGTGCAGATTGGCCCGCAGCTCTGGCCTGCGCCAGTGGCGTTGTCGATCTGTCGGGCGGCTTGAATTGCCTGTTGCTGGTCGGTGAATGGCAGAACGTTGTCGCTCGTGCCGCCAATCATCGTCGCCGAGCGTGCCAGCGTGAGATGTTCTGCCGGATCAAGCCTGCCGGCAACAATCCCAACAGCCGCCAATACCTTGCCGCGCTCCGCCCAGAGAAGATAACTAAAGATCGCGCCGTTGGAGAAACCCGTAACGTAGATGCGCGTGTTGTCCACGGGAAACTTCTGGCTCAGGCCGGCCACCATGGCATCAAAAAATTTCAGGTCGCGATCGTTGAGTCCCTGCTGTCCTGCCCGCACCTGCCAGCCAAAGCCATTTCCGTTGGGATCAACTTGGCTTACCGTCTTCAGCCCCTGCGGATACACGATGATCGCGCCCGGCCAGAACTTCTGCAGGTGCATGAATTGGGCTGCGGCATTCATGTTGCCGAAATGTCCGTGAAAGGCAAACACCAGCGGAAGCGGATGGGCATTCGTTGCCGGCGCCGGCACAAAAACCAGCGCCTGCCGCTGCACACCGTCAACGGTCCAGGTCATGGTGGTCTGCGCTATGAGTGTTGTGGCTGAAACAGCCGCCAATGTGAATAGGACTAGAAGTCTGAAGCTGCGCATCCACTTCCTCCAGGGACGCGACTAATGCTAGCACCTGTTGTAATGGCGCACTACACTAGCTTGCTTTGGGGAAATAATCTTGCGGGTTAGGATACGCTTCCAGAATCGCGGTACTGCGGAAGGGAACACCGCGTCCATTCTTCACCAGGCGAACCAGCGTAAAGCGCACGGCGTCGCCACATTGCTTGCATCGAGGAAAGCGCATATTGTCCCCCAGCGTGGCCATGTGCATGAGCCGGTGCGGGTGGTGCTCAACGCTGTAAATGCCGCTTGCTGGGACCGCTTGGCCGGGCTTAAAGGTCCGTGGTCCTTCCGTCTTCTGCTTTGACATGGCGCGCAGCTTTTTCATTGACACCCTGATAAAGAAACGTGGCCTGACAATCCCGTCTATCAAAAGACGGAGGTCCGGCATACACACGAGTGCTCGCAGACGAAGGGCGCTTCTGCTTTGGATTCTACCCGGTGGTGGCAGGGTTGCCGGGCTAAGCGAAGTCTGCATCCTCAGAGATGTGTTGCACCTCTTCAATCAGCAGGAAACTGGTGGCAAGGCCACATTTGGGGCAGGGCGGGAAACGATCATCTTTACGAAACCATAGCTCAGGAAGGCTTCGACAGCTCTCATGAGTGGAGCGCCACACGCCAGATACGGGGACAGTTTCTCCGCTGGCAAAAGCAATAGGCTGAACGTTGCTGATTTTTTCTTGTGACACGTTGATATCTCCGGTGCTTGTGTTAGCCATTTGGCACCTCGCACAGGAGATTAAGGCAAACCTAATACCACCATATCCGCCTGAAACTAAAGGGAAAACAAGAGCAAAACCGGCTGAGACTCGTAATTTCTACCCTGAAAACAGGGCATTTCAACATCATGCTCCAAGGTTGCCTGTGATCTCTTCAATATGCTCCCAGGTATAGCGGGCAGCCCAGTCCAACACGTAAGAATAGAGCTTGAGGCTGGCGACAAACACAATCACGCCACACACCAATGGCAGCCAGGGAAGCTGCCAGTGCCACGAAACAAGAATGACTGTCCCGATCAACGCGGTCAATGGCAACATAACCACCAGCGATGCGAGACCTGCCGCGTTTGACGCCATTCTTGAATTCATTCGGGTCAACTCAATCCGCTTGGGCCAATGGACAGAAACAATATTGCCGGCGCTCAATTGAATAATCAGGATTGCAAAAAATGCCACGGTCACGGTAAGCGTTGGCAACAGCCCAACAGGAGTTATTGCCAACAGCACTGCAGCAACTATCAGATAAAGCCCTATCAGCAGGCTCGCATGGGTAAGATTTTTGCCCATTAAAACTTTGCGCAGCGACGGCGGTGAAAGCAGCCAGCGGCCAAAACCTTCCTTGTCCATTCCGAAAACGTTGTAAGAAAGATTCGGGACAGACATCAGCATAAAGCCGACCAAGCCAGCCAACATCACTTGCGACTTGCCGGCAAAAAACGTTTTCCAGCCAGCGCCATTAAAAGCCAGCAGCAAAAAGATGGCCGGCGGATAGATCAACTGCAGCACAATTCGGAAGCTCTGCCGGATATAACGCAGTTCTTTCTCCACGATGGCCGAAGTAACCTCGTCAAGAAAAGGAAAATGCCATCCCTGGCGCACTTTCAGTTCACGGCGAACAGTGTGAGTTTCCGCGTAGATCTCACCCAGGTAGAGCGCGCTGAGTTGCCGTTTCAGAAGCCAATAAATCAGAAATCCATAAAGCAAAAGACCACTGAATGCCCAGAGCGCAGCAAGCCCGTTTAGCAGAAACGTGTGCGCAGCCATGCCGGGTGGAGAAAAATCACGAATTGCTATCACTGCCTGGCTAACCCACTCGGGAAACTTGAACCCGCGCCTGCCTGCCAGGCGGCTGACGTTGAGTTGAAAGAGGTTCAGGAGAATGATGACGATGAAGGTCAGGAACACCATGCGTTCCCGGCCCTTGCGCGTGCTTTGGAAACGGTCAAACAGCCCGATCATCAATCGGTTGAGAAGCAGATTGAACACAGCAAAGAGCAGCAGCGCCGGTGTTGCCGTAATCACCAATCCCGGCCGGGCAATCACCAGCCCCAGCCAGAAACTGAAGAGCCAACACACGCACGCGATTGCCGCCGGATCAGAGAGGCCATAAGCCGCGCTGAGAAAAAACAAAACGCGGAATGAAATGGGATATCGCGCAACTTCGCGAAAGTTAAGTCCAGGTGAGTAGCCCTCAAAAAGTATGGGCGCAAG
>DASTCT010000096.1:0-6475 GCA_035710845.1 Candidatus Angelobacter sp.
TGAGCGCATTTTCTGTGGTCACACTCATGCCCCGCTGGCCCGAGTGCGGGATGGAGTTGAGTATTACAACTCGGGCGCGTGGGTCGACCAGAAATGCACCTACATCACGGTCAACCCGGAAGGAGTTGCCATCCATGAATACGCAACCCAAATTGACAATCGTGATTCCAGCCAAGAACGAATCCTGGCTTTTGCCAGCGCTGTTGGAATCGCTGTGCGGGCAGGATTATCCGCTGATGAAATCTACCAAGGTGTTCCTGGCTGATGCCGGATCCACCGATGGCACGCAGGAACTGGCGATGTCATTTGCCGGCCGGCTAAATATAGAAGTGATTCCTGGCGGCTTGCCTTCAGTGGGACGCAACGCCGGCGCGCGCCGTGCTAGCACGCCTTATGTTCTGTTTATCGATGCCGACATGGAGTTGAAAGATCCCACCCTGCTGCGCCGGACGATTGAACTGGCGGAGCGACGCCGCCTGCACTGCGTTACCACCAACATCTGGTGCTCGCAGGGCACTGCTCGCGACCGGTCTCTCTACTTTCTTAGCAACGTCGCGCAATACGGGTCGCTTATGGTCAAGCCCTTCAGCACCGGCATGTTCATGCTGTTTGAGAAAGCAACGTTTGATCGCCTGGGCGGCTTCAATGAGGGCGCGCTCTATGCGGAAGATTATCTGCTCAGCAAGCAGGTGCGTAATCGCAAGTTCGGTATTGTGCGGGGAAGCATTCAGACGACGAACCGGCGCTTCCGCAGCATGGGGCACTTAAAGATCATGGGTATGTTTCTAAAAACGATGGTGAACTCCTGGAACGATAATTATTTTCTTCACGACCACGGATATTGGCGGCAGAAGGTCTAAAATCCAGATTAAAGAATGGACACAGACCCTCGCGACCCAAGTTCCGTCTTTCCCGTTGATTTTGTCTGGGGCGTAGCTACGTCTTCTCACCAGGTGGAAGGCGGTAATACCGGCAATCAGTGGGCAGAGTGGGAGAAGCGCGGCAAGATCAAATCAAAAGATTGCTGTGGCTTGGCCTGTGACTGGTGGCAAAACGCTGAGCAGGATTTTGATCTGGCGCAATCCTTAGGCTTGAACGCGTTGCGGCTCTCCGTGGAATGGAGCCGGATTGAGCCGGAAGAAGGCAAATGGAATGAAGCTGCATTGGTGCGGTATCGCCAGATGCTGCTGGGCCTGCGCGAACGTGGCTTGCGGCCGTTTGTAACCCTGCATCATTTCACCAATCCACAGTGGTTTGAAGCCAAAGGCGCGTTTGCTGCGAAGGATTCCGTTCCGCTGTTTCAGCGGTTCACGCGACGCGTAGTTCAAGCCTTGGGCGGTCTCTGCAGTAATTGGGCCACGTTCAATGAACCTAACGTCTATACATCGCTGGGTTATTTTTTAGGAGAATTTCCTCCGGGCAAAAAAGGCCGCTTTATTCAGGCTGGCCGCGTGACGCGCAATCTTTGCCTGGCGCATGCGGCGGCTTATCGCACTATTCATGCTCTGCAAAAGAACGCCAATGTTGGTTGGGCGCAGCATTTTGTGGTTTTCAAGCCACGCCGTCCGCAGTCCGCTTTGGACCGCTGGCTCTGCGGCTTTATTCAGCGCCGCTTCAATGACAATTTTGCTGAAGGCATTCGCAGCGGCCGCGCGCCATTTCCTCTCAGCAAGTTTGGGCAAGAGCTGCCGGAAGTGAAAGGCACCTGCGATTTTGTTGGCATCAACTACTATAGCCGCTTGCGTGTTGGGTTTGCAGTGCGAAGTCCGAAGACTTTGTTCTTTCAAATTTCTGTGCCGCCGCACAAGCCACAAGGCGACTCCGGCATTGAGGTCCCGTATGGAGAAGCCTATCCGGAAGGCTTGCGTAATGCCGTGGAGCACTTTGCTGAATACAACAAGCCCATCTACATTCTTGAAAACGGCGTGCCTGACCGTGATGACAGAATTCGTCCGTGGGTGATTGAATCAACCATCAGCCAGATGCGTACGCTGCTGGCAGAAGGCGTTGACCTGCGCGGATATTTCCATTGGACGTTGGCCGATAACTTTGAATGGAATGAAGGTTGGCATCTGCGCTTCGGCCTCTTTGAACTGGATCCGGCAACCCAGAAACGCACGCCACGTGCAAGCGCACAACTCTATGCGCGTTTAATCAAAGAAGCTGCTGCGCTGGTGAGGACTTAGAAATCAAATCGGGAACTTACTCTCCGGCAACAGGGCGGCGTTGCGTTGCGCCCGCGGGGTCAAGCCGAGCCAATTCCAACAGTGCAAAGGCGCGAGCATCTTCTTTGCGCGCGGTTTCATGCAAAACAACTACTTCTCCAGAACCTTGTTGCTCAATCACGCAGCGCCATAAATTGGGCGCGCCGGCACTCTGTGGCGTGATCTGAACACGGTACGGCGGCTGAACAATTCGCATTTTTCTTCTCCAATTGGGCGAACGATGGGGGAGGCAGCCCCCCTTACATCCTTAACAATAGGCTAACAATTTCTACTCTTGTTGTGCCGTTTTGAATGTTAAGAACATGTTAAAAAGCAGCCTAAGCCTGTGGAAGAACGGGGAACTCAGCATTGCAATAATCTGCAGAAAATCCGATCTAAATCATTCATATATAAAGTTGCTCTCTACTTTGTCACCAGCGATGGCTGCTCTTCCCCGGCCAGTGCAGACCTTATGCCCCAGATGTCGCGTGCGTATTCATTGATCGTTCGATCACTTGAGAAATAGCCGGTGCGGGCCACGTTCAAGATGGCCTTTGCGGCCCAGGTCGCAGGCGATTGATAATCTTTCTCGGCCTGCCGGCTCTCATCAATGTAAGAAGCCAGGTCCGCCAGATGGAAATAGCGGTCACCGCGGTCCAGCAACTCATCCACAATCCAGCGGAAGAGGCTCGGCTCATCTGGGCAAAAGCGATTGGAAGCCAGGCTGTCCACCACTCGATGAATGACAGCATCTGAATTGTAAAGCTCACGCGGATGGTAGCTCCCTGATTGCTGATACCAGCTCACGTCCTCCCGCGTGAGGCCAAAGATGTAGATATTTTCCTCGCCTACGGCTTCCATGATTTCAATGTTGGCGCCGTCCAGTGTTCCCAGCGTGAGCGCGCCATTCATCGCCAGCTTCATGTTGCCGGTGCCGGAGGCCTCCATTCCCGCAGTGGAGATCTGCTCGCTCAAGTCTGCGGCGGGCATGATGATCTCCGCCAGCGACACGCGATAGTTCGGCACAAACACCACCTTCATGCGATCTTTCACGCGCGGGTCTGAGTTCACAATCTGCGCGACGTTATTAATGAGCTTAATGATCTGCTTGGCCGCCCAGTATCCCGGCGCGGCTTTGCCGGCAAAAATGTAGGTGCGTGAAACTGCCGGTTCAATGCCATCTTCCACCATGCTCAGGTACTCATGGATCACGCGCATCATGTTCAGCAGTTGGCGCTTATATTCGTGAATGCGCTTTACCTGCACATCAAACATTGACTGCGGATCAATCACCACCGCGGTGGTATTAAAAACCTCGCGTGCCAGCCTTTGCTTGTTGCGATGCTTGATCGCCATGAACTCCTGCTGAAAGCTCGCATCGCCTGCTTTCTTCTCGATCTCACGAACACGCTCCAAGTCAGTGATCCAGCCTTCGCCTACAGTGCGCGTGAGCAAAGCAGCCAGCTCAGGATTAGCTTTTAATATCCAGCGACGCGGCGCCACGCCATTGGTCTTGTTGCTAAAGCGCTCCGGCCAAAGCTCGGCGAAGTCCGGCACCAGAGAACTCTTGATCAGCTCAGTATGCAGCCGTGAAACGCCGTTGATCGCATGGCTGCCAATAATGGCCAGGTGCGCCATACGTACATGCTTTTCCGGCCCTTCTTCAATGATTGACATGCGGCGCTGCCTATCCATATCCGCCGGAAAGCTGCGCGAAAGCGTGCGCAAAAACTGGTGGTTGATGCCAAAAATAATTTCCATGTGCCGGGGCAGTACGTGCTCCAGCAGTGAAATCGGCCACTTCTCCAGCGCCTCTGGCAGCAGCGTGTGGTTGGTATAACCAAGCGTAGCTACGGTAAGCTCCCAGGCCTTGTCCCAATCCAGCCGGTAATCGTCCACCAGCAGGCGCATCAACTCAGCCACGCTCAGGCTGGGATGCGTATCATTCATCTGCACGGCAAACATGCGCGGCAAATCGTCAAATCCTGTGTGGCCGGAAACGTAGTGCCGCATAATATCGCGCAGTGCGCAAGCCACCAGAAAATATTCCTGCACCAGCCGCAGCTCTTTGCCGGAAAGAACAGAATCAGAGGGATACAGCACGCGCGAAATATTTTCTGAAGCAATCTTCCGCTCAATGGCCCGGATGTAGTCGCCGCGATTAAAAATCTCAATATCAAAATCTTCTGAAGCGCGCGCGGTAAAGAGCCGCAGGAAATTTACGGTTGCGCCGTTGTATCCCGCCACCGGCATGTCATTGGGCACGCCCACAACAATCTTGCTGTCCACCCAGCTCTGCCGCCGATTGCCTTGCGAATCGCGTGAAGATTCCAGGCGGCCATAGAGCGGAATGGCGCATACGTCCAGCGGACGCTCAACATAAAACGGCGTGCCTTCTTGCTTCCATTGGTCCGGCTTCTCCCGCTGGAAACCGCCCACAATCTCCTGCTTGAACATGCCGTACTCATAGTCAATGCCGTAGCCAAAGCCGGGCATGCCAAGCGTCGCCAGCGATTCCAGAAAACACGCCGCCAGCCGGCCCAGGCCGCCATTGCCCAGCCCGGCATCAGGCTCAACTTCCAGAACGTCATCCAGGTTGATTCCAAATTCCGCCAGCACAGCGCGGCAAGGCGTGTTCAGCCCCAGATTGCATAGGTTATCGCTGAGCCAGCGTCCCATCAGGAATTCCATGGAGAGATAGCAAAGGCGCTTTACGTTCTGGTCGCGATAGCGCTGCTCTGTCTTGAGCAGACCGTCTATCAACAGGTCGCGGATGGCCAGCGAAACAGGCTTGAACAGCTCGCGCGGAACAAATGTGCCATCCGGCCGGGCAAGCGTGTAATGCGCGTGCCGCAGAATGGATTCGCGCAGCGGTTCAGGGGCGAACGGGGTTCCGGTCAATGGATCAGCAGACATTCTGACTGAGCGAATGAAGGCAGCGGCAAAATTCCGTTCGCTTCAAGGCTGCAATTAGTATGGCACAGCGTAAGCTCCTGGCGCACTCAGGTGAAACCACTGATGTTTCTGCCCTCGATCACCCGATTGCCCTAGCCCCCGCAGCCCCATCTAGGATTCCAAAGGACTTGGATTCCCTCATCCCAGTGTGGTCCCAAATTGGCCAGCCGCGATTGGGATTCCAAATGGTTTAGCTCCAGGTATCCAAGCCCATTCCGGTGCGATCCCATCTCATTCTGGTCCTCTGATGAAAGATATCTCGATGGCCTGATCACCCGATTTTTTGTGACCCTCTGCCTGTTCTTTGGGTTAACTGATCAAATTTGGTTTTTTTGATGGCTTTTCGGTAACATTTTTCTTCGACAAGCAAATCTAAGTTCTTGTTTTTCAATTACCAACTTACCAAGTTACCCATTTACCAATTGCCCTTCCCCCTGCCCCCCGGCTTTCACCCAATTTCACCCAAGGTACCCAATCCCACCCAAGCTCATTGGGACTTAGAAAAACGCTTCACACAACAAAACCCTCGACCAGGGCCCCCGGCACGCCCGATTTTGGCGTGTTGGGGAGGAAGGTCACCCAATGCGACCCAATGCTGAGAGAGCATGCAGAGGGTCGTAACCGCCTTCGATTCTGGTTTGGCTGACCGCTGAATGCCGATCGCTGAATGCTAAACAGCAGTGGGTCGCAAACCCCCACCCGGCATAACACTTCTGTTGAAAACAAAAGCCGAACCGTATTTCGACCGACCGGTCACCGACCGGTCGAAGTCTTATTTTGGCTCTGTTTTGGGATTGATTTAGCTGAAAACTAATCGCCGATTTGCTGACTGCTAAGTTGCTATTTGCTGTTTTCAAAGATCCACTTACTGCTTTTCCTCACTAAGAGGAAATAGTCCACTTTACTATTTTCTTTGCCCCATTGTCAACGCCAAAATGTGTCACTCGCTCGCCGTTTGCGTCGCTATTCCAAGCGTCGAACCATCGCTGGTGCCCCACTTTTTGCAGCCCCTCAAATGTCGGTGCCATGAATTCGTAAGGCCGCAAAGGGTGGAAGTAATTTGGTGTCCATTCTTACCGCCAGAAGTGGCGGTATTCATGATTCGTAATGGGCTCGCAAAGAATTGCTGCTGAAAATCTTCCACACTCTTGCTTGAGGCCGAGGAATCTACTCCGCGGGTGCCCCTCGATAAGAGCGAAAGCCTTGTCAAGCAAAAACTATCCCTGGCGATGCGCAAGCATCGCTGCGTTAGCCAGAGATTGCTGACGACGGAAGACACTGGAAAGCATCCTTAACTTGAATCACCCTTCAGTGGA
>DASTCT010000097.1:0-12911 GCA_035710845.1 Candidatus Angelobacter sp.
GGAGAGAAGAATGGCAACACAAGTCGCCGATATTTCCACCAACGTGGGCGCGCCTCCGCAGGATTGCATCATCTGCACGGAAAACCTCTGGAAGACCTACCAGATGGGTGCGGAGCAGGTGCACGCGCTGCGCGGGGTGAACTTGCGCATCAATCGCGGCGAATACGTTGCCATCATGGGCCCCTCAGGTTCCGGAAAATCCACGCTCATGAACCTGATCGGCTGCCTTGATACGCCTACGCAGGGTCGTTACTGGCTCAACGGCAATCTGGTCAGTGAGCTTGATGATGACGAGCTTGCGCGCATTCGCAATAAAGAAATTGGCTTTGTCTTTCAGACCTTCAACCTGCTGGCCCGCGCGACCGCGCTGCACAACGTTGAGCTGCCATTGATCTATAGCGGCACGCCCTCAGAGGAGCGCATTGCCCGTGCCAAGACAGCGCTTCAGGCCGTTGATCTGGGCGAGCGCATGAACCACAAGCCCAATGAGCTTTCCGGCGGACAGCGTCAGCGCGTAGCTATCGCCCGTGCCCTGGTCAATAATCCTTCAATCATCCTGGCCGACGAGCCTACCGGAAACCTCGACTCCCAGACCGGCAACGAAATCATGCGGCTTATGGAAGACCTGCATCGCAAGGGCAATACCATTGTGCTTGTCACCCATGAAGCCGATATCGCCGAGCACGCCTACCGCGTGATCCATATCAAAGACGGCGTCGTCGCCAGCGACGAACGCAGAAAATAGCCATTCCTACTTGCCCGTCTGAAAATGAGTACAATACCGGTGTGCAGTGGAACTCTGGCTATCGCGTTGTCTGCCTGCTACTGGTGAGCGTGCTTGCCGGCTGTGGCGGTGGAAACAACAGCACGCAGAACCCTCCTCCGCCTGCGATCGGGCAAATCTATGTCACCAAGATAAATGAGGGCTCGATTTTGCGTTTCCGCGCAGGAGACAACGGCGATGTCCCGCCCCAGCAGCGCTTGGGCGCTCCCTCGGCCCATACCGGCCCGCTTTGCATTGACGTAGCGCACGACCGGCTGGCCGGCACCAGCTTTGATGGCGCTCCCATTATCGTCCTTATAGATGACGCGAGCAGTACGCCGGGTCAATTGACGTCGCGAGAGATCACTGGCGCCGCTACCACCATGCACGATCCGGCAGTTTGCGCGCTGGATGGCACGGCGGACTTGCTCTATGTCGTGGATACGGGAAACGTTGCGGGCGGATCAAGCATTCTGATATTCGGCCCCGCATCCACCGCTTCAGGTAACATCCCCCCGCTGCATACCATGCTGCTTCCTTACCTCGCATTCGGCATCGCGGTTGATCCTGCCAGCAACCGCATCTTTGTTTCCGATACCACGAACAACGTAATCGATATTTACGACTCTGCCAGTACGCTGGATGGCGCGGTAACTCCCAGCCGCACTATCGGCGGCCCGCTGACACAACTTGGCGCGGTTGGGCCGATTGCGTTTGAATCCTCCGGCCACCTGGTTGTCGCCCCTCCGTCTTTCGCCAATAGCCCGGCAGTGCGTGTCTTCAGCAACGCGGGAACTCTGAACGGAAATATGGCCCCCAGCGCTGTGTTCTCGCTCTCGACCGGTATTGTCTCGCAGTTTGCCGTAACGCCGGCGGGAGACCTTTACGTGGTTGACTCTGATCCCAAGATCATGGTTTTCAGCAATATTTTTTCCGCCAGCGGAACTATAAGTCCTGTGCGTGTTATCACTGGTCCGCATACCGATCTTGACAGCCCTATCTTCAGCCCGCCCCCGTTGGTCGATGGTGTTGCCGTGGATCCCACGCGTTAGCAGGTGTGCTTTTGCTTAGTGCTGATGCTGATCCTTTTATCAGCCGCTGTGTTTTAGCTGATAGCTGATTTGCGTAGCGTTGATTGCATTCTTTCGCCTGAGCCCGCATGAACTTCGCTCTTGAACAAAAGCCCGTGCACTAGCGCATGGTTTAGCTCTGTAGGGCAGGATAGCAATAAATCACATCGATTGATGAAGGTTGGTTTTGCTTAAAAACAACTCTTATCACTGATAAACACTTAAGAACACTGATGAGAAAAAGGCCCATTTCAGATCCTATGCGAAGCATTGTTTTGATCAGTGTTGTCAGTGTAAATCAGTGGTAAATGCAATTTTTGGACGAAAGCTATGAAGAGTTAATTCTTGTGCATCCACACGTACAAGTGATCGGCATCGGCCGCAGTGGAGATCGGCTTTTTGCGCTTCTTGCTCTCCCGGCTCAACGCAGCACGGACGTTCTCTTTGGTATCGCCTAGCGCGCGAATCGGCACCTTCACCGCTTCCCCCGGTGCCAGGTTGTCCACGTCCTCCAGGATCGCTTCTACGATCTTGCGGTGCTTGCCGTTGCGGCTTTGAGGAACGTCAACCTGGTGCATGGTTTCAAAAGTGGGCTTGAAAGCTGCGGACTTTTTTGCCATTGGCGCCCCCACTAATCGTACAGTAAACGTATAGCAAACGTAACGTAGCGTATACTATCATCGTCTAAATCAAGATTGCAATACACTGAATTTCATTATTCTTCAGTGACTTAGCGTTCGTGGGGGTATCCGGCGCGGCTGTATACTGTTCAGCCGAAATCTTCGCTGCTAAAGATTTTCCCCGTACCTTTTGCTATGCCATAGGCTTAGTAGTTGTAAAAACAGGAATGGCAATGCCGATGAACATGCGAAAAAGTCATTTTGAAGTTGTCCGGCAGGCGGATATTGCTCCGCTTATTGAGAGTTCGCGCCGTTTCCGAATTCTCTTGCTCACCTATGATCCCAGCCTCGCCCGCACGCGTGAAATGCTTTTAACGGGCGCCGGCTTTGAAGTTTCTACTTTCTCCGACGTCGACAAGGCCATTGAGGACTGCCAAAGCAATTCCTATGATCTGGTTGTGTTGGGACACAGTATTCCTCTGATGGAAAGAACATCGCTGGTCAAGGCCGTGCGAAGCCGTTGCGCCACACCGGTTCTGGCAATGCTGCGCCAGGGCGAGGCTCCGGTACCCCACGCTGATTACTTTTTTGACTCCACAGAAAGCCCAGCGCGTCTTTTGGCGACGGTGCAGGATATTCTTCATCCCAGGGCGAGGCAGGGCTGATTTCTGCGTTTAGCAGAAACAAATTTTTCAACATCGAAAGAAAATGCCAAAGCAACGGAAAAGCGAGCAGGACCAGCAGGAAACGACCATCAAAGATCTTTGGATCGCTCCGCGTTACAGCCTGAAAGGCCCTGCCGGCGAGCGCGCCTGGGAAAACCGCGTCGGCGGCGCTCCCAGCAGCTCACGCTTCCTTGAGCTGGCCGATATCGCTCTGGGCCTCAAGAAGCCCGCCTCGCCCAAGAAAAAGCTTGGGCAGAGCTCCGTTCGCGATAAGCAGAAGACCGAGCCGTACTCCAATAAGTAAGCGCAAGTACTTCACAAAATTGCATCCGGTTGCCCGATTGGCCGTCTAACAGCGACAATGGTCGCCATGCGCTCATCGCTCATTCGGAAGCTTTTCTGCGCCGTATTCATCCTTGCTCTTACTACGTGTCTTCAATCGGATACTCGTCCGCTGCCGGAAGACCTTGGCGTCGTGCACCTGGCCCAGCTTTTGACCAAGCTCAAGACCACGGCCCGCCTCATGCAGGTTACTGCCCATCCTGATGACGAGGACGGTGGCATGCTTACCCTGGAATCGCGCGGCAAAGGCGTGGAGTCGGAGCTCTTTACCTTCACGCGTGGCGAAGGCGGCCAGAATAAGTTTGGCGCGGAGAGTTCAGACGAGCTTGGCATTCTGCGCACTCTGGAGCTGCTTGAAGCCGATAAATATTACGGCGTGGAGCAGCGCTTCAGCCACGTCACCGATTTTGGCTTCTCCAAGACCGCGGAAGAAACTTTCAACAAGTGGCACGGGCACGACATTGCTCTTGGCGATCTTGTCCGCGCGATTCGCGCTTTCCGCCCCGATGTGTTGATCGCCCGCTTCAGCGGTACCCCACGCGATGGTCATGGCCATCATCAAGCCTCAGCGCTGCTTACCATTGAGGCGTTCCGTGCTGCCGCTGATCCCAACAAATTTCCTGAGCAGATCAAAGAGGGACTTCAGCCCTGGCAGGCCCGGAAGCTTTACGTCGGTAATCCGCCGCGCATGTTCCAAGGCGGCAACATCGCCGATGAAGACTACACGGTAAAGCTCAATATCGGTGAATACTCGCCGCTGCTGGGGATGTCGTACACGCAGTTTGCGCTGGAAGGCCTTGCCCACCAGACCTCGCAGGGCACCGGCGGCATCCGTGTGCCTCCGGGGCCGCGCTACACGTATTACAAGCTCATCGACTCAGCTCCGAACAAACCATCAGGCGCACATGAAGAAGATTTTTTTGATGGCATTGATACTTCCCTGGTTGGGCTTGCTGCGCGGCTGGGAGCCGAACAATCCAAAGTTCCTTTCCTCAAGCCCGCACTTGAGTCATTGCAAAAGCGCGTAGACGCCGCTAACAAAGTTTTTTCTCTGCAGGATCCTTCCGCCTGCGCGCCAGAGTTGCTGGCGGGGCGCACGGAAACGGAGCGATTGATCCATAAGATTGAAGAGTCACAGTTGCCTGCGGCCGAGAAAGCAGACTTGTTGCCAGCGCTACGCACAAAATTAGCTCAATTTGAGCAGGCCGCCAATGAATCCCTAGGTATCTACTTTGATGTTACCGTCGACCCGCCAGGACCTCCTGCGTCGCCCTCCTATTTCCCTCGCATGGAACAGACTTTGAGCATGGCGGTGCCTGGCCAGTCTTTTACAGTCACCACCCGGCTCTACAATCGCGGCAAAACGATCTTTTTCCCGAATGGATCTGCGGTGGAAGCGCCGAATGGCTGGAAGATAGAACACCTCGCGTCTTCCGTGAGTCCTTACGGACCTTTGAAGCCGGGTGAAGTTTCTTCCACACAATTCAAATTGACGGTTCCAGAAGACCCTGTGTACACCAAGCCTTACTTCACTCGCGCCAATCCGGAAACCGAGACCGTCTATTCCATCAGCGATGCCAAATCATTGACTCTGCCTTGGTCACGCTACCCCGTACGCGCCTATGCAAGGTTCAAGGAGACAAAAAATCCAAACGAGGACGAAGCTGAAGCCTCGGCCACTGCAAAAATCAAATTCATCGATCCTGCGCTTGGCCAATCTGAGCGTCCGCTCATGGTCGGCCCGCCGATCTCAGTCTTGCTCACCTCGCCAGTGGTTGTCGCGCCTGTAGGCCGGCCATCGCCTGCCGATATCGGCGTAAGCGTGCGTAGCAACGTGCAGACTCCTGTCCATGCCAAATTGAAATTGGAAACCCCGGAAGGATGGAAGGTGGAACCAGCAGAAATCGCCGTTGACCTTGACCACGACGGCGATCTCAACAATTACAACTTCAAGGTCACGCCACAGAATCTGCATGAAGGCACATACAAAGTCACAGCGCAAGCTGAATACAATGGTAAACAGTACGCGGAAGGCTTCAAAATCATCACCCGGCCCGATCTCGACTCTTACCCCGCCTATCGCCCAGCCACAGAAAATGTTCAGGCCGTCGATGTAAAGCTGCCGCCGCAGTTGCGCATCGGCTATCTGATGGGTGCAGGCGACGAGATTCCCTCTGTTATGCAGAGCGTCGGCCTCAACGTCAACATGATCGCCCCTCAGGAACTCGCCACCGGCGACCTCAGCCGCTACGGCACCATCATTGTTGGCATTCGCGCCTATGACACGCGTACCGATATTCGCGAGCACAATCGCCGCCTGCTTGATTACGTAAACAACGGCGGAACTCTAATCGTCCAATACAACCAGAGCATCGGTCTCTTCAATGCGGGCCATTACACGCCTTATCCGGCCACGGCAGCAAACTTGCGCGTGACCGTGGAAGAGGCACCTGTAGAAATCCTGGCGCCGGAAGAGCAGGTCTTCAACTGGCCCAACAAGATCACGCAAAAAGATTTTAACGGCTGGGTGCAGGAGCGCGGTCTTTACTTCATGGGCCAATGGGATTCGCAGTTCAAGCCGCTGCTGGCCTCGAACGATCCCGGCGAGCCTTCACAGAAAGGCGGTTTGTTGCTGGCCCACTACGGCAAAGGAATTTACATTTATTCGGCGTACGGATTTTCCCGCCAGCTTCCTGCAGGAGTGCCCGGCGCAATCCGTCTGTTCGTAAACCTGCTGAGCGCAGGACATCAATGAGCCTTACCCCACCAACATCGGGCCAGCCATCGCTGGCCCGCGAAGTCGGCCTGCGCGAAGCCACCGCGCTGAACATGATTGACATGATCGGCGTGGGCCCATTCATCACCATCCCGCTGATCATCCACGCGATGCACGGCCCGCAGGCAATGCTGGGCTGGGTGCTCGGCGCGCTTCTTGCGATGTGCGACGGTCTCGTGTGGGCTGAACTGGGCGCATCCATGCCGAAGGCGGGCGGCTCTTATCAGTATTTAAAAGAAAGTTACGGAGCGCAAAAACTGGGCAGGTTGATCTCATTTCTTTTTGTCTGGCAATTGATCTTCAGCGCTCCGCTCTCCATTGCCTCCGGATGCCTCGGCATCGCCCGCTATGCCGAATTTGTCTGGTCAGGTCTGGGCCATGTAATTGCTGATCACACTGTCTCTCTCGGCATTCCGCACTTGGGCGCGCTTGAGTTCCGGCTGTTCATCAACGGCGGGACGTTCGTCGCCATGGGCAGTTGCCTGCTTGCGCTGCTGTTGCTCTACCGACGAATCTCGATGATCGGCCAGCTTGCGCGCTATCTTTCCGTTGGTGTGCTCGGCGCGATTCTTCTGGTCATTGCCTCCGGCCTCAGCCACTTCAGCGCTGCGCGCGCGTTCAGCTTCCCTCCCGGAGCATTCCAATTTTCCGGCGGATTTCTTCTCGGCCTCGGCTCAGCCATGCTGCTGGCCACCTATGATTATTGGGGCTATTACAACGTTGGCTTTCTCGGCGGTGAAATTCGCCAGCCTGAGCGCAATGTTCCTCGCGCCATCCTTTTTTCTATTGTGATTGTCGGCGTGCTCTATCTGGTAATGAATACCAGCATTCTCGGCGTGATGCCGTGGCAGGAGCTTGATCAGATCGGCACGCATGAGTCGCACTATTACATTGCTTCCACCATGCTGCAGCGCACCTTTGGAAGTTGGATTGCGCTCTTCGGCACCTTCCTCATTATGTGGACAGCGTTCGCCTCAGTTTTCTCTCTGATGCTCGGCTATTCGCGCGTTCCTTACGCTGCCGCCGAGGACAACAATTTCTTTCGCGCTTATGCCAAATTGCATTCGCGGCACCACTTTCCGCACCGCTCTTTGCTGACGCTGGCCTTGGTGACCACCTTCTTCTGCATGTTTCGCCTGCAAGACGTGCTGGCCGCCCTGGTAGTGATCCGCATTATGGTCCAATTTTTGCTGCAGGTAATCGGGCTGCTGATCCTGCGCTCCCGCCGGCCAGATTTTCCACGCCCTTTTCGCATGTATCTTTATCCTATCCCGGCGGTGCTGGCGGCCCTGGGCTTTATTTACATTCTGTGCACGCGCCCAAGCCTGAAAGAAATCCGCTTTGGCACGGTTATTGCCCTCATCGGCGTGATAATTTTTTTAGTTCGCTCCTGGCGGCGCAAGGAGTGGCCATTTTCCGGGCGTCATGCTCACAATACCGTGGGAGAAGCAGTCCAATGATTTGTCATGTCCGCAATCATACCGCCGAGGCCAGTTAGTTCCATGGAAGATCCGGCCCAGGTACAGGTTGCTCCCGTTTATCACTCCGCGCTCTCTCCACTGCGTGAGCCGCTCTTCCGCAGCCTGTGGATTGCCGCCGTAATCTCCTATACCGGCAGTTGGATGCAGACGGTCGCCACCGGCTGGCTCATGACCTCGCTCACCAGTTCGCCGATGTGGGTTGCGCTGGTGCAGGCAGCGGTGAGTTTGCCCGTACTGGTTGTGGCGCTGCCTGCGGGCGCTCTGGCGGATATTATTGATCGCCGCAAATTTCTTCTCTTCACCCAAAGCATCATGGTCGCTGCCGCCGGAGTGCTGGGACTGCTCACCATCACCCACACCATCAATCCGCAAACGCTACTGATCTTCACCTTTCTGCTGGGCGTGGGTGCAGTAATGAATGATCCTGCATGGCAGGCGCTGACTCCTGATCTGGTGCCGCCCGCCAAACTCCCCGCTGCCGTCGCCCTGAATTCCGCCGGATTTAACATTGCCCGCGCCGTTGGTCCCGCGCTGGGCGGGTTCGTAATCGCAACCTGCCAGGGCACCTTCACTGGCTCAGGCCGTGCTTTCCTGATTAACGCCGTCTCGTTCTTCGGTGTAATTTTGTTTCTTTACCGCTGGCGTCCGGCGCCCACCGAACACCAGAATGGCACTACCAAATTTACTAATGCCATCACCATTGGCCTGCGCTATGCCCGGCAGGAGCCGCGCATCCGTGCCGTCCTGGTCCGTACGCTTGGCTTTTCTCTTTTTGCCAGCGCCTTTTGGGCGCTGCTGCCGCTCATCGCCCGCAAATTCGGTCCAGAAGGCTTTGGGGCCATGCTGGCCTTCTTTGGCACTGGCGCTCTTGTCGGCGCGGGTGTGCTGGCGCTTGCCCGCCGGCGCGTCTCGCCTGACGCCATCACCAGCGGCTCCACATTGCTCTTTGCCATTGCGCTAATCGGGCTCGTGCGGCCAACCACGCTGTTCATGGCGTCAATCGCTTCGGTTGCTGCCGGCTTGGCCTGGATGGGCACGCTGGCCACGCTCAACACCTCAGCCCAGACCGCTGCTCCATCGTGGGTGCGCGCACGCGTGATTTCTATGTACGTTCTGGTTCTGCAAGGCGGGCTGGCGTTGGGCAGTGCGATTTGGGGTGTGGTGGCGGAAACGCAGAGCGTGCCCGTTACTCTTACCGTGGCCGCTGCAGCCCTGGCTGCCGGATTGGTGCTGGCGCCATTCTATCGCCTTGAACCCGCAACCTCTCTTCAGGCCCACTAGGACGAAAGGAAACTCGGAAAAATGAAATTGATTCGCGCATCTCGGATTCTTGCTCTGCTTGTTCTATCGACGCTCTTGTTGGTTGCTCTGCCTGCTGCTGCCCAATCTAAGCTGTCGCCGCTTGCCGCTGCCATCGATCATGAGATCACCAACGCCGAAAATTCATTCGTTGCCGCCGCTGAGGCTATGCCGGAAGAAAAATTCAGCGCCACGCCGGAGTCATTGAACATCTCAGGCAGTGAATTCAAGGGTGTGCGGACCTTCTCCGCGCAGGTAAGGCACGTCGCTGCGGACAACTTTGCCATCTGGGCGCCGCTCACCGGAAAACCTGAACCGGCGGGCATCAATGCGCCCGGCGGCCCACCGGAGATGAAGACGCGGAATGAAGTTATCAAGTTCCTTAAAGACTCGTTCGCGTACAGTCATGAGGCGGTCAAAAACCTGACCAGTAAAAATGAGCTTGAGCTGGTAGAATTTCGCGGCAGCAAGGTGACGCGAATTTCCCTGGTCATCCTGGCGCTCACCCACATTAACGATCACTATGGACAAATCGTAGAGTACCTTCGCATGAACGGCATTGTGCCGCCGGCCAGCCGTCCGCGCAAAGCATAAATACAAAGGTCTTGATATAGTTACAACCTTAATGGAGAGACAAGGAGAACCTGATGAACCATCTGAGAACACTTTGCCTTTGTGCCGTACTGTCTTTCGCAGTGGGCGCAACGGCGCAAGCCACGGCCAAGCCTGCTGCTTCGCCCACGCCTGTGCCGACCATCGGCACCGTAATCGACCGCGAGATCAGCAGTATGGAAAGAGAATTTGTGAGCGCGGCTGAAGCCATGCCCGATGACAAATTCAACTTCGCTCCCGGCAGCCTCAATATCAGCGGCAGCGAATACAAAGGCGTAAAAACATTCGCCGAAGAGGTTCGACACGTTGCGGCGACAAACTTCGCTCTGTGGGCGCCAGTTACCGGCGACAAACCGCCAATCGAAACCACGGAAGACAATGGCCCGCCCCAGCTCAAGACCAAGGCGGAGATCATCAAGTATCTGAAAGATTCGTTTGCCTTCGGGCACAAAGCGGCCCGGTCTCTCACCTCAGAGAGTGCGGCCCTGGCGCTTATTCCCAACCCGTTCGGCCAGGGACAAACCACCAAGCTTTTCTGTACTTCCTTTGCCGTAGCGCACGCGTTTGATCATTACGGGCAGATGGTGGAATACCTGCGCATGAATGGAATCATTCCGCCGGCCAGCCGGGGCAATCAATAACTTCGCCACAGAACTATTAAGAGTACGGAGGCCAAACGCCTCCGTTTTTTTGCGACTTACAATTTTGTTCGGCATCTCTATTAGGCCAATGAGCGCGAACCGAGGTAGTGGTACATTTTCAAACTGTACCAATACGGGAACCGGGGAACCGAGCCCGCTGGCGCAGCCGAAAGCGCACATGATATCTTTTTCGGTCGTTCGATTCGCAAAAATGAGGAGGGTTTAAAATGAAACATCTGAGAGCTTTGTTCCTGCTGGCCGTATTGACCTTTGCTGTTGGCGCGTATGCGCAGGGTGGAGCGCATCCAGCCTCTCCCTCACCCACGCCCCAGGCGCAAACCGCCCCTGCCGGGCCTTCTAGCCTTGCTGAAATAGTTGACCGCCAGGTAAGCCAATATGAAAAGAACGTGGTGGGAGCGGCTGAAGCCATGCCAGAAGACAAATTTAACTTCAACCCGGCTAGCCTTAATATTCCTAACGCCGAGTACAAAGATGTTCGTACTTTCGCGCAGTTGATCACGCATACGGCCACGGCAAATTACTTCTTCTGGACCACCGTCTTAGGTGAAAAGATGCCGGAGAACATCAAACCCCCCAACGGCCCGGAATTCAAGACCAAGGCTGAAGCCATTCAATTTTTGAAGGATTCATTTGCCGTCGGACATCGCGCCGCCAAGACTTTGACCCCTGCAAATGCAGGCGACCAGTTACCTTTCTTCCATGGCACCCAGGCCCGTTTGTTTATCGCTTCTGGTGCGGTCATTCATGATGCGGATGAGTACGGACAGATGATCGAGTACTTGCGCATGAATGGCATTGTGCCACCGGCAAGCAGACACTAAACGTAACGGCAAAATAAAAGGCACAGACAGGAATGTCTGTGCCTTTATGATTCTGCAGAAGCTATTGCACGCTAAATGGAATTTCCGCCGGATAGCTGGCCGCAATCTTCAAAGCATTTCCGTGGGAAAGATCACTTGGAGCTGTGAGCTCTGCCAATCGCTGGCCATTGGCTGCATCCACCAGCACAAACGTCAGTGTCGCGTTGTGAGAGAGGTTGCTCCATAGCGGATCACTGCTGAAATTAGGCAGATCAACCGCAAAGGTTCCATCGTTTTCCACCTTGGCCTTGCCTACGGAAAAAGGCGAGATTGCCAGACTGGGTACGCCAAAGAATTTTCCGGCCCAGTGGCACATATAAAGCGCTTCCACCTGCAACTGCTTGCCCGCGAAATTGGAGATATCAGCCTTTCCATGCAAAGACGTGGTATCCAGTTTCTGGCATTGGAAATCAGCCTGGCGGTTGCTGGCGGTCAAATCATTTGCGTTGATGGTGGCAAACTCGCATCCCGGTGAAAACACAATTGCCCTAAAGCCCTTCGCTGATTTGTCTTCAATGCCGGTCTTGATCACAATCTGGTTATTGTCCGGTTTGGCAACGCTGCCGGCTTGTTGCAACCCGGAATCGCCGCTCAGAAAATATCGCACCTGCACGTTTTGAGGTGAAGTGGGCGATTTTACTGTGATGGTAAAGACATCCTGGTCGCTGGTCTGGGCCACTGCGAACATGGACACTAGAAGAAGGGCAATCACACCAAGCCTGCTCATAAATCGTTTCCCTCGTGTCTGCTCATTATCGCGCAAAGCGAAATGAATGGAACAAGTTTATGCGCAATTTGTGAAGATAATCTTGCCTAAGTTATCACTGAAGACCGATTATTTGCCTTACGCCAGATTAAGTGCCCGCTTGAATGATCCGCGCTCTTTCTGGATTTTTTCCTGCAGCAGGGTAATGGCATAGATCAATTGCTCCGGGCGCGGCGGACAGCCGGGAACGTAAACGTCCACGGGAATCACCTGGTTCACGCCCTGGACCAGCGCGTAATTATTGAACACGCCGCCGGAGGTGGCGCAGGCTCCCATGGAGATCACCCACTTAGGTTCAGGCATTTGCTCCCAAAGCTGGCGGATTACCGGGGCCATTTTTTGTGAGACGCGGCCGGCAATAATCATCAAGTCAGATTGGCGGGGCGACGGACGAAACACCTCAGCGCCAAAACGAGCAATATCAAAACGCGATGCGCCCATGGCCATCATCTCAATGGCGCAGCAGGCAAGCCCAAACGTCATTGGCCAGATGGAGTTTTTGCGCATCCAGTTGACTACATTGTCCAGCGAGGTGAGTACTACACCCTGCGGCTGCTCATTGCCAAACAGCACTTCACGCAGGTGACCGGGATCTCCTGCGGGATACCCCTCAGTGTTCTCAAAACGCTTGGTAAGAGCTCCACGCTCGGTATCAGGACTGACAATATGATCGCTCATGGCTATCTCTATTTTAATTGGATGCGGCAGGGATGGGAAGGACTCTCAGACCCGCATGAACAAAGAAGCGGAAACGATGCTGGCCCCCGATTCAGCCACCAAGGGTGTAAAGAATTCACTGTGACATGTATCGAATACATGCGTAAGTAGTTCAATTGTTATGCCTTGAGTGTCGCGGCTTTGGCGCGGATCGTGCTTCAAGTATCGCCAGGACTTTTGCTGAAAAGTTAAGAGTTTGGCACTTTCATAGTCAACGAAAGGAGATACGGATGATTGATGAAATCGCAGCCGCGAACAAAGAACTTGTCCGCCGGTTC
>DASTCT010000098.1:0-4948 GCA_035710845.1 Candidatus Angelobacter sp.
AGAATTTTCAGTCCCTTGGCGGGCTCAGCTACAAGGAACCGGGAATTCCACGAAGTAGGCTGTATTTCAGCTTTAAGCTTGGTTTTTTCTTTCACAAGGATCCCATGCACCGAATCCAGGTCCGTTACTTCAATCCAGATATCGGCATGGATCGTCTCCAGGCCTTCCACAAATTCAAGCTGTCCCAGCGGGACTTTGAAGGGCATTCCTTGCCCGCGCGCGGTCTTCCACGGCGTACCACGCTCAAAACCAAGCGCGTCAAACAGCTTGCTCAGCGCTTTAAACTCCCTGGCACCGGCAGCATGGCGAATTGTGGTGATGCCTTTGATCACGGTTTCACTCAATGGCCTCAGGAGGCTCAGGCAGAAAAGAATCTGGCTTCAAGAGTTCTTTTGCCGTCTCCAGGTCCTGCTCTGCCACTTGCAGCCGTATGCCGCCAATCACGTCTGTGGCCAACGGATGCACACGGTGCATGTGCTCATCGCACAGGAAACAGTCTACGCCACACGATTCAAGCAGCCCCACGGCAATATCAGCTTCCTGGAGATTGTAAAAGACGGCGGCGGTCGCCAGCTTGTTTGGGTTCCATTCTGTCATGGCTACCTGCCTTTAAAGTTGGCAGCACGCTTTTCCAGAAAGGCCGTGGTGCCTTCCTTCTTGTCTTCTGTGGCGCAGCAGATGCCAAACAGCGTAGCTTCAAGAAACAGCCCTTCCGGCAGAGTCATGTTCATGCCCTGGTTTACGGCTTCCATGCAGTATTGGATCGCCAGCGGCGCCATGCCGATGATCTTCTGCGCAATCTCCTCTGCCCGCGACATCAGCCGGTCTGCAGGCACAACTTCATTCACCAACCCAATGCGATGGGCTTCTTGAGCGGTAATCATCTCGCCCGTCAGCAGAATCTGCATGGCCAAACCCGTGCCGACCAGCCGCGGCAAGCGCTGCGTGCCGCCATAACCGGGAATGATGCCCAATTTAACTTCAGGCTGTCCTAGCTTTGCGTTCTCGCTGGCCAGGCGCATGGTGCAGGCCATGGCAATCTCACAACCGCCGCCCAGAGCAAAGCCATTCACGCAAGCGATCACCGGCTTTCCCAGGTTCTCGATCAAATCCAGAGTGGCCTGCCCCTTGTGCGTGTAGGCTTTGGCTTCCACAGGATTGTTCTTTGCCAACTCATTAATGTCTGCGCCTGCGACAAAAGCCTTCTCACCCGAGCCGGTTAGAATCACGACGCGAATCTGCTTGTCGTCTTTCAGCTCGCTGAACACCTGCCACAGCTCCTGCATCGTGACCATATTCAGCGCGTTCAGGACTTTGGGCCGGTCAATGGTGACGTAGGCGATTGCGTTCTTCTTTTCGAGTTTGAGGTTTTCCATGGTTTTTAGCAGAAATCAACAGGGAGGGCAGAATCTCGCTTGGACCTTACCCTTGCTGAAATGAAAGTAAATGGAACTATCTACTCTAATGGGGCGGCCATTAACAAGATACGGCTTGAACTGCCATTGCCGTATGGCTTTTGTGCTTCTCTCAAAAAGTGCCCGGTTCCCTTCTATTCCCGCCGCCCAATCTACTGTTCCGGTCTCGCTTATTTCAAACACAATTCTTACTTCGGAGCTCTCGGTTGACTTCAGATCACTTGCATCGGGCATAACTTCTTTTAGTACAAAGCGCTCAGCCACCTTTGGACTGAGCCTTACCATTACAGGCTCCCTTCTCTTCTGAAAGAAGGAGCTAGATTGCTGTTGTGAAAAAACCCCACAAGAAACAACACCGGCCAGCATCAATATCGCTTCAATTCTCATGCCTTTCCGTTTGAGTTCTGATGTTGTAATTAGAAGTCAGAACTTCTGTGCCACCGGATTATTCGGATCGCTGTAGTCGTAAAACCCTTTTCCATTCTTTCTGCCATACCATCCGGCCATCACCAAGCGCTTTAATAACGCAGGCGAAGCGAAGCGCCGTTCGCGGAACTCGTCAAACATGACGTGGGAGATATAGTAAGTCGTATCGAGCCCAACAAAATCGAGCAGTGTGAACGGCCCCATTGGATAACCACAGCCCAGTTTCATGGCATTGTCGATATCGGGAATCGAGCCAACACCCTCTTCATACGCACGGACTGCGTCCAGCAGGTACGGCACCAGTAGCCGATTTACGATGAAGCCGGTCTTGTCACTGGTGCGAACAGGAACCTTGCCCAGGCTCTTGCCGAACTCATAAGCCGCGTCAAACGCGGCATCGCTGGTGGCAATGGTTCGGACGACTTCCACCAGTTTCATCAGCGGCACAGGATTGAAGAAGTGCAGGCCGACAAATCGCTCAGCGCGTTTGGTGGCTGCGGCAACCTCGGTGATGGAAATTGAAGAGGTGTTGCTAGCAAAGATCGCTTCTTTTTTCACGATTGAATCGAGCGCAGAAAACATCTTCTTTTTCTCTTCCACGTTCTCAATGATGGCTTCAATGATGATGTCGCAATCAGCCAGCGCCTGCTGGCTGGTGACGCCCTTCAATCGGCCGCGCGCCTCCTTCGCCTTCTCCGGCGTAATGCCGGTCTTCTCCGGCTTCTCAGCCATCTTGGCCAGCGACTTCTCAATCCCGGCAAAGCCTTTATCGAGAAATTTCTGCTCCTGCTCCAGCACCGTCACGTCATATCCGGCAACCGCGCTCACCTGCGCGATGCCTGATCCCATTAGGCCACAACCAAGTACGCCAACTTTTTTGATAGTCATCAATGATTCCTTTGCCATTTATTTCTGAATCTCGAGCGCAGCGAGAGATCCCTATAGCAACAAACAATATTCGGGCATCTCTTGTGCCCTCAGAACTCCGGCAGCTATAGGGATCCCTCACCCGCAAAAACAGCGGGTTCGGGACTCGGAAAGTGCTAACGCTGCAGGTTCTCCACGATCATCGCAATGCCCTGGCCGCCGCCGATGCACGCCGTCGCCAGCCCGTACTTCGCCTTGCGGCGACGCAACTCATGCAATAGCGTGATTACCAGCCGTGTCCCGGTTGCTCCCAGCGGATGTCCCAGGGCAATAGCTCCGCCATTTACATTCACTTTGCTGCGGTCGAGGCCGAGTTCTTTTTCCACCGCAAGATACTGCCCAGCAAAAGCTTCGTTGACCTCGATCAGGTCGATGTCATCCAGCTTCAGCCCGGCTTTCTTGAGCGCCAAGCGCGAAGCCGGTACCGGCCCACTGCCCATAATCTTTGGATCCACGCCAGCGATGCCCCAGCTCACAATGCGGCCCATCGGCTTCACACCGCGCTTTTCGGCCTGATCCAGCGTCATCATCACCACGGCAGCTCCGCCATCCACAATGCCGCTGGCATTTCCGGCTGTTACGGTTCCGTTCTTGCCGAATGCAGGTTTCAACTTGGCTAAGCCTTCCATGGTGGTCTCAGGCCGCAGGTGATCGTCTTTTTCAAACATCTCGCCTGTTGGCTCGCCTTTTTTGTTCTTGAGAGCTACAGGTGTAATCTCTTCTGCCAGCCGGCAAGCCTTCTGCGCCGCGCCTGCCTTCTGCTGCGATTGCAATGAGAACTCGTCCATTTTTTCCCGCTTTATGCCTTGTTGCTCGGCATAAAGCTCCGCGGTGTTCGCCATGTAAAGGCCGCAATATGTATCCAGCAGCGCCACCATCAACGAATCTTCCATTTTGCCTTCGCCCAGGCCGAGGCCCCAGCGCAAACCGCGAATTACGTGCGGTGCCTGCGACATTGACTCCATTCCGCCAGCCAGCACAGTGCTCGCTTCGCCCAATTGGATCATCTGCGCGGCATTCACCAGTGACTGCATTCCCGACCCGCAGAGCCGGTTCACCGTCAGAGCCGGGGTTTCGATGGGCAGTCCGGCTTTCAGCGAGACGTGGCGCGCGCCATAAAGCGCGTCACCCGAGGTCTGCTGGGCATTGCCGAAAACTGCATGGTCAAACTCTTTAGGATCAACTCCCGATCGCTTAATGGCCTCCTGGCCGGCCACGGCGGCCAGTTCTATGGCGCTGAAATCGCGCAATTTACCGCAATAACGGCCCATGGGTGTGCGCGCGCCGCTTACGATTGCAATATCTGTACTTGTACTCATTTTTAGAAACTGCCTGTCGGTAAGGTTGGGATCAATGGTGCAAACATTTAATCTTATCAGCGGGTTTGGAGCGCGGGCAATTGCACGGAGCCGCAGCAAAGATTCATGCCGAAAAGTCGCGCTTAGCCAGCGCCTGAGTTTTGCTCGCTAAAAACAAAAGCCGCCCGCAGACGGCTTTTGTTGCTGAGTTGATCAAAGTTCTATTTGAAAAAGCTATCAGCCTGTGCCAGGCGCTTGTTTACTTCATCCCAGTTCACCACGTTCCACCAAGCTTTCAGATAATCAGGCCGGCGGTTCTGGTATTTCAGGTAATAGGCGTGCTCCCAAACATCATTGCCGAGCACCGGGAATTCACCGTTAGAAATAGGATTGTCCTGGTTTGGCGTGGATGTGACTTTGAACTCGCCGGACTTGGTTTTCACCAGCCAAGCCCAGCCGCTGCCAAACTGGTTTGCGCCGGCGGCTTCAAACTTCTCTTTGAAAGCGTCAAAGCTGCCAAAAGTTTTGTTGATGGCGTCAGCAACTGCGCCTGTAGGATTGCCCCCCTTCTTGGGTCCCATGATCTGCCAGAACATCGTATGGTTCACGTGGCCGCCGCCGTTGTTGCGAATGGCGCCGCGCACGTCTTCCGGCAGCGCGTTCAGGTTGCGAAGTAAATCTTCAGGGCTCTTGCTGCCCAATTCCGGATGTTTCTCAATTGCACCATTCAATTTTGTGACATAAGCAGCGTGGTGCTTGTCATGGTGCAGGTGCATGGTTTGCTCGTCAATGTGCGGTTCCAGCGCGTTGTACGCGTATGGCAACGCCGGGACTTCATGTGCCGTTATGGTTCCTTGTGCCATCTCCAACCACCTTTCATTT
>DASTCT010000099.1:0-4120 GCA_035710845.1 Candidatus Angelobacter sp.
CTGTTCCTGGATGTCGCTGTAGCCTCGAGCAGCGAACATGGATGTGTAGTGGCGGTGGGCGCGTTCCCACGCCATATCGTCGGGCGGAGCAGCAAAGGTCTGGGTATAAAGCGGGCTTCCTGGAAATGGGAACATGGGCACTGGCTCGCTCACCCAGACACCGCGTGCCTTCAATGCTTCCTGCCAACGGTGGATCTCAGCCTTGTTGTCCTGTTCAGTCAAAATCAGGTTAGCCTGGACCCAGGGAATGCGTCCGCGAGCATAGATCAGCAACTCTGAGATGCGATCCGTGCCGATGCGGCAGTTCTTGTTCAGCTCTTCACGGCCTTCATGCGTGATTGATTCGATGCCGCATTCCATTGAGATGCAGCCGGCGCGGCCCAGCAGATCAAGCGATTCTTCATTCCATAGGTCGATCCGCGTCTGGAAACCGATCTTTATTCGCCGCTTGGCGATTTCTTCCAGCAACCGGCGCACGTTCTTCCCGACGCCAAAAATCTCGTCAATGAAGTAGATATAGCCGACGCCACGGGCAACCAGCGCGTCAACTTCTTTCAGCACCGCTTCAACTTTGCGTTCGCGGAATTTGTTACGGAAGAGGGTCTTATTGCAGAAAGTGCAAGCCCAGGGACATCCGCGAGCAAACTCCAGCTCTGCGCCTAGGCCCTGATCATCAGTAAAAACGTGGTGGCGATGCCAGTGCGCCTCAACTTGATAGTCGCTGAAGTCGAGCGGGCCGAGCGCGCTCATGTCGGTTGCGGCAGATTCCGGGCTGATGTGATGACCCTCTTCGCTCTTAAAGCAGCAGCCGGTAATCTCCTGCCATGGACGTGATGCCAGTTCCGGAAGAATCTGGTCGGGCTCGCCGCGCAAAGCAACATCACACCCGGTCTTCCGCAGGGTACTGCCCGGCGTAGCTGAAGAATGCGGGCCGATAACAACTTTAATCGCGGGGCTTTCCAATCCAGCGAACCATTCCATAGGCACGCGCAGCTCCGGCGGAGGACAGCGCCAGAACAAATAGGACGGAGCTGAAGGAATCACCAGAAAATCAGGCGCAAAAGCTGATACCCGGCGTTTGGCTTCGCTCAGGTTGAGATTGTCAGTTTGCGCGTCGATCAATAATGCATGGTGCCCAGCGCCGCGCAACTGGCCTGCGGCAAACATGAGTTCCAGAGGAACATGCGGATCTCTGCATCCGAAGTAGGTAGATCCCTGAAAGTCCCAGTTCGGATTGACCAAGGCAAACTTCATCCTGCTCTCCCGGAAAGCTCCGTAGCTAGAGCAAAAGATGAGTGCACGGCTGCAGGCGGACGCTGCCTGTGTGTCGAGAGCACGTCGTGATTGTCTTCCCAGAATGCCTGCAAAAGCTGGATTGTTTCTTTCAATCGGATTTCCGGTTTCCAGCCGGTGGCCCGGGTGATTTTGCTGGTATCGGTAATATAAATCGCCTGGTCGCCCACGCGGCGCTCACTGCGTATGAATTCGAGCCTGTGTCCGGTGAGCGATTCAAGCTCATCGATCAGTTCCAGAAGGGAGATGGTATTCTCCGGCCCACCGCCCACGTTATAAATTTCAGTCCGCGTGCTCTCAATATTTTGCCGCACAGCCGCAAAAGCGCGAATGAGATCGTTTACACAGAGAACATCACGGACTTGGCGTCCGTCACCGTAGATGACTACCGGCTTACTCTGCATGGCAGAATAGACAAAGTGCGCCAGCCAGCCTTGATCTTCTGTACCAAACTGACGCGGGCCGGCAATACACGACATGCGGAATACCACGGTCGGCAGGCCATAGACACGGCCAAAATCACGGACGTACTGATCAGCTGCGCCCTTTGAGCAGCCATAGGGAGAGTGGAAGTCGAGCGGCTGAGACTCAGAGATGCCCTTGTGATCTGGAAACGCATATCGTTTTCCGCTGATGATAGGCTTCCCAAGCCCCAGATCGCCATAAACTTTGTTGGTGGAAGTAAAGGCGATAAAAGGCTTGTTACCGGAGCGGCGCGCTGCATCCAGAATATTGAAAGTGCCGGCCAGGTTGACTTCAAAATCATGCCGAGGATCTTCTAATGAAGTTGTGACAGCTACCTGCGCTGCGAACTGATAAATCTCAGTGGCTGGAGCAACCGCTTTTTCCACCCGCTGCGCATCGCGCACGTCGCCCACCGTGACCTGCAAGCGACCGGAGTTCCCCGCTGCCTTTCTCAGCCATTCCAGGTTGTGGTGCACACCAGCGCGAGAGAGATTATCAAAGACATGCACCCTGGCATTAGTATTCTTAAGCAAATAGTGCGCAAGGTTGGAGCCTATAAATCCAGCCCCGCCGAAAATTGTTACCGAGCGAACTTCTTGCTTCAACATTGTTTCCCCCTTCCGGAAAGCTCAGGCGGTGAGCCCGAATTCACTTAACTGGGCCACTGCTTCAGCGGCGCGATCCTGCGGCTGCTGCGAGCACAGCCACTGCGTCAGTTCCGCAAGCCCTTGAGTAAAGCGCACCTGCGGTTCATAGCCCAGAAATTGATGAGCAGCGCCGATGTCAGCAAAGCAATGGCGGACATCGCCCACGCGGTATTTCTGCGTGAGTTCCGCTGGAATCTTTGTATCCATGGCTCGTGCCAGCTCCGTTGCCACCTCCCGGATGGAAATCGGCTGCCCTGAGCCGATGTTTAAAGCCATGCCATGCGCCTGTGGCCGTTCCATAGCCAGCAGGTTGGCCCGCACTATATCCTTCACGCTGACAAAGTCTCGCAGCTGTTGGCCATCTTCAAAGATCATAGGAGAGTTGCCGTTCATCAGCCGCGAGGCAAAGATGGCAGCAACCCCCGTATACGGATTGGAGAGCGACTGGCGCGTCCCATAGATGTTGAAATAGCGCAGCGCTACAACAGGCAGGCCATACGTGCGGCCGAAGAGCAGACACATCTCTTCCTGGTCCTTCTTGGAAAGAGAATAGATGGAGCTGCATTGCAGCGGCTTGGATTCATCCGTAGGTGTCGGAGTGAGAGTCGATCCGCAGGAAGGACACACCGGCTCCCATTGTTTGAGCCGGAGCTGGGCGGTGGAGCGGGGCCCCGGGGCCGCGTCACCGCACTGCGCGCAAAGATACTTGCCTTCACCATAAATCGACATGGAAGAAGCCAGGATCAGCTTCTCCACCCGGTCAAGGCGTGGCAGCAGTTCCTGCAACAACACTGCGGTGCCCTGCGTATTGGTCCCCATGTAACGCTCAATCTCATACATTGACTGCCCTACACCTACCGCAGCAGCCAGATGAAAAACCACGTCTATTCCGTTTAATGCGCGTCTCAGGGCATTCGCATCCCGTATGTCTCCATACACGAATTCTGCGTCTGGAGAAAGATAGTCAGGAATGCCATCATGGTGGACCTGCTCAATCAGGTTGTCAAAGATGCGGACGTTGTACCCTGAGGCCAGCAATGCATCTGTGAGATGCGATCCTACAAAGCCGGCCCCGCCCGTGATGAGAATATTCTTTGCCATTACTACTCGGCTCCTATCAGGACTGCGCTGCTCTTTTTTGCAGCAGTGTTCATATTGGCCGCGTACTTGCGTACCGACCATACTGCGAACTCAATGAAATCATCTACCCGCCGTGGCGGACTGGTGTAATGCGGCGCAATGCCCATGTGCTCAGGCGTGAAACACAGCGTGAGCGTTGTAGTGAAAGGTTCCAGCGTCTCCATCTGGCGATCAAACCAGGCTTCAGCATTAGGACGGAACCAATCTGCCCAGCTAATGCCGGTGCGCAGATATTTGACTCCCAAACGCTTGAGCCAATCCGCGGCAATCTGCAGCCGCGGATCTTCAAAATGAAACCACTGGCAGATGCCCATGCCGGATGGAAAACTTCCGGCAGCAAGTTTAGGGGAACCATCCTCACGAAGCAGCCCCATGTAATAGTGCCGATAATAGGCGCTGCCTTCAGCTTCCTTGTGCCGCGTGGTAGCAGTCCAGGTAGCAGGCAGATCAAGCAAGCTGTACCAGTGCACCCGCTCTACCAGCGGCAGAAGCAACTCCGCCGTGCGTTCCAGGCCAAAGACCTGGACTTCTTCCGCGCCAAACGATGACACACCAGCTTCAGAAACCCAGACCGG
>DASTCT010000100.1:0-26327 GCA_035710845.1 Candidatus Angelobacter sp.
ATATTCTCCGTGGGCGCGCCCTGTAGCCGAAAAGCGCGTCAGCGTTCAGGACATCCATAATATGGCCAGGATCCTTTGCGTCGACGATGAACCGCATGTGGTGACCCTGAAATGCGCCATTCTTGAAGGCGCTGGACACACGGTAACCGCCTCCACTTCCGCCCGTGATGCCATGGAAAAACTCCAAAGCAATACCTATGACGCCGTGGTGACGGACTGGCGCCTGGGTGATGCCAACGGCCGCGCTGTGGTCCAGGCCGCCAAGAACAATAGCAGCATGCCCGTGGTTGTGGTGTCGGGCTACGTGGCAGAGGCTTTTCAGGCCGCTGAACCGCTGGCGGATCTCTATCTGGAAAAGCCGGTCAATCCGGAAGAGCTGGTTACGATTGTGAACGAGTTGCTGAAGAGCAGCGAGCGGACCACCTCACACTAGCAAGCGGTAGCCACGAATTAACGCGAAACACGCGAATCAAAATTCAATTCTGAATTCGTGTTTATTCGCGTGCATTCGCGGCTGAACTGAGCAGCACATCGATCTCCGCATAACCAGTTGGCAACTTGATCCCGCTTACTGACGCTCCTGCTTGCAGCAGCGCTTCAACTGATTCGGGCGTACGCCGGTTCATCCAGTAGGAATCAACGCAGGCGTGCACCGCGAGCTGAAGCGGAGTGCGTCCTTTGCCATCCACGGCATTGACCGGCGCTCCGCGTTCGATGAGGAACTTCACGGTTCTGGGCCACCCCTTCCACGCGGCCACGTGCAGCGCCATGCTGTCCTTGGGAATGCCAAAATAAGGATCGCCCTGGTAGAGCACCTGTATGCTTACGCCCAACTCCAGCAGCAGACGCACGCCTTCAGTGTTGTTGTTACCGGCAAATTCTGCCAGCAGCGAGCCGCATTGATCCAGCAGCTCTTGTACAAGCGCAGGTTCATTCGCTGCAATCGTGCGTACGGCAGCTTGATCGTTCCGCGCACACGCCGCAATCATCCGGTCCACACCTGTAAGTTCTATTGAGATTCCGCGGCGCTCCAGCGCTTCCAGCACGTCTCCGCGGCCACGACGCGCGGCAATCACCAAGCCCGATATTCCCCGGTTCCCGCCCAATTGAGGCATGAATGCGGCCCGTACTTCTGCCGCGACTTTGATCGCCGGATCGGCTCCGTGATCGAGCATCAGTTCGATGTTCTCAAGACGATTATCCCGTCGCAGCGCTTGGTGCAGGGCAGTGTAGCCCCAGATCGTCATTGCATTAGGGTCGGCCCCATGCTCCAGCAGGTACTTGATGCCCTCATAGTCATGCCAGTCGGCCTTGCGCAGTAGCATCCCCGCCAGAAGGTCCGCACGCATCTTGCCGCTCTCCACCAGGACTTTGAGCGCTGCGTTGTCGTAGGTTTCAGGCGCGTGATAAAACGTCTCGTCATCATTCGGATCAGCGCCGCGCTCCAGCAGCAGGCGCGTCAGCTCTGCGTGGTGTGCCACTCCTGCAGCGCCGTAAAGCGCCGTCTCAAACTCGCGATGCTCTCCTTCAGTCCAGAAGCCCGTGTTGGGGCTGGCTCCGGCGTCGAGCAGCGCAGTGGCTGCTCTTAGGAAGCCATCGGATTTCGATTGATCCAGCCGCAGATATTTTGAGAGACACAGATAGACCAGCGCATCGCCGCCGTAAGGCAGGGCTTTTTTGAAGGCATTTTGCGGATCGTCAGCGAGCAGGCGGCGCACAGTGGCATCGTCACCCAGGATCGCCGCGACATGAATACTGTTTTTGGCGACCTCTGGATGCGCCGCTAGGATCGTTTCAGCACGTTCCGGCGAGCCGTGCCAGGTGGCGGCTTCGATGAAGGCAGTTGTGGGATCTGTTGCAGCCATGATGGCTTTATACCATTTTGTCCCGAAACAAATGTGGCACAGACACTCTTGTCTGTGCCCGCATCCCTCGTCATGCAGCAGCACAGGCAGGAGTGCCTGTGCCACAAAAAAATAAAATGATTTCATCGTTTACCGCGCGAGCGCGGTAGTTCGCGATCAAAAGCGAGGAATCAAGTCTGTTTTTGCAGGACTACGTGCATTGCGTGCTCGGTGGAAACGTGTTCCGTGCATATGTAGCCGAGCGACGCCAGGTCGATGCCGGCAAATAAGTTCTCGCCAGAGCCCATCAGAATGGGCCGAAACGCGAGATGCAGCTCGTCAATGAGCTTCGCGCGGAGGTACTGCTGAATGGTCGCAACTCCGCCGCCGATCCGCACGTCTTTCTCCTTTGCAGCATCCTTTGCACGTTCGAGCGCGGAGTGGATTCCGTCGGTAACAAAATGGAATGTTGTTCCTCCCTTCATCTCAAGTGCCTTCCTTGGATGGTGCGTCAGCACAAACGTAGGCACGTGATAAGGAGGCTCTTCACCCCACCACCCTTTCCATGACTCGTCCGGCCAGGGGCCGCGCACAGGCCCAAACATGTTCCGTCCCAGAATCCACGCGCCGACGTTCTCCATGCCGCGCCGCGCCCACTCATCATCCACGCCGGTTGAGCCCCCTTCCTGCCCCTGCATCTGCTTAAATGTGCGGGTAGGGAAAAACCACTGGAACAACTCAGGGCCGCGGATTCCAAGCGGATTTTCAAGACTCTGACGCGCACCGGCGGCGTAACCGTCAAGCGATACAGAAAACGCGCTGACCCGAACTTTTGACATGTCTTTCACTATAAGTGTGAAGAGTACAGGCGTCAAAAATCGGATGTGGGCCTGGAAACAGGTTCTTTTTTGCTTAATGTAATCCGGGCACTACTCACAAAGAAAAACGGCCGAGAGTTTCTCGGCCGCTACAGTTTCTTGGATTTTGGCGTTATCGCGCTGGCGCGGTTGCCGCTACGGAAGTCGCCGCCGCCTCTGCCAGGATGCGATGATGAATGGTGAACAGCGCCAGCTCCAACCGGTCTGAGACGCCGATCTTGTCATAGACGTTGCGCAGGTAGTTCTTGATGACCTGCTCAGTAGTCCCAAGCTGCGTGGCGATTTCTTTGTTCTTGTATCCCTGCACGATCAAGGCAACGATCTTGAGTTCCTTGGCGGTCAGGCGATCGCGCACGCGCGCGCCGACCAGATCATTTTCAGCGGTTTCCTTGCTCTCCTGTGTGTCCTGCACCCAGGTTTCACCCTTGGCCACTTTGCGCACGCACTGCACAAGCGATTCGCCGCTCACGTTGCGGTAGATCACGCCGTGCACGCCGTTGGTGAGATAGTGGCGGGAATCCTGCCCGGTCTCAGCAATCGCGACAAGCTTGGTTTTAAATTTGCGCGCGGTTTCCACCACGGTGGGCAGGCTGGGATGAGTTTCCACGCCAAAGATCATGACGGTAGCGTGAAATTTCTCCAGGGCCATCATCATCTTTTCAGTGTTTTCTGCCTGCGCCACAATGCGCAGATCGTCTTCCACGGCCAAGACCTTGGCGGCGCCGGTGCGGAAGATTGCCTGATTATCAGCCAAAATGATCTTCAGCATTTTACTTGGCCCCTTTGCTCTTACGGATGAACTTGTACTGGTCGATTACACAAGCTACGCCGCTCTTTTTTTTGCGTTTGCTGGAATTGGAGTTGGCGCCGGCAGCTGCGGCTTTTTCATCTTTGCGAACTACGCGCCCGGTGCAGTGGACTTCAACATCGCCGGGCGTTCCCAGAACATCCTTGGGCAAGGTGATATCAAACTCAATATTGGAACCAATAGCCAGGTCAAGATCGGCCATGATGTAGACGCCGGCAGCACTCATGTTGCCGGTTGTGGCGCTGTCATCGCCGCCCTTGCCATGGATCTTAATGGGCAGCTCCAGCGGAAATCGTTTCCCTGTTCTAGCTTCTTCTGACATTAACTCTCCTCAAGAACCCAACCCTGGAAAGGGCCGTTTTGCGCGGTGGAAGAAGATGAACAGGTTTATATCATGAAACTGGAAAGCAGAGTAGATGATTCAGCGGTTCTAGGCGATATACCGGAGAAAAGACACTAGCCGCCATCAAAGGAATGTGGCGGCTAGAACGTAGCTGCAGGTCTTCGATCAGCGGGAATGATTAAGAATTTAATTTCTGGTGAAAATGCCGGTGAAGACATATCCCAGCCCCAGGCCGACCACGGCCAAGGCCCCCGCTGCCAACCCCAAGTGGTTCCGAACGTTACGTTTAACGTCCATTTTTTCCCGGACGGATGCGCGCAGATCTACCACCGTGCTATGGAGATGGCGGCGCTGGTCAGCAGCACGTTTTTCAAACACATCTACAGGGATTCCCTCAGTCATACAGTCCTCACCTCATTCTGGAGCCAGACCTGGTCCTGTTTGAGCACCTTCAGGGTACGGGTTGGAGCAATGCCCACAGCGCGGAGTTCACTGTAAACAAACCAGCCAACAACGGTCCCCATGATCAGGTAGCACCCGCCAACAATCAGAGATCCCCAGAGCCAGGCATACGGGCTGGGCATAAACAGGGCATGGAGTAAAGCCACCAGGGTAAACGTCAAGGTAATCCATGCGGCCAGCATAAGGGCCGCAGCAAGCAGCAGGAGCGGAATCACATATTTCCAGGTCCTGAGCTTCTCATCAATTTCTGCCTTCAAAAGGCCGATGCGCGTGTTGATGAACTCCTTGAGTTCCTGCTTGGTTTCACCCAACAATGCGGCCAAAGATTTATCGGTTTGCATTATGTGACCTCCTGATTCGCAATCCCACGCCGATCAAAAATCCCACAGCCCCCGCAGCCAGAGCTACATGCACGGGATAGTCATGCGCAACCTCACCGGCACGGCGTCGCGTTTGCGCGTAGTTGGATTTAGCCTGGAGGGCGAGCTTCCTTCGCTCCTGGCGCGCGCGAAAGGCGATTTCTGTGGCTTTCTCGCGGGCGGTTTTGGCCCACTGCCTGGCGCGCTCTGCTGCGACATTGCGCAAGTGTTCGGCCCGCGCACGAGTCTCCTCAGCCAGATTGTCAATACGGTCGAGCGCTGGATGATCGGGCAGGTGCTGAGCATTCTCCCGGACCTGGCGAACCATATGAACCACCTTGCCGGCGGCAGTTCCCAGTTCTGCCGCATACTGCTCCAGCGTTGAGTGGCTCGGCTCCGGCAACTTCCGATCAGTGCGCATCACGGGTGGAGTTGGTGGAGTGGCAGGATAAGTATCAAAATTTGGGACATCAGAGCTGCTGTGTGCTCTTTCCGCCATAGCTAATCCTTTGAGGGCGCCAGAATTGTTCCGCGGCACCCAGTTATTAGGATGTTGGAAACTCTTGGCGCGTTTGAAGGAATAGGGATGAATCCAGAGCTGCGCGATCAGTGGAAATAAAGAAAAAGTGAAGAAATATAAGGTCAGTGCTTAGAATCCGCCTGTACCACCACCGCCAAAGCCACCGCCGGAAAACCCGCCGCCACTGGAAAAACCTCCACCGCTCCAGCCTGAGCTGCTTGAACTGGCGCGCGGGGCTGAGACGAATGTTGTGCTTGCAGTCTGCGTCATATAGCCGAGGCTGTTGATGAAGTAGAAGGTGCTGAAACTTGGGCTCGGACCGTAGCCCTGATACCACGTCGGCGGATTTTGTATGATCCCTTCAAAGGCCTTGGCCCAGCGATGCTCTACGCCCAGCGCCATGGCATAGGGAAGAAACTTTTCAAAAGTATCCGGAGGCATGCGCTTAAGGCGGTCAGCATCCACGCGGTTCATAAATTCCTGGAAACCGCGAATCTGTACTTGTGTGCGTGCCCCTTTCAGGCTGCAAGCAGTGAGTTGTCTGCCAATAATGATAATGATCGCAAAGGAAATAAGGCCAGCAACGACGGCCAAAGGAACGGAATTCAGGAAATCGGCAAAGCCCAGAACCTGGGCGGCTGCGTAAGGCAGCGCTACCAGCAGAAAGCCAAGGCCGATGTACCCTGAGGCGGAATCCGGGTCCAACGTGTACATACCCTTGGATTTCAACGCCGTCATGATCTCACTCTTGATCATGGGCAACGCGGTATAAAAGTGATTGCGCAGGCTTGAGAGAAGCGTCATCTGGCCGCCCGCGAAAACCTGATCCAACATGGCGCGCTCGTAATCGGTAAGGTCATTCCACTGGCTGCGATCTTTAAGCAGATGAAACTCGTAATCCTTGGTAGTAGAAAGAAATCCCTTATGCTGTGTCTCCACAATCTTCACATAGCCACGCACAGCCGTATCCACCAGGACTGATGTGATATCGCGCGGATCAGTGCTGCCGTCAATCAGGGTGCCAACTTCAGCCGGGCCCATTTTTTCCGGCGGTTCATACATGGGAGCCACTGACATGCCCGGATCGGGATCGCGCCCTTTGAACCACCAGAGCGTGAACATCACCACAAAAGCCCACACGGGCAGAGTGATAATGGGATTGCTGCGCACAAAGCGGAATGCGCGTGCCGCTGCGCTGGGCTGATGCAATAAGCCTTTCGGAATATAAACGTCCGCAGTCAATCCGCCGTGCATGGGAAGAGTCGCGATGGTTTCAACGCGGACGGTGGGCCCTTCCACTGACGCTCTGGCTTTGTCTGACGAGCCGTATACCCCTTCAAAGGCCTGCGCCCGCAATTCGCCACTGGTGTCAGCGGGGAAATAAATGGTGGCGGAAGCTGATTCAATCGGGATTGGTGAATCGTTCCCGGTTACGTTCCAGTAAAACTCGTCGTGATCTTCAAAAAATTTTGTTGCGTTTGAAACAGAGTATTGAATATTGACAGTGCGGGTGGAATTGCTTGCTCCGGGAACATAGACCTTCAGCCGGAGATAACCGTCGCTATTTTTCTTTTCAAATTTAAGAGCGTTGCCGTTCTCGTCAGTAACCGCGTCTACTTTGATAAACAGCGAATAGTTGGAGCCAGCAGGCCCTGGATAATCGGTCGGGATATCACGGTATATACCTTGATATTGGCCGGTAAAAACATAGGTAATCTGTTCGCCGATCTGCGACGATCCGTCATCATCAACGTGGATTGTGCTGTTGAAACTTGTAACGCGCAGGCTGCGGGCCATCGCCGGCAGTGCGGCGATGAGCAGAGCAAACACAGCAACAGTTTTCCAGCACAAAAATATCCGCATTCGATCTTGGACGGATGATTTCACTGGAGCTAGAACTTTACGGCCACATTCTCGCGGTCAGCGGGAGTTTCCATTTCAAAGAACTGCCGCGTGTGGAAGCCGAACATGCCGGCAATGATATTAGTGGGGAAAGACTGCACGCGCGTATTAAAGTCGCGCACCACGGCGTTGTAATAGCGACGCGCGTTCTGGATTGTGTCTTCAATGGAATTAAGCGAGTTCTGCAGCCCAATGAACTGCTCTGACGCTTTAAGCTCCGGATAATTTTCCGCCACGGCAAACAGACTTTTCAGTGCGCCGGTGAGCTGGCCTTCTGCCTGGGCCTTATCTGCGGGCGTGGTAGCCTGCATAGCCTGAGAGCGGAACTTGGCGATGTTCTCAAAGGTCCCTTTCTCATGCGCGGCGTACCCTTTTACAGTTTCCACCAGGTTGGGAATCAAGTCATGGCGGCGTTTGAGCTGCACGTCAATATCAGACCAGGCCGAGTCAGCGCGTACGCGGAGCTGTACAAGGCTGTTGTATATGCCCGCGAGAATGAAAATCGCGCCAACGATCAATATCCCGATCACAATCAACGGAATCATGGTTCCTCCAAGCCCGGCTGTTAAACGTGATGAAAGGGGTCAGGCGGAAGGTATCACACCGAATTATGCCTGTGCAAATTGCTTAGTAGTAATATGCCAAAGCAGGGACTCACGTTATGAAATTCGGAATTATTACAAAAGGCTGGATATGGGATTCAATATCTTGATAAGATGTTTTCGCTTTATCCCATGTTATACCCATTGTTTCAAGCGATTACGTGCATTGAGTTGTGGCACCGCTCATGCAAAGAGGAATCTCAGTCATCGAAGTACGCATTTGTTCGTAGACCTCAAAGAAAGTCCAGACTTGAGGCCAGAGAGTTTCGGCCCCTTTGACTTGAACCCCCAGGCCCGTAACCAACGCGGGCCCAACAATGTTGGAGGAAAGAATGAGAAGCCCGAAGTTATGGATTGTTATCTTATGTATCTGCTTTACCACATTTAGTCTGCTGCCCGCTGGAGCGCAGTCGACTATTTCAACCGGAAGTATTCAGGGAACCGTTACCGACCCGAATGGCGCAGTGGTTCCGAACGCGACCGTTACCATCACCAGCAAAGCAACCGGACAGGCGAGTAAACTTACCAGTTCCAGCAGCGGCGGTTTTGCTTCCGGAGCTCTTATACCTGGCGAGTACGAAGTTAAGGTGGAAGCCAAAGGCTTTCAGACGCAGGTAATAACAGTTCCAGTGCAGGTCGGCAACGTAACGGCCGCAAACGCTAAAATGGCAGTGGGCGAGTCAAGCGAGGTGGTCGAGGTAACGGGATCAACCGTTGCCGTCAACACTGAGCAGGCAACTGTTCAAGGCGTGTTGACGACTCAGCAGATAGAAAATCTGCCCATCAACGGCCGCAACTTTCTTGATCTTGCTCAGCTTGAACCAGGTGTACAGATCCAGGATGGCGGCAACTTTGACCCCACCAAGAACGGCTTCTCTTCCATCTCGTTCGGTGGCCGTTTCGGGCGTACTGCTCGTATTGAAGTGGACGGCATCGACATCAGCGATGAGACAGTAGGCACCACAACGCAGAATCTGCCCGCCAGCGCGATCCAGGAATTTCAGATCAGCCAGTCATCACTTGATATGTCGACAGAATTGACTTCATCAGGGGCCGTGAATGTGGTTACACGGTCTGGGACGAACAAGTGGCACGGTGAGGCATTTGGATTGTTCCGCGATCACAGCCTGGCAGCCAAGAGCGCTCCCACCGACCTTTATTTCCAGCGTAGTAATTTTGGCGGCAATCTGGGCGGCCCAATTATTAAGGACAGACTCTTTTTCTTTCTGGATGCGGAACGCCTGAAGCAAGACGCGGCTGCTCCAGTCATCAACTCATCCAATGTTGCCAATGCAACGGCTACTGCTGGAGACTTCTCTGCGCTTAACGGTAGTTTCAATTCTCCTTTCCGCGATACAGAAGGAGTTGCCAAGCTGGACTGGCGCGTCTCCGATAAAACGCATGTTTTCTATCGCTTTTCCTACGAACAGAACAACAGCACCAAGGGAATTATTCCCAACAGTTTCCAACCCTTCACCAACGTCAACAATACCCCGGTGCATGCCGCGGGAATTGACTTCACCACCGGAAGCTTTACTCACGCCATCCGTTTTGGCTATACCAAGTTCCGCAATGGAATCACTGGGTCGCAGGGAGTGTTTGATCTGCTTCCCGGAATCAGCCTGAGTATCGGCCAGGACCCAAATTGCCTTACCGGAGGTTTCGATTCCTTCTGCTCGGGACCAAACCTGCTGGCCCCGCAGAAAACATTCCAGCAGAACACGCAAATCAAATATGACGGCAGCAAGACCATACAAACGCACATCCTGCGCTTCGGCTTCGGCTATAACCACATTCAGGGCGGCGGATTCGCCAAATTCTTTGCTCTGGCGCCTGTGGTCAATACCGATCCGTCACAATTGTCTCTTTGCGCCACCCCTGGAGCCAGTAATTGCATTTCCAATGCATTTGCTGGTGGCCTCAACAATCCTCTGAACTATCCCGTGCAAAACGTAGTTCTGGGCAATGGTCAGGGATTCTCCTCCGAAAAACCCGCATTTGGTCTGCCCGCCGGCGGACTCGGCCCTGACAACCGTATTCAGTTCTACGCTGGCGACTCATGGAAGATACGGCCGAACCTTACGCTCACCTACGGCTTACGTTATGTTCGTGACACCGGCCGGACAGACAGCGATATCGCATCTCCTCCATGCTCGGCTCTCGATCCGGGACTCGCAGCCAATCTGGCATTGGCGGGAACAACGTGTACCACAAATATTCTTGATCTGTTTGGCCCTGGATTGGGGAACCGTGTGCGCACTCCTGGGCACAACTTTGGTCCTACGGCTGGGCTTGCCTGGGATCCGACTGGCAGTGGCAAATTTGTGATTCGTGCCGGGGCCGGAATTTACTATGAGAACTCGATCTTCAACAATAACCTGTTTAACCGTCCTGGACGCCTGGCGCAGGGGTTGTTCTTAAATACAGGATCTCCCTGCAAGGCAAATGGAACAGTGAATCCCAGCTTCGCATTCCCAGGCGGAGCACCGATTCCCGTTAACCTGGCAACCATTTGCGGACAACCCATCGGCAGCGTATCGCAGCAGCTGATCCAGTTGCAGCAAGCCTTCCAGGCCGCGACTCTGGCAGCAGGTCCTGCAGCCAATGGCGCATTCATCGGCAATACTCTGGCTGCTGCAACAAATTTTGACGGAATCAATTTGTTTGCACCCAACTACCAGACCCCTCGTTCCGTTCAAATGAACATTGGGTTTGAAAAACAGCTTGGCAAGGGCGTTGTATGGAATGTCGATTATCTGCGCAACGTCGGTACCCATACCCTATTGGGCATCGATGTAAACCATGTGGGGGATGTCCGATTCTTCAACAAAGCGAATGCGGTTGCAGCCATCAATGCAACGAATGCATCCTTCGGATGCGCTGATGTCAACTGTGCCATCGCAGCCGGCGCTACGATCGCAGACTATGCTGGCAATGGTCTCGATTCCGGCACGAACTTCTGCGGAGGCGGACCTTGTGATTTGACTGCTCCCGGAGCTGCCTTCCCCGGAATCAACCAGGGGCTGGGTGTAAACCAGATGCTGTTTTCAGCAGGGCGTTCGCTTTACAATGCCATGCAAACCTCGTTGCGGGCGAACGTCAGCCACCCGTTCCGCGGAGTCAAGAGCCTGAATTGGCAGGTTTCATACTCATTGTCACGGTATGACGGTTCTGCACTCGACTCTGACTTCATCAATTCCGCGGTTGACAATAACAATCCCAACGCATCGCTGGGGCCCAATGGCCTGGATCGCACGCACCAGCTCTCGTTTGGCGGCACCTTTGATCTGCCTGGATATATTCGCTTCGGAGTTGTTGGCCACGTTTACAGCCCGCTGCCCGTATCTCTTACCCTCCCGGGTGGAGGCGCAGGCGGTATTTTCATCAGCGACGTAACTGGCGACGGTTCGGGTGACGGCAGTGGAATCTATCCATTGGGCGATCTCGTACCAGGAACCAAACTAGGCGCGTATGGCCGGAGCATTAAGCCCAGCGACCTTGCTTCCTTTATCAGCAGGTTCAATGCAACCCAGGCTGGCAATGCAACGCCTGCCGGACAGGTACTGATCAACAATGGTTTGATGACCCTGGCGCAGTTGCAGGCCCTAGGCGGCGTCATACCCACACTGGATGCGCCTCCATCAGTGCAAGGCCTGGACTGGTTGAAGACAGTGGATCTCAAGCTCAGCTACCCCAGGAGAATCCGCGAAGGAATGACCCTGGAGCCCAGCGTCTCCTTCTACAATGCCTTCAATCAGTCAAACCTGGATGGCCCAGGAAATACCTTGAATGGCATTTTGAACAGCGGCGCCGGTTCGGTGAATGGCTCTACCTCAACTGACCACCTGACAACCCGCATTCTGCCTGGATCGGGCGTGTTTGATCTGGGTTCACCCCGAGTCATGGAGTTTGGCTTGAAATTCACCTTCTAGCCAAAAGCTGATTCGGTCTATCTTTTCAGCCGCTGTGTTCGCAAGAGCACAGCGGTTTTTCGTTCTAAAGCAAAGGAGAGAAGATTCCGCCCGTCGAATCGCCATCAGGTTCGATGATGCTGGTTCTTCATTACAATAATGCGGATGGCTCGAAGTCATATTTTTCTATTTTTTGCTTTGTCAGTCTCTCCTTTCTGCTTCGCTCAGGAAAATTCCAGCCAGGCCACGCATGCAGCCCGGTCTGCCGAGACCCAGGCTTCGCCCACACCTACCCCGGAAAGCCGCAAGCGCCGCAACATTCCTGAAGTGGATGATGCCATGAGCAAAGGCGAAGACCTTTTGTTCAAGCAGCACAATGCCAAAGCCAGCCTGGAAGAGTTCAGGCGCGCGATCAAGCTCGATCCTTTTTACGGGCAGGCTTACATGCTATTGGGGTTGGCGCAGATGCAACTGGGGCAGTGGAGTGACGCACAGTGGGCCTTTGAGGAAGCGGAAAAAGTTGAGCCGGGAAATGCCAAAGCATATCTAGGTGCAGGGTCGGCCCTCAATGAACAAAAAGACTATGCCGGAGCGCAAAAAGCGTTGCAGGAAAGCCTTGATCTGCGTCCGGACTCGGCAGAAACGCATTATGAGATGGCGCGCAGCTTGTGGGGACAGGATAAATGGCAAGCGGCAGAACCGCACGTACGCCAGGCTATTGATCTGAACAAGGACTATGCTGGTCCCCACGCGCTGATGGGGAATATCGATCTCCGGAGAGAAGATCCAGAAGGTGCTCTCAAAGAATTTCAAGAATACTTGCGCCTTGATCCGCAAGGCAGCCTGGCGCCTTCAGTGAAAGAGATTGTCCCTCAGTTAAAGAAAGCGCTGGGCCAGTGAACAGTGTCAGCAAGAGCAATTTCGAAATCGGTTAAGCAAAATAATGAGGCACAGACGCTTGGTCTCTGCCTCATTCGTTCATTCCTGTATTTATACGAACAAAACGTTACTGGGCAGTCAGCACCAGTGACTCGGAATCTCCGGTTGCCACAGCGGCAAAAAACCTGCGCAGCTCGTCATAGTCTTTTTGCTGGAAAGCCATTCCACCCATGACAAAGTCGCGGCTGATGTTAACAGTGTTTCCTGTAGTGCTGTGGTCAACCTGGTAAACTGAATATCCTGTTCGCGCAGGTTGAGTGTTAGTGATGGTTTCCAGGTGGAAAGTTGCCGGAAACGTAATGTGTGTTTCATCCACGTTAACGAAGGGATAGGCAAAATACACTGGGTTGTGGCGGTCACCGTGGGCAAAGGGCTGGTGGCCACGGGTTTCAAACAAGTTTTCTGGAACCAGCAGGCGTTTGCCCGTGCTGCTGGCGTAAGCAGGGATCTCTACACTGAAGGTGGCGGCCAATTCTGCGTTGGCATCATCCCACCCTTTGGCGCTATCAAGCTTTACCACCGAGCCTGTTGGAAGCAATTCTTTGAGTTCATCTTCCAGGTCTTTCTTTCGCCCGGCATCATCTGTTTTGAGCCCGCTCAAACGGTGATCCAGCGCCTGTATTCCGGTCCACGCAATCCCAATTGTTCCTTTGGCATTGCCGTCATCGCTCAGGGTGAGCCGGCCAACCCGCTTGCTGGCTGCGTCTTTATAGTTGGCAACCGGTGTTGGCGCAAGGGCCGTGCCGCCATCCGCTGTCTGGCGCATCCCCTGGCTTGAATTATGCTGCCAGGCCAACATGCCAAAAGGACAAAGCGGCGTGCCCGGATCGAGGAAAATATCCTTGCCGTCAATGGTAACAATGACGATCTCAGAACTTAGTTGGCTCGGATCGGGAATATTGGGTTGAAAGAAAACTTCATCGCGATCAGCCACTTGCATAAGATAGGCAGAAAGGCCGGCTGTGCGGGCCATAGATAGGTAAAGACGCGCAATCTCATTGCTAAACCCTTCTTGTTTGTTCAGCACCCTATCCAAACTGCGTCTTTCCTTACTTTCCTGGCTCAGCACCTCTTCCAGCCCGCCTTCAGCACTGGCATAATTCAGATTTTTGATTTTTTGCACAAAGGCATAGATTTTGCGCGCTTTCTGTTCGGGAGTATCGGATGGGCTGATGGTCTGGTTCACTGCCGCTTTCACAGCCGAGGAGTGACCAGCAAACTTCTCAGCATTCTTACTCCAAAACTTGCCTCGATTCTTCCAGAATTCCTGGGTCTTGCCCATTTTGTCCGTACCGTAATAGAAATTTACGCGCCACTTCATTACTGCGGAAGGAGGAGAAAAGTCTTCATCCTGGTAGGCGGGAATGTCTTTCAGCTCAAGTGCCATCCTGCTATCGTTACTGCTCTGGATGGTTACGCGCTCAGGGAAGCCAACTGTTGTGTAGTACACACGATCCAGAAGTTCGTGCGTCTCCTGATCTTCAATAGAGGTGTCTGGCTTGAAAAATGGTATGAAAGTGAATTTGGCGTGTTTCTGGGGCAGGTCTTGCTGCACAACCCAGTGTGGAGCAACTGCAATTTTTTCCCAATACTTTGTGTACTTCCATTCAATGATGCTTCCTACCTGAACGTTGGGCAGGGTGAAAGTCTTAGCCAGATACTTGACGCCATGGGCTTTGACAATGGTGCTGTTGAAGGCCTTGCCGGTAAACAGAGTAATGGCGCCATCGGGAGATATGGTCCTGGCTTTGATATCGTCGATGCCGAATTCCGTTGCGTCAAACGGAATTTCAACATTGGCCTGCTCTTTGCCTTTTTCCGTGAGCACTTTCACGCGCAGGTAAACATATTGATGTCCCGTCAAATCGTTCAGAGTCTCTTCATGGTAAAGAATGATCGCGTCAGTCGGATGTGCCGGATCGGCCTTCATCTGCAGATCTTCCTGGGTGATGGGCTGCCAATCATCAAAGGCAAAAAGCCGGGGCGATGCGGTTAAGATTGCAAACGCCAAAACAATCAAAGAAAACCTGGCACGCAACATGGGACGATTACCTCGCGGAACAGAAAATATGTGTAAGGGGGATGCCAGCAGTTTATACAACAATCATCGCGTTGCCGCAAGGCGAATTAAGAGGCAACTATCCTAAGGGATACATTCCTAGGTGATTTATCTAAGAGAAGAATGAACACAAGCAGAGGACCAAACTAGAACCTAAAAAAAACTTATGTTAATGGGTTCAAGCCTCTGCAGAATACTATCCTGATGGGTCTTGCCTCCGGCAAGATTTTAGTGAACCAGCTCAGCGTGGTCTTGCTGGGGCTTTTCTTTGATGCGGGCAAACACAGCCTTCACCACTCGATCACAGCGTACGGCATGGAACTGGTAAAGATCGGCAGCGCGGCCGCGGGCGCGCGCGTAAAGGTCCTTGCGCAGCATGGCATGGGCGCGGTGCAAGCGCGTTTTGACTACGGCATCGGTCACGCCAAGGCTTTCCGCGGTTTCTGCCACGCTCATTTCTTCCACCTCACGCAGCACTACCACAGTACGATAGTTTTCCGGCAGCCGGTCAATCGCTTCTTCCAGCAATTGGCGGGCCTCGGACTGGGCCGTACCGGCCTCAGGAGTTGGCGCTGAGGATTTGAGAATGGGCATAGTATCTCCGTTCGTCGATGTGAGCGCGTCGAGTTCCTCCATCCGGCCGCGGCGGCGTTTACGCGCCAGGGCTTCATGGATGGCGATGCGGGTAAGCCAGGTGGAAAATGCGGCTTTACCGGCAAACTGGTGCAAATGTTCATAGGCGCGCACATAGGCGTCCTGCATTACGTCTTCCGCTTCACCATCGTCGCGCAGAATCACCCGAGAAACGCGATAAAGGCGCTGGTTATAGCGGCGCATGAGGATCTCAAACAGAGCGGTTTCGCCGCTCAGAACACGGCCTACCACTTCTTCATCTTGGAGTTCGCTTTGTGCCGTCAGCGGAGCTGGCAACGTACTCACCTGATTTCCCTCCACATTGGGAATAGAGGAATTTGCAGCTCAAAAGGTTACAATTCTAAGTCCTTCAGGAGCACAGAAATGCGAAGATTGGCCGCTATTTTGAGCATATCACTGATCCTTGCCCCGGTGTATGCGCAAAATCAGGAACCAGGCAGCCGCCCATGGCCGCAGCAGGACAGTGGAACAGATGTGCAATTGCGGGGCGTCAGCGCCGTTTCTCATGACGTGGCCTGGGCCAGCGGCGCAAAGGGGACAGTCCTGCGCACTGTGGATGGCGGTGAGCACTGGGAGAAGGTGAATGTCCCCAATGCCGAAGCTCTCGATTTCCGCGATGTACAGGCTTTTGATGAGAAAACAGCGTTTGTCCTGAGCATTGGGCCGGGAGAGCAGTCACGGATTTACAAGACTGCCGACGGCGGCAAAACCTGGCAGCTCCAGTTCACCAACAAAGATCCCAAAGCGTTTTATGACTGCTTTGCTTTCTGGGACAGCAAACATGGTATCGCTCTCAGCGACTCAGTCGATGGCAAATTTCCTCTGATCGCGACCAGCGACGGCGCGAGTTGGAAAGCTGTTGCGGTCAAGAAGATGCCGGCCGCTCTGCCCAGTGAAGGAGCTTTTGCTGCCAGCGGCACCTGCATTGCGACCTTCGGCAAGAAAGATGTCTGGTTTGGAACCGGCGGTCCGGCGGCGCGTGTGTTTCATTCACATGATCGTGGGACCAATTGGACCGTAGCTGAAACGCCAATCCTTCATGGCGAGGCAAGCCAGGGAATTTTCTCAGTGCTTTTCTGGAGCGAGATGGATGGAGCCATTGTTGGCGGAGACTATAAAGAGCCAGCCAAGAGCGACAAAACGGCAGCCATCACGCACGATGGCGGCAAGACTTGGACCTTGGCTACTCAATTTCCCGGGGGATACCGCTCAGGCCTGGTGTCGCTGGGCGCGGGATTTCCAGTCAGTCACCTGGTCGCGGTTGGAACCAGCGGTTCTGATTTTTCCGTAGACGATGGTGCGGATTGGGCTTCCAGCCTGGGCACCACTCCGTGGTCGCGGGCAGACGATAATGACTACAATGCTGTGAGTTGCTCAACTGCCAAGTGCTGGGCGGTTGGCGCCAAAGGGCGCATCGCCTTTTTTATCCCAGATGTCCCGGACATCGAGTACTAATCTCAAATGGCAAAGCGCAGATCCTCATCTCTACCTCCTTTACTGATATTGCTGATCGCAGTTGCGTTTCTGCTTTTTCGCTATTTGAATCATCCCGCTCCGCCGCCCGCATTTACCTGCGGCGAGCACTGCGGAACCGAACGCTGGCGCATCAAGACAGTCTTTGACGGTGACGCATCGCGCATCGACTTCACCCCGCGGCACTCTACTGTGACAGAACTCACATCTTTGCCCGCACCCAACAGGTTGGAAGAAGAAGAGCGGTCATCAGCCGAAGAGCACGTCTACTCGGTGGAAGCGGTGCTGCTGGGATGGAAAGCTGAAACGGCGTCGCACGGCGACCACGACTTTCATCTGGTGCTGGCGGACCCAAATGATCTGAGCCGCACCATGATTGCCGAGGTCCCTTCCAGCGAGTGCCAGGGCGCGTGCAGCTCTTTGCAAGCGCAGAAATTTGCCCAGGTGCGCCAAGTGCTCACAACGCAACTCGCAGAGCCGGAAGCGCATTTTCGCCGCTTCATGCCGGCGTGGGTCGTGCGCGTAGAGGGCGTTGGCTTCTTCGATGTTTTTCACGGCCAGATTGGCGTAGCGGAAAACTGCATGGAATTACATCCGCTCCTGAAAGTGGAGTTTGTGCGCCAGCTTGGGCCGGAAGTTTCTTTGCCGCGACAAATCGAGCCACCAGCCGAGCACCGTTGCGGCCACATTGAAGGAGTGAGCCGCAATTCAAGAGATTAATCCTTGCGCGCCTATCATCGGCGTTTGACCGCGCTTCCTACTTGTCATTAGAATTTGGCCCTCACCACGGAGGCAGTAATGAACTTCTTCCCAGCTACCAATTGCAAGCCTTTTATTCTTCCCTCAGCAGCAAAAACTCTGGCATTTGCCAGCCTTATGCTCGCAGCTAGCCTGCTTGCAGCCCAGACTATTCCGCCACCAGGCCTGGTGATCGGCTCGGCCAATACGGCAACGGCTGATCCAACGGTGCCGCGGCCAAACACGACTCCATGCGTGGTTGCGCTGTTCAACAATTTTGCTTTTGCTGACTTCTCTCCCAAACCATTTTCATTTACGCCTCCGGCAGGTTGTCCGGGACCGTGGGCCAAGGTGGTTTTGAATGCAGATTTCTCTATTCAGGCAGGCCGGCAGTTTGACCGCACGGCAGAAATCTGGATTGGCGGCGTGAACGTCTATTTCGGCACTACTTCAGAGCCGTCAGGAAAAGTAGCGCGTGCCTGGCATATTGAGCGCGATCTTACCGACTATTCCGCGCTTCTTACATCCGCGCAGAATGGGCGGGTCGATCTGGGTAATCTGGTGAACTCCACATTTACCAGCACGCTCTTTGGCACCGCTGAGCTCCAGTTCTATCCGCTGGCGCGAAACCAGAATGCTCCGCACACAGCTGATCTGGTTCTGCCACTGGCCTCCGATCCCACCGGCGGAACTGCGTTTCTTTCGACCACGACCGCTACGCTGGCCAAAACTTTTACCTTGCCAACCAACGTTGAGCAGGCATTTCTCGACGTTGTGGCGCAAAGCCAGGCAGGCGATGAATTCTGGTACACCTGCGTGCCGGATGACGTAGCCAACGAGTTGCAAAGCTGCGGTGGCGGCGCGTTCCGGGAAACTCAGGTCACCATTGATGGCACTCCCGCCGGCGTCGCGCCGGTTTATCCGTGGATCTACACCGGCGGAATCGATCCGCTACTGTGGCGTCCTATTCCCGGCGTGCAGACGCTTAATTTTGCGCCGTACCGCGTGGACCTGACGCCTTTTGCCGGTGTGCTCAGCAATGGACTGCCACACCAGGTTTCAGTGAATGTCTTTGGCGCTAACGGCGGTTTTTCAACCACGGCCACGCTGCTGGTGTTTCAAGACCATGGATCGCAGCAGGTCACGGGCGGCGTGACGCTCAATACGATAGGAGCACCTAATCCGAATGTGGTGGAAAACTTGACGACGGCTGCCGATGGCAGCATTACGGGGTCGGTTACAGTAACGTCGTCGCGGACTTTCGATGTGGAAGGATTCGTCAACACCTCGCATGGACGGGTGGAAAGCGGGGTGCAGCAGGATATTCAGTTCTCCAGCGTCCAGAATTTCAACATCACCAACACCGCGTTCGTGCAGAACATTACCCAGCGCACCACAATCTCTTCCCAGACCCATAGCAGCGGCCCCCAAGGCGGCAATACGCAACAACGTTTTGAATGGCCACTGGACCTGTCCTTTACATTTGCGATCAACCCGGATGGAACGGGCTTTCAGACCACCACCGTCCGGCAACAGTTCCAAAGCGTGGCTTTGGGGCATCGAAATTCCGGCCAGGATTCTTTCAACATCGTATCCAATACGGTGACGCCAAGTGACACCCTGCTGTTCGACGCAAACTTCAACATCACCGGCAGCACCGGCCAGCAGAGCACGCAGGACTTTTTCTCGAATGATTCTTCCAGCGGATGTTTCAACCGGAAGATCACCGCTGCTGCCGGCTTGCTGACGAGCATCACCGATGGCGCTCTCTGCAAAAACAACGGCCAAGGCAAGTAACCAATCACAATCAACATACTGGGCGCGGAGTAACTTCTGTGCCCAGTTCCTTTTGTAAAGGCAAAACCGCTTTTGCTCGCGAACGAATGGCGCGATATGATTCATTCATCACACAGGTGGATGAATTATGGCGCCCGTATCCAACGGTTCGGCAATTTTGGACGTTACCAACTACGATCTGAAGCAGGCAGCGTGGCACTGTGACCAGATTGAGCGCGGCAAAGTGCTCTTTTTCAGCCACGTGCCATTTGAATTTCCTGATGCTGACCGCGAATTTCTGCTCTCGCAAAAGCAGACCGGCTCCCGCTTCCACAAAAATATTTCTTACCGGCCGGCCAACGACCTGTTGAAGGGCGTTGACGATAACTCTCCTGACCGCGAGCGCATGAGCGCGATCATGCGGAATTTTTCACGGTCAGTAGCTGCGTTTGTCTCGCAGTTTCTGGCTCCTTATGCCGGCAAGATGAAGCTGGATTTTGCCAGCTTTCGCCCCCTGGAAGAGCAGGGCCGTGATCTTTCTCTGCACAAGCGCAATGATCTGCTGCATGTCGATGCTTTTCCCTCGCGGCCTACGCATGGAGCGCGCATTCTGCGCGTCTTTGCCAACATTAATCCGTCTGTCGGGCGAGTATGGAATGTGGGAGAGCCGTTTCACGAATTTCTGCCCAAGCTGAAACAGGTAAAAAAAATCGACGGATCAGGCGGGCTGGGCCGCGCACTGGCGCACGCGGCCAGCAAGATTGGCTTGGCACCGGATCGTTCGCCTTATGACGAGTACATGCTTTACCTGCATGACTGGCTGAAAGAGAATTCGGACTTCCAAAAGAATGCTCCCAAACAGGAATTGATCTTTCCTCCCGGCAGCTCCTGGATGGTTTATACCGATGGCGTTCCTCATGCTGCAATGTCAGGGCAATACGCGCTGGAGCAGACATTTATTATTCCGCGTGAAGCGCTGGTAACACCGCAGGTTGCGCCGTGCCAGGTGCTGGAAGATGGCAATTACGTTCCGCGGCCGCGCGCAAGCTAGAGAGCTTGCATTTTGCAAATTCCTGCAAATAAAAAAGAGGCGGAGCGCAGGCCGCCTCTCAAATCAATCATTTTGTTACTGGATCAAACTAGCTGCCCGAGTCGTGTTCCATGTCCATGTGCGCTTCTGACTCGGCTTTTTTGGTCTCAGCTTTAGCGTTGGCTGCCGGCTGCAAAGCCTGAATCGCTTTGCCCAGGTTCATCGACGGCGGTCCCAGCATCTTGGCCTTCAACTGATCAAAAGGAATACCAAGATTGTGCGAGACATGCACCGCGGCCACGAATTGACCGAGGTTCTTGAAACCCGCGGCAGCTGTTTGCAGGTTAGTGCCGGCCGGCAACAGGCCCTGCAGTTTGCTGGAGAGCTTGGTGTTGGACGCGAGCTTCTGGGAAACGGAGTTGTGTCCGGAGTTTGCCGAGTCATGGCCGGAGCCATGGTCGCCATCGCTGTCGCCATGCGATGAAGATGAATGATCATCCCCATGCATGGATGAGCTTCCATGCATACTGCTGCCGGAAGATCCGCCACCGTGCCCATGCTGCGCAACAACCGGTGTGGCCATGAAGGCCAGCATCGCTATGGCAGCAAGAAAAAGTTTGCTTTTCATCTGGTGCCTCCTAGTAATTACGTTTTGACCGGAGCATCTTGCCCACATTCATGCGCAGATTGAAGGCAAAGCTGCTCAGATCAAAGGTCATGCTTCGCGTGTAGCCGAGTTCCAGGCGAACGATCGAGGTAGGTTCAATCGCCACCCATGTGTTGAATCCGTTTTCGCGCGTCAGGTCGCTACCGCTGGAGACGGTCGCGTTATCAAACGGGTTTTTGCCCTTGCCTTTGCCATCAAGCTTGCTGAAAACTTTCTGATTGCCAAAGGGGACAATCTGATAGCCGGAGCCGCCGGCATAAAGATGTTTGACCAGTTGATACTCTGCACCTTCTTCCAGGTGGCTGACCGCGCCGAGCGAGGTGAACGGCCGGGCAAAAAACGCTGAATCCGGCACCGTGTTGCTCAGGCCGCCTTCAAAGAACGGTGTAAGTCGGTCAAAGTCGTGCTCAAATCGGTTGGTCCAATCCACGCTTGCGCGTCCGGTGCTGAAGCCCTTGCTCACGCTCCCTGTGGGCGCGGAAGCGGTGACCGCACTGGCGTAATCCAGCTTGGGATTGGGCGCTCTCAAAATGAATCCCAGGTACACATTGCCGATGCCGCTGTTGGTAGTGCTCGCCGTGGTCGTAGTTGTGGTTCCGTTAGTTGCTGTGCTGGAAGGAACACTGGCGAAATACACTGGCAACCCGGCAAAGATGCCGAAGTGCTTGTTGAAATCCCAACCCAGGTTGGAATCGAGCTTGTAAACGCGGCTATCAGAGTTGATGGTCCCTTGAATCGACTCAAAGCCGGTTATCCCCTTTGGAGAATCAAGCTGTACCTGGTTCTGTGGTGAAGACGTGGTCTGGGCCTGTGGCGAAGACACCGTCTGGGTCTGTGGCGAAGACGGCGTCTGGTTCTGCGCGAAGAGCGATGCGCCCGCTGCCAGGAATATACAAACAAAAAATTTCAATGATGAAGTCCGCAATGTGCCTCCAAAAAACTGCATATTTTCCGGCATTGTTGGCCACCCTGCTGAGATTGACAATCCACTCAGGTGTATTGCACTTCAGTAACAGCGTCCAATCCGCGCTGCCGGACAGCTACTCTCAAATGCACGGCAAAGCCCAATACATGGCCTTTCAACCTATTGATTTTCCTCGCCATTCAGAACAATGAGATTTGACGCATGGGGAAGAAATACACAGGCTGGGTAACATTCGGTACAATGCCTCCCGCGCCAATTGAGCCAAACATGCGAATCAAAAACATCACTTTTGTACTGGTTTTAGTCGTCGCAAACCTTATAGCGATATCAAGCGGAGCGCAGGAGACTACTGTAATTCGCGCTGGAACCATGCTGGATGGACGCGGCCATGAGTTGCACAACGTCTTGATCGTAGTGCAGGGCGGCAAAATTATGCGTGTAACGCCCAATGCCAAGGACCAGCAAATCCCCAGCGCTGCCGTTTACGATCTCAGCCGCCTCACGGTGCTTCCCGGCTGGATTGATGTTCACGTGCACATTACCTGGCATTTTGGGCCCAACGGACGGATTGAAGACAAGAATGAAACGCCGGAACAGGCAACGCTGGCTGAAGCCGGAAATGCTTATGCAACACTGATGGCCGGCTTTACCACCGTTCAAAGCCTGGGCGCGCCGGAAGATAAAGACCTGCGCGAAGCCATCGCCAGCGGCGCTATTCCGGGGCCGCGATTGCTGAGCGCGCTCAATCCGATTGAAGATCCAAAGCTTACTCCGGAGCAGATTCGCGAAGCAGTGAGAAAGCTGAAAGCTGATGGCGCTGACGTGGTGAAGATTTTTGCCTCGCGCAGCATTCGCCAGGGCGGCGGTCAGACGCTCACCGACGAACAACTGCAGGCGGCCTGCTCAGAAGCCAAGGCACAAGGTCTGCGCAGCGTAGTGCATGCTTATCGCGAAGCCGTGCGTTCTTCAGCCAACGCGGGCTGCACTGAAGTTGAGCACGGAACCTACGCCACGCAGGAAGACCTGGACGCAATGGCCCAGCACGGAACGTTCTTTGATCCACAGGTAGGGCTGGTGATACACAACTATCTCGATAACAAGCAGAAATTTATTGGCGTGGGCAGCTATACGGAAGAAGGCTTTGCCAAGATGCAGAAAGTATTGCCGGTGATCGCGGAAATGTGGAAGCACGCGCTGGCGACCAAGGGCCTGAAGATCGTCTTTGGCACGGATGCGGTTGCCGGAGCGCATGGCCGCAATGCCGAGGAATTTATCTATCGAGTGCAGGCCGGTGAAGACCCCATGCAGGCGATGGTGGATGCGAACGCACGGGCGGCGGAGTCCTTGAACATGCAGAATGAAATCGGCGCGTTTGCGCCGGGCATGCAGGCGGACATCATTGCGTTGGATGGTGATCCGCTGAAGGACATTATGGCAGTGAGGCGAGTGGTGTTTGTGATGAAGGGCGGAAGGGTTTATAAGAACCAGGTCCACGCTAACAAGTAGTCGCGCTGCCATTTTCCTTTTTCCTTCAAACACGCGATACTTGATCTAACGTGGTCGACTTCCTCTCCAAGCTCAATCCCCGGCAGCGAGAAGCCGTAGAAGCTGTTGACGGGCCGGTGCTCATTCTGGCCGGCGCGGGCAGCGGCAAGACCCGTGTCATCACTTATCGCATTGTCCATTTAATTGAAAATAAAGGAATTGAGCCGGACTCAATCCTGGCTGTTACCTTTACCAACAAGGCCGCCAGGGAGATGGCCGAGCGCGTTGATAGCCTGCTGGGTGGCCGCACGCTGCGCAAGCCTTTGATTGCCACCTTCCATTCTTTTTGCGTGCGCGTGCTGCGCCGCGATATTGAAGCCATGAAGATTGGCGACGCGGGCTACAAAAAAGATTTTGCCATCTATGACGAAACCGACCAGCAGGCGGTGGTCAAGTCGGTAATGCGCCGCCTCGGCCTCGATGACAAGCAGCTCAAGCCTAGCGCCGTGCTTGGGCGGATTTCGTGGGCCAAGAACCATATGCTTGATCCGCAGGAGATGTACCTGCAATCAGCCGATCCCATCACGGAGAAGGTAGCGCACATTTTTGAGGAGTATCGCAAAGAGCTGCGCAAAGCCAACGCCCTGGATTTTGACGATCTGCTGTTGGAGACCGTGCGGCTGCTCAAGTCATCGCCGGAAGTCCGTGAGCGCTACCAGCGCCGCTATGAATATTTGCTGATCGATGAATACCAAGATACGAACCGCCCGCAATACGAACTGATCAAGCTGCTGGCGGGAACGCGGCACAACGTTTGCGTGGTGGGCGATGAGGACCAGTCGATTTACTCTTGGCGCGGGGCTGATATCCGCAACATCCTGGAATTTGAAAAAGATTTTCCTGAGGCGCGCATTATCCGGCTGGAGCAAAATTACCGCTCGACTCAGGCAATCCTTGAGGCTGCCTCGGCGGTTGTGGCTAACAACGTTAAGCGCAAAGGCAAGACGCTGTGGACGTCACGCGAAGGCGGCAGCCGCGTTGGCTATTACGAAGCCCCCGATGGCGAGAATGAAGCGCTATTTGCCGCGGACTACATCTCGCGCTACCTCAAGAAAGCCAATGAAGAGAATGCAGAGGGCGTGCGCGTGGCGGTGCTTTACCGGCTGAATTCACAGTCGCGGTTGATTGAAGAAGCCATGCGCCGCTACCAGATCAAGTACCAGGTAGTGGGCGGCTTTTCTTTCTACGAGCGCGCGGAGATCAAAGACATGATCAGCTACCTTAAGCTGATCAGCAATCCGCAGGATTCAATTGCTCTGCTGCGTGTGATTAATACTCCAGCGCGCGGGATCGGCAAATCGACGGTGGAGACGCTGGAACGGCTCTCGCTTGAGACCGGCATGTCACTCTGGGCCGCGATCAGCGAAGCCATTGACCGGAGATTGCTGCCGGCTCGCGCCTGCGTGGCGCTCAAGAGCTTCAAAGACTTGATTGAAGATGCGCGGGCAATGCTGTTGGGGACGTTTGTGGAGCGGGTAGAGGAAACCGCAGAAGCTAAAGAAAAATCTCAACGCGGGGACGCGGGAGCGCGGAGAAAAGCGGAACCAGAGTCAGAGCCAGAAGACGTCTCTTTTGAGCCAGCTGAACTTGGGGAGAACACCAGCTTCGATTTTGGATCGAATGAAGCGCTGGAAATTGGCGACATCCTGCCAGAAAGCAGCGCAAATGATGAAAGCGGCTCCGGCGGACCCAACGGCGATCAAGCTGTTGAAGGCTTCCGTGCACCCGGCGGCCCGGCCAGCATCCCAGAGATACTCAAATTCCTGATCGACCGCACTAACTACATCAAGCAACTGGAAGAAGAGGCCACGCCAGAATCTTTTTCGCGCATTGATAACCTGCGCGAACTAGTGAATGCGGCCATGGACTCGCGCGATCGCGGCGAGAGCCTGGCGGAATTTTTGGACCATGCCGCGCTGGTTAGCGATGTGGATACCTACGATCCTCGCGGTACTGTGACGCTCATGACGCTGCATTCGGCCAAAGGGCTGGAGTTCAGCCTGGTATTTTTGATTGGCATGGAAGAAGGCCTATTCCCACACTCGCGGGCCTTCAATGATCCTGATCAAATGGAGGAAGAGCGCCGCCTGTGTTACGTGGGGATGACACGCGCCATGGACGCGTTGGTGCTGAGCAACGCGCGCTATCGCCGGCGTTATGGCACAGATATGCCGGATGCCACGGTGCCTTCGCGCTTTCTGGAAGAGGTACCGCCGCAACTGCTGGAAGAGTTGGGCACCGCACGTTCAAGCGCGCGCGGTTCCTATCGCGATACAGACTACGGCGAGAGCCACTACAGCTATGAAGATGAGGACCAGAGCGCGCCCGCTGGGTCTGGATGGCAGCGCAACGGCGCTCGCGCAAAGCCGAAAACTAGCAGCTATTCCGGCCCAAAATACAACTCCATCGACAACATCGCGGAGTTTTTTGCTTCGCGTGGCAAGAAGTTTAGCCGCCCTCAAGTACCCGTTGAGAAGCCCGCCGGCGGCAGCTCATTCCGTCCCGGACAGCGCGTGAAACACCCCAAGTATGGCGAAGGAATTGTTTATCGGCGCGAAGGTGAGGGAGAAAACGCCAAGATTACGGTACAATTTCCACGATTCGGATTGAAGAAGCTGGTGGAAAAGTACGCGCATCTGGAGCGGGCGTAACAGTTCCAGCAATTTAATTTTTTACTAGGACAGGTACATGGCAAATACCAAAACACTGAGCAAAGAAGAACGCAAAAAGGCAAAGCGCACGTCGCGCAAGAAGCAGGCCCCCAAGAAGGCGCGGGATTATCCGCGCGGCAGCAAGAAGCCTAAAGTTAAAAAGATGGCTCGCGGCACGTCCAAGCGCTAAGTCGATCTCGAATGGCGCAGCGGTCTTGATGCCGTTGCGCCATTGGTGTAA
>DASTCT010000101.1:0-6042 GCA_035710845.1 Candidatus Angelobacter sp.
CTCACTGCCGCCTCAACTGAACCGCTCTTGTGCTTGGCCACCACTTGCCACACACTTTGATCACCGGAGTGGAAGACCTCAAGACGTGGCAATCTTTCCGGTCCGGTAGCGCGCCTGTCCTCGCCTTGCATAGAACGGTCGTTTGACGATGACCGCATAGGCGCAAGAAACATTTCCGGCCCCATGTTCGGGCCGCCGCGCCCCATGGGTGGGCCAAAGAGATTCAAGGATGCGTCCATCTGCTGGCTGTCATCTCCGCCAAACCCGGCATCGGATGCATAAACAACCTGCTCTCCAGCTTTATCGCTTGCGCGCACAGCAACGTGGTAGTTCAGGCCAGACTGGCCGCGAAAATACTTCTGCGCCAGCTCAGGAAATATCTCTTTTTGCAGGACGCTCTTGTTCAACTGGATAATCAGCCACGTGATCGCACGATCGCCGGAACGCTGATCAGCCATTGCGTGCTGCCGCACCGGATAAGCGAGCGCAGGAATCGACTGGTCCACCGCCAGAGGAACAAGAAAGTCACCCCGGCCATGCGAAGCGCCGCCGCGTCGCCCGCCTATGTGCCCACTTGCCCTAAAGTGGTCGCGGTCGGACTGTGCGGAAGTTTGCTCATGACCTAATCGTGTGTCTCTTCCATCGGCTTGACGTTCCTGCAAATGCAATGCCGCGAATAAGCTGACTTCCTGCAGATGTTGTCTTAAGGAATCGAATTCCGTGGGCCAGGCTACATGTTCTAGCTGCTCGCGGCCAGGATCAAATCGCAACGGTTGGTCACTGCCGTGGTCCTGCCAGACATAAATATGTTCAACCAGATTTGGATGAGCGGCAGTTTGCTGCCAATGCTGAAATTGCTGGGAGAATTGGGCGGGATTGATAGTCCCAGAAGGATCAAGCGCCGACCTGATTTCCATTCCGGCTGTGCCCAGCTCGCGCGCAAAATCCATGCGGAAACCCATCAAGGCCACCTGCAGGTTGGTCTGCATTTGCGCCTTGGTGGCCGCACTTACACGTCCGCTCCATTGGTATTGCAGGACGGCCAGCAGGGCTAGCACTCCGGCTAACGCCGGTACTGCAACCCATCGAAAAAGCCGCTCTCTGATCTCTGGTTTCAAAATCAACTCAAGCCAGGATGTCCCGATGCGCCTTCTAGCTATAGGCGTTTTCAGGACTTAAAAGGCTCACCATCATTATAAGTGTTTGCTATAAGCACGCTGCTAATGCTTAAGCTCTTATGCCAAATGCCGACCGCGCCTTTTGCAGCGGAGCATTAAGAAAGGTGCGCAGCTCGCGCAGGAATTTCGGCTTATAGATCATCGCCGTTGCGCCGCAGCCGGCGCACGCTGCCCGGAATTGTGCGCTGGTATCCATCGACATAAGAATGATCTCAATGTGAGGATGCATTTGCGAAATCAATAAAGCCGTTCTCAGCCCGCTCATGCCCGGCATGTCTGCATCCAGCAGCACCAGTTCTGGCTGCAGTTCAGCCACCCGGTCAATCGTCGCCGGCCCATTTTCCGCGCGTCCTACCACTTGCACCACTTTATGGTGCTCCAGCAGCGAACAAATTGCGTGCAGAATTGTGGTTGAATCGTCCACTACCAGCGCGCGTTTCTTCGGTAGCGGCAGAGGCCGGATTGTGCGTGCGCTCGTATGCAGGCGAACCGTAATAGCTGACATACCAATCCTTTAAAAGCTATCTATAGGTTAAGCGGGACGAGTTGAGAGCTGGGTAAATACCCCGGCAAGAAAATGTAAAGTTTCTGTAAAGACAATCCGTCACCCTGTCAGATCGTTGAAAAAAGGACAGAACGGGCCGTACAAACGCAAGAAGAACGGTAATTGGCCCGCCTGTCCTCACGGCGGCAGGAAGGTCACTTGAATGAAGCGCCTGGAGGGGCCCCTCCTGCCCAGCCGTGTCCGCGCATACCCCGATGATGGCTCTGCATCTGGATAAACTTGCTCTGTTGATCTGGTGATAGCGTCTGGAAGAGCGCGGCATCTGCCTTGGCGTGCGCCATGGTCATCTGCGCCGTCAGGTTGCCGATGCTATTGGATACCTGCTCAATCGTGCCAATGTCATTCTTCTGGATGGCTGTTTGCAGGGTCTCATGCGCCATGCGCATCTGATCATGCAACGATTTCGCGCTGTTTGCCGCTTCCGTATAGATGCTGGTTGCCTGTTGCTGCTGTTGTGCGTTCAATGACAAATGCTTAGTCAGAGAATCCACATGGTGCTGAACCATCTGTGCCGGGTCTGGCGGCGTTCCGTGCTGCGCCATTGCTAGCGCACCGGCCAGGATAACAAGGGGGATTGCTTTTAAAAGGGTTCTTCTCATTGGCTCCATTTCTCCATTTTGCGATCAATGCTATGAACTGAATACTGCGTTCAATTCCGTTCCTTGCCATTCTTCTCCTCGCACGCGCTTAAGCACTGCGCGAAACTCATCGCGAAAGTTTTCTTTGTGGATGAAATCCATGGCTCCGGATTCTTCACAAGCCGCGCGCAGCTCAGGGGTGTTCGCAGTTGACATAAGCACCACGCGGGCTGAAGGAAATCTGCGCCAAAAAAACCAGGCCAGTGTAAGCCCGTCAAGGTAAGGCATGTGAACGTCCATCAGGATCAAGTCCGGCTTGAGCTTCATCACGGTCTCAATGGCTTCGCCGCCTTTGTCTGCGCGTGCTACCATGTCCACCAGCGGATCAAGTTCCAGCAGCGCGCAAACCACTTGCAGGAAAGTCTCAGAGTCGTCCACCACTACGGTCCTGATTTTCTTTGTGCCGGTTTGAACAGATGCTTGCTCAATTGTTACAGCGCTGAAAACCGGCTCTACTGCGGTTGCCATCAGGCCTCCATCAACTTGATGTGTTATGGAAACATGTTTCCCGATGCAGGTGGGTAAAATGGCTGGCAATGCACTGTAAAGAGGTTGTAAATGGTGCGCGATCCAAACAGCCTAAAGTACAGGTGTGATTGGCCTTTCGTGAATTTGCCCCACCTGAGTTCTGGGTGTTACCATCGCTAGATTGTGGAGGTCGTCTGATGTCCGATAGAGATAACACCAATAGCTTTATGTGGTTTCTGGCAGGCCTTGGCTTTGGCGCGCTGCTGGGCGTGCTGTATGCACCCCGTTCCGGGCGCGAAACCCGCGAAGCCATCAAGAATTCAGCCCAGGAAGGCAGCGAGTACCTGAAGACTCGCGGCCGTGAAGCGCGCGACACCATGAACCAGTGGGTGGATCGCGGCAAAGACGTAGTTGGCCAGCAAAAAGACAAAATCAGTGCGGCTATTGATGCCAGCCGTCAGGCATATCGCGAAGCAGCCGGCGAAGGCAAGAAAGGCTCCTAAGGAGCTCCTTAACCAGTGGACAACACAATCATCACGATCTTCGTGGTCGTTGCCGCAATAGCCATTGTGCTGCAAACGGTAATCCTGTTTGTGCTTTACAAGGCGCTGCGGCAAAGCTCAGAAAAAGTTGAAGGCATAGCCACGCGGCTGGAGCAGCAGGCCTCGCCGGTGTTGACCACGGCAGCCGCGATTTTGGATGATGCCCAGCCCAAGATTGCGGAGATAACCACCAACCTGGCGGAAAGCTCCGCATCGATTCGCGCTAACGTAGCCCAAGTGGGCCTTGCCACCAGCGAAATTACTGAGCGCTTGCGCTTACAGGCGGCACGCATGGATGACTTCATCCTCAACGCCGCTCACAAAGTTGAAGCCACCTCAGACCTGCTGCAAGATAAAGTTTTCACTCCTATGCGGCGCGTCCGCGCCATTGTAACCGCGCTCAATGCCGGATTGAGCTTCCTGAAATCCAACCGCTCGCGTCACCGCAGAAACGAGCGCGAAGCGGAAGACGAAGAGATGTTTATTTGATTTTTGTCTTGTCCCGAGCGCAGTGAGGAATTGCTATATCAGGCTTATGCCTGGAACCAACGACTTGGACGGCGGTACGTTTCTCTATACTCATATCGCTTATAGAAAAATCCAAGATAACGGTAAGAGCGAAACATTGCCACTGAACGGCAGGATTCAATAAAGTTCACTTCTTCGCCACTACACCCTGCTGCTGTGCGCGATAGGCAAACACGGTCAATGCCTCTTCCACCATCGGGATCTTAAAATCCAGCAGGCGCTTACGGCACTCTTCTGCCTTGGCTTTGTCGCCGACCTTCTGGTACGCCGTTACCAGCAGCTTCATCGACATGGGATTAACGAAGTCCTGCTCCAACTCTCCAACAGCATCGCGATATTTCTTATGCGCCAGCAAGAGCGTTCCGTCTGCGCCAGCGTATGTTCTCTGGATGCTGATGGAGCCGGAGACGCCCATCTTTTCCAGTTCAGTCAGCGTCTTCTTTGCACCAGCTAAATCATTGGCAGCAATGGCCTGCTCGACGCGAACGCGCAGAATACGTGCCCGCTCTTCATCCAGATCAGACTTGGCTACCGCGTCGCTCTTTTCCACGAGAATGGCTTCTGCGCGGTCCAGTTCCGCCATGGCAATCGCATGATCATGCTGATACATGGCCTTGATTCGATGCGCACGCGCCTCCCATACCCACTGGCCCATGTCGTGGGCGCTTTGAGCGGCTTCATCGTACGCTTTATCGGCCTCGTCAAATTTCTGCTCGCGCAGCCAGGTCATGGCGGCCTTCTGCATGTACTCAGCCTTCAGGCCGTTGCCGGGGGCTTCATGGATGGCCCTTGCATATTCCGCCCGCGCTCGCTCGTCTTGCCCCATGAGCGCGTAGGTCTCGCCCAGCTCTTTTTGCGAAATATAAAAAGTTGGATCAATCTTGAGCGCAATGTGGTATTGCGCCAGCGCATCATCAAATCGCCCGGAGAGACGCAACATCTCACCATAAGAGTCGTGCGGGTTCGGTTCATTGGGCAGGAGCTTTACATATTTCTCCATCGCGTCAATTGCCTTGTCATATTCGCGTGCGCGCGAATACAGATAACCCAACTGGTTGTAAGCTGTGGCATATTTCTGGTCTTCAGCCAGCGCCCTGAGCGTGAACATCCGCGAGTGCTCGTACTCATCCTGCTTGTAAAGCCAATAACCGATCAGAAAATTCAGGCGCTTATCGCGGGGGAACATCTGCGCCAGATCATTCATGGCCTGTATGCCCTGGATATAGTTGTTCTCATGGACGCCGGCCATCCACTTGATGGCAAGCTGCTCAGCCGGTGTAACGGAATTCATCAAGCCCTTGGCTGCGGCACGATCTTTGCTCTCTTCTGCTGGATCGGTCGTGGTAAAGCAGATCCACGTATAAGCCATGGCAAAGTTCGGATCTTGTTCCAAGGCTTCATGCCAATCGCGCAGGGCAAAATTCCAGCGATGGTTCTCGTAATTCACCATGCCATTTTCAAAGTAGCGTGCAGCCGCTCTGGATGAGGTGGTTACGGGGAACCGCTCATCTTTAGGATTGTCCGCAGTAATGGCGGCAGCCGGCATGCTCGCGGCCGTGATCAAGACGAGCACCGGCATTAGAAACAACGCGGGGTGTAAACGTCGTATTCTCATGGGCTTTCCAGAGGTATTCAAGCCCATTTCATGGCCGCTAACAACGTGACTCTGGTAATCCGTCTGATGGCAAAAGATGATCGCCTGGTAACACGAGCCCTAGGGCCTTACGCCCTGACGATCCCCCAATTTTGCACCGCAAGTTGTGCAAACCCGCGACAGCGCGGATAAATCAGTCTGGAATAAAAGCTAGTGTTTGCTGTTCCGCTTCAACGGCTTAGCGTGTCTCACTCATTAAATTACCAAGCTCAAATGGAGTAGACATGTACTTCGGTAATCCGGCCATTTGCCCTGATTCAGCATCTCACTTTATGCGCCATTCTTCCGGTTGTCAGTTAAACAACTGCCACTTCTTCCGATGTCTAGTATTTCGCAGAAACGATGCACTCAAGGATTAGACAATGGAAGATCTTACAAACCAAATCACTCGTCTTTCACAGGAACTCAAGGCCCTTGAAACACAACTGCAATGGAGCAGCTTCCAGTGCTGCAGCCCCGGCGACCAGCA
>DASTCT010000102.1:0-10684 GCA_035710845.1 Candidatus Angelobacter sp.
TTCCAACTCTTCATCGCTTACGTCCTGCGTCTTCAAGCGCTCAATCTCATCATGGATTGGCTTGGCCAGCTCTTCCGCCGTGTGGCCCTGTGTGGGCACAGCAAAGAAATAAAAGAGCGTGGGATATTTGCCGCCCGGAAAACTTCCACCCTGGGCTGCCAGTGCAATACGCTTATCACGAACCAGGGAACGATACAGTCGCGACGTGCGGCCCTTGGAGAGCAGATCAGACATGACGTCATAAACCGCGTCGTCGGGATCGCGTTCGTCAGGACGGTGATAGCCCTCAATATAGAGTGGCTGGCTAGGATCGTGTATCACAATCGTGCGCAGCGCATCTTGCGGAGGCTCTTTTGTGCGCAACGGCTCAGGTGTAGGGCCGGCAGGAATGCGGCCAAAATATTTTTCCAGGATAGGCATTGCCGTCGCCGCCTTTAAATCACCCACAACCGTGACCACAATGTTTGCCGGGACATAATACTTGTGGAAGAAATTCATTGCGTCGGTGGCGGAGAACGAGCGCAGATCAGAGGGCCAGCCCAGTGTTGGCCAGCCATAAGGATGCGCCTGATAGGCAGCGGCCAGGAATTGCTCAATCAACCGGCCCTGCGGTGAACTTTCAACGCTCATGCGGCGCTCTTCATAGACCACGTCACGCTCTTTGTAAAACTCGCGCATTACCGGCTCAAGAAAACGCTCTGATTCCAGATAAGCCCACAATTCCAGCCGGTTCTCAGGAAACGAATAGTAGTAGATGGTTTCATCGCGGTCGGTATTGGCATTCATGTCAATTCCGCCTTCACTCTCCACGATTTCCCCAAATTGGTTGGGAATCACATACTCTTCAGCCTTGGCCGTTGCATCTTGCCAGGCCTTTTCCAGTTCTGCGACTTTTTTGACATCGCGGCCAAATGCCTTCTCATTCTCACGCTGGTAAGCGGCATAAGCCTGCTCCACTTTTTCCAGAGCTACTTTTTCCGCCGGCCAGTTCCTGGTGCCGATCTCATGCGTGCCCTTGAAGGCCATGTGTTCAAACATGTGCGCCAGCCCGGTAATGCCGGGGACCTCCTGCGCAGAGCCGGCATTAACCCGCGTGTAAAAAGAAAAGACCGGAGCTTCCGGGCGCTCCATGATGATCAGGGTCAAGCCGTTGGCCAATTTCTTAACGGTGATCCGTTTCTCAAAAGATGCGAGGTCCTGGGCGCAAAGGGCCGTGGTCGCAAGCGGGAAGAAGCAAAGAAAAGCAGCAAGCGTACGCGAAAGAGATGTTTTCATAAATCGTTCCTGTTCCCCACGTAAGGGTAAAGGTTACAGTGCATATTTTTCAAATGTGGGATGAAATAAGTCTGACGCGCGCGCTTCTTCAGGATTTATATGGATGGTGTTACCGGCTGGCTCCTCTATAGAATGACGCAATGACATGGCCCATTGTCCTGGGCGATAGTCCTCAGTTTGCAACAGCCTCAGCACATCCATATTGGAGAGTTTGCTTTTTTCGGGACAGATGGCATTGATGTGCAGAAGCTCCAATCGGCACTTCCCGCCACAGGAGAGGATCTAACCGTAGATCAGTTGGCGGACTTTCGTGAGCGCATCGACCACGTTGTAAACAGTGCGCTTGGCCCAAACCCACAGCTGTGGCAATAGTCTGTTGTATCAACCGAGGTGATTACATCGTCTATATCGGTCTTGGAGGGCGCAACACAGTGACTATCCCATTTGCACCTGCCCCGAAAGACCAGACTTGCCTTTCTGGGAATGCCTTGCGTCTATATAAGGCTGAAATGGAGGCATTAAGGGAAGCAGCCCTAAAGGGAAATCTTAAGGAGGATGATTCCCAGGGGTATGCTCTATTTAGTGATAGCGCCTTACGCGACAATGAATTAGCTGTGCGCAAATATGCCATGGCACATCAACAACGTGTAGAGCAGGTCCTTCAATCCTGTGCACGACCAAAAGATCGCCAGGTAGCAGTTTGGATCCTTGGATATGGGGCGCAATCGAGAAAGCAGATTGCTCTCCTGGTGAGAGCCAGCCGCGATGAAGACGAGATAGTTCGCAACAATGCAATCAGAGCATTAGGCGTCCTGGCGAAATCGAACTCAAAAATAGCTTTAGAAATTCCTCCAAATAGTTTCATTGAGATGCTTAATTCCGGCGCATGGACTGACCGGAATAAAGCGGGGGGTCTCTTGATGGCACTCAGCAGCAATCGAAATCCAAAACTGCTTCAACAACTGAAGTCAGCCGCACTTCCTTCGTTGGTTGAGATGGCCAAGTGGGATCCAGGCCATGCCGAGTCATCCAGAATATTGCTTGGTCGGATTGCAGGATTAGAGGAAGCTCGAATTCATCAATTGATTGACAGCGGAAGAGTCAATGAGATTCTTGCAGCGGTTGGAGCTACGCCGTAAAAACGGAGCTTTGCTGAGCTGAGAACATTGCGGGGATCGTGGGCAAGTTCATGGAGGAAAAGTAGTAGAGCACAAGCATCGCCCAAGAGAGTCCTGCACGAGAGTTCTACGCCAAATGAACTCAAATAGACATTGCCTGTGGCTGAAGGCCGGGTTATAACAAGTCCAATAGCTTTAAGAAACACCAGGTATAACTCAATGTCGAATCACCAGGCACTGCTGGAAGACTTCAGCACATACGCACGAAGTGCGCCTAATGCCACGGCGCTGATGACGCATATATCGCAACGGCTGCATGAGCAGCTTGCGCGCTACAACTGGGTTGGATTTTATCTGGTTGATCCCCACGATCCGGGAATCTTGGTGGTTGGCCCTTATGTGGGGAGCTTTTCTCCGAACCAGCGCATTCCCATCAACAAAGGACTGTGTGGAGCCGCAGCCACCACTCGGCAAACCGTGGTGGTGAATGATGTGGCCAGCGATCCGCGCTATCTTTCCGGATCAGAAATTGTAAAAGCAAACATGGTTGTGCCCATCTTCGCGCAAAAGGAACTGGTAGCGGAACTGGATATCGAAAGCTATTTTGCAAATACATTTACTCGCGCGGAACAGACCTTTGCTGAGAGCATCGCGGTGATTGTGGGCAAGTTCATGGAGAAAAAGAAATAGCTCGCAGCAGCATGATCCAGCGGAAGATCTCTATCCAAAAATTCTTTGCAAGCGAACCCAAATTGACATTGCCTGTGGCTTAAGGCCGGGTTATAACAACTGCAACGTTAGGCCCAGGTATAAAAATGGTTAAGCACACGGATTTGCTCAAGGAATTTGGGTATTTCTCCGAGTCTGCGCGCACGGTAGATGCGCTGATGGATCAGATTGTCCAGCGGCTTCACGCCACCATGACCCGCTACAACTGGGTAGGCTTCTACCTGTTCGATAAAACCACGCGCGACGCGCTGGTGCTTGGACCGCATGTAGGCAGCTTTGAGCCACATGAGCGCGTATCCCTGGATAAAGGCCTGTGTGGAGCAGCCGCCAGCACGGGAAAGACGGTGGTGGTCAACAATGTGGCTAGCGATCCCAGATACCTTGCTGGATCTGAACTGGTGAAGTCTGAAATTGTTGCGCCCGTCTTTGTCAAAAAACAGCTTTACGGCGAAATTGACATTAACAGCTATTTCGTCAACACATTCACGCCGGAAGACCAGCAATTTGTGGAAGCCTGCGCAGCGCTGGTGGGCAGCTATCTGGAAAAGCGTTCCTGACCGACGGTGAAGCCGCCTTGCAATCTTACATTCATACCTGAAATTTGCTGCGGTAGGCGATGCTATGATGTCCCGTCTATGAAACGCCTTACACTCGCCTTTACTTTCATTTTTACTGTTGCTTCTTTCGCGCAAAAAACCAGCTTTACCCTTGAGCAGGTAATGAGTTCGCCTTTCCCAACGGCGCTGACATCGGCAGCCAAGGCGAACCGCATTGCCTGGGTATTTGACAGCAAAGGCGCGCGCAATGTGTGGATAGCGGATGCGCCGGACTTTGCCGGTCGCCAGATTACGCATTATCAGGGCGACGATGGCCAGGACATTTTTGCCGTAAAGCTCACGCCAGACGGCAAGACCGCGATTTACGCGCGGGGATCAGAGCTGAGCAGCGAAGGTTATGTTGCCAATCCAATCAGCGAGATCAAAGACCCCAAGCAGCAGGTGTGGGCCGTGGATGTGGAGGCTGGAACTACGCGGCTGATTGGCGATATGGGATGCGGCGAAGAGGATTGCGAGGACATACAGCTCTCTCCTGATGGGCAGTGGGCAGTTTGGGTGGGAGCGAAGCATCATTTGTGGATTGCTGAGGTAAACGGCAGCAAGCCTGCGCGGCAGTTGACTGAGTTGCGCGGAGAAGAAGCTGAGCCGCAATGGTCGCCGGACGGGAAACATCTTGCGTTTACCTCAGACCGGAAGACGCACAGCTTTGTCGCCATTCTGGATTTGCAAGACGGGGTTGCGCAGCGGGTGCGCTATGTTGCACCCAGCGTTGACCGGGATTTTGCGCCACGCTGGTCGCCCGATGGGACGCAGCTTGTATTTTTGCGCACGGGTGGGGCGGAGAACCATCTGCCGCTGATTCCAGAACGTCCGAAGCCATGGGCAATATGGCTGGCCGATGTTGAGACGGCACAAGCAGCACAAACCGATGCTGGGCCAGAAGGCGGCGCTGGTCTTCCGGTTGAGGCGCACGAGCTATGGCACAGCGGCAAGAAGATGAGTGATTCACTCCCGCCATTTGCTGTGGATTCACTGAAGTTTGCTGCCGACGGCAAGATTATCTTTTGCTCAGAACAGGATGGAAGAAACCATCTCTACATGGTTCCGGCAAAAGGCGGGCAGACGGTGCTGCTGACGGCCAGCGATTTTGACGTGGAAGACGTGGAACTCACGCCGGATAAGACTGCGGTGCTCTACACGTCAAACCAGAACGATGAAGACCGGCGGCACATATTCAAGATTCCGCTGGGGGCCTCGGAAATTGTAAACGGCAAAGCCATCGGCGTGAGTGTGCCGCTCACGCGCGGCGCAACCATTGAATGGCATCCCGTGATGCTGGTGGATGGCAAGACGATTGTTTGTTTCGGATCGAGCGCAACGTCGCCGGCAATGCCGTATCGCCTGACCGAAAAAAGCCGGGAGATGATTGCGTCTGACGCGCTGCCGAAAGATTTTCCGTCGACTGAGTTGGTTGAGCCGCAACGTGTAACTTTCCGCAGCGAGGACGGGCTAGTGATTCCAGGACAACTCTTTGTTCCGCGCGGCCGCACTCAGCCTGGGCCGGCTCTCATCTTTGTTCATGGCGGCCCGCCGCGGCAGATGTTGCTCGGCTTCCACTACTTGTATTACTACCACAACGCTTATGCGGAAAATCAGTATCTGGCGAGCCTGGGCTACGTGGTGCTCTCGGTGAATTACCGCTTGAGCATTATGTATGGGCGTGGGTTCCGTGATCCGGCGAACGCGGGCTGGCGGGGATCGTCAGAATATAAAGATGTGGTGGCGGGCGCGCGGTTTCTGCAGAGCCTGCCTTATGTCGATCGCAAGCGCATCGGCATCTGGGGCGGCTCATACGGAGGCTTGCTCACCGCGCTGGCGCTGGCGCGCAACTCAGATATTTTTGCGGCGGGGGTTGATTTCCATGGCGTGCATGATTGGTCAATGTTTCTTCCGCGCTGGGAGAACGGTGCGGAACAAGCGCCGGACTTGAAAGAGGCGCAGAAACTGGCGTTTGATTCGTCGCCGGTGGCGTCCGTGGCGACCTGGAAATCGCCGGTATTGCTGATTCATGGCGACGACGACCGCAACGTCCCTTTTGGGCAGACCGTGGACCTAGCGCAACGTCTGCGGCAGCAGCATGTGCAATTTGAACAGCTCATTTTCCCTGATGAGATCCATGATCTGCTGCTGTGGAAGAGCTGGGTGAACGGATACAAGGCGGGAGCGGAGTTTTTCAACAAAAAGCTGGGGGTTGTGCAGGCAGGACATTGAAAGCAGAAGTTCAACTCCTCGGTTTACCGCACGTAGGTTGCCATGTCTTTGTGGTCAGGGTGGATGCGGAAATCGGCATAGAGGAGCAGGCTGAGAACCGGCGTCGGGCGCAGGTGCAAACTGGCCCAACTGAGCGGGGAATCGCCATTCATATCCTTGGCGTCGCGGGTGGCACCGGCATCAAGCAGAAGCTGAATGGTTTCTTCATCGCAGAAGGCGGCAGCGCGATGAAGCGGGGTCTCGCCACGGGCGCGGACGTCGCGCATGAAGGCCCCGGTTTCAACTGAGTGTTTTGTCACAGCGTTTGGCTCCGTGCGCCAGCAGGACCTTCACCACCAACGCGGCTTGCGGCCAGGGCTTGCAAACAGCCGAGTGCAGCGGAGTCTCGCCGATGTCAGGTGCGGGACGATTTGCGTCCGCGCCATTTTCAAGCAAGATTTGCAGAGCCGCCAGTGGCCGTGGAAGCAAGCGACGTTCAGGCTGAGATCGTCGCCGAGCGATTGCAGCGATTCTCCTTTGCTCAGAAGAAATTTGATGGCGCTTACGTCGCCGTAATAGGCGCACCATTTGGGAGGCGAGACGCTGTTCTCGTCAGTAGAATTGGTGGGATGTCCTGCGGCGAGATAATCGAAGACGAGGTCAGTGCGCCCGTCGACAATTTCGTGGAGCATGGACATCAGGAGGAAGGATACAAGAAAAATATCACCGCTGATGAACGCTGATAACACTGATAGAAAAACAAGTCTCACGAAGATAAAGCGAATATAACCCCGCAAAGACTGAAAATCCCTCTGCGCGCAAGCCCTTGTATTCATGGGCAAAATGGGCTTCAAACATCCCGGAAAAGATAAGATTCTGGAATTACCTTGGTAATAAGTGAGCATTGTTCTGATGGACATTATGCAAGGGACTTCAGGGTATGATGCCCGTGTTCCTCCTCCCCGGACTTGCATAGGGTGTCAAGAATGCAGGAAAACCCAGAGACTACCGCCAACACTGCTACAGCCACGGCTACGCCTACGGCCCCACGGACCGATCGTCTTGAACTGGTGAAGGAGCTTCCGCGAGGGAGCGTAGGGACAGTTCATCAGGCCAGAAATCCGCAGCAAAACAAGAATGTTGTTCTGCGCAAATTTGAGGTGCCGGAATGGCTGGATGATGCCGGCGACCTGATCAAGAAGATCCTGGCAGAGGCCAAGGCCGCAACAGCGCTGGACCATCCGAACATTGCGAAGCTGCATACCTGCGGCTATAAAGATTTTACTGTTTTCATGACGGCTGAGTTTGTTGAAGGGCAGACGCTCAGAGAGCTTATGCAAAAACGCCAGCCGGAGATGGCTGAGGTGCTGCAGTTTGCCCGGCAGCTAAGCGGTGCGCTTGATGCTGCGCATGCTAAAGGCGTATTCCACAATTTTCTGAATCCCTGCAACATTAAAGTGCTGCCAGATGGGACACTGAAAATCCTGGATTTTGGTTTGCTGCGCGACAAGAATTTGCTGTCACAGACTCCGGCGAAAAAGCTGGAGAATGAACCGTATCTTTCACCAGAGCAGGTGAAGAACAAACCGACGGATCGCGCTGCCAACCTCTTTAGCCTGGGAACGATTTTGTATGAACTGTACACGGCACGCAGTCCATTCCACGGCAAGCACTTGGGCGAGATAGACCGCGCCATCACCGATATTGATCCGCATCCGCTGGGGATGGCGCATCCGCGAGTGCCGGAAGGAATTTCAAGAGTCATATTGAAAGCGTTGGCGAAGAATTCTAGTGATCGCTACGCCAGCGGAGAGAAGCTGTTTGCCGCTCTGGAAGAAGCGTTTAGAGCTGAACCAGTAGCGGCGCCACGCGCGAATGCTACGGGAGCGCGGCCTGCGTATCAAGGGCCTGGGCCTTCAGCAAGCCAGGCGATGAAAGCTCAGTCGACAGGTTCGTTTTCAGTCAACCCGTCAATGTGGGCTCCGCCTTCACCTTCAGCAAGCCAGTCATTTAAGGCGATTCCGTCTGCAAGCCAATCATTCAAGGCAATTCCGTCCGCATCCGCGAGCCAGGTGCTTAAAACGCCTGCGCCGGGCACAACGCGAGCTGCTGCGCAGCAGGCAACAACATCAAGAGCGCGCGTGCAGACCACCAATCACTGGAAGCTGGTGGGAGGAGTGATTGGCGGGCTTTGCCTGATCGTCGGACTGGCGATGATTTTCCAGCACCGCTCGGCAGATGTTCCGGAGACAGTAACTAATCAGCCGGCGAGTTCCGCTGCGAGCACTCCTGCACCATTTAGTCATCAAACTGTGCCGGCAAATACACAACCAGAGATACAAACTCCAACGCAGCCACAGACGCAGACACGCGCGTCATCTGGGCGAGCAAGCCGCACAGCAAGATCTGTGCCTGCTGCTCCGGTAGCTCCGCCTGCGCCTAGCGAAGGCCAGTTGACTGTGGCATCGGTCCCAACGGGGGCATCGGTTGAGATTGAAGGCCACCCAGGACAATTCTGGAAAGCGCCGCAAACTGTCCCAGGACTTGCACCGGGAACATACAAAGTTACATTCAGCTTGCCGGGCTACTCTCCGGAGACACGCAGCGTGCAGATTTCGCCTGGCGCACGGACGCCGCTGGATGTGAAGCTGAACCCGGTGAAAGGTTTTATCACCATTGCAGGCTCGCCTTCCGGAGCTGAGGTTTTTATTAATGGTCGCGATACCGGCAAGGTTACTCCGATAGAATTTCTTGTAGAACCGGGCGTGCAAAATATCGTTCTGCGTAAATCCGGTTACCTTGATGCCAGCACCGAGATGAAGCTGGTGGCTGGCGAGTCAGTGAATTACGCGCCCAGCCTGATGGTCGCAGGCCGCACGGATAATATTCGCCTAGTAAACGGCGGCATGGGCAAGATGTTTGGCGGAAGCGGATCATCCGAAGGCAAGGCGCGAATTGAGATCAAGTCTGAGCCCAAGGGCGCACAAGTGACAGTAAATGGAACGCCGCTGCAAAAGACCACGCCATTAGAGATACAGGTCGAGCCGGGCAGCTATGACATCACGATCCAGAAAGATGGTTACAAGCCAGTGAAGGAAAGCGCGATTGTCGGAATCGATGATCGGATCAAAATCGATAAAGCTCTGTCACATTAGGCCGCTGGCACGCAAAAACGTAGGGCTGGATATTTTCTTATCCCAGCCCTGGCCATTAAAGGATATTCATTAGCTTCTGAATCCAAAAAGTGCGTATTGTTTTTAATCACCGAGGACATCAACTTCCCCATTGGGAAGATGTGAGATCTTGAGCGTTCCAGCAGCTACCACCTGCACTTCCTCATTTGATAGCATTCTCGCGCCTTTCCTACCCAATACTCGATTATCTACATTGTTTGTCATATCACTGATCCTTTCTCAATAAGAGACTGACATCGTAACAAGAAAATTCTTTCACGGAGCTGGCCGGACTAAAATTTTTCGCGAGATGAAATTCCACTTTGGGAAGTGCTGCAATCAGCTCTTTTGCCCCGAATTCATTTTCGAGCGGACCACAGTTCCAGGCTTTGCCATGGAACGGATCTCGCGTTGATATTTCAATCGCTTTGCTCCAGCCACCGACGATTCAGCCTGAGCGAAGCAATTCTGCTCCTGCAAATAAGGTGCTCGGCGCACACTCTCCCATTTGCGGATAAAATGGAAGAAGACCATTCCAATACACAGAGAGACAGATTTGAATTCAAAGATTCGCAATATCGCCATTATCGCTCACGTTGATCACGGAAAAACCACGCTGGTAGATGCCATGCTGCGGCAAAGCGGCGCGTTTCGCGCCAATGAAGCCGTGGTGGAGCGCGTGATGGATTCCAACGAACTTGAGCGTGAGCGCGGCATCACCATATTGGCCAAGAACACAGCCATCTGGTATCACGACGTAAAAATCAACATCGTAGACACGCCAGGCCACAGCGACTTTGGCGGGGAAGTGGAGCGCGCACTGAAAATGGTGGACGGCGTGATGCTTCTGGTGGACGCCAGCGAAGGCCCGCTTCCGCAAACACGCTACGTGCTGAGCAAGGCGCTGGAAGCAAATCTGCCGCCGGTGGTAGTGATCAACAAAATTGACCGCCCAGACGCGCGCGCGCAGGAAGTTCTGAACGAAATTTACGATTTGTTTATCGACCTTGAAGCCCGCGAAGACCAACTTGAATTTCCGGTGCTTTATACCAATGCCAAGGCCGGCACTGCTTCTGAAAAGATGGACGTTCCCGGTGAGAACTTGCGGTCTCTGTTTGATGCAATCCTGGCCAATATTCCTCCGCCTGCAGGTGAAGCCGCCAGCGCATTGCAGATTCTGGTGGCGAATCTGGACTACAGCGATTATCTGGGCCGACTGGCGATTGCGCGCGTTTTCAGTGGCCAGTTGCGCAATGGAGAAGAAGTCGCTATTGCTAAGCTCAACGGATCGATGCAGAAAGTGAAGATCACCAAGCTGTTTTCCTTCAGCGGGCTCAAGCGCATCGATATTGACCAGACAGAGATGGGAGATATTGTGGCCATCGCCGGTGTTGAGGGAATCAGTATCGGCGAGACAATCACCAACGTTGAAAATCCTGCCCCACTGCCTCACATTGTGATTGACGAACCCACAATCGCCATGCAGTTTTCTGTGAACACGTCGCCTTTCTCTGGACGCGAAGGAACTTACGTTACATCGCGCAACCTGCGTGACCGTTTGCAAAAAGAGCTGCTCACCAAT
>DASTCT010000103.1:0-15377 GCA_035710845.1 Candidatus Angelobacter sp.
ATAAGCTTGCAATGATCGTGGTACTGGGCGGCGGCTTTGCGCTGGCGCAGGGCATGCCGCAGCAGCAGCCATCATCGCCGTCAACCCCAAGCAGCAGTGACCAGCAGCAACCTTCAACCACTGCTCCTGACCAGAGCAAGACTCCTGCGAACTCGCCGGAAACTCTTCCCAACACTGACCAGAAAAAGTCTGACGATCAGGGTGCGCAGAAGATGCCGCAGAGCGATGCAGCTCCAACCGCTTCGGGCGATGTTCAGAGCTCAATTCAGTCGGCCATCCAGAAAGACCCAACGCTGGCCAACGCCAACATCACCGTCGACGTAAAGAATGGGAAGTCCGTTGAACTGAGCGGAACCGTTCCAACCAAGGATGCAAAAGAGACGGCTGAGCGCATTGCCAAAGAGAACGCCAATGGCATGAAGATCAAGAACCACATTAAAGTGGCTTCCAATGACAAAGATATGCAGCCCAAGAGTGACAAGGATATGAGCAATCCAAAACTGTAACCGCAGAACAAAGCGAACATGGCGGCCTCTGGGAAGGGGCCGCCGTTTTATTTTGTTCTAAAACTTTATTTATCCGGGTCGCGATGCACGGTATCCATTGAAAATGCAGGCATGCAGATGGCAATGTATTCCGTGGCCTCATCTGGAGTGGAATATTGGATCCATTCACCGGGATGAGCAATCACTGCCTGTCCTGCTGACACATCAAATGTCCCGGCTTTGTGGTGCACGCGCAGCCGCCCCTTCAGAACGATTGTGTACTCTTCAAATTCAGGCGTCTGCCCAGGCTCCAGCCATCCGGCCGGGCTGCGCATGTGAGCAATGCTGACGCTACCACTCTTGCGTGTTCCACTTCCCTCCGGAGTGTTCACGCGTCCAACGTATTCGTCAATGAGCTTGGGCATATTGCCTGCGGCCTGAATGCGTGTGGGACTTTTAATCAATGTAGGCAAGCGTAATCTCCTTCAACTAGCAGGTCCGGCAGGTGGAAAACTATTTTTGTCATCGCTGCACCCTGGGCGCACATGAATTTGCCTCGCCAAGCGCGTCTGCAAAAAGGTAACATATCAAGTTTTCTTTTTACCAAGGAGCACTCATGATCAAGCAGACATGCATTTTGGCGGCAACTCTTCTCCTCTGCAGCGTTGCTATCGCCCAAACCAGCGGAACCGAACGGTTGAAAGTTGACGCCACGGACGCACCCCGCAACATCCTGCATGCCACGCTTACCGTACCTGTCTCGCCGGGGCCGCTTACTCTGGTTTATCCCAAGTGGCTCCCTGGGAATCATCGTCCCACGGGCCCAATCCAGAACTTCACCGGCTTGCACTTCTTCGTCGGCGGTAAAGAACTGGAGTGGCAGCGCGATCTTGAAGATATGTACGCCTTCCACCTTGTGGTGCCCGCCGCAGCAAGCGAGTTGCAGGCTTCTTATGACACCATCACTTATTACGGTGAAAGTTCCCTCGCCTCCAGCAAGGTCCTTGATCTGGTATGGAACCAGGTGGTGCTCTATCCCAAGGACGCTAAGACTGATGACGTTCGCGTCTCTGCATCCGTGCGCCTGCCGGAAGGATGGAAGTTTGGCACTGCGCTTACTCCAGTGCAGCAAAACGGCGACTCGGCTGAGTTCCAAACCGTATCATTGACCACGCTGGTGGATTCGCCGTTGATTGCCGGCCAATTTTTCCGTGAGGTGCAAATCACTCCGTCTGGAGAGCCAATCACGCATGTGATTGATATGGTCGGTGAGAGTGAAGAGGCGATTGAGATTACAGACAAGGACATTGCCAGCCTGAAGCAGCTTGTCGCGCAAACCGGCAAGCTCTTTGGCGCGCGCCATTACACTAAATATCGCTTCCTGCTGACTCTCGGCGATCAGACTGCCCATCATGGACTGGAGCATCACGAATCGAATGACAGCGGCGCTCTGGAAGATATGTTCAGCAATAACGGCGCGCACGATCTTGAAGCCGACCTTCTGCCGCACGAGTTTTTCCACTCCTGGAATGGCAAGTATCGCCGTCCAGCGGGGCTGGCGACACCTAATTATCAGGTGCCAATGCATGGCGATTTGCTTTGGGTCTATGAAGGCCTCACAGATTATTACGGCAACATTCTCGCTGCGCGCACCGGCCTGCGTTCGCCAGACGAGTTCCGCGAGAACCTTGCTTACACCGTCGCCATGCTCGATCATCGCGCCGGACGCACCTGGCGTCCGCTGCAGGATACGGCAACTTCCGTGCAGAGCCTCTTTGCCGCGCAACCAGAGTGGACCAATTGGCGGCGTTCGGCAGATTACTATCCTGAGGGTTACTTGATCTGGCTGGAAGTTGACTCGCTGATGCGGCAAAAAAGCAATGGCCAAAAATCTCTCAATGATTTCTGCCATCTCTTTTATGGCGGCAAGAGCGGCCCGCCGATGGTGGTTCCCTATAAGTTTGAGGACATTGTGGCCGCGCTCAATCAGGTGGTGCCTTATGACTGGGGCAAGCTGCTGCGCGAACGCCTGGATTCCAAGGCCCCGCAAGCGCCCAAAAGCGGAATCACTAACGATGGCTGGAAGCTCATTTACAACGACCAGAAAAACACCACCATGGAAGCCAGTGAAAAAAGAAGCAACAACATTGACCTGAGCTTTTCTCTGGGCTTTATCGCCACCAAGGAAGGCGAGCTGCGCGACGTGATTCCTGGTTCGCCTGCTTACGCGGCAGGGTTGGGTCCGGGAATGAAGGTGATTGCGGTGAACGGGCGCAAGTGGTCCAAGGACATTATTCGCGCAGCCCTCAAAAGCGGCATTCACAACCAGCAACCTCTTTCATTGCTGGCCGAGAACGGTGAATACTACAAAACTTATAGCGTGAACTATCACGAAGGAGAACGCTATCCGCACTTGGTTCGTGAAGATGGGCAGCCCGACGTGCTGGATGAGGTGATCAAGCCGGAATAGAGTTTTGCCGTAGTCCCGAGCGTAGCGAGGGATCCCTACGGACTTAAATTCTCTATTGGTTGTTAATCTTGAAAACTTTAGTGAGGATAGGGTTCCCTCACCCGCAAAAAACGCGGGTTCGGGACTTCGGAAAAGTCTAGCTGCTACTGCTGCTTTCCATCACCCGGCCTTTCGTCACCGCAGCGGTCCGCTCCAACTTGTCCCACGCAAAGGGTTTGCCGTCAATGGCGCGCTTGAGCGTCTTGGCCAGCACGGCGGAAAAGAGCTGCCGGTAAGAAAAACGTTGCAGCCAGAGATGCAGAAGCAATTGTGCGTCCTCGCCTGTGCCCTCAGTTCGTCGCTCCAGCAGAAACGCCAGGGCTGACGCCACAAAATCGATGGCCAGAAATATTACAAAGTAAAATGCCAGCCGTTCCAGGCTGCTGGGATCGGCGCTCTCTGGATGGAAGTACCGGGTGACCAGATATTCCAAAATGCCGAACAAAAACATGATGTCAATAAAAGGCGAGACCAGTGGCAGCAGTATCTGGAAGATGATGATGTTGGGCAGCGCAATCCATCCCAGGCGGCTGCGCCTGCGGATGGCCGCTCCATGCTTCCACACTGCCTGAAGAATGCCAAATGACCAACGGAAGCGCTGGCGCATAAGCCCGCGTGCATTAGTGGGCGCTTCAGTAAATGCCAGCGCGCGATCTTCATTCACAACCCGCCAGCCATGCTCCAGCAATGACATGGTGAGGTCTGCATCTTCTGCCACCGTGTCAGTAGGATAGCCGCCGGCCTGCTTCACTGCCGCCACTCGCCATGCGCCAATTGCACCCGGCACCACGCTCACCGCGCCGAAGACATTCAGCGCGCGCCGTTCAAAATTTTGGCTGGTGATATATTCCAGCGCCTGCCAACGCGTCCACAGGTTCACGCGATTGCCAACCTTGGCGTTTCCTGCCACAGCGCCGACCTTGGGATCGGCGAAATGCTTGACCAGGATTGAGATGGCCGTCGGAGCAATCACCGTATCGGCATCAATGCCCACGTAGATTTCATCTTCGATCAGCTTCAGCGCCTCATTCAACGCGCTGGCCTTGCCTGCATTGGGCTTGGTCAGCAGAAGAACTCGGCCTTCAGCAATCTCTTTGCTGAATTTCTCCCGCACCACGTCCGAGGTGGTGTCTTTGGAGCCATCATCCGCAACAATAATGTGCAGGCGTGGATAGTCTGACGCCAGCACCGATCGCACCGTGTGCTCAATGACCTTCTCTTCATTAAAAGCGGGGATAATGACGCTGACGGAAGGCTGGTAATCCGGCCCGCCCAGGATCGGCGGCTTTCGCAAGCGATCAAACGTGGCCAGCGCTCCAATCCCCAGCAGCCGGCCGCTCATCAAGAGATCGCCAATAAAGAAGACCAGAACGACAAAATCTCTGAGCCAGGCGAACCCTGTAAAAACGTATCCCTGCAGCCGCGCCGCAAGCACCTGGTTGGCCGGGAGCTTCGGCATCACGTCGGCGCGCGTCTTGCCCAGCAAATCTTCTACGCTCACAATCTTGAAGCCCCGCATCCGCAACCCTTCAATCACTGCGGGCAAAGCTTGAATCGTGGCTTTGCGATCACCACCTCCATCGTGCAACAAAACAATGTTGCCGCAGTAGAGCGGTGCGCGTGTCTCGCATCCTTTGGTTGCTTCCGATTCCGCCTGCGCTATCACCGCGGTCACAATCGCGTCGGCGGTCACGCCTTTTCTCCAGTCGTTTGGATCAATCTTTGACCCCACCGTGATGTAGCCTTCTCCCTGCACCAGTTCCAGCGGACGGACCTGGTCGGCAATGTCAGGCTCCTGATCAATAGAATATGGCGGACGGAAATATTGCGGCTTCACGCCCATGATGCTGGCAAACAATTTTTCCGTGAGCTGCAACTCCACGCGTTTGATGTACCACTGGGAAACGTCACTGATGTCTGGGTGCGTGAAGGTATGATTGCCGATGTCGTGGCCTTCATCATAGATGCGCCGCGCCAGCCCCGGAAATTTCTGCGTCTCCAGGCCAATCAGGAAAAATGTGGCGTGAACATTTTCGCGCTTCAGAATGTCCAGAATCTTTGGAGTGTTGGCTGGGTCTGGGCCGTCATCAAAGGTAATCGCGATCTGCTTTTCCTTCCAACCGTATTGCCCTAGCTGGTAAGGCTCCGGCAGCGTGGTCATTTTTTCCGCGATCACAAACTTGTTGTCGGAGTCCAGCGTAACCGAGCGTTCACCCGGGCTGGGTTCTTTATCGATCACCAGAATCTCGCCATAACCCTCGCGGTCTACGTCTTCACCGGAAGGAACGGCTTTGAGTTTGGCTTCAGCACCGGCTTCATTGGGATTGTCCCACACCTTCCACAAAGAACGGTCTTCTGAGCCCAAGCGCCACAGAGCGAAGGTGCGAATGCCAAGGTCGCGCGCGGCGCGCATCTCGTTCAACGCCGTCACCGCATCCAGATACCAGACCTCATGCCGCACGCCATTGTCTTCTTCGTAAGCAAAGTGGGGATTCAGAGAGTCGGAATCCAGTTCAACATCGGAACCCGACTCGTTCGCGTGCAGCCACGCTTCTTGCACGTTGTTGGTGTCAACATTCACCACACGGCGTTTCTTAAGCGCCCAGTCATAGCCATAGCTGCCGATGGCGCAGATGATCTTTGTCTTGGGAATGTCTTTGACCGCTTGCTGCAGGTTTGAGACGAACCAATCCTGTGAAGCCACCGGTCCCGGCGAACTGGTGACCTGATGCTCGTCATAGTTCATGATCACCAGGCCATCAGATGCGGCAGCAAGGCGAGGGTAGTCATAGTCTTTGTCTGAAACGGGCACATTCAGATAGAGGCGCAGGCCACGGGCGTGCAAGTCCGCGCCCAGTTCCTCGATCAGCGCCACAAAACCCGGCTGCGCCTTGAGCGGAATTTCTTCAAAGTCCAGTGACACGCCTTTGAATTTGTCGCTGGCGAGGTACAACAGCAGATCAGAGCGGAAGGTCTTCCGCGCCCCCGGATTGTTCAGAAAATCGCCAATATTCGTAAGCCATTGCTTGCTGACCTGGTCAAAGTTATTGACCAGCGGAAAAACTTCAACTTCCGCTTTTTCCGCACGTAGAAAAGGCATCACTCGATCGTCAGTCGAGTGGACCAGTCCATTTTCCACTACCTGAAATGGATTGTTCACGCTGTCAAAGCCCTGCAAATGTCCATCAGGACCGAGCACATGCAGCCATTCAGGGAAAAGAAGATCGATCTGCGGATAGTACTCTTTGAGCGAGACAAAACTCGCGGCATCCCAATTGACGTAATAGGCTGCGCGGATACCTTCATCGGTGTTCAACACCACCTGCGATGGCGATGCGTTGGTTTTGCGGTGCGTTCCCCTGGTCTGGGGCCGCTTGCGATGCTCACGCTCCTTCAGAGTGCGCAGGTTGCGCTTCTGCTCCGGCATGAGCACTTTGGGCAGCGGGTCTGCTTCTATAAAAACGGTAACAATAAAGAACAGCACCAGGGCGCTGATGATTGCGCCCAACACGCTAAAGAGGACACGTAGGCGTCCCCATCGCTTCCGCTGCGGATCATAAAAGACTGATTTTGCCATTGCTGGATTAATTACACATATCGTATGCGGCTCCTGAAGGCAGGTCAATCAAGGGAAATGCCGTAGTTAGGCACTTTAGAGATTGACCCACTAGCGCATCAGCGTCTGGCGATTTGCTGGCGGTCGCGGAGGCCTCGACGCGCTCATCCCTGGAAGGCTCTAATCCCTGCAGATAGGATCGTTTCTTCCTTTGATATTTATGGCTTGGTTTGCGCAGTGGTCAAACCGTGGGAACCAAGCGCAGGATTCAGCGCTGGATGAGCGGAGCGAACAAGACGGTGATCGCGCTGGCGATAGATCCACAAAAAAATGGTTAATTCAAAATTTCACTCAATTTTGATGGTCGCTAAACAAATGCGTCATTGTCCCTCACTAGACTCGATTTCGGTTTGATTTCAGCCTAGGAGGATGTAATGCATCGTCGTGACGCAGGCAAATTGCGAGCCAAAACCCTTTTTTATGCATCGATGTTCGTCTTATTAGTCCTTGGCCTTGGGACGCTGGCCCAGGCGCAAGCCGATCCGGATAAAGCCGTCGACAAAATCCCCACTGCTTCGCCCATCAAACACGTGATTATCATCGTGGGTGAAAACCGCAGCTTCGACCATCTTTTCGCCACTTACGTGCCACAGAACAGAGACGAGAAGGTGTTGAACCTTCTCACTGAGCGCATTATCAATGCGGACGGTACGCCTGGCCCGAATTTCGCGAAGGCACATCAATTCCAGATCGTAGCGCCTCCGAATGGCGGCAAATTCTTCAGCAGTGCGGATATGGCACAGAAGCAGCTTTACGCGGTGCTGCCTGCCCCGGATCTGGCTGGCGTCGGTGCGGTATCCCCTTACGCCGGTTTAGTCGATCCCGGCCTTGCGCCCGCGGACGAATTTCTTCTGGGCACGGGCGGCACAGGCTTGAACTTCACGCTCGGTCCTGATATCCGCATCACCAATGTCAATAACCTACCGCCGGGGCCTTTCCAATTAACCGGCTCAGACATGCCCTTTGACGCCTTTACAGGCGACACAATCCATCAGTATTTCCAGATGGTTCAGCAGATGGACTGCGCGATTGATGCAGAGCACGTCTCCAGGGACAATCCCACCGGGTGCCTGCACGATTTGCAGTCGGCGATTACAACCACTTACAACACGCCTTTGGGCGGCACACCCCATGATACCGGCCAGACCATGGCATTCTTCAATATGCAGAACGGCGATGCTCCAGTATTCAAGTCGCTCGCCGACCAGTTCACGATGAGCGACAACTACCATCAGCCAGTCCTGGGTGGCACCGGTCCAGACAGCCAGCCGCTGGGTTTCGCCGATCAGGTCTTCTTCAGCGATGGCAACGGCAACCCAGCAACTCCGCCGGCAAACCGCATCTACAATCCTGATCCACAGACTGGAACCCTCAACCTTTATACCAAGCGGGCACAGTGGTTCAACTGTTCTGACCCCACCCAGCCGGGCATCGCTGCTATTACCAACTATCTGAGCAAGTTGCCGTATGCGTTGGACACCAAGTGCGGACCGGGCGAGTTTTGGCAGGCGGTCAACGTCAATCCTGCCTTCACGCCGAAAGGATTGCCCCAGAGTGGCCTTATTGTTCCCCAGACGTTGCAACGGAGTATCGGCGACGTGCTCAGCGCTCACAACATTCCGTGGAAATATTACGGCGGCGGCTTCAATGAGTCAGGAACAGGCAGCCCCCTGGATGCCTATTGCAATATTTGCAACCCGTTCGAGTATGAAGCCAGCTACCCGAGCATGGTCGCGGACCACATGCGGGATGTGACCGATCTCTTTACCGATCTCACCAACGGCACTCTTCCCGCGGTCTCGTATGTAAAGCCTGACGGGCTCATGGACGGCCATCCTGCTTCCTCCAAGTGGGGCCTCTTTGAAGCTTTTGCGAAGAACATCATTGAACTCGCGCAAAGCAACAAGGAACAATGGGCCGAAACAGCAATTTTCGTCACAGTGGACGAAGGCGGCGGCTACTACGATTCAGGCTTTATCCAGCCGGTGGATTTCTTCGGCACCGGTCCTCGCATTCCCATGATCGCGGTTTCTCCGTTCTCAACCGGCGGCCACATCAGCCACACCTATAACGAACATTCCTCTTTCGTGAAATTCGTGGAACGGAACTGGATGCTCAATACCACGCTCAGCGACCGCAGCCGCGATAATCTGCCTAACCCGAAAATGGACGGGGATCACGCCTATGTGCCGCGCAACATGCCAGCCATCGGCGACCTGTTCGACATGTTTAACTTCGACCGTGACCAGCAAGGTGATCGCGACGGAGACAATCAACGTTGAAATCGGGCATGGCAGCAACCCGAAAGAGACAACTGAAAAGATAGAAAAATAGTTGTTTCCGCAAGCAAAGGATCGACAACTTGCAGATGATTCGTCTGTAGGTTGTCGATTTCCTTTTTTCAGCCATTCCAACAACTCTATGGAGATTTTGAGCGCCTCAACCTTTCAGGGATTTCCCGGCTAGTCACACAGACCCCTCCTATCCTATGACACAGTTGAAGCTGCCTTTGAGTCCCGTTACACTGGCTTTTCCGTATTCATGAGAAAACTTATTGAACTGGTGTGGCGAAACTGGCTTTTCTTCCTGCTGGCCACCGTTGCTGCATTGGCTCTGCGCTTGTTCTTTGTTTTCCATCTGCCGCACCTGTCGGGTGATACCTGGGTGTACGGCGACATCGCCAAAAACTGGCTTAATCACGGTATTTATGGCGTGACAGACGACGGCCTCGTTCGGCCAACGCTCATTCGTCTGCCTGGCTATCCCGGATTTCTGGCCGCGATGTTTGCCGTCTTTGGCCAGGAGCACTATCGCGCCGTGATGATTGCGCAGGCGCTCCTTGATACCAATATGTGCCTGGTAATCGCGGGACTGGCCCTGGAACTGATGGATGTGCGCGCGGCCAAAGCGGCTTATCTCCTGGCGGCGCTGTGCCCCTTTACCGCGAATTATGTTGCCGCTCCGCTTTCAGAAACGCTGGCCATCTTCTGCGTGGCGCACGCGCTTTATTACGGCGTGCGCGGCCTGAAAGCGCTGCCGCAGGAATTCTCGCTGGTCCTTTGGCTGCCGGCGGGGCTTTGGACTTCAGCAGCCATTTATATGCGCCCCGATGATGGCATTATCCTTCCCGCGCTCGGCCTCGCTCTTCTGGTGTTTGTAATTCGTAAGAGCACAAAAAAGCGCGCAATTGTGGCTGTGATTGTGCTGGCCATTGCTGGCCTAGCTCCGCTTATTCCCTGGACCGTTCGGAACTGGCGTGTTTTCCACCTGTGGCAACCGCTGGCTTCGCGATACGCCAATGATCCCGGTGAATTTGTTCCGCATGGGTTCGACCACTGGGTAAAGACCTGGATGGTGGATTTTGCTTCGGTGGATGAAGTCTATTGGAAAGTTTCCGGCGAGCCGGTTGATCCGCAAAACCTCCCTGAACGAGCTTTTGATTCCCGCCGGGAGTATGAGCAGACGCTGGAAATGATCTCGCGCTACAACCAGCAGCTCTATATAGACCCAGACCTGGATGCGGAGTTTGATCGGCTTGCGCATTTTCGGGTGGAGCATAATCCATTGCGCTACATGATCTGGCTGCCGTCATTGCGGATGCTGGATATGTGGCTGCGCCCGCGGACTGAGATGCTTGACGTTGACCTCCGCTGGTGGGAGTTTGGCAAGCATGAAGGCGAAAGCTGGTTTGCGCTGGTGTGGGCGGGGATCAACCTCTTTTACGTCTTGCTGGCGTTGCGTGGATGGGCAAAGCACCGGCTGGGAATGGCCGGCATTTTTCTTGTTGGGTTTGTAGTGCTGCGAACGCTGTTTCTTTCTACCCTGGAAAATCCTGAACCGCGTTACGTGCTGGAGTGCTTTCCGGCGATTCTGGCTTTGGCTGGAGGCGCGTTTACCACGCGCCTCCAGGGCCGTTTAACTCAAGATGTTACTTCCCGTTAGCCACGTTTGCCTGCTGCACCTCTTTCAACTGTTGTTGTACGGCCGCGGCGTTGGGCGCATTGGGCGCTACTTTCAGGTAGTTCTGCAATGACTTGGCAGCGCCATCATAGTCATGCTTCGCCAGAAGAATGTTTGACAGCAGAAGCGAGGATTCCGGGTTCTGGTGCCTCACATCCAGTTGCTCGAACTTAGTCACGCTGGTTGCTGCCACATCATAGTTGCCCAGATAGTAATTGGCAGCGCCGTTGTACATTTGCGCCAGGGGATATAAGTCAGGGTTCAGTTTTGTGATCTCATCTGTGTATTTCAGCACGTCAGGCCAATTCTGCTCGTGAACGGAAACAATGGCCATACCGTAATAGGGATTCACAAACTTTGGATCAGACGTAATGGCGTGCTGGTAAGACTCTTTGGCTGCAGGAAACTTTGATTGTTCCCGCTGAACTTCTCCAAGGAGTGACCACGCAGCCGCAAAATTTGCATACTGGGCAACTGCTTTACTCAGCTCTTTTTCGGAGTCAGGCAATTTGCCTTTTAGCATGAGCTTTTCGCCCTTTTCATAGGCATCGCGGGCACTCTGGGGGGCGCCCAGTGTTGTTTTGCTGATGACCGCGCCGGTAGCGCCATCCATGGGGGTCAAAACGATTGTACCCACATTCAATGACCATGAGCTTCCATCGGGGTGAAGCATCACGGAAGTTGTTCTAAAGCCCGCAAGCGAGGCGCGTAATTCGCATCCCAGCAACTCAGGCCGGATTGCATCTGTATTCCTGTTGCCTGTTGATGGCGGAGTAACGCCGTAATCCGCGTCCTGCCCCTGTGTAGGACCTCTGTTGCCCGAATTTTGAAAAACATCGCGGCCAGCCTCTGTGGCATCCCGTCCCCCCACATTTTCCTGGTCCAGCGCAAATTCAAAGTTGCCCTTAAAATCCGTATAGCCTTCCCGCCGCGTCTGGCCATTACAAACCCGTTCAATAGGTATGGGTTCGGTTACAACAGTTCCGTCATTCAAAACAACTTTGCCACGCACTACCATTGTGTTGGCCGTCGGTATATTAGGTGGTAAACCGGAATTCTCAGTGGGGGAAACAGTGCCACCGCCACCGCTGCCTCCAGGCCTGCTCTGGGCCAAAAGAGGCAGCCCAATCAAAAGACAACTCAAGCTCAGCGCCAAGCGAGTTCTCGGGGACATAAGATTTCTCCAAGGGGATGTATAGCGGGGGCCGCGCTAAGATGCCGCCTCAAAATATTACGCCTTAGGCAGGCGGTGCAGGGATAAAATCCACAGGCCTGCCTGGAGCGCTCAACTCGGAAATGAACAGGGAGCAGCAGAGCTGCTCCCTTTAGCTAAGTTCCTGGTTGGTTTAGAACTGGTATTTCAGCCAGAAACGGATGTCGCGCTCGCCCGTGATGGTCCGCTCGAAGTTTGAGAACGTCGGTACTGGCGCGGGTCCAGCCGTTTGCGTAGCCGAGATTGCGCTGCCAGGCAGGTTGAACAGACTGACTGCGCTAAGGTTGGTGGATGAGGGATTGCCGGTATTAGGGTGATTGAATGGGTTCAGCATTTCCATTCGAACAACCAGTTGGTGACGTTCGCTGTGCAGGTTGATCGTTCTCTGCGTCGCAAAAGTCCAATCCTGTCGTCCTGGAACATTGAAACTGTTCCGTCCCACATTTCCAAACCCGGTCGCTGGTACTAACCAGTGGAGTGCAGAACTGGTTACTGGAGTTCCAGTCCAAAGCGCAGGGTTGCTCGATCCATGTTGGTCCAGCGTGCCGTTCAGGAATGGGAAGCATCCTCCGAAGAAAGTGCCGCCTTTGGCAGCCAAAGTACCTGGACCATCACAAATGGCGCCTGATGAATTAACGAAGCCCCATGCTGTAATTGGTGCAGTCGCATTATTCAGGCTCGGGCGATCAGAAGCAGTACCGTCGCTATTGTTGTCAAAACCGTCGCTCACGGTATATGGCGCACCGCTTTGGAAGGCTGCTGTTCCTGCGATCTGCCATCCATTAATGACATAGCCCAAAGTCTTGGCGCCGAAGTTGCTGTCATTCCTGAACTTCGGTATGTCATAAACATAGGTCAGAACAAACCGGTTGCGGCGATCAAACGCAGAAGGACCACGGTCCAGGGCGCGATCGGTCAGGTTCTCCGGGAAGCTGCTGTTGCCGGTGGTGGTAAAGACTTCTGAACCGTCATCAATCAGCTTGGAGTAGGTATACGCCCCGCGAAGGAGCAGGCCGTGTGAGAAACGCCGGTCGAGCTTTACATCCAGCGCGTGGTAGATCGAATCGCCGCCGTTGTCGCGGACGGTCCATGAATTGTACGCAGGGTTCAGGCGCGCACCGGTGAGCGGGTTCACAATCGGATTGAACTGGTCATTCACCAGCAAATGGACACCACGCGTGCCGATATAGGAAGTCGTCAGCACGAAATTCGCTCCCAATTCACGCTCAATATCAAAGTTCCACTGATAGGTCTCAGGAGACATGATGTCGTCGATGATGGAAGTGACCGCGACGTTCTTTGACGGTGTTGGGTTCAATGCACTGAATTGTGAGGAAAGACCGGCTTGCCCACGATTGGTAACGGGCGCCCCTTTTGGAATCGTGCTTGTGATCGCTTTGCTCACCGCGTTAGGCGATGAGGCCGCTGAGTTGTCCACAATGTTGGTGAAGATGTTATCGAAGTACTCGCCGAATCCAGCGCGAAGAACCGTCTTGTCATGGCCGAAAAGACCGTTCCAGAAACGCGGCGTGTAGGCAACACTCACGCGTGGAGCAAAATTGTTGGTGTCGCTCAATTGTTTGTGCGGCGTGGTAAAGAAATTAGGATCAAAGGCTCCCACATCGCCGTCAACTGCCGGGAATGGCATGGAGTTTTCCGGCGTTCCGGCGTTCTCATAGCGGAGGCCGTATGTGAGGGTCAGGTTCGGGCGAAGCTTCCAGGTGTCCTGCGCAAAGTAGTTCTGGAAGAAGTACCTTGGCCGGATGATGGGGCTGCCGAACGTAAGGTTCGCAGAGCCGCCATTGCCGCCAAAATCGTCAATGAAGTTGGCAAGTCCGGTACCATTGCCAGCGGCATAACTGAGCGTACCGCGTGAGTTAAACGGAATGGCATCACGCACCAGAATACGGGCGATATCCGTGCCAAACTTGAAGCTGTGGTTGCCTGTCAGCCAGCTTACAGAATCCTGGTACTGATAGGTGTTGTGGAACCGGCCTTGCGGGATATTGGAAGGAGTTCCAAACCCGGTCAAACCGGAAATGGAGATAGTAGGCCCATTGGCCACAGGGTTGGCCGCGGTAGCGGCGGTTTGCCCGAAGGTAAAGCCGATTCTGCCATACGAAGCGCGGAACTCATTAATGACCTTGGGACTAAACGCATGCGTGTAAGACAGTCCACCGTTGTGGGCTGCTCCGCCTTGCTGCGTATCACAGCAGGGAAGGAGGTTGTTGAAATTGAAGAAATCCGGAGTCAAATTGCTTAGGTCGTAAGTGTAACGGATTGTAATGCTGTCGCTTTGAGTAAGCTGCCAATCGCCTTTGGCCACATACTGGGTATCATTGGAAGGCTCAGCAATGCCTAAACGGTTTACGTTTGCAACCTCGATATCCGGACGGCCACCGCCCAACGTGATAGGGCTAAGACCTCCAACACCAGGCGTTCCGCGAAGATTGCCGAGCGCTGCAAGATAATTCGTTAGTCTCGGATTGCCAGCCGCAAGTGTTTGCAACGCGGCAAATCCAGCCGGCGTAGGCACCGTCAAGGTTGCCCCGGATGCAGCTTGACGTTGCTTGTCCCACTGGATCGATCCAAACACAAATATCTTGTCGTGCTTGACCGGTCCGCCGATGGTAAAGCCATAAGTATTCTCGCGGCTCTTCGGTTTAGGGTTGCCATTGAACTTGTTTGAGGCATTGTTTGCATCCAGCGTCGAATTCTGGAGCAGGTCATACATTGATCCGTGCCAGGCGTTTGAGCCGCTCTTGTAAATCAGGTTGGTAACTGATCCGCCGCCGTGACCGAACTCAGCGTTATAGGAGTTGGTCAGGATTGAAACTTCCTTAGTTGCCTCCAGATTGTCCACTTGCAGGGCCTGCCCTTGAATGGCAGCATCGTTGTTATCAAACCCTTCAATCAGGAAGTTATTGGCGCGAGGACGGGTGCCGTTCACTGAGAATCCGACGCCGTTGGTGAAGCTTTCACGGCCGCTGGGCTGGACTACGCCCGGCTCAGTCAATACCAAAGCGATCGGATTGAGGCTGGCGATTGGAACCGACGTAATTTCCACACTGGAGATGTTGTGCGTGATGGCTCCATCTTCCGTGTGCAACTGTTCGCCGGTGGTTTCAACAGTAACTGTGGTTTCCGCCACGCCGACCTTCAGCACGGCATTTACGGTTGTGGTCACGGATGCCGTTACAACGGCTCCTTCCATCTTCAGATCAGAAAATTTATCCGCTTTCACTGTTATGGTGTAAGCGCCGGGACCGACCGATTCAATGCGGTAAGCGCCCAAGGCGTTTGTGGTGGTTGTGTGTTTTTCGCCGGTTGCGTTGGAAATTGCGGTGACTGTTGCATTCTGGATGACTGCTCCCTGGGGATCAGTCACAACACCTGCGATTGTGCCAAGGCTTGTTTGTGCTATCGCTGCCACGGCCAATGCCAGCAGAATGAACAATACTGCAACCTTGCACGTGTCAAAGCGCAGAAAGTTCCTATTCATTTTTCTCTTCTCTCCATCTGGTTGGTGAAAAGACAAGCAGGAGGGCGCGCACTGCCCTATACAGCGGACCCCTTTGATGCTTTTCCTATACT
>DASTCT010000104.1:0-1691 GCA_035710845.1 Candidatus Angelobacter sp.
CACTCCCAGATTCTTCCGGATCCGCGCTATCACTTGCGTCGCCAGCAGTGAATGCCCTCCGCGAGCAAAAAAATCATCTTCCCCTCCTACCTCATCCACTCCCAGCACTTCTTCCCAGATCTGTCCCAACAACTCTTCCACCGGGCTTCGCCACTCTCCGTACCTCTCCTGCTCCAGCCTCTTGGCCATCTCTCCCACCGGCAACGCTCCCCGGTTGATCTTCCCGTTTGCCGTCAACGGCATCTCTTCCATCCTCACGTACACTCCCGGCACCATGTACTCCGGCAATCGCTCCTTTAAAAAACGGCGAAGCTCGCCTTCTTTCGGCCGAGGATGCTGGTCAGACACAACGAAAGCAGCAAGCCGGTCACCAATGGGAGGATGATTTTTCACGAGCATAACCACCGCGTGCTGCAATGCAGGATGCTGTCCTAGTACTTTTTCAATTTCATTTAGATCAATGCGAATGCCCCGCAATTTGATTTGCCGGTCTACACGGCCCACATATTGAATGGTTCCATCAGGAGCATAGCGTCCGATATCGCCGGTTCGATAGAGACGTGTACCAGGAGAAGTTGCAAAAGGATTAGGAACAAACCGGATTGCTGTGAGTTCAGGCTGGAAAAGATATTCGCGCGCTAAGCCTGCTCCGCCAAGATAAATTTCTCCGGGAATTCCAATCGGCACCGGTTGCATTGATCTATCCAACAGATAGGCCTGGGTGTTATAAATCGGACGTCCAATAGGAATGTTGATACTGAGTGAAACGCCAGCAGTGTCGATCGCAGTTGAGTCGGCAGATGCTTCGGACGAACCATACAAATTCAAAAGTGTCCTGGCGGGAAGTTGCTCTCGAAAACGTCTCACAAGTTCCGCCGACAAGGCCTCGCCGCTCGAGGTCCAATACTTAATATCCGGTAGATACTGGGCGAGTTGCTGTTCGTTTTCCAGCAGAGCGCGAAGCAGGCTTGGAACAAGAACAAGACGCGTCACCCTAGCTCTGGCCAGCGCTTTTACCAGCGCCGGGGGGTCTTTTACCGTCTCATCGTCGAGAATGACGGATGGAATTCCCTGCAACAGGGGGCCAAATATCTCCCAAACAGAGTCGACAAAATTACACGCGGTCTTAAGCGCACTAACTTCTCCAGCAGCAAACGGATATTGCTCCCACATCCAGGTGAAACGATTGATTGCTCCGCGGTGTGTGCCTACAACACCATTCGGCATGCCTGTGGATCCCGATGTAAAAATGACATAAGCTGCGTCTTGCGGATGAACATCCACACCAATGTTTCCATCGAACCCGGGTGAATTGGATATCTTGGTGGCATCAATCCATGTAATTTTTCTTCCTGGTGGATCAAATCGAAATGATGCACCGGTTGTGAGCACTGTGCTCAAACGGGCCGCTTCAATCATGTATCGCAGCCGCTCCTCAGGATATGCAGGATCAAGAGGCACATAAGCGCCTCCGCACTTGAGAACACCTAAAATTGCACTCACCTGCTCGATTGAACGCTGCATATAGATCCCCACACGTCCTTCGCGCGCAACGCCACGGGAACGGAGGAAGTGAGCCAGACGATTGGCGCGTCCGTTCAACTCCCGGTAACTCACTCGTCTTTCTCCCTGCACCAGCGCTATCTGCTCCCCGCGCTTCTCCACCTCCCGCTCAAATAGTTCATGAATCC
>DASTCT010000105.1:0-27589 GCA_035710845.1 Candidatus Angelobacter sp.
CACTCCCAGATTCTTCCGGATCCGCGCTATCACTTGCGTCGCCAGCAGTGAATGCCCTCCGCGAGCAAAAAAATCATCTTCCCCTCCTACCTCATCCACTCCCAGCACTTCTTCCCAGATCTGTCCCAACAACTCTTCCACTGGGCTTCGCCACTCTCCGTACCTCTCCTGCTCCAGCCTCTTGGCCATCTCTCCCACCGGCAACGCTCCCCGGTTGATCTTCCCGTTTGCCGTCAACGGCATCTCTTCCATCCTTACGTACACTCCCGGCACCATGTACTCCGGCAACCGCTCCTTCATTGCATCGCGCAACTGGTTTGTATGGATCTCATTGCGAAGAACGACATAAGCCGCAATGCGTTTGTTTCCTGACGGATCTTCAGCAACGGTCGCTACCGCCTGCGCAACAGCCGAATGCGCTTCCAGAGCACTCTCGATTTCTCTCAGCTCAATACGAAAGCCCCGCACTTTCACCTGATGATCAGTACGACCGAGGAATACAATTTCTCCTCCCGGCAGACGCCGCGCCAAATCTCCGGTGCGATAGAGTCGGCTACCTGCCGTGGCCGAGTAACCATCGGGGACAAATACCTGTGCCGTCAGGGCCGGATCTTGCAGATAACCGCGACCGACGCACACACCTCCCACATACAGCTCTCCAGACACGCCAACCGGAACAGGCTGGAGATATTCATCCAGCACATAAAGTTTTGTATTGAGGATTGGATGACCGATAGGCGTATACATCGCATCCAGAGTCTCCACAGGGCCTAATGAGTAATGGGCCACATCATCAGAGCACTCCGTAGGACCATAGGCATTCATGATGGGAGTGGCATTGTAGAGTCGCAGCCAGCGACGCACGAGTTCAGGAGGCAGAGCTTCTCCTGTTAGAACGAGCCAACGGAGATCCGGTAATGCCATTGCGGCTGCGCGCTTTGCCTCAATTTCTTCCAGAAATGCTCGCAATAACGATGGCACGATCTCAAGGATCGTGGTTCCCGTCGCTACAGCATTCTGAAACAATAAACAGGGATCCACAGTGGTATCCTGTGGAACAACATTCACCCGACCGCCGACCAGCAGCGCTGCCAGAAACTGCCAGACCGAAATATCAAAACACTGCGAAGCAGTTTGCGCGATGACGTCTGCCGGACCGAGCCTAAAATCTTGGATTTTCGCCCATAGATGGTTCAACATGCCCGCATGCTCGACCATCACTCCTTTCGGCACGCCCGTTGAGCCGGAGGTATAGATCACGTAGGCAAGTTGCTCTGTTGCAATTGGAACATTCAGGTTTTCCTCTGGCTCGTGCAGTAAATCAAGATTTTCAATGTAAAAAATACAAAATCCCGTTTCATGCAAACCGGGTTTCACCTGTTGTTCAAGCTCCTGCAGCAGTTGCTGATCACCGACCAAATGCACAACCCCGCTCTGCTTTAGCACCTGGGCTTGGCGCAATACCGGGTGGGCTGGATCAAGGGGCAGATAGGCGCCGCCGGCCTTGAACACGGCAATCATCGAAATGAGAAATTCGACACTGCGCTCCATCAGCAGCCCCACAACCACTTCAGGACCGACACCCGATTTTTGCAGATAATGAGCTAGGCGGTTCGCTTGCCTGTTCAGCTGCTGGTAAGTAATCTGCTTGCAATCATCGCTGGCAGCTACTGCATCCTGCGAATGTTCCACTTGCTCTTCAAATCTCTTATGGAAACATGGGTTCAGCGGAACATCAGTTGCGGTGTCGTTCCAATGCACCAGCAATTGCTGCCGTTCTTCTGCGTGTAACATGGGGAGAGCGCCGATATCGCAATCCGAATATGCCGCAATACTTGTAAACAGCGCTGATAAATGATGGGCCAAGCGCTGCACTGTGGTGAGTTCAAAGAGGTCGCTGCTGTATTCCAGTGTGCCGGCAAAGCCCCGCGAAGTCCTAAGCAGAGCCAGAGATAAATCAAATTTCGCCGTTCCATCAACAGCTCCATCGGGCGCCCAGTTGAGCGCCTGCCAAGACGCGCCAAGAACATCCATCTCAGGCGGAACACTGTTTTCAAGCACCAAACTAGCCTGAAACAGAGGGTTCTCATCGCCTTCACGCGTGCTTTCTGCCGCGCGAACAATTTCTCCAAAAGGCAGTTTGCCGTGAAGCAGAGCATCTGAAACTGTCCTTCGTATTCGCCGCAGCAGCTCACGAAATGTTGGCGTGCCGGACAAGTCGCAGCGCAGAATGATCGTATTGGCTAAAAATCCAATAAGGCCCTGGAGTTCATTACGCCCTCGATTGGCCACAAATGAACCGACAGCAAAATCCTTTTGTCCGGAGTGACGGTAAAGGAATACGGCATACCCTGCGAGTAATACCGCAAAGGGGGTGCAATTCTCTTCTCTGCCCAGGGCTGTCAATTTCTCGCTGAGATCGTGCGCTAGATTCAAGGCGAGCCGCCCGCCCCGATAAGACTTGTTTAATGGATGTCGCCGGTCGCCGGGCAATTCCAATCGCGGCAATGCCTTCAGATTTTCCGCCCAAAATTGCCGGTCTTCGCTCCATTCCGCAATACGTGCTTGCTCCCATCGCGCATAATCTGCAAACTGCAAAGGCATAGCATCTAAAGCCAGGGTATCCAGAACCAAATTTCGATAAATAGACCCCAGCTCTTTCCCAAGCAGCATGATCGACCAGCCGTCGGTAATAATATGATGCTGCGTTATCAGCAACACAGATTCTTCTTTTGAAAATGAAACCAAGTGGAAGCGCACCAGGGAACCGGCAGCAAGATCAAACGGGGCAGATGCTACCTTGGTTGCAACGGAATATAACTCGTGCTCACGCTGGGCTGGCGCCACGGCACATAAATCAATTGGAATAAGCCGTATATTGCTCTCCACTTGAACCGTCTGGAATGGGGTTCCGTTTACTTCGCGAAAGACAGTCCTTAGAATCGCATGGCGCCGGCTTAATTCGAACAAACTACGTTCCAGCGCTTTCTGGTTCAGTTGTCCCATAATCCGCAAACCAAAATGAACGTTGTAGACAGGATTTCCCGGCGAGAGTCGGTCTAAGAACCATAAACGTTGCTGGCCGGAAGAAGCCGGTAGATCGCCTTCAATCGGCCCTCGTAAGATCGTCTCTGAATCTCCCTCCTGACCTTCACTCCAGCGTTCAAGCAGCTGTCCTGCAACTTGTTTTAGCGTGCGATCCTGCCATAGAAATGAATCCGGTAATGTCAGCCCCAGAGCTGTCTCCAGTTCTGACTGAAGCACAATTCCCATCAATGAGTCGAGGCCGGCTCCCGCAGGAGTGGACGTCAAATCCACATGCGACGCATCGATTTTCAGCCGTCTGGCACACAAGGTTCGTATCAGGTTTTCAATAATGGTTAACCGCCGCTCATGGTCATCCGCAGAGGTAAGCGCAGTGATTGTTGAGCCTGCTTCCGGCTCAAATGCCGCCAGGGTCTCTTGTTCGTACTCTGCTCCATCGGTGTTGACCGAGTGGGAAACAAATAACGTGAGGAGCTCGCCATCCTGGAGCCCTTTGCGGCAAGCGCTGCGTCGAATCTTGCCGCTGGAAGTTTTAGGAATAGTTCTGGGTCGCAGCAACGCTACGGTACTTATATGAGTCCCATGTTCTTCGGCAACCGATCGACGGATAGCTTCAACAATCATCTCCGGATTTGCTGACTTGGCGGGCAAATCTACTTCTGCCGCCACAGCTAGCAGCTCTCCAGTACCAGATTCCATAGCAAAAGCGGCACAGCCTCCCGAACGCACTGCCGGATCTGCTTTCTCAACAGTGAGCTCGACATCCTGCGGATAAATGTTTCTGCCGCGAATGATAATGAGATCTTTCATGCGCCCCGTGACGAACAATTCGCCAGCAGCTTCAAACCCGAGATCACCAGTGCGCAAGAAACGCGTGCCGTCACCATGCAGGAGCTGAGCTCGAAATACATTTTCGTTTTCTTGTTCGCGCTCCCAGTATCCTTTGGCCACACTTGGACCGGCCACCCATATCTCGCCTATTTGTTTCTCGGCGCAGGCCTCACGCGTGACGGGATCTACAATACGAAGCATCTGCTCTCCGCTTCGTCCAGAGGAGACCAGAGTACGAGTTCCTGGAGCGCCATCAGGCGCTTCAAGAGCTAAATGGCGCTCCAAGCCCTCCGAAAATATTGTTCGGTATATAGGAGGCCGATCGCGGTCAACTCCAGTGACGAACAACGTCCCTTCTGCAAGGCCATAGCATGGATAAAACGCTTCTGGATGAAATCCATGAGGAGCAAATGCCGCCGAGAATCGCTCGATCGTCCCCTTCCTGACAGGTTCAGATCCATTAAAAGCAACTTTCCATAAGCCCAGATCCAGTTGGAAATCTGCAGGCTTACGGCTTGCGCAGAGATCAAAGGCAAAGTCTGGACCTCCGCTCACAGTGGCGCGAAACCGGCTCACAGCCTCAAGCCAGCGCATCGGTCGTTGCAGTACCGACAATGGCGACATCAAAGTACAAGACGCGCCAAGATACAATGGCTGGAGCACATTTCCGATCAATCCCATATCGTGATAGAGCGGCAGCCAGCCGACCACATGAGTTGACAAATCATTTCCAAACGCCTGGGCAATAAGTTGCTCGTTGGCAAGAATGTTGCCATGAGCAACCATCACGCCTTTGGGAATGCCTGTGGAACCGGAGGTGTATTGGAGAAAGGCCAACGTTTCAGACGTGACTGGCGGATGCCGCCAGCCTGTACTCTCCACAATAGAGCCATCGTCAGTTGCTATCCAGCGAGCGTCTGCCAACTCCGGGGCCTTGCGGCTCAGCCCGCGGCCAATCTTCATGAATTGCGATGTTGTGAGAATAAATCGAGCGCGACAGTCACTCGCAATCGCTTCAAGGCGAGAAAGTTTGCGGTGCGGATAAGCGGGAACAGCGACAACGCCCGCGCTTATGCATCCAAGGAAAGCAGCGATAAATTCAAGGCCGGGAGGATAAAGCAGAAGCGCGCGCTCACCTTCCGCATTCTCTCGCTGCAAACGCACGGCGATAGCAAGAGCGCGCTGTTGTAGATCTCTGTAAGACCACTCTTCTACCGGACCATCGACATCTCCGGAAAGCAGAAAGCGGAAAGCCAGGTTCCCCGCCCGTTCGTGAAATCGATGCAGCAATAAATCGACAAGGGTTGTATAGTTCTGGGGTGACCCGGTAACTTGCATCTCACTATCCTCATGAACCTCATGCCTGTGAACCAACAGTGTGCATCTGTGCGCTGACCGCGACGGAAGCGCTCACCGGCGCAGCCGCTGGCCGAATACGCACAAGGCGTTGGCTCCATAATTCATCAAGCTCCGCCAGGAGAGCCTGTCTCTCACTGCTGCTCTCGATTTCCGCTTCGCAAAACAGATCAGCAATCGATTTTTCTCCCTCAATTTTCATGAGAAGCTCGCAAAGTTGGCTGGAAATCCCGAACCGGAATTTTGATTCATAGGTTGTCCGCACTTCGCAGCTGAGCACCAGGTGATCGCTGCCGGCGTAATGCTTGGTTTGGTGCAGTTGGGTATAACGCGGCAATGAAATCAGCCGCGCGGCTTGATCCTCCCAGGTTGACTGCCGTTTGACGGCTATGTAATCGCCCACAACCAGGTAGTCGAGTCCGGTAGTAAGGTAGGACACGATTGCATCTTCAACCGAGTCGACAATTGGTTCTGCGTTGTTGTTAAAGGACGTGTTAAGAAGCACAGGAACGCCGGTAATATCTTTAAACGCTTTAATAAGCTGCCAGTATTTTGCATTTGTCTCCCGCGACACGGTTTGCACGCGTGCAGTGCCATCAACGTGCGTGATTGCACCAAGTAGACTGCGCTTGTCGTCACGCACATCAACCACGAAAATCATGAAGGGCAAAGAATCCGTGCCGGCCGGTACTTCGAAATATTCGCGCAGCTCTTCCTCCAGAACGGAGGGAGCAAAAGGTCGGTAAGCTTCGCGTTTTTTTACCATCTGGTTGATGCGGCTTTTATTTTCCGCCGGTCTGGAGTCAGCCAGAATGCTGCGGTTACCCAGGGCTCTTGGGCCAAACTCGGAGCGTCCCTGGATCCAGCCGATAACGGAGCCTTGAGCGATCAACTGTGCGGTCTTGCTCACAACATCATCACATTTCTCGAAATCCAGAAACGCACTCCATTTTCCCAGCTCAGCTCCGACATCGGTCTCGGCAAGATCGGTACCCCAAAAAACGTGCTTCATCTGAGCTGGCTTGACGGGTCGGTTTTCCTGCCCGCAGACCAGCAACGCCGCGCCAAGCGCACAGCCTGCATCGTGCGCTGCAGGCTGCACGAAAATTTGATCGAACAGGCCGGAGTTCAGAATCTTGCCATTCATCGTGCAATTGTGGGCGACACCGCCGGCAAGACAAAGATTCCGCAGACCAAGAACCCGCCTTCGGTGGCTCAGGATATGGAGCGCAATGTTTTCCAGGGCTTCCTGTAATGAAGCTGCCAGATCCATGTGTTGTTGAGTAAATGGCTGCCCCTTTTTACGCACCTGGACCTTATTCAGCAACCCGGCGGCAATGCGATCCAGATACAGTTCATAACTGCCATCGGACCCAAGCTCATAAAAGCTGCTCATAATTGATCGATAAGAAGATGGATTGCCATACGGTGCGAGTCCCATGACCTTGTATTCATCAAAGGAACCGTAACCCAGAAATTGAATAACATCGAGATACATCACGCCCAGCGATTTACTTTGCGGAAAAGTTTCCAGCTCTTTCAGCCTCCCGCCTTCGCCAGCAGCTACTAGGCCGGAGAGGAAATCTCCGTAGCCATCGATTGCCACTACCAGGCTGCGGTCAAAACCGGAAAGAGCGTATGCGCTCACGGCGTGAGCAATGTGGTGGCGTACAAAAGTGAGCCGCGCCGGGTCGATGGCACAGCCTAACTCCTGTTGCAGCAGTTGGTGCATCACCGTTCTGGCGTCAAGCTGCTGCTTCATTTCCGAACGGTTCAGGAAAATGCGGGCCAGCAAAGAATTGCAGTATTCTTCCGTAGCATAGAAAGCAAAACAGTCGATATCTTGCGGGCGCACGCCGCGACGATCAAGACAGAAGCGCAAAGAATTCACAGGAAATTTGTTGGAATGCTTGATGCGATTCAAGCGCTCTTCTTCAATGGCTGCCACAACTTCGCCATCTTCAACCAGAACAGCCGCGCCGTCATGCGTGAAAGCGCGTGGAATTTCGAACGGGTTTTCGTGTATCTGGTTCAATCCACCACAGAAGCCAATACAAAGCATTTCTCACCTCATCGTTGCTGGTCCTTCTGCTGCCTCATGTGTTTACCCGGCATTTCCCAGAAAGGGCCTCTGTTGCAGTACCTGGCGACCAGCCCGGCGTTCAATCACTGCATTGACCTCAGGGCCCAAGGTGGCAAACATAACTTCTTGCGACAGCCGTTCAAGTGGATGGCCCCCAGTAAAGGAACGGGCGCCGATGATACGCCGGGCGGCCGTCACGATTGCCTCAGAGCATTTTGTACCGATATATTTCGAGTGGCTGGCAAGATCCACGGCCCTCTCCAGCAAACGGGCATCTCGGGGCAAATCTTTGACCTCGCCCAGCGCGTCGCCAGCTCTCCAGACCGCTGAACATGCGCCGCTGTAATCAATTGCCAGGCGCCCAACGTCGACGATCATCCCATCCAATTCAGCCAAAGGCCGATTGTCTCGCCCCTGGGTGGCATGCAGGAATTTTCTTACTTCCTCAATGGCACGGGCGGCAGCGCCAAGGTAAAGCGCCGGAATCAGAAGCTGGTGCCAAGCCATCTCAAAACTGATCAGAAGAGAAAGATCCTGGCCTTTACCCCCAGCGAGCAAACTTTCGTGCGGCACAACCAAATCATGAAAGATGATCTGCCGAGTATCGGAATCCAACATGGCGGATGGGAACAAATAGGCGCCGATCTCGACAGCCGGGTTGCCCTGCATATTATCGATGGCAAAAAAACCGTGCCCTTCGCCGGCAATTTCCGTCAGCAAGACCAGCAGATCGCCCTGAGTGGCCAGCGAAGTGTAAGCAGCTTTGCCGTTGATGCGAAAGTGATGCTCTTCCCTCCGCGCATGAGTGCCGATATCTCCCAGTTTGTTCCCATGTATTTTGGAATTCGTATTCGCCACCAGCATGCGCCGGTCGCAAATAGAGTTGATCAGCAGATCGCGGTTGCGGTCCATCACCGGGTCATTGGCTGTCGGAAAGGTTGCAATCGCGGAGGTCACATAAAAATGATTTTCAACGGCGAGCGCGGTTGCGGGAGAGATACCGCCCAACCCATGCAGAAGTTCGAAACAGAGACGAAACAGACTGGTAGCATCTGTTTGAAACGCAGCCGGCATGAAGGGTAGATGGCTCGAACGAAACAGCCGATAAAAATCCGTGAAATCATTACTCAGAAGCGCCGCCTCTAGTGCGGCACAGACCACAGATATCTCTTTCCGGTAACCCTCGAGACCAGGCGCCAAATCAGGCGTGATTCCATGAATTTGCGCAGTGGCTGTCACTGAATCATCTCTCTTGCTGGCGCGCGCATTGTCACCAGGCGTTCTATCCAGAGCTGCTGAAATTCGAGGAGCAAGGCTTGAGCATCGCCATTTTTGGAGTGGTCATGCAATAAATCCTTGAGCGGTCTTCCTCCGTCGAGACTTAACAACATATCTGTCATCTGCGGAGATATCTTGCGTGAGAATTGGGAATCGTACGACGTGCGGACCTCATCCCGGAAATAATGTTTCTGCCGCTCGGTGAGTCCCTTGCTACGGAACACTCTCACATACGGGGGCAAAGCCACATGCAGAGACAGAAAGTCCTCATCGGTAGCAGCAAGTTTGCGAACGATGTAGTCTCCGATCACTAATACGTCAACACCTGTTGTGAGAAATGACACAATAGCGTCTGTAGTTGCGGCAACGGTGGGTTCAGCTCCGTTATTAAGGGACGTATTGAGCAACACTGGGATATCTGTGAGACCTTTAAAAGCATTGATCAGCTGCCATAACTTGGGATTTACCTCATGCGAGACAGTCTGCAGCCGTGAAGTACCATCAAGATGCGTTATCGCCGGCAGCCGCTCCCGGCGGTCTTTGCGCACATGGGCAACAAATGTCTTGAAGCGGAAGATTTCTGCAGCAGCCGGCAGATCAAAAAAATCCGCCGTATCTTCCTCCAGTGCCGCAGAAGCAAAGGGCCAGATGTGTCCTTGATGGCCAAGGGCCTTCCTGACCCGTTCTACGCTAGCTGCGTTTCTCGGGTCGGCAAATACATTGCGGTTGCCCAGAGCATGCGAACCGAACTCAGAACGCCCTTGCACCCAAGCAACTACAGCGCCACGAAAAAGCTCTTCAGCCGCCTTCTGCTCCACCTGCGCAACTTTCTCGAAAGTTATGAAACCATGCCACTTTCCGAGTTCGGCAGCGATTTGCGCGTCCGAACCGATGTCGGGCCCCCAATACACATTGTTTATCCGGCCGTTTTTCTTTGCAGGAGGTTTTTCGTATGAAGCCAGTAATGCGGCGCCGAGTGCGCACCCTGAGTCATAAGCGGCAGGATGCACAAAAACACGGTCAAAGAGGCTGGACCGCAGTACCTTGCCGTTCGTTGTACTGTTTTCCGCCATCCCTCCTGCTATACAAAGATTTTTCAGTCCGGTTGCATGGCGATGGTGACGAAGCACGTGTAGCACGATCTCTTCCATTGACTGCTGCAACGTGGCTGCCAGGTCTTTATGCGCCTGAGCCGGTTCCTGATCCCTGCGCCGGGGTTCAATGCAATCAAGCAGCAACCCGATCCGTTCCAAGTGCAATGCATAGTCGCCATCTGGGAGCAAGGTAAACAGTTTAGCCAGCACAGGGGCATAGGTTGCGGGATCGCCAAAAGGCGACAGCATCATTGCTTTATATTCGTCAAACATGCCGAGACCAAGAAATGGCAGAACAGCTTCCCAAAAACGTCCTAAAGACTTTGCCGGTGGCAATGCGATAATCGAATCAAATGAAATGGAATTGTCCGCCTGGCGGCGGCTGTGATAGACGCCGCCAGCATTGTCAATCACCAGGACCAGACTTTCGTCAAATCCAGACTGATCCATGACTCCAACCGCGTGCATGAGCTTGTGCTGAAAGAAAAGCAACTTGGCGGGATCAATTCGTGTACCCAGATGGCGTCCGAGTGTAATGCCCAGCATGGTGCGCGCATCCACCCGTCCGAGCTCAGGCTTAGCCAGATATAGCCGCGAAAGCAGGTTATTCGCCGCTTCTTCATTGACATAGTAGGCAATCCGGTCAACTTCCTGAATATCAATGCCACGTTGCTCCAGGCAGCAACGGATTGACTGAAGCGGGAATTTATTGGAACGCTTAATACGGTTGAGGCGCTCTTCCTCAACCGCGGCCACTACCTTTCCATCTTCCACGAGAACTGCAGCACCGTCATAGGTATAGTTCTCGGGCGTGTCCAAGAATTCTTCATGAACGGGATCCAGACCACCCGCAAGCCCAAGCGTTAACATCCCAGTCTGCCTTTCAGGTGCATGCGCCGAGCATTAGCGATCGATTTGCGGATCAAGCCCTAGCGCTATTTTGCCGATATACTCAAATGCTTCATAAGGCGCAAAAGGCTGCATGAACGGCCCCGCGCGCACATCCCGGTACAAGCGCGCCAAAGGATGCTTGCTCATATATGCGGCGCCGCCGCACACGATCATGGCCTTGTCCACAATATCAATTGCTTTCCGGTTCACTACATATTTCATGCACTGGACTTCTTTGTTCAGAAGGTTCGCTTCGTCAGAAGGAGCATCTTCTGTTGCGTATCGCTGTAGAAACGCGGCTGCCGCCTGACCGATACGCTCCGTGATAGCACGACAAGCAGATAGTTCAATTTCAATCTCGGCAACAAAGTGTTGAATCGGAATGCGATCGCACAGTCGCTTGAGATGGCGCCCTTTGCGCTGTGTCTGCACCACAGTAACAGCAGTTTCCCTAGCCGCCTCAGCAATGCCAATGAATGCCGCTATTAATGGAAGATAGCCAATCAGAGCAAAATCAGTATTACCCTTGCCGATCTTTCCATAGCTCTCGCGTTTAGCAAATAATCTGTCTTCGGGAATAAAACAATTAGTAAAAACTACATCGTTGCTTCCCGATGCGCGCATGCCCAAAGAATCCCAGTTATCTTTGACTTCCACTCCGGGTATATTTCTAGACACAAGAGCAGTAGCAGTTACATATTGTTCTGTTCCGTTGGGGACACGCACAATTGGGAAGAACAAGTGGGCCGCGGGCGACAGTGTTCCGAAAATTTTTCGTCCATTCAGTATGTATCCCCCTTCAGTCGGAACCGCCTCCATCATCGGACTATTAAGATCCGTACCCGCTTCCGTTGTTGGGAAACACATAACCAATTTGTTTTTGCTGACCTGCTGTAATAGTTCACGAATAAGAAGCGCTGTTTTTCTGTCGCCATTGGCTTCGCAGCGCCGCATATGACGAACAATGGCAGATGCGCCGGTAATGTGCATGTTGGCAGCTATCGCAGTGGATGCATCCCCGCGTGCCAGGCGACTAATGGCAACCATAATGTCATAAATTGACTCCACACCCATGCCGCCAAATTCCAGCGGCAGCGCGGCTGCCATGAAGCCGCTTTTATCCAGTGCTTGAAAATTTTCGAACGGGAAGCTGCCCTCACGGTCATGTTTTTCAGCACCGCCAGCAAACTCCGCTGCATGCTGCTCCGCAAGCAAAACCATTCTTTGCCCAGCTTCAGTTGTTGGAAGGAGTTCGAAAGTCATTGGAGTATTCCCTCTGTCCGCGATTTAGTGTTTCCTAACCGCTCAGGATTGGCTTCACCCATGCTACTTTTCGCCCAGCTTCCACATTGCACTTTTATGTGCGCAGCAGTTGGAGCTAGACAACGGCGCAGTTGATACGATAGACGAGGCTCAAGGTGACTGTCTAGCACAAAGTGGTATGTTTGCTCAGTTTTTGTATCGGTTCCTATTTGGGACTAGCTAGTTTCACAATAAGATAAATTCCTCTTTTGGAACATGTTCCAATACCGAACTATACTGTCAAAAGAATATTAAAAATAGCTATGCTTAATTGACTCTCTTCCTTTACCGTAGTTACATTCGTTAGATGTATACGGTTGGATAAAGGCACGTGGCATTTATGACTTATCGTCAACAGCTACTTGAGCGGCTTGCGGTAGGCGAACGAATTATTAGAGAGACCCCCATTATCGAGCTGCAAGATAGTTATCTAATGTTGCACACAAAGCTCGAATTCTTAAATGGTATCGGCAGTATTAAAGATCGACCAGCATTCTGGATTCTCAAACGCGGCATTGAGCGCGGTGAAATTGGGCCAGACACGACCATCATCGAATCATCTTCCGGCAACTTTGCTTGTGCATTAGCATCATTCTGCCGTATTTTGAAACTGCAGTTCATCCCTGTTCTCGATCCTGTTGTGCCTCCTGCTTATGAAGCTTATCTGCGCTCCATGTGCGGCCGAGTTGTAAAAGTGGATGAATGTGATGAGACAGGCGGCTATCTCAAAACGCGGCTGCGCATGGTGCAAACGTTGAAAGCTGAGATCTCCGAGTGTTTTTGGACCAATCAATATGAGAATCCAGATGGCATGGATGCCCACTATAGGCTGACCGGCCAAGAGATTCTGCGCAATTTGCCAAAGGTGGAGTATGTATTTCTAGGTGTTAGTTCAGCAGGCACTATTTCCGGAGTCTCCCGCGCATTGAAAGAACACAACCCCGATGTGCGAATTATCGCCGTGGATGCGGAGGGATCGGTAATTTTTGGGCAGAAGCCCAAGAAACGATATATTTCCGGCATCGGATCGAGTATTACGCCTCCTCTTTTAAGGCAAGCATTGATAGATGACATAGCCATTGTTTCGGAAAGAGATACTTTATCTGCCTGCCACGAACTGCTGATGCGTCATAGGCTATTCGTCGGAGGCTCAACTGGTACGGTTTATAGCGCGATTCAGAGCTATTTCAATGGGAAAAAGCTGAAACGGCCTCCAGTAGTCCTATTCCTCTGTTGTGATCGTGGCACAGCCTATCTGCACAATGTCTACAATCCGGAATGGGCCGCAGTTCATTTTAAAGAAACGGCTATGGCAGCACTTACGTCGGTAGCGAGCTAATTATGTCAAGCACGAACCTGGTAAACCAATTTCCGTTCACAATCATCACAGGGCGCGCCGTACAGGATGTTATCTACAATGATTTTCCGGGCTGTATGGAAGCGGTTCGAGAGGCTTATCTCGCGCACGGAGACGGACGCTCTGTAAACCCGGCAAGTTTCTTTTTAAGATTTCCAGACCGGCCGAACGCCAGGATTATCGGCCTTCCGACTCATTTAGCTCAACCCTGGGACATCTCAGGGATTAAGTGGATCGCAAGCTACCCAGATAATGTCGGCCGGGGGTTTCCGCGCGCTTCCGCGGTCTTGATCCTGAACAGCCATGAACACGGATATCCCTTCGCCTGTCTTGAGGCTTCCATTATCTCAGCATCGCGCACCGCTGCTTCGGCAGTGTTAGCGGCTTGTCACCTCAGCAGCAAAGGTCGGCATGCAGCCTCTTTAGGAATTGTCGGATGCGGGTTGATCGCGCGCTATGTCTATCAATTTTTGCTGAATACAGAATGGGAAATAGACATGGTAAATCTCTATGATACGCGACGTGCGGAAGCTGAAAAATTCAGCACTCAAGTATGTGACGCTTCACGGCATAATGCAGTGACGATCGCTCCCGATCTCGAATCTCTGCTCACGACGAGCGATCTTGTTTTATTTGCAACCGTGGCGGCAAAGCCTCATGTCCATGACCCTGGCCTTCTGGCACATAAGCCCCTGATCCTACACATATCGTTGCGGGACCTGGCGCCCGAGTTGCTGCTCGACGCCTGTAACATTGTGGACGACGTGGACCATGTGATGCACGCTGACACCTCTCCCCATTTAGCCGAACAACTTAGCGGAGGAAGGTCGTTTGTAACCGGCACGCTCGCCGATATTATGACGGGAAGAAAGAAGCCGGACTATTCCCGGACTGTGATTTTTTCTCCCTTTGGACTTGGCATACTCGATCTTGCTTTAGGTAAGTGGGTCTATGAACGGGCTGTGGCTACCAAGCAATATCTTCCCGTGGACGATTTTTTCTATGACCTGCAGCGTTGACAAAAATCCGGCGCTTATTTTGTTCTACTTTTGAAGATGGAACTGCAGTGAAGCTTGTAGTGAGAATCAGCAATACCGATCTGGCGATGGTATCGCCCTCGCATGACTTTGTGCACGCAATCGCAGAACTACTGCGCGAAAAGCACTCGGTCACCATGGTTCACGGGCGCAATCGTGTTTTGCTCGACGCCGTTCATCCCATTGATCCGGCATCGAGTTCCCAGGCCGAGCAGCCATTGATCACTTCATACATACGTGACTTGGAACTGATGGCCGGGGCCAAATTGAACAAAACACTGGTTGCTATGCTGGGAAAGGCAAGCACTACCGCAGTGGGGCTCTTTGGTTCTGACGGAAATATCGTGCGCACACGGCAGCGGCGCAGGCAGCACGGCCCAATCCGAAAGGTCAATGGCGGGGCAAACAACCAGGAAGCTGCCAGCAGCGCCGGAGTTGAAGTGGCCTCGGTGGAACCGTTTTGGCTTGACGTAATTACCAAGAATGGCGGTGTACCGGTCATTGCGAATTTCGCCCTCGGTCCGGATGATGAATACTACTGCATCGATGCCGATCAGCTAGCAGCATCATGCGCAGTAGCATGGAATGCCGATGCCTTGATTTTCCTGACCCGTGAAGAAGGCATTCGCAGTACGGATGGATCCATTCTTCGATGGGTCAACTCCGAGCAACTGGCGAATTTGCTCCGCGATCCTGCCATTCCGCAAAGTCTGTTATCGAAGTTGGGAGCGTGCAACTATGCTTTGCGTCACGGCGTACGACGCGCCCGTATCCTGCCCATTGCGAAAAGTGAGAGCCTTGCATCGTTTTACTTCACGAAAATTGAATGGGGAACAGAAGTGATTCTTGCAGCGTAAAAGCAATGGGCCGCTTTAACTGTGAGTGTCCAGCCTCTGCGATTCCCGGTGCTCTGCGAGCCACATGACCAGGCCATGAAGGGTCTGATTAGCAGGTGCACTTATGCCAAGCTCCCTACCCCGGCGAACAACATAGCCATTCAGCGAATCGATCTCAGTGGGTTTCCCCCGCTGGAGGTCCTGTGCCGTGGAGGAAAGAGCATGCGCCATTGTTTTACCCAACTCCAATGCCGATTCCATCAGACTCTCCGCTGAGGCAATCCCCACAGCAGATGCCCGTGCAACAGCCACTGTCTCAATGATAATCTGCTTCATGATTTCCTGGGTCCATTTATTTTCCGACAACCGGCCGTATTTTGCCTGGCACACAGCCGAAAGCGCATTGTAAGCGCAATTCATGGCGAGCTTGGTCCAAAGATCCACATGAATGTCTTCAGAGACCCTGCATGGTACTCCTGCACCCGCGAAAAGAGCAGCAACTTCCTCCAGAGCCTGGCGCCAGCGCGTATCCACATGGCTCCGCTTCCAAAAATCTCCAATCGACAGATGTCCTGCTCCCGTATGCCTGATTCTTCCGGGAGCGGCAACTTCCACAGCAACATAGACTGCGGCTGCCAGCGCTTCTATGCCGCTTGCCGCACGAATGCGCTCCACATTATTAACACCATTTTGAAGACTGAGGACAATAGCACCCGGAGCGAGGCAGTCTACAATTTCTCTGGCCACATCTTCAGTGTCCCCGCTCTTAACGCAGATAAGAACCACCGCTGCGTCGTGCAATACCGCAAGGCTGGTTGAGGCTGCAATGGAAATAGTTTCCTGGAAATGAATACTATCGACGAACAAACCGCAACGGTTAATCGCTTCAACATGCGGAGCTCTGCCAATCAATGTAACCGCTATACCCGCGCGGGCAAGCATTCCGCCAAAAAAAGATCCGACAGCACCGGCGCCAACAACAGCAACCTTGGGCCAGTCACGCTTTTCCATCAGAAATATTTGAAAATCGATCTCATCATTAAGATAAATTTCCTGACTAGCCTATCAGAGAAAGCTTCGCCCTGTCAGGTAATGCTCCCATTGCAATGCGGCAACGTCCAATGACGGATATCTGTCAGTAATGACTCGCGGCTTCCAGCTCGGCATGGCCTGGAATGCTGTTTGAGCCAGGCTGTGAGGACTCGTCTCCGATCTGTTCAAGAGCAAGCATGATTGCCGCTCCCAGGCTTTCTGACACCACGGGTGGGATCTGCGGGTCGCAACGGCTGATGCTGATGGATACCCGATCTTGGAGTATCGATGCGCTGACCACGAACCGTGGCAGATACTGCTGCCCATCATCTTCCGTACTCTTCTGTGCGCGGCCGGTCCGCAAGTCTGAGATTTCCAAATAGCTCTCAAAAAGAGCAGGCGCCTGCTTTTCATCCGAGAGCACTGCGAATTCGCGCAGAGCATAGTCCAGAAAACGCAGGTAGTTCCTGTTTGTCTTCACCTTTGCAACTGCATTTTGCACGCCTATTGCGCTGTACAACTCCATATCATATGCCAGCAGCGGAAATCGTATTTCTGTCCCATCGTGAACTGCCACCATCATGGAACTGGGGCGGCGACATAAACTACAGAGGGCAGACGCTACAGCTGCTGTGAGTGCATCAGCGCTAGAAGATGTTCCCGCGCCTCTTGTGGCAGCATTCAGCGCTTCTGGCGGAACCTTCATCTTATAAACACCTTCCGCGGTCCGCCCTTTCCCCTGCTCAATCGATGTCTCGCGAATACGTACAAATTCCTGATGCCAAAATTCCACTCCATTCTTGATCTCGCTTCCCGACCATCCGTTGAGATGATCACGCGCCGGGGCCTCATTTGAGCCGAACTGGCAACTCTGACGCATGCCCGCGAGCAGCTTTTCATCGATCTGACTTTTTTGGGGATGGAGAAGGTTTTCTTTGATTACCGAATTAAAGCTATGCAGGAATGTCAGCATATGCGGCTTACTCAGTCCCATCCTCTGCAAATAAAAAGTGCTCCACTGCTCGAAACCCATCTGGGGCAACCACGTGGATCCTTCTATGGTCAGGAACATGCGTTCAATCCAAGAGCATGCTTCAGCCGCAGTCATCGTACTGTGCGTCCAACTAAATCCGGAACCTTGAATATTGTACTTTTCTCTCTCCTTCCATATTGGTGTAACCGGATCGCAATACCATAGTTGTGCGCGGTAGTATTCCGGCTGTGCTTCTTCAATCAGGGAGATTGTCTCTGCGAGCGTACTTCTGGTTTCACCGGGGAATCCCACGATCACAGAAGCGTACGTGGATATCCCATTGTGGCGAAAGTCTGGTATCGCCTGCAAATAATTTTTTCGCCGGGCTGTCTTGTTCATTCGCGCCAGCATTTCATCGCTTCCCGATTCGACGCCCAAAAACACTCCCTCACAGCCAGCTTGTGCCATCAACTCAATGGTTTCCCTATCGCCATGGTCGGAACGATAAAAGCTGTTCCACTTAAATTGATAATTGTTGCGGATCATCATGCGCATAATGTCCCGGAACCGCGCCTTAGGAACATTAAAAGTATCGTCGAGGAATGTAAGTGTGGTTACGCCACTCACAGCCTTGATCCGATCGAATTCCTGTTCAACATCCTCAACCTTCATATAGGTATATGTCCCCGCGCGCTGCGGGAATCCACAGAATGCGCACGCAAAAGGGCAAGACTTGGCGGTACGCAAGGTGACAAATTGCCCCATGTCGTTGGCGGGAAAAAGCGAATAATCCACCATATTTTCCGCCAGGGCATTCGATTCTACTTTGGTGGATGTGAAAACCAGATGATCTCCCTGCTTAAAAGCCAAATTCGGCACCAGCTCAAGGTTGCCATAATTCTTTAAAGTATTGAGCAGGAGGGCTAATGTCTCCTCACCTTCTGAGCTGATCACAAAATAATCAGCGTCCAGATATCGGAACAGCCGCTCGACATCTTCTCTTTCGGCTGTACGAGATTGATTAATAATATATGGGCCACCCAGGATAATCGGAACACTTTTATCAATACGGCGAACGAAATCAACTATTTCCAAAATGGGATGGGGTGTTACATAGAGTGTAGTAGTAATCGCGATGGAACCAACCTGGTTTTCTATAAGCAACCGGCGTAGCTTTTCCTTGTCTTCTTGATATAGCCGAATATAGTCGAATGTAAGTCCGCGGCGCTTTAAGTATGTGCCCAGATAAGTCAGGACTGGCCAGAGAAAATCTGCATTATTAAAATTGTGTCCGGTCGCGTCTGAATTCCCTGATTTGAATAGATTCAAGAAATCCATACTGCGGCAGGCATTTCCTTCATACTCCCGGAAGGCGAGGGCCAAGTCACGATACCCACCGGAATCAACTCCCATCGAACGAACCATAGATACATATTCGTTGAAGTTTGGATCATTGAAACCAATTAGAAGGCAATCGATCACTTGCTACCTCCTCTGGTGCAGACTTGTATTATATCTTCAGCGCACAGTATCTATTCATAAAATCATGAACTAACTATAAATGGATTACCGTTTTGGAACTGTTCACAGTCCCTTCATATTATTTACCTGTTGCGCATTTGCCTGTCCTAGTGATCCGTTATTGCTATAAACTCAATCACGTTACAGGAGCAATACAGGGGTGATTTCGCGCTTTCAGACGCGCAAGCCTGGTGAATAAGCAACCGAATTGCGCCTAGGACAGCTTATGCGACTCTTGATTCAAGATCTCCGCTACGCATTCCGCATGATGTTGAAAACTCCCGCCTTGACGGCAGTGATTGTCTTGTCATTGGCGATTGGCATCGGTGCGAACACAGCGATGTTCAGCATCATGAATGCTCTGTTCTTTCATCCACTGCGTTATCCCCAGCCGGATCAGCTTGTAATCCTGTGGCTCAGTTCGCCGGGAGAGGGCATTGCACAGGACTGGCCGTCGCCCGGCCAGTTCAACGATATTCAAAAGCAGAGCCAGGCATTTGAAGAGCTGGCATTGGCGATCGGCAAAAACGCTACTCTTACGGGCTTCAAGCGTCCAGAAAGAATTGAGGCAGTACGCTCATCTTCAGCACTGCTTCGGTTGCTGGGGGCAGAACCTCTGATGGGACGCATCTTTCTGCCAGAAGAGGACACGCCGGGCAAACCGGCCACAGCGGTAATCACCTATGGCATCTGGCGCCGCCTTTTTGGAGCTGATCCTGGCATACTGCAAAAAAATGTGACGATCGATGGACAATCTTATGCTGTGGTCGGCGTTTTGGGACCGAATTTTTCCTTAAGCCATGAGGAGATGCCCACAAACGGCGGCCTGCAGGAAGCCGAAGTCTTCCTACCATTGCCTTTCACCGCTGGTTTGTTGAATGACTACAGCCAGGAAACTTACAATATCCTGGCCCGGCTTAAGCCTGGCGTAAATTTGAAAGCCGCACAAGCTGACATTGACATTATTGCTAGGCACATACGGGAACGTGATCAGCGCGATCGCACGTTCACGATCAGGGTAGTTCCTCTGCTCGACCAGGTTGTGGGCAACGTTCATCATACGTTACTCATGCTCTTTGGGGCCGTAGCTTTTATTCTCCTGATCGCATGCGCCAACATTGCGAACCTGCTGCTGGCGCGCGCGGTTGGGCGGCAAAAGGAGATGGGAGTTCGCACTGCTCTTGGTGCACGGCGTGGCAGGTTGATGCGCCAGCTTCTCACCGAGAGCATCCTTTTCGGACTGCTCGGTGGAACCGCCGGCCTGGAGCTTGCAGCACTCAGTTTGACTGCGGTCCGCGCGTTTAATCCGGGAAATATTCCCCGTTTGGATGAAATTGGTCTCGATCACTCTGTAATGCTCTTCACGGTGGCCATTTCGATTTTTACAGGAACCATTTTTGGCTTGGCGCCGGCTCTTCGGGTTTTGAAAACAGATTTGAACTCCATTCTCAAAGCTGGCGGACGAAGCTCTCACGGCGCCGGTGGTTTTGATCCGCGACGCCACAAAGTCCGCAGTTCGCTCGCGGTGGTTGAAATTGCGCTCTCCCTCATGCTGCTGGCGGGAGCTGGCGTATTGATACGAAGCTTTGTTCGTCTCCTCCAGGTCTCTCCGGGATTCGATCCTGATCACCTCATTACCATGAGACTTTCTTTGACAGATCCGAAGTATAAAGAAGACAAACCCACGATCCAGTTCTATCAAGCTCTTGATGACAGCGTACGCAATCTTCCCGGGCTCATCTCTGTAGGCTATGTTTCCTCCCTGCCGATGGCTGCGGCCGGAGGATGGGGGACGATTGATGTGCAGGGCTATACGCCACCAGCAAATGAACCAGAAATACAGGCCGATCAACGCATCGCATCACCCGCCTATTTTCGGACGATGGGCATTCCAATTAAAAAAGGCAGGTTTTTCACCCCTGCTGACATTCTGAGCAGCCAGCTCGTGGTCGTTATCGACGAAAAAATGGCGGACCGTTTCTGGCCCAAACAAGACCCCATTGGCAAAAAAGTCCGGCCATCCAGCCCGGAGATTCCATGGAGCACCGTGGTGGGCGTGGTGGGCAGTGTAAAACAATATGGCCTGGATCTAGAGAGTCGCATTGTCGTGTACTATCCGTATCAACAGCAATTTGCCGCCAACGCGTATATTGTCGCTCGTACCTCTAAAGATCCTGCGAGCCTTACAGAGGAGATCACCCAGGCAATACGTTCAGTAGATCCTGATGTTGCAATTTACGACATCGATACCATGGGAAATCGGCTGAATCGCTCGCTTGCACGCCAGCGGTTCTCCGTTATGATGCTGGGGGCTTTTGCGCTGGTGGGACTTATTTTGTCTTCTATCGGCGTTTATGGAGTGCTATCAAACCTGGTGACGGAAGGCACTCACGATATCGGCATACGGATGATGCTGGGAGCACAGCAGAACCATATCTTGCAATTGGTGCTCAAACACGGCATGGGACTAGCTACAATCGGGATCGTTGCCGGACTGCTCGGAGCGCTGGCCCTCAGTCACTTTATGCAAGGGCTTCTCTTTGAAGTGAAGGCCGTTGACATCAGCACGCTCGCCTTGGTTGCGTTGTTTCTCGCATTGATTGCGTTGCTGGCGAGTTATATTCCGGCTCGCCGGGCAATGAGGGTCGATCCCCTTGCAACCATACGCAACGAATGAAGCCGCAAGTTGATTGGCAATACTGATCAAGCCTGCATGGTCAACGGCCGCTCTTTATCGATTTCCTGGAAATAGCGTTTCATATGCTCCGCAACTACTGCGACATTAGGGTGTTTCAGCATGGTGTAATGGTCCCCAGGCACAACATGGAAATCAATAGTTGATCCCGTTGCTGTTTCCCAGTGCTCCACAAGGGCTTTTCCTGCTGCGGTATCGGCAGCCCGGAAGAACAAAATGCGGTCCAGATGTTGAGGCAGGGAGTAGTTTTCAGACGCGCTGATATTATGGGCAAAGATGTCCAGCATCTGTTGCATCTCTTGTGCTGAAGCATCATGCGCAAGAATGCCTTCATTCTTTAGCTCCTGCAATAGCCACTGTTCCTGGTCGCCTGGCGCAAGCTGCAGGAAACGCTCGCGCAGGATTTCATGATCGCGGCCTAGCAGCCGGCAAATATCAGCCGCAAACAAGGCCAAAATAGGCAACTCTTCTCCACCCATGGCTGTTCCGCTTTGCGCAGGATACGTATCAAACAATACCAACGGTTTCACGCTCTCGCCCTCGCGCATAAGCTGTGCCGCCATTTCCACCGCGATTAATCCTCCCATCGACCAACCTCCCAGAAGGTACGGCCCGCGCGGCTGTACTTGCCTGATCTCACGAATATAAAGAACGGCCAAATCTTCAATCCTTTCGAGCGGTCCGCTGACGCTTCCTGGCCTGGGATATTGCAATCCGTAGAAAGGCCGGTCTTGCCCTAACTCATGCGCAAGCTCGGCATAGCAGAGCACTCCTCCGCCCACAGGATGTACGCAGAAAAACGGCGTTCCGCCGCCTTGCGATTGGATTACAACCAGAATGCGGTCTTCCTGGGCTTCTTTTTGCGCCAGCATCCGCGCCAGCGACGCAATAGTGGGATTCTGGAACAGGCTCGCCAACGGAAGCGATCTTTGGAAGTGATTCCGAATCATCGCCATCATTCGCACAGCAATCAACGAGTGCCCGCCAATCTGGAAGAAGTTTTCATCAACGCCCACTGAGCTGATAGCCAGCACCTGCTTCCATATCTCCGCCAGCCTGGCTTCGATCAGATTGCGCGGCCCTATGACAGCATGCTTTGTTTCAGGAGGAGGCAGCAGGGCCTTACGATCGAGTTTGCCGTTCGCTGTTAAAGGCAGTGCAGGCAAAGCTACAAAGTTGGAAGGAACCATATATTCAGGGAGTCCCTGGAGCAGCGCATCGCGCAATGCGCCGGCTGTCACCTCTTTTCTGGTGACCAGATAAGCGACCAGGCGTTGACTTTGTCTCTGGTCTTGGTGCATAACAACAGCGGCTTGGAGCACGTCAGGATGTCGTTCCAGGGCCGCTTCAATTTCGCCTAGCTCGATACGGAAGCCGCGCATCTTGATCTGGTGGTCCGTGCGGTGAAGATAGAGGATTTCTCCGCTCGGCAGGCGCCGCACAAGATCACCGGTGCGGTACAAGCGCGCTCCATCTCGCGCGGAAAAATCATCGGGTACGAAGGCCTGCGCAGTCCGCATGGGGTCATGCAGATATCCGCGGCCAACCCCGATTCCGCCGACATATAACTCGCCTGGGACTCCTACCGGCACGGGTTCCATCTGCTCATCGAGCACGAACAGTTGAGTATTGATGATGGGAACTCCGATGGGCGCCTGAGCGCACTCGAATGATGCTCCAGCATGAATGCCGTAGTGCGCCACGTCATCAGAACATTCTGTCGGTCCATAGGCGTTCATGATCGGAATGTCAGGAAAGTGTTGCAGCCAGCGGCGCACCAGCTCAGAAGGCAATGCCTCGCCTGTCAGCAAAAGCCATCGCAAGGTCGAGAATCTGGGTGCAGGCATTCTTCCACTTTCGATTTCCTCTAAAGCCGCACGCAGCAATGATGGAACAATCTCAAGAATAGTGACTCTTAACAAAATCGCGTAATCGAACAACTCTTTCGGATCAGCAACAATCGAATCAGGAAAAACTGCGACGCGAGCTCCAACAACCAACGGAGCCAGGAATTGCCAGACGGAAATGTCAAAACATTGGGAGGCTGTCTGAGCTATAACATCAGAGGCCTGCAGGCAAAGATCCTTAACTTTCGCATATAGATGATTCAGCATTCCAAGGTGCTCAATTACCGCACCTTTGGGGGTCCCAGTTGAACCTGAAGTATAAATGACATAAGCGGCGTGGGCAGGATCGCTAACTGCATCTGGAGCTATATCCGAATCCGGCAACAGGCCAAGATCCTCGATATGGAAAAAGGCCGGACGCAATGCCTCATTCCATTCCTGGGATGTTTCAAGTTCACGCGTCATATCCGCCGCGCTGATCACATGGGTCGCACAACTTTGCCTCAGGAGTTGCAACTGCCTTTGCACAGGATGTTTGGGGTCCAGTGGAAGATAGACGCCACCTGCCTTGAATACTGCAAGCATGCAAACAAGAAAATCAATGCTCCGATCCATGAGCAAGGCAATAATCGCCTCTGGATTGACACCCTTCTTTCTTAGCCAGGAGGCAAGACCATTAGCGCGTGCGTTTAACTCATGATAAGTAATACATGTTTCTCCGCAGCTTGCAGCCACAGCTTCTGGCGTTTGTTTTGTCAGTTGTTCAAACACTTGATGGAAGCAGACATTTTCCGGCAATTTTTGAAAACTATCGTTCCAGCTGTACAGTAATTGCCGGCGCTCCGTTCCTGTCAACAAAGGCAGTGCAGTGATCGGCTTCCCCGGTTCAGCGAGCAACGATTGCAGGAGCTGCCGGTAATGTCCCAGCAGGCGGTCGATGGTAGAGAGATCAAAAAGGTCGGTGTTGTACTCCAAATACCCTTGAATTCCATCGACATCGTCTTCACTGTATACCAACTCCAGGTCGAAGTTGGCTCGCTTTGTGCCAAGCTCTATTCTTCGCAGTTTCGCTTCTCCCAGGCGCAATTCTGAAGCTGGCACGTTCTGTAAAACAAACATCACCTGAAAGAGCGGAGAGCGGCTGAGATCACGCTGCGGCGCAAGTTCGTCTACCAGTTTTTCAAACGGCAAATCCTGGTGGGTATACGCTTCCAACGTGCTCTCTTTCACTTGCTGCATGAGGCCGGCAAATGTCAGATTGCCGGCAAACTCTGCTTTCATCACCAGCGTATTTACAAAGCATCCAATCAACCCTTCAATCTCAACACGCGTCCGTCCAGCAATCGGCGTTCCCACCAAAATATTGTCCTGCCCGGTGTAGCGATAGAGCAGGGACTGGAACGAAGACAGTAATGTCATAAATACCGTGACACCCTGCTCCCGTGCAAAGCGTTTTACTGCAGCTGCAAGCTCGGCATCGAGAGATGCGTCCTTCTGCGCTCCATGGGTGGTCTGCACAGGCGGTCTGGACCGGTCCGTTGGCAACTCCAGCGCAGGCGGCGTATTTTTTAAATGCTGTTTCCAGTAAGCAACTTGCTGTTCCAGAACCCTGCCGCAAAGCCACTTCCGCTGCCATACACTGAAATCAGCATATTGAACACGCAGGACAGGCAACGTGGATGGCTGGTCATTCGTGAATGCTTCATAGCAGGCTGTAAGTTCCTTCACGAGTATTCCCAAGGACCACCCGTCAGAAACAATGTGGTGTAGAGTCATCAGCAAAACATGGCTCTCTTCACCGCAGCAGAGCAGTTTGGCCCGGAACATGGGAGCACGCCGCAGATCAAACTGCAGGTGCGCTTCTTCTTCGGCCAGCCGGAGGATTTCGGCTTCCTGTCCGTCCGTTGCCAGGGCGCTAAGATCGGCCTGAGCCAAGTGTAATTCCAGAATTTCTTCAATCACCTGGCGCGGCTCGCCCTCGAACTCAACGAACGACGTGCGCAGAACTTCATGCCGCTGGACAATTGTTTGCAGGCTTTGTTCCAGAGCCAGAACATCCAGCGGGCCGTCGATGCGAATAGCTCCAGGAACATTGTAGGAAGTGTCCTCAGGAGTGAGTTGATTGAGAAACCACAGACGTTGCTGGGCGAAGGATAAAGGCAAATTCCCGTCCCGGGTAACCGGTTCCAACTCCGGCGCAGAGACAATATCCTTGCCGGATGCCTTGGCCTGGATTGCGCTCTCAATGATTTGAGACAGTGCAGCAACCGTTGGGGATTCAAACAGCCTACGCAAGGGAACATCTACTTTGAATATGTCTTTAATGCGGGCTGTAACACGTGTCGCCAACAAAGAATGGCCGCCTAGAGCAAAGAAATTTGCCTGAATGCCAATTTTTTTAAAGCCGAGAACATCTTCCCATACCCCCAGCAGCAATTCCTCTATAGGAGAGGTAGGTGCAACATATACGTTTTCAGACAACACCTGTTCCATGGACGTTGCCGGCAAACGACGTCTGTCCAACTTTCCATTTGGGGACAAGGGGAACTCAGCCAACTGAACATACACGGCTGGCACCATATAGTCCGGCATTTTGTCCGCAAGGTATTTGCGCAGCTGTGTCTGCGATGGAATCTGGGCTTTTTGTGGCACCAAGTAGGCCACGAGCCGCTTCTCTCCCGCCGCGTCCTGGCTTACAACAACTGCTGCATCTTTGATGTTTGAATGGTGTCGTAAAGCCGTTTCAATTTCACCCAGCTCGATCCGGTTTCCGCGCAGCTTCACCTGCTCATCACGGCGGCCAATGTATTCAATGGAACCATCGGATTTCCACCTGGCCCAATCCCCTGTCCGGTACAAACGCCCGCTGGATTCAATGGCAAATGGGTCGGGCACAAATTTTTCCGCGGTAAGATCACTGCGGCGCCAATACCCGCGAGCCAGGCCAACGCCCCCAAGATACAATTCGCCAGCCACTCCGATAGGCGCCAGCCCCATCTGTTCATCGAGCACATAGGTCTGGATATTACTTATAGGGCGTCCAATCGGCACTCCAATGTCTGCTTTCTGACAGTGCCAGTAGGTAACGTCAATGGATGCTTCGGTAGGTCCGTAAAGATTGTGCAATTGCGCAGGAATCCGTTCGATACACTTTTTGGCAACATCCTGTCCCAGAGCTTCACCGCTGCAAATGATGCGCCGGACCCCGCTGCAATTCTCCATCGCATTGGAGTCGAGAAAAACCTTGAGCATGGATGGGACAAAATGTAATGTGGTCACCTTGCATGCTCGTATGGTTTCACCCAGGTACTCTGGATCCTGATGGCCTCCCGGTCGAGCCACGACCAAACCGGCACCCACCATTAATGGCCAGAAGAACTCCCACACGGAGACATCAAAGCTGAATGGCGTCTTTTGCAACACGCGGTCGCTTTCCTCCAAGCGATACATATGCTGCATCCACAACAGGCGATTCCTCAAGCCTTTGTGTGCATTCATCGCGCCTTTGGGATGCCCCGTAGAACCTGATGTATAGATTACGTAGACCAGATTCTCCGCCTCGACCGCGATCCTGGGATTGGCGCTGCTCTCTCTGCTGATGTTCGACCAATCAGAGTCCACCGCCACTACTTTACCGGTGGCAGAAGCCAACGCTTTCACGCAGTTCGCCTGGCTCAAAATGACCGGCGCTTCTGCATCTTCCAGCATGAGTTTGATGCGCTCCGCCGGATACTCAGGGTCGACCGGAACATAAGCGCCTCCGGCCTTCAGGACTGCCATCAGGCTGATGACCAATTCGAGGCTGCGTTCCATACAGACGGCAACGCGCACCTCCTGCCCGACACCGTATTTCCTTAAGTAATGCGCCAGCTGATTGGTGCGTTTATTAAGCTCCGCATAGCTCAACCGATGCGCCCCAAACTCTACAGCTAGCGCCCCAGGCGTTAAAACGGCCTGGTCCTCAAACATCTCATGTACCCATCGTTCGCTGGGCCAGAGGTGCGCCGTATTGTTCCACTCAAGCGTCAACTGACGGCGTTCGGCTTCACCAAGAAACGGAATAAGATCGAGGGGCATCTTTGCATCGGCAGCAATCGCAGCAAGAATGGAGCGATAATGGGTTAGCATGCGCCGGATGGTTGTCGCATCGAACAGGTCTGTTCTGTATTCCAGCAAACCAAAAAGGCCTGCGCTGATTTCTTCCAGGGAGAGTGTCCAATCAAATTTTGAAGTTCCACTTTCGAAGTCGAAGGGAGCGAGGGTGGCTTGACCGATTCTCAGCTCCGGCAACGGCGCATTCTGCAGTGCAAACATCACCTGGAACAACGGCGTCCTGCCCAGGTCCCGTTGCGGCGACAATTCCTCCACCAGCTTCTCAAATGGGACTTCCTGGTGTCCGTACCCGGCCAGC